>NZ_QUEM01000028.1 GCF_003477995.1 Bacteroides sp. OF04-15BH
CGCAAGAAGGACGCTGAAGAGCTTAGTTGCGGATTTGAGGGGAAACAGACTCTGAAAAAACAGCCACCAATGCAAGCAATCTCCAGGATGCTTCGAAAAATCTATTTCGGGATTTCCCACAGCAACTGACCGTGTATGAGATTCATAGTTTTTTAGTTGCGGATATGCCGGTATCTCAAAAGAATTTTCTATCTTTATTCCAAAATAAACGATTATTCGCTATGGAACAAGATCCTCATTTATTAGTATATCGCGCTTCTGCCGGTTCGGGCAAAACATTTACTCTGGCTGTGGAATACATCCGCCAGCTTATCGAAGACCCGTTTGCCTATCGGCGCATTCTGGCCGTGACCTTTACGAACAAGGCTACTACCGAAATGAAAGAACGTATCCTGAGCCAGCTTTACGGCATCGCCCATAAAGACCCGGCCTCGGACGGTTATCTCAACAAAATCCGAGAGCACTCTTCCAAGTCGGATACCGAAATCCGCGAAGCCGCTGCCCAGGCCTTGAAAAACATCATCCATGACTACAGCCGTTTCCGCATCGAAACAATTGACTCTTTCTTCCAGTCGGTGATGCGCAATCTGGCTCGCGAACTGGAACTGGGTGCCAACCTGAATATCGAACTGAACAACGGTGAGGTGCTGAGTGATGCCGTCGACTCGATGATCGAGAAACTGGACCGCCGCTCTCCGGTGCTCCACTGGCTGCTGGAATATATCGAGAACCGCATCAGTGACAACAGCCGTTGGAATGTATCGGGCGAAATCAAGTCGTTCGGAAAAAACATCTTCAACGAGGTGTATCTGGAGAAAGGACAGAATTTGCGCGAGAAACTCGGAAACACGCAATTCATTGCCGGATACCGCAAACGCCTGAATCAGTTGAAACAGGAAACGGAGGAGATCATGCAGGGATTCAGCCAGCACTTTGAGGAGGTACTGCAACAGCATGGTTTGGAACCCAATGACCTGAAAAGCGGAAGAAACGGCATCGGCAGTTATTTCCGGAAACTGGCCAACGGCAACTTCAAGGAAGATGTGCGGAATGCTACCGTGGAGAAATGTCTCGAAGCACCGGAAAACTGGACCACCAAGACCTCTGTCAACAAGGATGTCATCATCGGGCTGGCTCAGTCGGAGCTGATGGAAACGCTGGCTACCGCCGAAGAGCTGCGTCCACGGGCTAATCTGAAAGTAAACTCCTGCTCATTGGCCTCACGCTATCTGTATAACCTGCCTCTGCTGGTGCATATCGATCAGGAGGTGCGCCTGTTGAATGAGGCACACAACCGTTTTCTCCTGTCGGACACAAACGCTCTGCTTCACGGACTGATCCGAGAAGGCGATGCCTCGTTCATCTATGAAAAAATCGGTACGACCATTGACGTGGTGATGATTGACGAGTTTCAGGACACCTCGCGCATGCAGTGGGAGAACTTCCATCTGCTGCTGGAAGAGTGTCTGGCACAGAAGGACGGCAGTCTGATTGTGGGCGACATCAAGCAGAGTATCTACCGCTGGAGAAACGGAGACTGGCGTATTCTGGCCGGACTGGACCGAGACCCGAGTTTCCGCGTACGCACCCAGACGCTGGATACCAACTGGCGAAGCGAAGCGAATATCATTCATTTCAATAACCTGTTCTTTGAAGAAACCTGCCGACAACTGGCTCAGGAGGATGCCAGCATCGGCAAGGAGGGCTATCCGCAAATACTGGATATTTATCAGGATGTGGCGCAGAAAACACAAAAGCAGGAAAAGGGCTTTGTGCGTGTTTCGCTCATTCCCGACAACCGGAATCGGGAGGCTTATCAGGAAACCGTATTGCACGAACTAGGCAAACAGGTGGACGAGCTGGTGCAGAGCGGTATCCGCGAGAATGAGATTGCCATTCTGATCCGAAAGAATAATCTGATTCCGCTTATTGCGGACTATTTCGACAAGAATACATCTTATCATATTGTATCGGACGAGGCTTTCTGCATGGATGCCTCTACGGCGGTGTGCATGCTGGTGGACTGCCTGCGCTATCTGGCCAATCCGGACGACCGCATCGCCTGTGCCCGTCTGGCTGTGGCTTACCAGCACGACGTTTTGGAAAAGGATATTGACCTGAACACCGTTTTGCTGAACCGGGTGGAAGACTATCTGCCGCAAGCCTTTACCGGACAACTGGAGAAATGGCGTCTGTTGCCGCTGTACGAACTGCTGGAACAGCTCTTCATTCTCTTTGAAATGAAACGGATTCAGAAACAGGATGCCTATATCTGTGCGTTCTATGATGCCGTGACCGAATATCTGCAGAACAAATCTTCGGAACTGACGGCTTTCATCACCTACTGGGACGAGACGCTGCATGCCAAGACAATTCCTTCGGGAGAACTTTCGGGCATCCGCATCCTTTCCATTCACAAATCCAAGGGACTGGAGTTCCACACGGTACTGCTGCCGTTCTGCGACTGGAAAACGGAGAATGAAACCAACAATCATCTGATTTGGTGCACCGTGCCGCAAGACCAGCAGGTGGCTCCCGTTTTCGATGAACTCGACCTCATTCCGGTAAACTATTCATCGGCCATGAAAGAATCCGTGTTCCGCGACAGTTATCTGGAAGAGCAACACAATCTTTGGGTGGACAATATGAATCTGCTTTACGTGGCGTTTACCCGTGCCTGTCAAAACCTGTTTGTATGGGGACGGCAGGGAGGAACGGGTACCGTATCGCAATGGCTGGAAGAAACCTTGCTGGCTCTCTCGGCACGTGACAAAGTCACCTTGCGCCAGGAAGAAGCAGCCAGTGAAACGGACAATGAGGAAGAAGCTACCACTACCACCGTATTCGAATACGGAACGCTCGCGGCTCCCGAACGGAAGGAGAAGGAAAGTGATAAATCCGCCTCAACCAACCATCTGACCGCCCCACGCACAACCGTTACCATCTCTTTGGATTCCTTGCAGGAACAAACCGACATTGAGTTCCGACAGTCCAACCGTTCGGCCGCTTTCATTGATACCGAAGGCGATGAGGACGAGGTGAACTATGCCGACCGGGGAAGTCTCCTGCACTATCTCTTTGCCTGCATCAAACAGGCCGATGACCTGGAAGGAGCCTTGGAGCAACTGCGCTTCGAAGGTCTGTTCCGCTCGGAAGAAGAGGAAGCCCAGGTGGCCCGCATTGCCCGCAAGGTATTGGATATACCACAAATCAAGGATTGGTTCGGTCCGGAATGGGAAGTATATAACGAGTGCACCATCATCAGCCCGACAGCAGACGGCGGCGTCCGCTCCGAGCGACCGGACCGTGTGATGAAAAAGGGCGACCGCCTAGTGGTGATTGATTTCAAGTTTGCCCGCAAGAATCCTCGTCATGCCGAGCAGGTACGCGAATACATGCAACTGCTGCACCAGATGGGTTATGCGCAGGTAAGCGGATTCCTGCTCTACGGATACAGTCAGGAACTGGAAGAGATTACGGAATAAAGTGTCCCACAAAAACAAACAACAAATGGAAACTTTCTTAAAGCAAGTAGCAATAGACCTATATAAGAAGACCGGCGGCGACCTGTCGCACACCGCCGTGGTCTTTCCAAACAAACGTGCGGCCCTGTTCTTCAACGAGTATCTGGCGCAGGAAGCCGGTCACCCCATCTGGTCACCGGCCTATGTAAGCATCAGCGAACTGTTCCGCCAATGCTCCTCCCTGCAAATCGGCGACCCTGTAAAACTGGTGTGCGAGCTCTACAAGATTTTCCGGAACGCCACAGGAAGCCAGGAATCTCTCGATGCCTTTTACTACTGGGGCGAGCTGCTCATCAGTGATTTTGACGATGCGGACAAGAATATGGCCGACACGAAAACCCTGTTCAGCAACCTGAGCGACTTGAATGAACTGACCGATCGTGAAGAATTTCTCGAGGAGGGACAGAAGGAGGCACTGAGCCAGTTCTTCCGGAACTTCTCCATCGAGCAGAGCACGGAACTGAAAGACCGCTTCTCGCGTCTGTGGTCGCAGTTGGGAAACATCTACCGCGAGTTCCGGGATGTGCTGCACCGCCAGGGACTGGCCTACGAAGGAATGCTCTATCGGGAAGTCATCGAACAACTGGATGTCACGACGCTTCCTCATCAGCGCTATGTGTTCGTGGGATTCAACGTACTGAACAAGGTGGAGCATACACTCTTTACACGTCTTCATGAAGCGGGCATGGCCTCTTTCTACTGGGACTATGATGAATTCTATCTGCAGAAGCATCCGCACGAGGCCGGCGAATTCATCCGTCGCAATCTTCGGGATTTCCCGTCCGAACTGCCGCCGGAACTTTTCCGGAATCTGAACCGTCCGAAGGAAATCACTTATGTGGAGTCCTCGACCGAGAACGCCCAGATCCGTTATCTGCCCCAATGGCTCGGCGAAAATCTTACCGAACAGGAAAAGGAAACGGCAGTAGTCCTCTGCAACGAGGCGCTGTTGCCTTCCATGCTTCATGCCCTACCCGGCGAAGTGCGCCACGTGAACATCACCATGGGATTCCCCATGTCGCAGACACCGGCCTACAGTTTTCTGAACGCGTTGCTGCAACTGCACACCGAAGGCTACAACCCCAACAACGGACGCTTTCTCTTTGCCGAAGTGGTGAGTCTGCTGAAGCATCCTTATACCCGCATGCTTTCGGAACAAGCCGATGAGCTGGCCCGCAAGCTGACCACGGACAACCGGTTCTTTCCGCACCCCTCCGAACTGCAACAGGACGAGGTGCTCCGATTGCTCTTTACCCCACGCACACAGAATGCCGCCCTGTGCCAACTGGTGAGCGATGCGCTGAAACAGGTGGCCTTGGTGTATAAAAACAAACCGAAGGAAAAGGACAACGAGGCCTTTGACCAGCTCTACCGCGAAGCGCTGTTCAAAGCCTATACCCAGATTAACCGTTTCCACTCTCTGATCGAAAGCGGAGAACTGGAAGTCACGCCACAGACATTGGTACGACTGGTCAATCGGGTGATGTCTTCCAGCAGCATTCCTTTCCACGGCGAACCGGCCATCGGACTGCAGGTGATGGGTGTGCTCGAAACCCGTAACCTGGACTTCCGTCATCTGATTCTGCTTTCCGTGAACGAAGGACAGTTGCCTAAAGCCGGCGGCGACACGTCCTTTATTCCGTACAATCTGCGCAAGGCTTTCGGCATGACCACCATCGATCATAAGATTGCGGTGTTCGCGTACTATTTCTACCGCCTGTTGCAACGTGCCGAAAAGGTCAGTCTGGTTTACAACACCACCAGCGACGGTCTGAACCGTGGAGAAATGTCGCGCTTCATGCTCCAGTTCCTCATCGAATGGGGCTACGACATCAAACGGGTCAAGCTCGAAGCCGCGCAATCCCCACAGGGAAGCGAAGAGATTCTCATCCGCAAGACCCCGGAAATCATGAAGCGTCTGCAAAGCATCTACGACCAACGGGTGAATCCGCGGGCCCTGATTTCCCCGTCAGCCCTGAACTGCTATATGGACTGTTCACTGAAGTTCTATTATAAATATGTGGCCGGGCTCACCGCTCCCGAAGAGGTCAGCGCCGAAATCGACTCGGCTCTGTTCGGAACCATCTTCCACGATGCCGCCGAGCATATCTATAAGGATCTGACTGCCCGCAACGGAGTCATCACCCGCCAGCTGTTGACGGACCTGCTCAGCAAAGAGCAGGAACACACGCTGCGAGAGTATATCGACCGCGGATTCCGTGAGCATTTCTTCAATCTGCCAGAGAACGAGCGACCGGAATATAACGGTATCCAGTACATCAATTCCGAAGTGATCTACCGCTACATCCGTCAGCTTTTGGAGAAAGACCTTCAATATGCTCCTTTCTCGCTGGTCGGCTCTGAAATAAAAGTGCGGGAGAATATCCGCATATCCACCCCGAAAGGTGAGATTCACAGTTGCATCGGCGGTACAATCGACCGCATGGACTTAAAGGAAAACTGCCTGCGCATCGTAGACTACAAGACGGGAGGAAAGAGCGGTTCCACCACCAGTGTTGAGGCGTTGTTCGAACCGTCGAAAAACCGTTCGGGCTACATTTTCCAGACTTTCCTTTATGCCGCCATCTTGTGTGAGCAGTCTGAAGAGAAATTCAAGGACAAGGACATCACGCCGGTATTGCTCTATATCCACGAAGCGGCCAATGAAGATTATTCTCCGGTCATCAAGATGGGTGAAGCCCGCAAGAAAGAAGAGGTAACCGATTTCCGGAAATTCAATACGGACTTCCGCACGCATCTGAAAACACTGCTCGAAGAGATTTTCAATCCCGACGGTGATTTCCGGCAGACCGAGATAGAAGAGAAATGCGCCTACTGCGATTTCAAGAATTTATGTAAGAAATAAACAAGACTCAGATAAGACGATCAACCAGTCATTCTGATAAATGATAAAGAAAAACAGATCATGGAACATCAAACAATACAGACTCCCGATTTTCAGGGAAAAGTGTGCGTGATTACCGGCGGGGCTGCCGGTATCGGCCGCTGCCTGACCGAAACTTTTGCCACCTTAGGCGCACGTGTGTACTATATCGACAAGCAACTGCATGACGAGCCTCATCCCGAAACCATACGGGAACGGATATTTCCTTTTGAGGGCGACATTGCCGAAGAAGAAACGCTAAACCGTTTTGCCGACTGGTTGCTGGAACGGGAGGATCAGATTGATATTCTCATCAACAATGCCTGTCTGATGCTCGGTGGTGTCCTGTCGGGATGCAGCTATGCCGATTTCCTGTATGTGCAGCGGGTTGGAGTCGCCGCCCCCTACTGGCTGACCCAACGCTTCAAGGAACACTTCCGCAAGGGAGCGAGCATCGTCAACCTCTCCTCTACCCGAGCCTTCCAATCACAGGCCGACACCGAAAGCTATTCGGCCGCCAAAGGAGGCATCACAGCGCTGACTCATGCCTTGGCCGTCAGTCTGCGAGGCATAGCCCGGGTTAATGCCATAGCGCCGGGCTGGATCGAAACCCAGCCTTATCACCCCGAACAGAGCGATGAAACTCCGGAATATGCTCCGGCCGATCTGTTGCAACATCCTTCGCAGCGCATCGGTACTCCCGAAGACATTGCCCGTGCTGCCGTATTCCTCTGCCAACCGGAAAATGATTTTGTAAACGGAATCTGCCTTACGGTGGACGGAGGCATGACGCATCAGATGATTTACCACAACGATTGTAACTGGAAGATGGACGTATGAAACACATTGAAATCAACACACCCGAAGAAGCTCTCCAACTGTTGAAGAGCAAGAAACACATCAAAGGATATGCTTTCCAAAGCATCGATTTCAGTCCGTTCAAGACAGAAGCGGCAGCATGCACCTTCCAGAACTGTCTGTTCTTGGGTGGTCATCTGCCTTTGGACATGCAGCGGGCCGTGGAAACGGAGAATCTGGTTTTTCCGAACATACAGGTGCCTTTCAATCCTTTTATCGGGCATCTGTATGATGCCTTCACGCTCTATGCCCACTACGTACCCGGACAACCGGAAACCTTCAAGCAGACATTCGATCAGATTGTCTACCGTCATTACCTCACGCTCGGCAAGGAAATGTCATCAGCCATCGACATTAAGGAAACTCTGGCACGCACCCTGCACGACCATTCCATCAGCAACGCCCTGCATGAGTTTTTAAGTCAGTACGACGAACGGAGCATTGTGGGCATCATGGGCGGTCACGGTCTGAAACGCACGGACACCTGTTACCGACAAATCGTCAGCCTCAGCAAACAACTCACCGAAGAGGGTTTTCTGATGATCAGTGGCGGAGGCCCCGGAGCGATGGAAGCCACCCATCTGGGTGCGTGGATGGCCGAAAAGACCGAAGCAGAACTGACAACAGCTCTGGAGATTCTGAAACAGGCCCCAACCTTTGACCATCCGCTCTGGCTCGACACCGCCTTCGAGGTGATGCAACGCTTCCCTCAGATACAGTACCAAAGCTTAGGCGTACCCACATGGCTCTACGGTCATGAGCCGGCCACACCCTTTGCCACCCACATAGCCAAGTATTTCGACAACAGCATCCGCGAGGACGGCATTCTGACCATCGCCAAGGGAGGCATCGTCTACACCCCAGGCAGCGCCGGCACCATGCAGGAGATTTTCCAGGACGCCACGCAGAACCATTACGAAAGCTTCGGGTATGCCAGTCCGATGATTTTCATGGGCGAGGAGTTCTGGACACAGGAAATTCCGGTCTACCCCTTGTTGAGTTCTTTGATGAAACGGGGCAGATACCGGAATCTGTTACTTACTCTGACCGACAAGCAAGAGGAGATGGTAAGCGTGCTGAAAGCATTCCGTGACGCATCGCCCCAAGAGTCCTAATCCCACATGAACTCTTCATTACTTTGATCATTCAGGTCTATACACGCCTCTTCAGCAAACAGCGCTTTCCCCTCTGAACAACATTCCTGCAAAAACAGCTGAAAATCCGGATGACCGTAAAAAATAAAAGTCGTGTGAATACCGGGGCAAAAATTCCGAAGCCGGTTTATCTGCCGTTTTATCGCCTGGAGCTTATCCAGGCGGTAATTCGGTTCTGGAAAGGCAATCAGCACCACCTTAGGCATTGATTTCTCCAGCTTCGCAGCCACCTGCTTCCAGCGTACCTCTCCCGATATCAGATCATCAATACTCAGTTCTGCTATCGGAGCAGAATAATAAGAATCATCATTCAAATAGGCTCCCAGAATCTTTTCAGCGAAATACCGTGCCTCCTCTTTTTTCCCGCTTACGGCCAGAAATCTTTCGGAATCCGTCTGTAGATATCTGCGATGCAGCAGACGGACAAGCTTGAGCAGTACGGACCGGTTAAAGTTCTTCTGACAGAACTCATCCCACGCAGAGCATTTCATCATATAGGCCGCAAAGAACCATTTCTCGGACGACGGATCCAAATCTTCCAAATCTACCCGAGTAAAGTGATAATACACATCATTAATCTTTCCGAACCAAATTGGATAACTATTCCGATAAACGAAAATATATAAAGGCGACTCTCGATTGTAAAAAAACACAGGTACTTGAAAGTTGATTCGTCGTGGGCCTTTCCCACCCAAATATCGGGAACTTACTCCTTGCAGAAAAAGGTTATCCGAAAAAATACGTATTGACAGTTCATAAGTTTCGGGTGGAAACTCCGGAAACATCAATTGAATATCCAAAAAGTCGTCAACATATTCAGGTTGATAATTATCAGGTTCTTCCAAAAACCATTGAACACGTAAATAAGTTTTTTCTTCCATAAAACAACAAATTAATAGGATTAAACATACATTTTTGATAAAAAAAGGAAACCATGCTTCCCAAGCTTATTGTATTTCTTCCGAAACGTCTTCCTTATCGGATACATTCATCAGAAACTTTTCTTGGAAAACATACAAAAAGACCTCTCCTTCCCCAGTCGAAAGAGAGGTATGCAGCCAGTAAGTCAAAGAGCACAGCAATCCTGTCCGCCGCAAACTGCGACAGCATTCCGGATGATGATTTCCTTTTCACTAATGGAGTTTTCTACCACCGGAATCAGCAAAGCATAAAGAATTGCTTGTTTTGCATCTTTGAATACTGTTTGTTGTTTTATGTTGTTATAAACAGAGCATAAGCAATGCTCCTGTCGGCACAAAGATAATCTATGTTTTGATATTCTGCAAGTATATTTGAAAAATTGAAAGATTCTTACTTCCATTGCTATATCTAAATTCTGGGATCAAATCTAACGATGTAAGTTTTCTGTCCTCATTCCAAATTACAATTACCTCAATACTCCAAATACTTTCTATAAAACTCCTCGTAAAAAACTTTAAGCTCAGGTATTTTATAAGTTCATTTAAAGAAGTTTTAGTCATTAGTTCTCAGATAACTTAGTCAAAATGAAAACATTATTTATTATTTTTCTCTAAGGAAAATATTTACACTTATTTTCTATAAAAACGCCATTGTCTATTACATTTCTTGTAATATTTTCCAGATACTGCAAAATATTCAGATTGCAAAGCAGTTGATAAATTTCTATACTGAACGACACTTATCTCGTCCTTTATATAATTTTTATCACTATCTTTCATATAATAATTATTTTCATCTTTTTTATAAGCAGGAACATTCAATCTACAGTTCGTACCGACTTCTACATAATCCGTATTATTTTTTTCATTAATCCATTCTATTGTCAAGGGATTATTTAACTGCATACCTTTTAATAAATCCTCATAAAGAAAAGTAGGACGTTTTTCATGCTTCTTTTCTTCCTTCCAACATCCATCTACAAAAGACTCCACCTTATATCCTCTTATTAAGAACGAAGCTCTGTATTCCTCTTCTGGATTTTCGAAGGTTATATCAATACCGGACGAATGACAATTAAAGGCTCCCAGAGCAAAGTATAGAAGAGCTTCATTTTTTTCATGATCAGAAGTATGATACATTGCCGGATCCTTCAAACCGTTCTCTTTCTCTTCATGATAATAGAATTCAATATCTTGCAGTGTAATACGTCTTATGCCATTGATCAGAAAATACCCTCCGTACAAAATTTTCTTGGCCAAAACAGTAAACTGTTTCTGCAACACATCTTTCTTTTCCTCTTCCGGCACATTGACCACTCCAGTAAACTCCTTAAGTATGTAGTTAATACCTTCTTTATTATCCAACTCATTCAATATCTTGTCCCATCTGTTTTCTGCACTCACCTTAATAGGATTTATAAAAGCCTCGTGCTTATAGTTGTCCTCTTCTCCCTCTCCCATAAGCCATTTTAATTCGAGGCCACAGGCATTTTTCAGATTCACAGGCTTCGAACGATAAGTCGTTTTCCATCGATTCACATACCAGAAATTACTTTCAGAGGATAAAGCTATCATTTCTTCTCGAGTCAGAATATAATACCGAAACTCCATTTTTACTCCTTCCCCAGAAACGTGAACAAAGACCCAAGGGCCTTTAATTTTTTCTTTCAAATAGTCTTCCGTACATTTGCCTAAAGTCATCCCAATAGGAAAATTACAATCTCTACAGGTTTTAACCTGTATACAAACAGCGTTTTTGCTACTTGGTAATGAACAGATCAGATCTATTGCTTCATAATCCGGTCGAATTATATTTGCATTGACAACATTCAATCCTAACTGCATTAACTTAGTCTGCACCAGATTTTCTCCAATTGCACCTAATTGTTTTTTATTTAAAATCGTACTCATCACACCATTCATAAACAAAAATTACTAACCTTACCATTCAACTGATTTCAATTTAGCCACAAGGGTACGTTTCGTTTTCTCTTCAGTTTCATGAATCAAAACATCATCCATAAAAAGGATGTCCGCCGGTTTTCTTCTCCAAGGTTCTTCGTTCGTTTTATAGAAAAGATTGATTATACAAATTGACTCTTTTATATTTGCATACACCTTTTTGATATTTTCAGTCAAAACATTATGCCCGTAAGTTCTTATAAAAAGAGTTTCTGCATCTTCTATATTTTCTTCTGTCTGATCCATTTCATTACCAAAAGCACCAATCCAGATTCTCATATTGTCATTTTCATGAAAATCCTTGTAGTGCGTATGATAACTATTAAGACGTTTCTCAATCCCATCAGCCTTTTTATGAATTCCAAAATATGCATAAGTTCGGGCATTTGAGTAGCCCTTACCTCTTTTATTACCAGAAAAGAAATAAAAATTAAATAAAGAATTGTCGCAGGTTGAATTTTTCTTAAGATAGTCCTTCATTTGCTGTATATCCTTAAAGGGGCCAACCCATTGAATGGCAAATGTTTTAGTAATATCTTCCATAGAATGTATTCATTAAAAAGTTATATTTTCATTGATAATAAGAAAAAAACTATCCTTCTTTCTCATTTCTCAAATCACTCAACTTTTTCCCCTGATAACTGAAATATTTAGGTCCTTGGTAAGTTCCGGAAGCGGTTTGCATTTCTTCCGGAAGGAAATTCGCCGTAAAAGCAGAAAGGCTGTACAAACGTCCGTCGTATTCAATCTTATCATCACTGGCCACACGAACAGAAAGATTCAGAGGATCAAAAGTTACGGTATCACCCACATTCAAACCGATCATGTGGAATTTAAATGGCGGTTTAGGGGCTTTACGCTGTTTCTCTTTCTTCTCCTTTTCGAACTTATGGTCTTCTTCCTTGTTTTTACTGACAACAGGCTTGCCGTCTATGTATATCGTCAGCTCTGCATCATCCAGCAAATCCGCAATATCACGCATGATATCCAAGGCTACAGAAGGAGCAATATTGAAGAACTCACGGTTCTGTCTGATGCGCAAATCGGTCAACCGGTCTATCTGTTTGTGTATTTGTTTCTCAACTTCAGAATACTTGCGTGTTCTTAAAGTGGCATAAATTTCAAAAGGCAAAGGCACCGCCGTATTGTCCAACTCCTTACTGCGAACATCTACCGGCCGGGAACTTTTTCCTATTTTTACCCAATCCGCACGGAAACTGGGATTGGTCAAGATATAAACATAACCTAATTTGTCTTTTTCCATAATTACGTTTTTCATTTCATATTACAAAAATAGGCAAATGAATTTATATGCCTTATAAAAAGACTCTTTTTCTTTGTTTTTGTAAAGCTGTGGCTTTTCTTTTATACCTTTGCATGGAGAAAACAAAAGCAGAAAGTCATGAAGATTGTATTGGCCATAGATTCGTTCAAAGGTTGCCTCAGTTCGCAAGAGGTAGAAGAAACATTTGCCGGAGCTCTGCAACAGCAGGGTGCCGAAGTCATAGCCCTGCCCATGTCGGACGGAGGGGAAGGAATGCTCGAAGCTTTTATCTCGACTCTGCAAGGTAGCTTTATAGATGCACCAGCTCACGATCCGTTGATGCGCCCTATCCGCGCCCGTTATGGACGGACTGCTGACGGTATGGCAGTAATCGAAACGGCACGGACTTGCGGACTCACTCTCATGACGGCAGAAGAACGCAATCCGCTTCTCGCCACTACTTACGGTGTCGGTGAGCTGATTGCCCATGCCATAAAACAAGGTTGCCGTAACTTCATCATCGGACTGGGAGGAAGCGGAACCAGTGATGCCGGAATGGGAATGCTTCAGGCCTTGGCTGATATCTTTACCACCAATCAAAAAATAGAAGAGCTTCCGGACAGTTGTCTGAATGAATGCCATTTCACATTGGCCTGCGACGTTCGCAATCCGTTGTATGGTCCGCACGGAGCCGCGCATATCTTCGGTCCGCAAAAAGGGGCTACCCCCGAAATGGTCTGCCAACTGGATGAACGGGCCAAACAGTTTGCCCAAGAATCGGCCCGACGAATGGGAAAAGACTTGTCGCAACATCCCGGTGCCGGAGCTGCCGGCGGACTGGGTTATGCCTTTCTGCAATATTTCCACACCCGTATGGAATCCGGAGCCGACCTTCTGCTCGATCTCATACATTTTGACCAACAACTAAAAGGAGCAGATCTGGTGATTACCGGAGAAGGTCATGCCGACCGCCAAACACTTATGGGTAAACTGCCCGAACGCGTTCTGCGCCACGCCCAAAAGCAGAACATTCCCGTTTGGCTTCTGGCCGGACAGGCTGACGATACAGCCCAATTGCTTGAAGCTGGTTTTGCTAAAGTGGATAGCATTACTCCTAAAGAAATGCCGCTTGAAGAAGCTCTGCAAGCTGAAACGGCAAAAAGGAATATCAGAAAGTTTATATTCGAAAAACTTCTTTCTCCAACCTGAGAACAAGATGTTCCTTTGAATCAGGACTAATGATTATAGCATTTTAATAACAGCAGTTCGTAGATATCTTTTGCTTCCTGCTCCTTAAGACTTCTTATTGTGAATGATGTTCCATTTGTAGAAATAATCAGTTTTAATCGGTGGGTATATGAAGTAAAGGGCGTAGCAACCAACCGTACAACTTCTATATCGTTATACTTTATATAGTTGCATACCTTAGCGAATTTTCCATTACTTACTTTTATGTAATCTTCCTTCAGCTGGATATAACTCTGACGCACCGCCAAAAGTCCCTTAACTAAAGAAATCATCATATATATTAATGGGATAATAAGCCAAACATATAACCCGTAATAACATAAAACTATAGCAATAGAAAAAACAATCATGACATCAAGCATAATGGTATATCCCAAGAAGCCATAGCCAGATTGAGCAGATAAAATTGTCGACGATGACTTATAGTCTTTTCCCAACCACCAGTTTAGTAAATCACCATCATGAGAAGAGCCGTAAATCTTTATCTCTGTACCATTTTTCTTATCTGTAGCATTAAGTGCTTGCTTGATTATAATCGTACAATAGCCGAACCATCTTTCAATAAAATTTCTCTTTACATAAAGAGTACATACTTTGTCAAAGGAAAACCTGCTACTATTTCGCGAAATCAACCCGCTCTCAAAAAAAAGTTGTTTTTCGCTAATCTGTATATCCATATTATAATAATGCAGGAATACTGTTCCCAACCAGAAAAATAACATTACAACGTATAAAATTACAACTGCCACAAGAACAGAAGGTATAGACCATATAAAAGAGCCAGACTGCGTACCCACATAATCAATGAAATATTCTGTAGCTTTCTCATTAACCGCTGTTATCTGATTATAAAAAGCAGCAAATGCACTAAACAATATAACCATACCTTTAAAATGATTCTGGCATAAAGCTCCTTTAATCAGATTCTGATTACTGACTTCCAATTTTTTAATTGCAGCATTGGAACACGTTTTTTGCCCGGTAGTTTCGTCATCTGGTTCTTCAATTGTGCTTTTCTCCTGAATTTTCACGCAATCTAACAAAGCATTCCAATCTTCATCATTAAGAATGAATTCTATTTCTTCTGTTTTGGAAGCAAGCGTATCAAACGATACACCTTTCATATCAAACAAACGATAAATGAAACCACTTTTAGTACGTAATGAATGTATTTTATTCAATGGAACACTCGTCCTTTCCTGATGAATCACGCCATGAATAAAAACCAGATTATGATCTTTTACATAATATTTCTTGAAGTAAAAGTTGAGAAAAGACGTAACCAAAGCCAAGACCAAGAACCCTGCCACATAAAACAGTAGCATCATTATGTTCTCCATAAAAGAGTTCTCACGCAAAGAACCGAAAAATTTGAAAACGACCAATATCAAGAAAAGACTCATATAACTCTGCAGGGCCTTCATGAACAGAATTACAAAAGCACTTTTACTCATTCGGCGTGGAACAGAAAAATCATTTATTTTCATATTTCATACGTTCTATTATAATTGCTTTAATCTCACTTGCTCTTTCTTCTGTAAGTCCGGGAATACTTATTTCAGAAAGTAACTGTGCACCGTTTACGATATCAATAACATAAAGTCCGAATATACGAGAAAGCGGATTCTGGCGTATGCTGACTTGTTGTATTTTGCAGAAAGGAATAGAAGTAACCGACAGGAATATAATTCCTGAACGATATGTGATGTCATGTTCGCGAATAGCAAATCCTTTGTTTGCAAAAATCTTAGGCAATAGTAGGAGATTTACAGATAATACAACCAAAAGGACAAATTCAATGCAAACAGTTATCATCAAACGATGGTCAAGACCTTCAGCCAATAGAAGCAACAGTACGAGTCCCATCAAAACAAGATAAGACAATATTGTTTTGATAAACTGTACTCTTAGATATTTCTTCTCCAAAGGAAGATAAGATAGATTTTCTACTTTATCGAAGTTCTCAAAATATATTTGTTTGTTTGTCATATTATTCTTGATTTAAGTTTATTTCTCATAATGTGTCAAAAACAAATATATCATAAATTTCATTGACAGAAACTATTCACAAAGACTGATAAAAAGAACATTATCATTATTTAACATCGCCTTAAATTGAAAATCCTACTGGGAAACAAATATCATGCTGTATGAATTATAGAAACAAAATATCACTATGCAACCAGAAACTCAAGATTTATGTATCTTTTAAAATCAAAAACCCCATTTCTCTTACCACCCACTTCCTCAAAATCCTTCATCCAGCAGACAATTCCGCATTTTTATACAGATAACATGCAGAAAAACACGGATATTTATGCAAAATACAACGGTTTTATGCACCAAACCGCCATGGCAGTTCTACAGAAGCAGCACAGTGATTCCCAGAAAATGCCCTGTTGTTCCATTAAATTCCTCCTGATCAAGTGTTCCAATCATCAAGAAGAATTTTATTTTTACAAAATATACACTTGTTATTTTCTATTTGATGGTTTTCTCGGAATACTAAATCAGCATATTACATTCTACTAATCAGCCTATTATACCTATTTCACGTTTCTCAAACTCCCGCTTTCACCAACCGCTTGTTCCCTCCTCTGCATATTTCGCAGTCTCGCGCACTGAAAATAGCAAAATGACATTTTGACAAACCGAATCAGCCTTCGTGATCGGCAGCCACATAACCGCCAGACTCTTTCCGCACCCGCCCCTGCTCCACCAACAGGGAAAGGGCACGCGAGAGCGACGGGCGCGCCACTCCCATAATGAAAGCCACCTCCTGAATATTCTGGATGCAGCCGTGTGTTTTCAGATAACTCAGGATGCGGGTGGGCAGACTCTGCAAAGCGAACTCATTCAGCTTGCGACTGAGAAATACACTGCGGTCGGATATGTTTTCCAGAAAACGGCGCAGCACGGTGCGGTCGGCTTCCATCATCTCCAGAAACACTTCACGGGAGATGAACCACACCCGGCAGTCGGTCGCGGCAATGAGCGTCACCGGAAAACGATTCTCGGAACCGTACAGAAAGGCAGGAGCCAGAATCTCGGGAGCATGCAGCGTTTCGATTACGATTTCCTTTCCTTCATCGTGCGTCATGCGGGCTGAGACACTGCCCGAACAAAGTAGCATCAGCGAACGGCAGGGATCGCCTTGCAAGGCTATCAAGTCGCCTTCGTGATAGGTCCGGATGCGGTTGGCCGATTGCTGAAGCAAACGGTCTATGCGGTTGCGGTCGGACTCGGCAAAAAGCGAAAAATCGTATAAATCATAGAATGTAGGCATAGTTTAACTTTCATTATTATGGGGTGTAACATAGATTACGCGCCACTTTGAAAACGGCGACTATATTTGCGCCGAAAACAGTTGCCGGAAGCAATGCCTTATCACCGGCACAAGCAGACAACGATGGTTCGGGAAGCATCATCCGGAATCGGAATTCCACGGAACTCCAAGCAATGGGCGTAATGGCGGTATAAAAATAGTGATTTTTCCATCACAACAACACAGACCGGACCAGATAAACGATAAAGATAACAACAATTAAAAAACGATAGATTATTATGGAACAGAAAATGTTTTGCTTCCAGTGTCAGGAAGCGGCTCAGGGAAAAGGATGTATTTTAAAAGGTGTTTGCGGAAAGACGGCACCGACCTCGGCGGCTATGGACTTGCTGCTTTATGTGGTGAAGGGTGTCAGTGTAGCAGCGGATGCGCTGCGCACAAACGGTCAGCCGGTGGATAAGGACGTGAACCGTTTCGTGACGGACGCATTGTTTTCCACCATCACAAATGCCAACTTTGATGAGGCTTCCATCTGGCAACGGGTACAGCGGGGCTTGCTGATGCGCGACAGTCTGGTACAGCAGGCGACGAAAGCGGGTGTGTCTCTGCCGCAAGCGGATGTACTCACCTGGCACGGTGCGTCGGACGAGGAACTGAAAGCAAAAGCGACAACCGTGGGAGTCACCAGCGAGACAGACCCCGACAAGCGGTCGCTCAAGGAACTGGTGCTTTACGGACTGAAGGGAATGGCTGCCTATCACGACCATGCCATCCGTTTGGGATATGAGGACGAGAGCATTCATGCGTTCCTGCAACGGGCACTCAACCAAACCACCGTGGGGAATCTTTCCGTGGCCGAACTGACGGCGCTGGCACTGGAAACAGGTGCTGTGGGCGTACAGGTGATGGCATTGCTCGACCGGGCGCATACGGAGTCGTACGGTCATCCGGAGATTACGGAAGTGAACATCGGAGTGCGCCAGAACCCGGGTATTCTGATCAGCGGGCATGATTTGCACGATCTGGAGGAACTGTTGCGCCAGACCGAGGGTACGGGGGTGGATGTCTACACGCACGGCGAAATGCTGCCGGCTCATTATTATCCGGCATTCAAGAAATATGCTCACTTTGCGGGCAACTATGGCAATGCGTGGTGGAAGCAGCGCGAGGAGTTTGCCACCTTTAACGGTCCGATTGTCTTCACCACCAACTGTATCGTACCGCCTGCAGCCGATGCGCCTTATCGCGACAAGATTTTCACGGCCAACGCCACCGGTTATCCGGGTTGCCGCCATCTGACGGAGGATGCCGACGGACGGAAGGACTTCTCCGAGGTGATTGCTCTGGCCAAAAGCTGTCCGTCGCCGACTCAGATTGAAACCGGAAGCATTGTGGGCGGCTTTGCGCACAACCAGGTGCTGCAACTGGCCGACAAGGTGGTCGAGGCGGTCAAGAGCGGAGCCATCCGTAAGTTTGTGGTGATGGCGGGCTGTGACGGACGCATGAAGAGCCGCAATTATTACACGGACTTTGCACGTGCCTTGCCGCAGGATTGTGTCATTCTGACAGCCGGATGCGCCAAATACAAGTACAACAAGCTGGATTTGGGAAATATCGGAGGCATCCCGCGCGTGCTCGATGCCGGACAGTGCAACGACAGTTACTCGCTGGCGGTCATCGCGCTCAAGCTGAAGGAGGTATTCGCTCTGGAGGACATCAACGAACTGCCCATCGTCTACAACATCGCATGGTATGAGCAGAAGGCGGTCATCGTTCTGTTGGCACTGCTGCATCTGGGTGTGAAGCACATTCATCTGGGGCCTACCCTGCCGGCCTTCCTTTCGCCCAATGTGGCTCAGGTGCTCGTAGAGCAGTTCGGCATCGGTGGCATCAACACGGTGGACGAGGATTTGAAAGCGTTCGGATTGACTTGCTGAGCAGTGTAAAAAGTATTCTTTGAAAAACCTTCAAAAAAGATTCGCAAAAAGATCAGAAGGATTCAAAAGGGACACTGATGATTTCAAAGAAACTTCTGAGAAGGTCCGGAAGCATTCAAAAATACTTCTGAATCAACTCAAGGAGCCACGACTCATTCCGGAACATTCAAGACTTTCAGAAAGGTCGCAAAAGCTCCTGCAAAACCCGAAATGGCTCAAAAGATTTTCAAAAGGTAGTGAAAGCCTTTTGATCCAAGAAATAAAGAAGTACGGTTGTTATCGTGCAACCTCCATTCAAGAACTTAATAAAAGAAAAACGAAAATGACAAATAAAGAAGATTTGCTGCGTACGCCCATCGGAACTCTGGTGGCACGCGATTTCAATACAACAAGAGTGTTCAAACAGTTCGGTCTGGATTTCTGCTGCCACGGGCAGGATGATCTGGCCACAGCCTGCCGCCGTCAGCAGGCAGATGCCGATGAGGTGGTCCGCAGTCTGGAGCAGTTGCACACCATGCCGCACGAAGGCAGAAGCATCCCCTTTGCTTCATGGCCGCTCGACCTGCTGATGGACTATATTCTGAAGATTCATCATCGCGGCATCCGCACACGTGGTCCGCAGTTGCTGGAGCTGGTCCGCAAGGTGGCTCAGGTGCATGGCAGTGCCCATCCGGAACTGCTGGAGTTGCAACAACTGATCGAGGAATCACTCACCGATCTGGAAGCGCATCTCCAAAAGGAGGAACAGGTGCTCTTCCCTTATCTCTATGAGCTGTTCGAGGCTTCGGCCGAAGGACGCATGCTGGAGCCGATGCACTGCGGCAGCATTGCCAACCCCATTCGGGTGATGCATCTGGAGCATGAGCATGAGGGCGACCGTTATCTGCACATCCGCAGTCTGACGGACAACTTCACGACACCGGCAGACGGTTGTGCGTCCTACCGCCTGATGATGCAGGAACTGGAGGCATTTGTCGATGCGCTCTTCGAGCACATTCATCTGGAGAACAACATCCTCTTCCCGGAATTCCTGAAGCTGGAGGAGCAGCACACAGCCGGAGGTCCCGTTTACCGCATTGACTGAAGCTATCATCCAGACGGAAGAATCTGCTGTCTGATAAACGGGAAGCATCACCATCTGTAACTGAAGATTCCCTGTAAGAAAGCCGGATTTTTCCGGCTTTTTTTATAGCTTTGCAGGAAAATCATTTTCATTTGACACACATGGAATATAAAGACTATCTGGCAGCTTTCGAACAGAAGCTGCAAAACGAATTGCTGAAATTGTGTACCACCTGTAAGATGCTCGACGGCACCTTGCTGGCTACGGACGATATAGACGAACACTGGAAGAAACTGGGCCCGGAATATCTGGCAGACGCTGTGGGACAGGTACAGCAGTACCCTACCGTTTCGGTGGCCTGGGCGGCTTACCTGGGCATGGCCATTGCCTATGGTTGGGATGCCGACTGGAATACGACATCAAAGGCTCCTTATCAGGCGTTCTACGGAGAGCAGGGCTTCGATGATATGGACGAGTTTATCGTGCGTGATCTGCTGGGCATCGCGCTCGACAGCGAAGAGGCTGCCATACTGGAACGCATGGTACGCAGTTGCGCCCAGAAATGTGTGGACATGATCCGTCGCGAACAGATCGAACCGCAGAGCCCGCTGGCTTATCACGTATTTGCCACGGCTTCAAAGACCATGTATCGCATCGGTGCCGCACTGGAGCTGAAGCGCTTGGGATATAAGTTCGAAAAGATGGACCTGCCGAGTTGCTGACCGATTGGAAGCGACACGTTGGGCCATTCTCCTGCAAAATTTAAAAAGCATTTAAAAGGCTTTTAAAAGGTGCCGGGAATGCTTCAATGGTTTCGGGTTCCTCAAAAATTTTCAAGAAAGCTTCAAGGCGTTTCAAAGCTTCTTCAAAAAGAAACAGGAAGCTGTTTTTACAGTCCTTCGGGAGGCTCTTCTGTAAACCGAAAAGAATGGGAAGGACTTCAAAAGAAGCAGAAACAAAGATACCGGATTTTTAAAACAGTTAATGGTTTTATAAAAAACAGAACAACAAATATGGAACAGCAACAAAACAGCTCGCAGGAAAAAGAGCGTGTGGACCTGAGGGAGCCGCGGCGCTTCAAGGTGGTGATTCACAATGATGACTTTACGACCATGGACTTCGTGGTGCTGGTACTCAAGACGGTGTTCTATAAATCGGAAGCCGAATCGGAACAGCTCATGCTGTTTGTGCATCAGAAGGGTGCAGCCGTGGTGGGCATCTATTCCTACGACATGGCACGCACCAAGGTGCAAAAGGCTACAGACATGGCGCGCCGCGAAGGATTTCCGCTGCGCCTGAGTGTTTTACCCGAGGACGAAGAACTTTAAACGACATGAAACAGACTTATTATTGCCAGAAGGCACTGAACCGGGCCCGCGATCTGGCGGAATCGATGCGCCACGAATACATCACTCCGGAACATATTCTGGTGGGCATCCTGGTGCAGCAGGGCTTTATGATGGCACTCGATGATGTAGGGGCCGACCCCGAAGAACTGTCGGCGGCTCTGTATGACTATCTGGATCATAAAATGGAACAGATACCGGAGGATGTATCCTATGAACTGGAAGTTTCCGTCCAGACCACCCAGCTGATTCAGATGGCTTGCCTCATGGCCGAGCATGCCGATCAGGACACGATAGACATACCGCATCTGGTACAAGGACTTTTGGCACTCGAGGATTCGCAGGCCAATTATCTGCTGCAACGGTGCATCAACGGACAGAAAACGGAGTTCCTCAGCGAACTGGTCACGGAATATGCGGCCATCAAGGATATGAAACTGCCGGACGCCGCGCCGGAAGGGGATTATCCGGACGAGGAAACGCCAGAAGCGGAGCCGTGGCGCCGCATGGTGGTGTGCCTGAACGACCTGGTGGAGCAGCATAATCCGCTCATCGGTCGCGAAGAGGAAATGGAGCGCACCATCCGGGTGCTCTGCCGCAAGGACAAGAACAACCCGCTGCACGTGGGCGAACCGGGTGTGGGAAAGACAGCCCTGGCCTATGGACTGGCTGCCCGCATCGAAAGCGGCCAGGTGCCGGAACGCCTCATCGGAAACCGGATTTACGAACTGGATCTGGGGGGTATGGTGGCCGGAACGCAGTATCGTGGCGAATTTGAGAAGCGGTTGAAGAACGTGATGGAGGGACTTCGTAAGGAAGGCAATGCCATTGTGTATATCGACGAATTTCATAATCTGGTGGGTGCGGGCAGCTCGAATGAGGGTTCGCTCGATGCGTCCAACCTGTTGAAACCATATATGGAAACAGGGGAAATCCGCTTTATGGGAGCCACCACCTATGAGGAATATAACCGCTATCTGGCCAAGAGCAAGGGACTGATGCGCCGCTTTCAGCAGATTGACATTGCCGAACCGAGCGTGGAAGAGGCCACAGCTATTGTGGAGGGACTGAAGAAACGGTATGAAGATTTCCACGGAGTGACGTACGACGAGGGTGTCGTGGCTTATGCCGTGCAGACCAGTGCCCGCTTTATCAACGACCGCTTCTTGCCGGACAAAGCCATCGATCTCATTGACGAGGCGGGTGCTTACCGAGAAATGCATCCGGCTGCCGACGGTTCGCGCCGTGTGGACCGGGAGCTGATTCAGGAGATTCTGGCACGGATCTGTAAGGTGGACAACCTGACGGTGCAGGAAGAAGGAGCCGAAGAGCTGATGCATCTGCCGGAACGGATGGCGCAGCGCATCTTCGGACAACAGGAGGCCGTGCAGGCTGTAGCCGAAGCGGTACAGCTGGCCAAAGCAGGACTGACCGACGAGAACAAACCGATTGCGAGTCTGCTTTTCGTGGGACCGACCGGTGTGGGTAAAACAGAGGTGGCCCGGGTGCTGGCCGACGAACTGCATCTGCCACTCGTGCGCTTCGATATGAGTGAATATACGGAAAAGCATACCGTGGCCAAACTGATCGGTTCGCCGGCAGGTTATGTGGGCTACGACGACGGCGGACTGCTCACCGATGCCATCCGCAAAACACCAAACTGTGTGCTGCTGCTCGATGAGATCGAGAAGGCGCATCCGGACATCTTCAACATTCTGTTGCAGGTGATGGACTATGCCGTGCTGACAGACAACAAGGGACGGAAGTCGGACTGCCGCCATCTGATTCTGCTCATGACTTCGAATGCCGGTGCTCAGTATGCGCATCAGGCTTCGGTAGGTTTCGGACGCGTAGTCGAAGCGGGCGAAGCGATGATGAAACAAGTAAAGCGGACCTTCAAGCCGGAGTTTCTGAACCGTCTGTCGGGCACCATCATTTTCCACGATATGAACGAGGAGATGGCGCACAGCATCCTGAACAAGAAACTGGGTGAACTGAACACGAAACTGAAAGGCAAAGGTGTGGAGATGACCGTAACCGATGCCGCACACGGCTGGCTCTTGTCGCAGAGTATGACCCGCGAATACGGAGCACGCGAGATGGACCGTGTCATCGGCCGTCACCTCAAACCGTTGCTCATGCGAGCTCTGATTAGCGGAAAGCTGAAAGCAGGAAGCACGGCGGTCATTGATCTGGCAGAAGGAGCCTTGCAGCTTTCTGTTAAGGAGCTGCAAGCGGTAACAGAAAAGAAGCCGCGTAAAGCGAAAACCAAGGCTACAGAAGAAACGCTGCAGCCCAGCCGGACAACAAAGGTACCGACTTCCAGAAAGCACTCTCCGAATAAAGAGGAAACTCCGTTGCACGCCCGGACAACAGAAGCGCAAACCGCTTCAAAAAAGATGCCGTCTGAAAAGGAAACGGCATCCCCTGAGAAAAAGAAAAAGGCGACTTCCAAGCAAAAGAAACAAGACCAAAAATCCAAACAAGAATAAAAGATATGGTATTCCAACTGACTGATGAAATCGGTTTCCCGGACCCGAAGCTGGGTGATCCGGACGGACTGCTCGCTGTGGGCGGTGACCTCTCGGTAGACCGTCTGCTGCTGGCTTACTCCTACGGCATCTTCCCGTGGTATGCGTTCCGCGACGGGATGATCCAATGGTGGTGCCCGATGGACCGCTTTGTGATCTTCCCGAGCGAGATTCATATCTCCCACTCCATGCGCAATCTGATGAATAAAGGTTGCTATCGGGTGAGCTTCAACGAGGCGTTTGAAGAGGTGATCCACCACTGCGGCGAGTTGCGCATGCAGGAAGAAGGGGCATGGCTCGGACCGGAAATGATGGAAGCCTACACCCGTCTGTTCGAGCAGAATCTGGCGGCAAGCGTAGAAGTGTGGGAAGGCGACCGACTGGTGGGTGGTCTCTACGGGGTGTGCATCGGAAAATGTTTCTTTGGCGAGAGCATGTTCTCTCTGGTCCCGAGTGCTTCCAAGCTGGCACTCATCCGATTGGCTCAGTTTCTCGACAGCCACGGGGGCACATTAATTGATTGCCAGTTTGAAACGCCTCATCTGAAAAGCATGGGCGGCAGACACATTTCCTATGAGGAATATATGGCTCTGCTGCGTCAGGATGAAGAAAAGGAAACCGATGCCCCGGATTAAACAAACGGAGAATCCAATAATATTTCATTGCCCCAGAAAAACAGCACAGTGGGCAACAATAAACCCTAAAAGAGTCGTATCCAACTCCATATCGGAGTAAGAATACGACTCTTTTAGGGTTTATTCTATAAAATCCCAGACTTAACGCACAACGACTTTCTGTCCCTGAACCAGATAGATACCCGGAACAGAAACCGGAATACGGTTCACTCCGGCACGCACAGAGGCATTCTGGATGCGGACACCGGAAATATTATATACCGGAACCGTCTGCGCCTCATTGCTTCGTATCAGGATATATCCGTCA
Source organism: Bacteroides sp. OF04-15BH (assembly GCF_003477995.1). Classification (GTDB taxonomy): domain Bacteria; phylum Bacteroidota; class Bacteroidia; order Bacteroidales; family Bacteroidaceae; genus Paraprevotella. The sequence continues at coordinate 24,920 of NZ_QUEM01000028.1, forward strand.
CCACCGGTAACGGCAACTTGCTCCGTCTCATCCGGCTGAGTGATGCCTGTTGTAGTCGGGTCATAATGATAGCGTCTGTCCAGATAGGCAATACGGCGGTGAATCCAATCCTTCAGATATTCCAGTTCAGAATCAAAGTCCAGATAAATTCCGTTGCTGCCGTTCCAGCAGTCCATCTCACGGTCGTCTGCTCCACTGGCCTGGAACAGTCTTACATATTTCTCGAAACGCTGATACAGACTTTCTTCATCAAAATAAGTAGCACGCAAGGCTGCATAGCGACCGGCAAGCTGCTCATTCCAATTGTCATAGTCATACTCCATCAGGCGCTTGTAGAGCGTGTGCTCACCGTGTTCATGCGCCCACAGATAAGTGATGAAATCGGTTGTGGCATAATTTCGGGTAAAGTCACTGCCATCCCACCGGCGTCCCCACGTTCCGTCCAAATCCCAGGGAGACATACTCATCATTTTGGAATCCTGAACATTATAGTGGTGCAGGAACATATTCTTGCCGTGATTATCGGTTGCCAGCATCAGTTCGATGAACAGATAATAGTCCAGGAAAACGGGCAAATCAAACTGTTCGCCAACCTGAGCTAGGAAAGTCTGTTTGGAAGCGGCAGCCACCACATTGATGCCTTTGGACAACGGTCCCCAATCTATCGGTTCTCCGTCTCCCAGATCGGGATATTGCATTTCCCAGCTGTCCCACGTATCACTATTATTATTGTAAGAAGACACTGGAGTCATCGGATAATACCGACTGTTCTGGTCGTGTCCCATAAACACAGAATAGCTCCATTGGTCGGACTTATACAAGGCGCCACGAATCGTTGCCGGCTCACCGGCAACCGTACTCTCCTTGATTTTCTTCAGCTTCAGCTGCTTGCGATCCAGTTTCTCGGTCATGCAATACAGACCGTTATACTTGCCGTTCAGGAAAGTCTCCACAAAGCGGCCTCTTGTTCCATTGTGCGCCTCCGGCTCATCTGCAAAATGATACGGCGGCATGGAGAAGTCATTCCAAAGGTCTGTAGATACGCGGTTACGCATGCGTCCCGGATCCACAGCCATTGCATCGAGAATCCAGTTGTTGTCTTCACGCAATCCAAAGAAACTGGCATCCAGCGACTCACCAGCCTCGTCCGTGATTTTCACGGCATACGCCTTCTTGTTCATACCCGAAGCCGTGGCACCGCGATAACGGAACTTGGCCTGATACAAAGGATCTGCCCCTTCGGTATCGGGATCTGTCACGCGAATGGTTCCGGGAACATACTCCACTTTATTGAATCCCGCACCGGTAAACTCAACCACAGGCAGGAAAGTAAACGTAAGTTCTGCCTGAGCCACAGTCTCACCGGTCTGGCGGTTATATACCGTAACCGGGAAATGGGTTCCGTTCTGATAGTTCTCAAAACGGAATGTTCCGGATAACGGCTGGTCACCGACACGTACTTCCATATTTTCCGCATCCTTCGGGTAGGCAGAACAGGTTACCTCATAATCCGTTTGTTCGCGGAATTTCTCCGAAACGGTCTGAAGATAACAATTTCCGCCGGCATCAAATACAGCACGTTTTCCGTTTATCACAATAGAATCCACCAACTGGGTAATATCATACTGGCCGTCCTCATCCAGATCAAACACCGGTTTTCCGTCCTCGTCCAGAGCCTTAAAACGTTCGTTATCGCCGGCAGTGGCATACTGCTGATAGGTGCCCACTATGTAAGAATCCTTTCGGGCATCCAGAACCTGAGATTTATCCTGCACATTCCGGATAATGTAATAATCACCTTCCAGGTCAAAAGTCCAGAGAGAAGCATTCCCATTCGGTTCGGCCGTCAAATCCACATAGCGCTTTGTATCCGTACGCTCTCCGTCATAAGTAAGATACTTCTGCGACGTAACGCTCTGAATCGTAAACTGTCCGTTCGAAGTCTCGGTTACATACCAGTATCCGGCTTCTGAGTTTTCATCATGGATATCATAATATACAGGTGTACTCTGGCCTATGGCCGGGCCGTCCACCACGCTTCCCTGCTGCCAGAAAGCACACAGAAAGCGGTATTTCTTTCCCTGCTCAAACAGCGGTTTGGCCCAACTGAGGCCGGGCAACACGGCAAGGAGTAATAAAAAAGTGCGTTTCATGTTTTGTTCGTTTTTTGGATATATAGTATGCAAATCTAATTTTTTCAAAAAACATTTGCAACAATTGTGTCCTTTTTCATAGAAAGAGAACTGAAAATACAAGAAAAAAATCGCATTCTGCCCCATTACAGAGCAGAATGCGATTACTCTATGTGGATGAGGGCAAAGCCTTAATCCCAGTCGGAGAAAAGCAACAGCATCAGAATACCATTACTTTCTTTCCATTGACAATATAAATGCCTTTTGCCAAAGACAGGCGCACTGTTCCCTGAACATCGCGGTCGAAGCAAGTCAGACCGGAAACGGAAACGACGCGTACCCGCTGCATGACATCAGAAGTGATATCCAGAGAGCCGTTGTGAACAACAATCTGCAAACGAGGTTCTGCCGTTGCTGTCTCGCTGCTTTCGATATCGGTTGTCGGAGTGCCGTACTCTTCGAATACTTTCTTCTCCAGATAAACGCGCTTGAGAGTCAGACAGCTCTTACCACTCATATTGGCCAGAATACCCAAAGACACTTCCTGATCCTGGTCACTCACGACAAAGCCCAATTCCTGATCGGCCAGCGGTGCATAGGCAATAGAATTGCGGGAAACATTCTCTGTATTCGGAAGTCCCTTGCCATTGGCTGCTACCAGATAAGAACCACTGGCTGCAAATTCCTGATATCCTTCTACGCCCAATACGTAATAACCTGCCGGCAAAGTCACAGTCTGATAAGCCTTGTGGTCTTTAATCACTTCGGCGAAACCGTCCCATGAAGTAGTCAATGTCATGGCCGAAGCCTTATTCTTATCCACATGGAAACCAGTAGTCACACGAAGACCGCTCACTGAGTTCTCCAATTTCCAGGCAGACTGCGCAGTTCCCTGCTCCAGTTCCACGAAACGGGATGAGTTCATCGGGTTGACCGTCTTGCTGGTACTGCGGAACGGCATGAGATAATTGGTCAGATACTGATCGGTGCAGTCAATACGCTTCAAGGTAGCCAGACAGAAGATTCCCTTTGATGCGCTCCAAGAGTCGCCGGAAGGACCAAAGTTCACACGGGTACCGGTGTTGGCATTGGTTGTTGCATCCTGCACGTCACCAGAGTTCTGGTTAAACTGATAGTAAACACTCAGTCCGTCGTTCTGCATGGCAGCCGGCACATCGGCAATCACGTTATTGGCATATTCCAGAATCTTCTCGTCTGTCAGTGCAGAGTTCCAAACGCGGAACTCATCGATAACGGCATTCATCGGCGCATCTTGACCACTCAGGCAGAACGGCGCCTCGGAGCCTTCGTACTTATATCCCGTCACGCTGGTTGCCGTAAGCAATTGAGCATCCTTATAGATATAGACGCTGCCCATCTTGAACACAACGGCATAATGATGCCACTGGCCCGTTGTCACGGTTCCTGACGGTGAAGATACCTTTTGATTGTTGATAGTTACGGAAAGCGTACCGTCAGCAGCTGTTTCGATCAGCACACCCTTCTCGTCATTTCCGATTCTGTGTGCACGGGCACTGTTGCTCTTGGCATACATCCACCAGTCGATTGTGAAGTTCTTGGCATCGGCTGCAATCGGATCTTTCTGAAGCTGCACATATTCGTTGCCGCCACCGAAGTTCAATCCGGTCTGTCCGTCGGCATTGCAAACGATTACGGCGCGTTCCTTTTCCTGAACGTTTCCTCCCTGCTCGTTGTATGCTGTGAGACGGGCTTTGTAGATACCCGGATACTTCATCTCAATAGCCTGGTTCTGGTCGTGTACCAAGATGCAGTGTGCATCGTTTTCAATCTCCCATTTCCAGAAGGTAGGATGATGCAGGCTTCGGTCTTCGAGGTTCACCTGTTCCCCTTTGATGACAATCTGCGGGTTGATGTTGAAATCAATCTGTGGAGCCACTTCCTCCACGTGTACGGTCTGAGTCAGTGTACTGCTGCCGGCAGCATTCGTCACGGTCAGAGTCACTTCATAATCTCCGGCCTCCAGATAAGCAGCTGAAGCATTGCGAGTGTGAGCCGTTTCGGTCTGTGCTCCCGGCATGCTCCACGTATATTTACAGCCGTCGCCACCCTCAGATTCGTTAATAAGGCTCACAGCCGTACCGGCCGGTATGCTCTCGGCACTCAGTTTGAAACGTGCTTCCGGTGCCGGCATCTCCTGAACGGTAATACTCTTCTGAGTGGTCCGTACTCTTCCCATCGCATCGGTAACCGTCAGGGCAATGGTCTGCTGACCGGCTTCCGTAAACAACAATACCGGGTTCTCAGTTTCCAATGTCTTTTCTTCGGCGCCGGTAACATCCCATTTCCAGGATACGATACCACCCTTGGAAGTATCTTCAATCTGAACAGCCGAACCTACATAATAAGGACCATCAGAAACGGTGAAGCTGGCCAAAGGCAAACGCTTGTCATTAAAGAGCGTATTGTCTTCCCGCTGCTCCTGAGTACCAAACGTACGGATGGTATAATGTCCGGTTGCATCGGTCAGCCCTTCGGCATCATCCATGCGGATTTCGGTCAAAAGGCCACCGGTTTCCTGAGGATTCTTCAACTCGGTATACATATAACCCTGAATCTGGGTTTGTGTACGTGCATAATTCCACATGCGGAATTCGTCCATCTGTGCATTCAGTCCGTTGGATGATTCGGCACCTACCATGAGAGAGCCGAAGCCTCCGATACCGGAATAAGAAGAGAACAGACTGCCTACCTGTTCGCCATTGACGTATGCAGTCATAGAACTCTTGTCGATCACGACAGCCACATGCGCCCATTTTCCCGGTTGCAGACAGCCTGCCTTTGAGGTAATACGGTTACCGGTATCCCATCCTACCACCAGCTCTCCGGCCGATGTGGTATGCAACAGGAAGTTACCCCAACCCGGACCCATCTGCTGGTTCCAGTTCGATACGGTGGTCGGCTTAATCCAGAATTCCATGGTAGCCTGATCCAGTTTCTCCTTCAGCAGGTCGACAATCTCAAAACCGGAGGCCGAGAAAGAACGAACCTTGTTGGTTTCCGGAACCACACCGGCAAAGTCAGTTACCGGTTGTCCGACACGAGTAGACAATGCCTCCTCATCATTCAGCAGATACTGTGCGGCAACCTCATAGTTTCCATTGCTTTCGGTCTGATAAGAGAGAGCACCGGCTTCCAGAGTTGCCACTTCGCTGCCGTTGCAATATACCTTATAGCCTTTCAGTTCGTAAGGAGATGCAGCCGGAGCATTCCAAGACAACTGTCCGTTACGCAGCATCAGGTTACGCGGTGCATTCAACGGTTCGCCCGGAACCACCACCGAAATGATGGTACGGTTGCCCTTGGTCTCCACCTTCACACCGTCGGCCTTGATATCGAACGGGAACTCAATACCGTTCTTTTCAAATTCATAGTCAATCAGCGAGCAGGCGTGTACTTTTCCGGAACCGCTGGCTGAAGCCTTGGAATCAATAATCAGAAAATACTTCAACGGCTTGCGGGTATCGAAAGAAGCAGACAAATCGGTCATGTCATAGCCGAACTCCATCGGTTCGTAGTGCATGCCGTCGGCCCAGCGTCCCAGCATCGGCACTTCGGCATCCACGCCATTGCCGTCACCGTCGCCCGCATATTTGAAATGCTCAAACTGTACCAGCCGTTCAGGAGTGCTGGCGTTTACATCGGCTGATATACCGCCACTGATACAGATTTCGCTTCGCTTGCTGTACTCCATCTTTATTTTAAAAGTACGGAACGGGCGATAATTCTTTCTTACATGATATACTTCAGGATAGTAATAATCGTTTGATCCGTCCCAAGGTACCGCATTCTTGTAAGGGCAATAAATGAATCCCTTGTTACACCACTGGTTACCCCAGGAGTTGACCACGATCCAGGCTCCCACCTCATCCTTGTCTTTTTCGCCGGCAATGCCGTTGCCGTCCAAATCGAACTCGATGCGGTCGTCATAACCTACGATGGTCAAGGCATGGTCGACCGACTTACCCCAGTTCTGCACATAATACTGGTTGGTAACACCGGCCTCGTCGTTAGCCTCTGTCTGCGGGATGCGCTGCCAGTTACCGCCGCTGGCCACACCAATACCGCAAATACCTCCGGCCTTGAAATCCGTGTCTCCGTTATGATTCCAAATCCAGTTTTTCACCGCCTCACGGCCCTCTTCGGTCTGCACGCTCATCGGGAAGTTTGCGTTGCGGCTGATACGGTTACACATGGCAGCATACCATTTGTCATATCCCTGCATCCATCCGAAATCGGGATCCGAAGTATCCTGATTACCGAACAGGCGCGAATAGGTTCTTCCGCCATAAACCGGCACATTCGGAATACCGTTGGCAGCAGCCATTCCTTCCTTACCGGAGTTGGAATTGGTCAGCAGCCAGGTGAAATGCGTCGGATACTGATTCTCTTCGAGCGAGCCATCCGCTCCCCGGAAAGCATTGATTTCGTAATTGAACATATAGCCGATACGCGAAGCTGAACCGCACGAACCGCCATCCTGATTAAACACCGGCGGGAAATACGGAGTCTCCGCATTGTTCACCCGGGCCGGACGAGTCTGTGCCGCCTTGGCACGGCTCACGGCACTGCGCTCAATTCCTAAAGTAGGATCGGGCTTGAGCAGTGAAGAATAATCGGGATACTTTTCATAGTTTACCAGCACCTGGGCTGATAAGGAGTCGGCCGTTGTCATCGCGGCCATACACAGTAATGTGGACAGGTACTTATGTTTCATAAGCTTTAAGTGATAATTTATTTAGGTAATTGGTAATTGAGTTAATCGGGAATAAAAGTAGAAAACTTAAAACAAAGGCAATTACTTTTCCCCGAAGATTAACCAAAATTCAACTTACATAAATACTTTTAGCAGAGCTTAACCCCAGATAATCCCTTTTCCCACGGACGGAGCCGCTCTGTGCGTATTGCGCAAAATCAAGAAAGAACAATCTTTCGCTCATTTTCTTTCCGGTTCTTTTTCCTTTTCCATATCTTTGCAGAAACCTAATATACCAAATCTATAAAAACAAAAACAGTCATGATGAAATACACTTTTTCTAAAGGACTTATCCTGATGGCCCTGGCCGGCAGCTTTTCCGCACCGGTAGCGGCACGATATGTCTTTCCGGGAAGCGCTGTTCCGGCAGCCGCTCATCCCCAGTCACCTTTGTACCCTGAATTCAAGGAAACCTCTTTCCGTTTCATGACCTACAATATCCGCAATGGAAAAGGAATGGACAACCGCACGGACTATCAGCGTACGGCTGACGAGATTATCCGTTGCGGAGCCGATTTTGTGGCCGTGCAGGAAGTAGACAGTGCCACCAGCCGCAGCAACGGACGCTATGTGCTGGGCGAACTGGCCTGGCGCACCCGGATGTACCCCGTATTCAGTCAGGCCATCCCCCTCGGAGGCGGTGGCTACGGAGTCGGACTACTCTGCCGCGAGCGCCCGCTGAGCACGCTGCGCATTCCGATGCCAGGACGCGAAGAAGCACGCACGCTGCTCATTGCGGAATTCAACTCTTTCTATCTGGCCTGCGCCCACTGGTCGCTGACTGCCGAAGACCGGATGGCTTCTCTGGAAAAAATCCGTCAGGTGGTTCCCACACTGAAAGAAAAGCCGCTGATTCTGGCCGGTGACTTGAACGCCACACCCGACAGTCCGGAGATACAGCAACTGATGAAAGATTTCACTCTGGTGAGCAACCCCAAGAAACCGACCTTCCCGGCCGACGAACCGACCCAGACCATTGACTATATTGCGGTGTGGAAAGCCACAGCCGCTCCATTATACTGGTCCAACGGACGGACCCGGGTTCTCGAAGCCAAGACCGCTTCAGACCACCGTCCGATTGTCTCCGAATTCCGCATCAAGACACCGGCCCACCGTTTCTTCTACGGCCAGCCGTATTTACAGAACCCCACCGGAAAGGGAATCACCGTGATGTTCCAGACCCGCCGTCCGTCGCACTGCTGGGTGGAATTCACCACCGACTCCCTGCTGGCAGCCCAGGGCAAGGCTGCACCTCAGAAAGTGCGCAGCCTCATCGGCGGACAGGCTATCTGTCATGATATCGAGCAAAAAATCCGCCTGAACCATCTGAAAGAGGGCACCACCTATTATTATCGCGTGTGCGCTCAGGAGATTCTGGAGAATCAGGCCTACTTCAAGGCCTTCGGCGACACGGTGAGCACCCCTTATTACCGCTTCACCCTGCCCACTCCGGACACCGAGAACTTCACAGCCATCGTGCTGAACGACATGCACTGCTCCAACCAAATCGAGCAGAAAATGTCTGCTTTGGCCAAAAAGATTCCGCACGACATGGTGTTCTTCAACGGCGACTGTCTGCCGGAACCGGCCGACCGAAACGAAGCCATCGCCAACATCAACCGTCTGAGCGAGCGTTTTGAGGGAGCCACGCATCCTATTTTCTTCATACGCGGAAACCACGAAATCCGAAACGCCTATTCATCGGGCATGCCCTCGCTGTTTGACTATCCCGTTGTGCCTTATAACCTGGAAACCGAACAGACAGATGCCGACAAGACAGGCGAAACCAGCGGATGGCTGGCCTCTTCACCGCGCGAAGCCCAAAAACCTTATGGAGCCTTCAGTTGGGGAGACACGCGCTTCGTATATCTGGACTGCGGCGAAGACAAGCCCGATGATACGTGGGTGTATTACGGTCTGAATGACTTCACCGAGTTCCGCAAAGAACAGACTGCCTTCCTGAAGCAGGAAACCCGCAGCCGCGATTTCAAGCGCGCCGACCGCCACATTATTCTGGGCCATATTCCTTTGTGGGGCAACACAGACAAGTACCAGCCTTCTGCAACACTCTGGCGCCCTATTCTGGAAAAATCCTCCTGGGACTTGGGGCTCTTTGGTCATGTCCATGAATTCAAATATTTTGAGAAAGACAGCATTCAGAACCCGTTCCCGATATACCGAGGCGGAGGAGGTGCCGTAGAAGCTGCCACGATGGGTGTACTCCGCAAAGAAGGAAAGCAGCTGACGCTGAAGGTCTACAATGCCGACGGCAAACTGCTGAAAGAATACGATCTGTAACAGATTCAAATAAACGATTCAAAATTCAAGAAAATGAAAAAAGAAAGTCTGAAATGGACTGTTCCGGCCAAGCCACTCATGCTGGCTGCCATCCTGGCCTTAGGATTGGGAAGCGCCTCATGCTCCAACTCCAAAGCGCCACAGGCCAAAGAAACAACCGAACAGGACAACAGCATGGAGGAAGAAGAAGAGGTAATCGAGCCGGAAGAAAAGGAAACGGAGCTGCCGCCTGCTCCCAGAACTGGAAGTCAGGAGGAGAAACCCGAGGTGGTTATTCCGGGAATGAACACCGATGCCGAGAGCGTCACCACATTTCTGAAAGCATTTTATGCCCATTATGTGTTTGATGCCGAAAGTATGGAAAAAATTGCGAATGATGTGTGTACTCCGAAACTCCTGAAGTATTTGGAAAAGGAGTATGACTACGACTGTATGGAGGAACCTTGTTATGCCATGTGGTGTTTCCGCACCGGCATGCAGGACGGACCGAGCGATGTCAGCAAAGTAACCGAGGTGATCGCCGAAAACGACGGTTGGTTCAAAGTATCCTATCTGGATATGGGCAACAAGGGAGTGAGCCGCATCCGCTTCATCATGACGCACGGAAAATACAAGATGGACGAAGTGGTCCGCGTGGAATAATCCTCGCCCCACAGTAATCCCGAAAAAAGAAATCCCCTTACGGAACACGGCCACCTTTTACGGTCACCGTTTCGGTAAGGGGATTTTTATGGGGCGTTCCGCTTTATTTGAGGTAAGTGCGGAAGAAAGTTTCTATCTTGTCATACGGAATCACACCGGCCTGATTGTCGTACAGGTCCACATGACTGGCACCCGGAATGATCATCAGTTCCTTGTTGTCGCCCGTGAGTTTCTTGAAGGCATCCTCAGAGAAATAGCGTGAATGTGCCTTCTCTCCGTGAATCATCAGCACGGCGCTGCGGATTTCGTTGCTGTAGGCCAGCAGCGGTGTGTTGAGGAACGACAAGGAAGAGGTGGTGTTCCATCCCTCGTTGGAGTTGAGCGAGCGCTTGTGATAGCCGCGCGGAGTCTTGTAATAGTCATAATAGTCCTTGACAAACTGCGGTGCATCTGCGGGCAGCGGGTCTACCACACCGCCGGCACGTGCAGCCACTCCCTTGCGGGCATCCTCGGTGCGCTGGGCATTCAGCTTGCGGCGCAGTTCATAGCGAGCGTCGGCATCCATCGCGTCAAAATAACCGTTGGCGGTCACGCGGCTCATGTCGTACATGGTTACCGTCACCGTAGCCTTGATGCGGGTGTCGAGAGCTGCCGCATTGAGCGCCATGCCGCCCCATCCGCAAATGCCGATAATGCCGATGCGCTCCGGATCAACTTCCGGACGCAAGGAAAGGAAATCCACTGCGGCACTGAAATCTTCGGTATTGATATCGGGCGAAGCCACATAACGGGGCTCACCGCCGCTCTCACCGGTATAGGAAGGATCGAAAGCAATGGTCAGAAAACCGCGCTCGGCCATGGTCTGCGCATACAGTCCGGACGACTGTTCCTTGACGGCACCGAACGGTCCGCTCACGGCCAGTGCGGGCATGGGGCCCTCCACTCCTTTGGGTTTATACAGATCGGCAGCCAGCGTAATGCCGAAACGGTTCTTGAACTCTACACGCTCCACCGTCACGCGGTCGCTCGGAGCAAAAGTCTTCTCATTTTCCTGTGCTTGGATATGGGTCATCATAAGCGTCATTATTAAAAGAAACAAATAAGTTTTTCGAATCATATACTTTATTTTTCGGGGTTATCTATTCTCTTGATGATTCGTGCCGGCACACCGCCCACAATCGTATTGGCCGGCACATCACGGCTCACCACAGCTCCGGCCGCCACCACCGCATTGTCGCCGATGGTCACTCCCTGCAGGATGGTGGCATTGGAGCCCACCCAAACATTGCGTCCCAGCACGATCGGTGCCGGATAAGTCGTACCGCGGTCGGCCGGTTCCAGCCCGTGGTTCAGAGTGGCAAACACCACATTGTGCCCGATCTGGCACCCGTCGCCCAGTGTCACGCCTCCGTGGTCCTGAAAATGGCAGCAGGCGTTGATAAAGACATTCTCTCCCACATGGATGTTCTTACCGAAATCGGAATAGAACGGCGGGAATACCCGCAGAGTATCGGGCACCGGGCGACCGAAAAGTTCGCCCAGCAGGCTGCGTATCTCTTCCTGTGAGTGCCAGGCCGAATTCAGGCGGAAAGTCACCCGTCGCGCCTCTTCGCTCATCTCGTTCATCAGGCGGTGCATCCCCTCGGTGTTCAAAGGTCCGCGGGTAGGCACATAGTCCAAAAATTCTTTCAGTGTCATGGTTCTTCTTGATTATTGATTCTGTTCTTGTCTTTGATTTAATTTCTGTCGCAGGTACATGCCTTGTCGGTGTCCTGCCTCTGTCGCTGGCAAAAGTACTTCAAAAATCAAAGGGCGCTTGTAGACATATTCAGGAAGAAAGTACCCGGATTACGGATTTCGTCGGGAAAACTCTTTTTCCTATTTTATAAAAATGTATTTTTGCAACAAGAAATCAAGAAAGCGATATGACAGAGAATATTATCCAGATGAATTCCGTGGACCAGTATTGCCAGCTGTTCGGTCTGCCGGGCGGGCATCCGCTGATCCGGGTGGTCGACCTGCAGGAAGCCACACGATGGCCGGCACACTTCACCATTCATTACGGGGTCTATGCCCTGTTTCTGAAAGATACACGCTGCGGAGACATACGCTACGGCAAACAGACATACGACTATCAGGAGGGCACGGTGACCAGCTTTGCCCCGGGACAGGTGGTGGAAACCATCATGGAAGAAGGCACACGCCCCAGAGCTCTCGGACTGCTCTTCCATCCCGACCTGATTCAGGGCACGGCCCTGGCCCGCGAAATCAAGACCTACAGTTTCTTTTCTTATGCCTCATCGGAGGCGCTGCACCTTTCCGACGAGGAGAAGGGCCTGTTTCAGGACTGTCTGCAACAGATCCGTCAGGAACTGGAGCGCCCGTCCGACCGACTGAGCAAACGCATCATGGCGCATCACATCCAGCTGCTGCTGGATTATTGCCTACGCTTTTACGAACGCCAGTTCCACACCCGGACGCAGGCCAACCGGGATGTGCTGACACGCTTTGAGAGTCTGCTCGACAATTATTTCCTGAGCGGAACGGCGCAGAAAGAGGGACTGCCCACGGTGCGCTACTTTGCCGACAAGGTATTCCTTTCGCCCAACTATTTCGGCGACCTGATCAAAAAGGAAACCGGCATGACCGCCCAGGAGCTGATCCGCAACAAACTGATTGAGCAGGCCAAGGAATATATCGTGGGCACAGACAAGAAACTGAGCCAGATTGCCTATGAACTGGGCTTCCAGTATTCGCAGCATTTCAACCGTCTGTTCAAGAAATCCGTGGGATATACTCCCAATGAATACCGCAAACTGCAAGTAACACCCTGACAGGCTTGAGGCGGATTTCTGCACCGAAGTGTCAGCATTTGGGGCTGTTTCCCGCCCTCCGCATCTGCTGCTCCGGAGGCATCTGGTTCCGGATTTTTATACTTTATGCAAAACAAGAGGCGTTTTATGCAGTATTTATGCACTTTTCATGCTATTTTGAGGACATGATTCCTGCGAATCTGTCTGCATGCAGTAAAAAAATGTACGGGATGAAATAAGAAAATGGTCTCCATGAACGGTTGCATTCATGGAGACCATTTCATTTTCCGGCACAAAAGTATGGATTTCGGCATACTGAAATCCAACGGTTTTATAAAAGGTTTACTTTAACAAGTCTGCAATTTTCTGCTGTAAACCAAAAGTTTATTCCTTAACAGCATTTTTCAGGAATGCCCCAAATGCATCCGGTTTCCGCCCTGCGACCAAAAACCGGAATCTGAAAACGAAAGAAAATACATTTTGTCAGGACGGAACTTCTGTCGGAATCTGCTCTCGGTTCCGAACGGCCTCTATCACCAGTTTCATATTACGCTCGGTACGCCCAAAGGAAAACAGACAACTGCGTTCGGTCAGATCGTTCACACTGTTAATCCAGAATCTACCTTGATCGAAAACCAGAAAAATCTGTTCCCCCCAGGTAGGAGTCCAGAACGTACGGTTGGTGTGCGCCACCAGACAATCCATCCCGGCATGGTCAAGCGTCCACCGGTTTTTCATCCCCACTGATTTAAAAGCCTCAAAGATTTCGTCATCGTTCAGCGTAGTCGGCACCTCCCGAAAACGAAGTTTACGATTCTGAATGAAACAAAGGAACAAACCCAGTGACAACATAAAGAAAATGGCTCCCATACGGTAGTCCAATATGGCAAAGCGCGCCTCTTTCAGATTAGTCAGAAAAGGAGATAAAATAAGGCATGCCGCCACACCAAACAACAAAAGCGGGGCCATAAAATGCGTCGAGGCCCAGGAAACGCTCAAAGGCAAACGCTGCGTACGCAACACAAAAGTAGCCAGCCCTTCATCTGATTCACGATGATAACGCAGCCACAATATCAGATAACCGGAACCGAAACAAATCGCGATCACCAGAATCAGATTGACAGCCGACAAATCACGTCCGGCACCTTCGGGCAGTGAAGCTACCGAGAAGGGCAGTTTGTCATCATAACTCACCTGATTGAAAGTGAGATTCCGGGTGCGGCAGATAAAGGATCCGTTGTCTACAGGTTCAAAATGATACCAGTAGCCATAACGATGTGTTTTCACTCCGTTCTGTATAGACAACGAAGAAGTTCTACTGGTGCACTTCATCTCCCGTCCGTCCACCACCAGTACCGGGGGAACATTATCGGGTGTCCGGTCGCATTCCAAATATATCCGCACATACCTTTCTTCAAGCGTTTTGGGCAGATAGACGGAGAGGTTGCAGTATGCCGTGTCCTCGACCGCCTGATGCGGATACAGGAGCAACAGAAAATCCGGCTTCACGGAATCTTCTTCCATGAAAAAGTTTTTCGAACTGAATCCTGCGGAATCCGACTGTCCGAGGACTGGCAGGTATCCCATAAAAAGGATGCTCAAAATCAGCAATAGATAGTTCCTCATAGGCGTTTCGTTTTAGATTTTTTTACCAGGCATAGCGCACCCACGGACTCTTTTCTACCGACAACAGTTCGTCAGCTGTGCTCTTCATCACCGAGTTATAGGCTTCTTTTCCTCCCCAAAGCGAACGTCCGATGATATAACTCATCGCCAAATCCTGCCATGAAGCACACTCCTGATGTGCCAATACATAGGCACGATCTATATAACTCCAAGCTTCAGCCTCTGAAATATATTCCATATCGTAACAGGCACGCGCCAGAAAACAGATACGTCCGGCATCCCAACCGGTCACCCCAAAGCGAACCAGATCCTCATAACCGGAAATCACATGACAATCGATCAGTTCGTCATACGTTTCACACAAATTCTGATAAAGGTAGATAATCTTGTCATAATCCTCCTGCGAGGTCATATTCTCCTGAAAAATGGCTTCTTGACGTTCCTCATCTTCTTCGTGAAAGGCCTGAAGAAGGAAGGGATAGTAATAACGATAACCTTTCTCACAGAGATAATCCAGTTCCTTGCGAGCCGATACGGTACCGGAAATACCCCACCATTCGCCCAAAATCTGAGGCAACACATCGCGAATCCCGGTTTCCAAAGAATTCTGATAAGCTCCCTGCTGCGCTGCATATAACGCACCGATCGCTATTTTCCGGCAACGCTCCTCATTCAAAGTTGAATTGGAATTAAAACATATTCCCCGGAACGCACGACGTACCTTGCGCACCCATGCTATGGTTCGCTTACCTTTCCGGTAGAGCCAAACTAATAAAGAAACACCCATTATGGTGGACATCACATAAAATTCAATACTCATACGCTTCTGCATTTACAAGAATCCATCTGCGCCATGACAACGCCATGTAATTCAAATCAGTTAATTCATTTGAGATTATTGATTAAAACAAACTTTATTTCATTCTTTTGCGAATAAAGAAGAAATTATGCAGTCAGGCAACCCTACGAAAAGAGTGTGAGCTTTCCGTTGTCATCCAACTTGAAGGAAATGGTATAATAATTGGTCCAGAGGTGCTTTCCATGCATCTCGCTCTCTTCTCCTTTCTTCAGATAATTCTGGTCCATATAGAAGTGCATCGTTTCATTTTTCTTTTCTTTTTTCAAAGGAAAACCACCCATGATATTTCCTACGCTCTCCTTATAAACCGGATCCATAGAGAAACGGTAGAATTCAACAGACTTGAATTCATACTGCTCGCTACCTTCCGTTTCTGAAAACAGTTTCTTGCCTTCGGCCGTCATACTCTGAATATAAGCAGGAGTAATGGAATCCAAAGGAAGGCTTTCCGTCAGTTCATACGAAACCGCACGTTTTGCGGGACGGGCGTCGTCGGCCTTGAACTCTCCACCCTCGCAAGAGATAATCTGATAAAAGCTTTGATCGTCCTGATTGACAAAACTGATATAAATCTCGCCCAGTTCATTTTTCAGCTTCTTCTCATCCTGACGCTCCGACCACTTCAACTCATACAATTTGTTTTCCTGAAGGTTCACATACTCGGCAACGACTTCCTTTACTTTGAAAACCGTCTCTTCGGAAGACATATCCATGCCTCCACCACCCAAAGAACATGCAGAAAAAGCCAAAAGAACAGCAGAGCTTACAAAAAAGGATTTCATTAAATTAGTCATCATGATACGAATGTTTAAAAGGTTCATACTTTCTGCTTTCCTACAACAAGCCCCAACTATCATCTTCAGAATACGTCGCGCGCCATTAAATATGCATCCTGCAAGTTATAATCAGAACCGGCAAAGAAAGCAGAGATCTCATCGTTTTTTATAAAAATGACCGACCGGTAACTTTTATGACGGCAAATATAGAAAAACAAAAAAGCAAAATATGACCGACCGTTCATATTTTGCTTTTTTTATATAATACTGGTTTATATCCTTATGCTTTTAACAACGAATAAATATATTGGAAGCGTCTTTGAAGAACTTCTACATCCAATCCTTCAAAAAATGACATTTCATAAGACAATCCCACAAATACCTGACGGAAAAGGGCTGTGGCTTCTTCCACATTTGTATCTGCCTTGATTTCTCCCTGATCGCGAGCCTGACCAAGCACGGAATGCCACAGATGATACTCACTGTCGAACACTTCACGTAGTTTGGCCTGAGCATTGGGATAGTAGAACAACGCTTGCTGGAACAGATGAAAATATCCGGCATTGGCCGCCTCTTCGCGCATCGTTTCTTTTTGCAGGCTTCCCAAAGCAACAATCCCTTCCATAGTGCGACGCACTCCCCGCACATAATTCTCCAGAAAGTCGGCCAGACTGGCGTGAGACAGACCGTATTTGTTTTCGGGATTCTGCGCATGAAACAGGTATTTGTCAATCACGGCAATAAACAGATCCTGCTTCGTGGGGTAATAATTGAATATACCGGTTTTCGAAAGTCCTACCGCTTTGGTAATCATTTGCAAACTGACACGCTCATAGTTCATGGACATAAAAAGCTGAAGAGCATGCTGCAAGATAGCTTCCCTGTTTGTTTTCATTGGTTGCAATCGTAATGGGGTGAATATTCTGCAATGGAGAAAAACAAAAAAGGTGATCAAAAATTTGACCACCTTTTGTTCTTTCCGCGGAAAGGGAGGGATTCGAACCCCCGGTGCCTCTCAGCACGGCGGTTTTCAAGACCGCTGTAATCGACCACTCTACCACCTTTCCAAACTTCTTTAAGAAGGCTTTGTTTTTCGAAAGCGATGCAAAGGTACGGCTTTTTTCTGAACTTGCAAACTTTTCGGCGATTTTTTTTGCAAAGTAGGCAAAAAATAGTGGCAAAAAGCGTTTCATGCACTATCTTTGCAAAGAAATAACAAGATATTGATATGATTTATCCGCAAAATTTTGAAACGAAAATAGGTTTCGACGAAATCCGTGCCCTGCTCCAGCAGCAATGCCTGAGCTCTCTGGGTAAGGAACGCGTGGGCCAAATGACTTTTCTGACCGATGTGAAGCAGATTCGCGAAAAGCAGGAACACACCCGCGAATTTCTGCGCATCATGGAGGAGGAAGACCTCTTTCCGGACCAATACTTCTTTGATGTGCGCGACTCGGTGAAGCGCATCCGCATCGAGGGTACGTATCTGGACGAGCAGGAACTCTTCGACCTGAAGCGCTCACTGGAAACAATCGCGGGCATCGTCAGCTTCCTGCACAAGGGCGAAGAAGAGGTTTGCCATGAGGACGAGGAGAACGGCGAAGTACGCGAAACGGTATACAACGGAAAGTATCCGGCGCTGCACCGTCTGGCTGCCGAGGTGATGACTTTCCCGCATCTGGCACGGAGAATTGACGAGATTCTGGACAAATATGGCAAGATAAAGGATCAGGCATCGCCCGAACTGGCGCGCATCCGCCGCGAGATTGTGGTGACGGAAAGCGGCATCTCCAAAAGTCTGCAAGCCATTCTGCGCAATGCCAAGCAGGACGGACTGGTGGAGAAGGACGTAGCCCCTACCCTGCGCGACGGCCGGCTGGTAATTCCCGTGGCTCCGGCGCTGAAACGAAAGATCAAGGGTATCGTACACGACGAGTCGGCCACCGGAAAGACCGTATTCATCGAACCGGCCGAAGTGGTGGAAGCCAACAACCGGGTGCGTGAGCTGGAGGCGGAAGAGCGCCGCGAAATCATCCGCATTCTGCAGGAATTCACCGCTCTGGTGCGCCCGTATGCCCGTGAGATTCTGGATTCGTATGAGTTCCTGGCCGAAATGGACTTTATCCGTGCCAAGGCGCACCTGGCTCATCAGATTGGTGGCATCACACCGCAGATTGCCGGCAAACCGCTCATCGACTGGACGCTGGCCGAGCATCCGCTGCTCAAGCTCTCGCTGGCCAAACAGGGCCGCAAGGTGGTGCCGCTGGATATTGAACTGACATCGGCCAAGCGCATCCTCATCATTTCGGGACCGAATGCCGGCGGTAAGTCGGTATGCCTCAAAACAGTGGGTCTGTTGCAGTATATGCTGCAATGCGGTCTGCCCGTACCGATGGGTGAAAATTCGAAAACGGGTATCTTCACCAATGTGTTTATCGACATCGGCGACGAGCAGAGCATCGAGGACGACTTGAGTACTTACTCCAGCCACCTGCTGAACATGAAGAATATGATGAAGTTCTGCGGAGGAACCACTCTGCTGCTGATCGACGAGTTCGGTGGCGGTACGGAACCGCAAATCGGTGGAGCTATCGCCGAGGCGGTGCTGCGCCGCTTCAACCAGAAGAAGGCCTTCGGTGTGATTACCACGCACTATCAGAACCTGAAACACTTTGCCGAGGACCACGAGGGTGTGGTGAACGGAGCCATGCTCTACGACCGCCAGCACATGCAGGCGCTGTTCCAGTTGCAGATCGGCAACCCGGGCAGCTCGTTCGCCGTGGAAATTGCCCGAAAGATCGGAATCCCGGACGAGGTGATTCAGGACGCATCGGACATCGTGGGCAAGGAATATATCAATGCGGACAAATATTTGCAGGACATCGTGCGCGACAAGAAGTACTGGGAAAACAAACGCCAGAACATCCATCGCAAAGAAAAGCAGATGGAGGAAACCATCGCCCGCTACGAAGCCGAAATCGAAGAACTGCACCGCAGCCGCAAGGAGATTATCCGACAGGCCAAGGAACAGGCCGAACAGCTGATCCGGGAATCGAATGCCAAGATTGAATCAACCATCAAGAGCATTCGTGAAATCCAGGCCGAAAAGGAGAAGACGAAAGACATCCGTCAGGATCTGAACGACTTCAAGAACAAACTCCGCGAGTTCGAAAAGAAGCAGGAGGAGGACCGCATCGAGCGGAAGATGAAGCAGATTATGGAGCGCCAGAAACGGCAGGCGGAGAAAAAGAAGAACAAGGAAAACGGTACGGACGGACAGGCGGCACGCACCCAAACGGGCAGCACGACGCGGACGACTGAAACCGCCGCAACACGTGCTCTGATGCCGGGCGACTATGTACGCATCAAGGGACAGACCACCACCGGTGTGCTCGAAGAGGTGAACGGAAAGAATGCGATTGTGACCTTCGGCGTGATGCGCACGAATGTGAAACTGGACCGTCTCGAAGCGGCTCAGGCACCGGAAAAGAAAGAAACTCCGGCCATCACGTATGTCAGCAAACAGACTCAGGATGCCGTGTACGAACGGAAACTGCAGTTCAAGCAGGACTTGGATGTGCGGGGTATGCGAGGCGATGAGGCCATACAGGCGGTGACGTATTTCATCGACGATGCCATCCTGGTGGGCATGAGCCGCGTGCGCATCCTGCACGGAACCGGCTCGGGAATTCTGCGCACCCTCATCCGACAGTATCTGAACGCTACACCGGGTGTGAAAAGCTTCCGCGACGAGCATGTGCAGTTCGGCGGCGCAGGCATCACGGTAGTGGATCTGGTCTGAATCATAACAACACAAACTTAATAAACTGAATGAATGTATGGAAACTAAACCTAGAGGTAAATTTGCGAGTAAATTAGGAATCATTCTGGCTTCGGCCGGTTCGGCAGTGGGATTGGGCAATATCTGGCGCTTCCCCACAGAGACAGGAGAAAACGGCGGAGCGGCTTTCATCCTGATCTACATCTGCTGCATCCTGCTCCTGGGACTGCCGGTCATGCTCTCGGAGTTTATGATCGGACGGCATGCGCACGCCAATGCGGCCACGGCTTTTGAAAAACTGGCGCCGGGAAAGAAACAATGGCATTGGATCGGACGCTTGGGCGTCGTCACCGGAACCATGATTCTGAGCTTCTATAATGTGGTGGCGGGATGGACTGCCAATTACTCGGTGTGTGCCTTGGGCAACGGATTCAACCGGATGAGCGAAAGCGGCGACCCGAATGTATTTACGGACTATTTCAACAGCTTCGTGACCGGCACCTATGCGCCGGTGGCTTATCTGATCGGGTTCATGCTGCTGACACATATCATCGTGGTATTAGGTGTAGAAAAAGGTATTGAACGGTTCTCCAAACTGATGATGCCTGTTCTATTCATCCTGTTGCTGCTGCTTGCCGGATGCGCGCTGACCATGGAAGGAGCAGCCGACGGACTGCGCTTTCTCTTCCAGCCGGACTTCAGCAAAATCGATCCGGGTGTGGTACTGTCGGCTATGGGACAGGCTTTCTTCTCGCTTTCTCTGGGAATCGGCTGTCTGTGTACTTACGCCTCCTATTTTAAAGAGGATGTCAACCTGGGAAAAACGGCTTTCAGTGTGGCCGGCATCGACACAATGGTGGCTATCATTGCGGGTATCATTATCTTTCCGGCCGTATTCTCCGTGCCGGGCATGGAACCGACCGAAGGTCCCAAACTGGTGTTCGTAGCGCTGCCGCATATCTTTAAAGACGTATTTGGCGGACTGCCGCTGCTCTCTTATCTGGTGCCGTTCCTCTTTTATTTCCTGCTGGTGCTGGCTTCACTCACATCAACCATCTCCATGCACGAGGTGATCACGGCATACATCAGCGAGGTGCATCATCTGTCGCGCAAAACAGCCGCCACCCTGGTCACCATTGTATGCATCGTGCTCAGCACTCTTTGCTCTCTTTCATTGGGAGCCGGATCGGAATGGACCATCGGCGGCATGACGCTTTTTGATTTCTTCGACTATGCAACGGCCAAATGGATGCTGCCGGTGGGCGGATTCTTCATTGCCATTTTCGCGGGCTGGTTCCTGAACCGACAGATTCTTTGGGACGAGCTGACCAACAAGGGAAGCATCCGCTTCTATGGCTTCAAGGCCTTCCTGTTCCTGCTGCGTTTCGTAGCTCCGCTGGGCATCCTGCTCATCTTCCTGAACGAACTGGGCTGGCTGGCCTTCTAAATGAACGAAGACAACTACAGACTGATAAAAACAAGAACTCTCCTTCTGAATCCGGATTCAGAAGGAGAGTTCTTTTATAAGCGGTTTATTCGTCTTTCAGACGTTCGGAAACCGGCTAAAACATCTTGCAGTTACTGCCGGAAAGCCTGCACGTGATTCCATATTTTCAGCAGATAATACACAAAGTGAGTCACAGCAAAAATGAAGGACACCGACAACAAGATTTTATTTTCATTCCACCCTACGGTTTGCTGATGCCACAAACCGGTCACGACACAAAGCACAGCAAGCACCAAGCCTATGAAATAAAGTATCTGCACGCCCTTCCGGTTCGGATTATCGGGCTCGAGATGACTGTGCTTCAATCCGTAGCATACATAGACATCTATACCGATAAGCATCCAGAGCACCAGACGGATCCAGGTATCGGCCGGCAGGAAACACATCATGGTCAGGCAGGTAAGGATACCGAGAATCGGCACCAGCGGAACAAGAGGTGTCTTGAAGGCACGGGGAGCATCGGGCATGGTTTTGCGTACAATCAGAATGGCCGCACACACCAGCGTAAATGCCAATAAAGTGCCGATACTGGTCATCTCTCCCGCCACACGCGCCGGAATCAGTCCTGCCAGCAAACTTACCAGAATCATGAAAAGGAAATTGCTGTGCGCCGGTGTGCGGAAACGTGGATGTATCTTTGAAAAGAAAGGCGGAAGAAGCCCGTCATGACTCATACTCAGGAACACACGGCTCTGTCCCATCAGAGTGACCAGAATCACAGAGCAGTAACCGAACAGAATAGCCAGAATAATGGCTTTGTTCAACCAGGGATAAGAGGGTACAAAATCACCGGCCGCATTGGTCACTCCCATGTGCTCAATGGCCACTGCCACCGGAGCAATACCTTCCTGACCTTCGTAGAGACTGTAGTGGGCCACACCCGTCATCACGTGGGCAAACAGGATATATAATATGGTACAAACGAGCAGCGACACCAGGATGCCTATCGGCATGTTGCGTTTCGGATTGCGCGTTTCCTGAGCCGCGGTGCTTACGGCATCGAATCCCAGAAAGGCGAAGAACACAATAGCCGCGCCGCGCAGAATACCGGAAAAGCCGAACTCTCCCATCACTCCCGTATTGGCGGGAATATATGGAGTCAGGTTATCGGTCTGGATAAACTGCCAACCCAACACCACAAAAATAAGAATTACGGAAACTTTCAGGAACACCACAATGCCGTTGAAGATAGAGCTCTGCTCGGTGCCGCGTATCAGGAAGATACTCATCAGGATGACAATCAGCATGGCCGGTATATTGATGATGCCTCCGTCCCAGGGACAGGCGGTAAACGCCTGCGGGAGAGTGATCCCCAACCCTTCCAGAAAGACCACAAAATAACGGCTCCAACTGATACTGACCGTCGTGGCGGCCACCGTATATTCCAGCACCAGATCCCATCCGATAATCCAGGCTATCAATTCGCCCATCGTGGCGTACGAATAGGTATAGGCACTGCCAGAAATCGGTATCATGGACGCAAATTCCGCATAACACAATCCGGCAAAGCAACAGCCTAACGCCGCAATGACAAAAGACAAGGTAATGGCCGGACCGGTATACTCCGCCGCCACGGTGCCGGTTATCGAAAACAGACCGGCGCCCACAATCACTCCAACTCCCAAAGCGATCAGACTCCACGGTCCAAGCACTCTTTTCAAACTTTTAGAACCGCTTTCATTGGCTTCGGCCAGAAGCTGTTCCATACTCTTTCTTGCAAATAATCCCATCTAGGTTTAGTATTTAATTAATAGAATGGCGGCAAAGATAGAAAAAGAAGAACGAGACGGAATCAAAAAATGAGAAAAAAGGGCATTATATGCTTTGCAACATATTTGCAAAGGCATCAAAGGAACGCTCCACATAGCCCAACTGGTAGGAAGAAAGGCGGAGCGAGAAGGTTCCCTTCAAGTCGGACAAATCAAAATAGGACTTGAAGAAACTGACCAAATTGAAAGAAAGGGAGTCGCCACGCCTCATCAGAAACACGCAGCAACGGTGCAGGAGTTCTTTCTCATGCTCCAGCTGACGCAGCGTCTGGAAAAGGACAAAACCGCCCAGCACCGTGATGTCACAGCGCAACAGCAGTTCCAGCAAATCCTCGGCACGGGCAAAGACCAGAGCATGAATCAGCGCTTCCGCCTGGTCCTGACGGGTCAGCAACGGAAAAACATTCAGGAAAAACTTCCGCTTGTCAATATCGCACTGATGCTCGTTCCAATATGCACATACCTGCTGGAAACCGGGATGATCCAAACGGAAACCGCCGGCTGACAGACGCGCAGGAGCCGCCTTGAGGAAAGTGATCAGAAAAGCCTTGGAATTATAACGACACAAGTCGTAGAACAATGCCCAGTAACGGTCTTCCGACAGCCCAGGTAGAATCTGCGCCGACAGAATGGAACCTACAGTCCGAAAAGAAGAATGACTCAGGGAATCGAGAAAAGAAAGCAACGCCTCCCGGTCCGCCGCCTGAATGAGTGCGGACAGACGCTGATGCAACACCGGATTATATGCTCTCTCTCTTGCCATAAAGAAACAAAAAAGGCGAAACTTGAAGTTTCGCCTCATTCTTAGTTTGAGCCTCTTGTCGGATTCGAACCAACGACCCCGAGATTACAAATCACGTGCTCTGGCCAACTGAGCTAAAGAGGCGGGTGGGAAAGCAATCTGCATCGCGCCGCTACAACCAACTACCCTTGCTGCGATCAAGCCCTGGGGGATTCGAAGGGAGCTGGCCGTACAGGACTTTCCCGTTTGCGATTGCAAAGGTAGGCATTTTTATTAATCCTGCAAAACTTTTGGGAGTTTTTTTTCGAAAAAAATTTCTCCTTCACCGGTATAATCCAGCAACACTTCTCATAATCAACCATTTGTGCATTTCAAAAAAAAAGCATCAAATAATGGCTTTCTGCTTTTTTTTACTACCTTTGTGGGCGTATTCAAATATTCATAGAAAATGGACAATACATTCGATTATCAGCAGGCACGGACATACGCCGGACAATATGGCGCCATAGTAGGTCTTTGCTGGATTATCAGTTTCCTGTCTTATATGGGCGGGCTCACCACCCCATTCCTTGCAGACATCGGTCTGGTGATGGGTATCGCCTCGGTTTTTGTGGCCGGAAACATTATCCGCTACTATCATAATGCGCGCCAGGCGCTGACCTTCGGCAAGGCCTGGTGGATGGCCATTACATTATATTTGTGTGCCGCACTGCTCACGGCAGTCGTGCAATACATTTATTTTGAGTATATGGACCACGGCACGCTGGCCCAAACCTACGAACAGATGCTTACGGCTCCCGAATATCAGGAGTTGCTCCAGCAAATGTTACCGCAAAGCGGAGACACGAATCTGGTGCAGGACATGATTGACTTGCTCTACAGCATCACTCCGATTCAGATGACCTTCCAGCTATTGGTTTACAATCTGTTCCTGGGACTGTTCCTGTCTCTGCCGACCGCCTTACTGGGAAGAAGAAAAAAAATCATCAAACAATAAAATACTCACTACTTTAATTATATGGACATATCTGTTATCGTACCTCTATATAATGAGGAAGAATCCCTGCCGGAATTGTATGCATGGATCAAAAGAGTCATGGACGAGCATAAATTCACTTATGAAATCATCTTTGTGAACGACGGCAGCACGGACCGCTCCTGGAATGTAATCGAAGAATTACAGAAGAATGGAGGCGATTGCGTCAAAGGAATCAAATTCCGCCGGAACTACGGAAAAAGCCCGGCGCTGTACTGCGGCTTCAAGAAGGCGGAAGGAGACGTGGTCATCACCATGGATGCCGACTTGCAGGACTCACCGGACGAAATCCCGGAACTTTACCGCATGATTACCGAAGACGGTTACGATCTGGTGTCGGGCTATAAGCAGAAAAGATATGACCCGCTGTCAAAGACCATCCCGACCAAGCTGTTCAATGCCACAGCCCGCAAGGTAAGCGGCATTCACAACCTGCATGATTTCAACTGCGGACTGAAAGCCTATCGCAAGGAGGTGGTGAAGAACATTGAGGTTTATGGAGAAATGCACCGCTATATCCCCTATCTGGCCAAGAATGCGGGATTCAAGAAAATCGGCGAGAAAGTGGTCCATCATCAGGCCCGCAAGTTCGGAAGCACCAAATTCGGTGGCTGGAACCGTTTCTTCAACGGCTATCTGGACCTGATTTCACTGTGGTTCCTGAGCAGCTTCGGTCTGAAGCCGATGCACGTCTTCGGTCTGCTGGGCTCCATCATGTTCTTTTTGGGCTTCGTGGCCGTAGTCATTGTCGGTGTCGACAAACTGTATGCCCTGCACAGCGGACAGCCATACCGTCTGGTAACGGATTCGCCCTATTTCTACATCGCCCTGACCATGATGATTATCGGAACCCAACTGTTCCTGGCCGGATTCATCGGCGAGTTGGTATCCCGTAACTCTGCTGAAAGAAACAATTACCAGATAGAAAAAGAAATCTAGGATGACTATCAAGCAAAAAATAGCAATATGGAGCGCAGGACTTCTGTGCTCCACTTTCATATCCTGCAACGAAACGGCTTGCCCGCTGAACAACACGGTGATGGCCCAATTCAATTTCTACCGGATGTCGGAGGGAGGAACCGAAGCGATTCAGCTGTTGGACACACTCACGGTTACAGCCGTCGGTACCGACTCGGTGCTGATAAACCGGGATGTCTCGGCACAAAGCATTCAGATTCCGCTTAGCTATGCGCGACCGACCGACACACTGTCGCTCCGTTATGCCAACGACAACGGCCGCGTGGTTTATGATACGCTTATCATTACCAAAGAAAGCTATCAGCAATTCGAAGCACCGGAATGCCCCACTGTGACCTTCCACCAGATCAAGGCCATCCGGTCTACCCACCGCTATATTGATACGGTACAAATCGTAAATCCGAACATTGACTACAATGCTACAGAAAATTTTAAGATCGTGTTTTATACTACTGAGTAGCGCAGCCTTTATTCCTGCGAACGCACAAAATACAGAAACAGGCACCTCCACCCAAAAGGTAGAGAAGGTCATTGCCAGTGCCGAACCGGAAAAGGTACCGGTTTTCTGTGGCATATCCGTTTCGGCCGACCTGGTCGGTGCAGCCATGAAAGCGTTTCACAGCGACTACTCACAGGTGGAGGCGGCCTTACGCCTCAATTTCAAGGAGAAATATTTCCCGGTTTTCGAGCTGGGATACGGTTTCTCGGACTATACTTCCGAGGAGACCGACAAGACGGCCCGCACCAATGCTCCGTATATGCGCATCGGCTTGGACTATAATTTCACCAAAAAGAGAAACGGCAACCGTCTGTATGCCGGTGTACGCTACGGTTTCACACGATTCCGCTACGACCTGATCGACGGCTCGTACAGCGACCCCGTCTGGAACCAGCCTCTCCCCTTTCATCTGGACAACGAACCGGGAAGCGCACAGTGGGGCGAAGTGGTGTTCGGCCTGGAAACAAAAATCTGGAAATTCATCCAGATGGGATGGAATCTAAGATACAAAGCCAGATTCACCCAGCACGTAAACCACCAGGGAGGACCGTGGTATCTGCCGGGATTCGGCAAAAACGGCACGACCTGTTTCGGTGGAACCTTCAACCTGATCTTTGAAATCTAAAAGCAACAAACAGACAAAATGACAATTCTTGAAATCATCATCCTGGCTATAGCGTTGGCCATGGACTGTTTTACCGTGAGCATTGCTTGCGGACTGGCGCAGAAAAAAGTGGTACGCGGCCCTATGACTGCCATGATTTTCCTGTTCGGAATATTTCAGGGAGGCATGACTCTGGCCGGCTGGTACGGCGGTTCTCTGTTCAGCAATATCGTCCGTCCCATAGACCATTGGATTGCTTTCGCCCTGCTGGCTTATCTCGGCGGCAAGATGGTTTACGAAGCATACCGCCCAAAAGAGGATGAGGAAGAATGCTCCGCCTGCAAGAAAGGTCTGCTCCGCACACGCAACCTCATTACAATGGCTGTAGCCACCAGCATTGACGCGCTGGCCGTAGGCGTATCATTTGCCTTCCTTGCCCTGAGCAGCATGCGTCTTTACACCGCCTGTCTGATCATTGCCCTGGCCTCTTCTCTGTTCACCCTGCTGGGCCTCGGCATCGGAATCTTTGCCGGAAAAAGAATCAAGTTCCCGGTAGAGGCATTGGGCGGCATCATTCTCATTGGCATCGGAATCAAGATTCTCATAGAACATTTAAGCGAAGCGTAAAGATGAAGAACTTAAAGAAACTAAGCTGGCAAATCCCGTTTCTGCTGTTTCTGATTCTGGGCACCTATTACACACTGACCCAGAAAGGAAACGGACCGTCGCAATGGCAGGAACAGGGCAGCATCGGTGGCGTCACCTATTCCATCTCCTGCAAGGGCAGTTTCCAGCAGCAGAAAGCCCTGAAGGCCGAGCTGGAAAAGATCCGTCAGGGCATGGAGCAGGCTTTGCAGAACGACAGCACCGCAACTCTTCCGCCCGACACCATCAGCGCCCGAATCTACCGCATGATTCAGGATTTTTCGGAAAAAGAATGACTAAAAAAGCAAAAAATAGCAGATTTGAGCTTTTGTTTTGAGTTTCAAGTGGTTGTGGCAGTCGTTGGCTTTTTGTGGCATTCGTGAGGAAATGCGAAAATGGCGGATTTGAGAAGTAGAA
>NZ_QUEM01000029.1 GCF_003477995.1 Bacteroides sp. OF04-15BH
AGCCAACAAAAAAAATGAATAAAAATTCAATTCTTTTTCAGCCGATACCGATATTCGGGCTGCAAACGGCATTTTTCAGAATAAAAGCCCGACCTGCAAACCTCCCCCAATTATGGGTTCTGATAACAGATTTGCGAGCTATAAAATTTCATCAGGATGATTTTTCAAGAACATCATAATGAAATAAAACAAACATCATAATAAAAAATCCGCGTCTTCAGCACAAAAAAAATGAAGGAACAGCCTTTCGAGATTCCTCCATCTGCTGAATGACCTTTATATCTTATATGAGAAGATAAAAAAGAGCCGTATCATCACTCAAAAAATAGAGTTTGATACGACTCTTTTCAATCGATACTTTATCCTTAGATTATTTATGATGAATCAGATTCAAAAACTCTTCTCGTGTTTTTGCCTGTTGGAAAGCTCCCGTAAAATCACTTGTTGTCGTCACCGAGTTCTGTTTTTCAACGCCTCTCATCTGCATGCACATGTGCTGCGCCTCGACCACAACCATCACTCCCAGCGGATTCAGTGCCTGCTGGATGCATTCCTTAATCTGCAAGGTCATGCGTTCCTGCACCTGAAGACGATGAGAGAAGCAATCAACCACACGGGCAATCTTACTCAACCCGGTGATATAACCGTTCGGTATATAAGCCACATGCACCTTACCATAAAACGGCAACATGTGGTGCTCACAAAGAGAAAAGAAATCTATATCCTTAACAATAACCATCTGGTTATAGTTTTCCTTAAATTTAGCGGAATTCAAAATGGCAGCCGGATCCTCATGATAACCGCGGGTCAGAGTCAGCATCGCCTTGGCCACACGCTCCGGAGTCTTGATCAGTCCCTCACGCTCGGCATCCTCGCCCAACAAAGAAAGAATCCCCTTATAATGAGCCGCCAGCTCATTCTGTACATTCAAATCCACATTCTTCTTATCCATATCAATAAGCTACTTGAATTTTGCACTTTACAATCACAGCCTCACCAAAAGCTCCTGTACCTTTTAATTCGCTCAGAACACGGCTCGCCTCAGCATAGGAACGAAAATCGCCGATACGGCACGTCCATCGAGGGCTGTAAAAATGAGTATAAACAGGAAGATCTGCAAAATACTTCTTCACCTGATTTCCCTTACGCATGGCCTGCTCGCGCGCAGTCCGCGAATTACCTCCGGAATAAACCTGAATACGGTAGCCCACAGTAGTGTATTTGGAACGATAGGCCTTAGGAGTCGTGGTATCGCTCTTCACAATACTTGCACTGGAATCCGGATCGTTTTTCTTCAAAACAGAAGACGTTTCTGTGCGGTCAATCTGTTTCTCCGCCTTCTTCTCGGGAGAACCGTTCACCAGGCGTTCTATGGATGAGTCCTGATGGATCACAACGCGCCCTTTACCCGCCTCCACCTGCTCCAGGCGCTCGGTAAACTTCTGGGCAGACAGCGGCAATGCCAGCATCACTCCTAACAATCCAATAAAAAGGTGCTTCATATAAAAAACATTAAAGAATTGAACAGGAAGGAACGGCCTTCCTAAAGAAAAATGCCATTCCGAAGGGCTGTCCCGACAGACGCCTGCTCGGAATGGCATTTCAACTTCATTAATTTCTTAATATCTACGTGCCTGAAAATTATGCCTTCCATGCATCGATGATACCCTTGAAGTCAGCGCACTTCAAAGCAGCGCCACCGATCAAGCCACCATCAACATTTGGTTTTGCGAAGATTTCCTTAGCATTTGAAGGCTTGCAGCTTCCACCGTATAGGATAGAAACATTCTCAGCAGCCTCAGCACCGAACTTGTCGGCGATAGTGCTACGGATGAATGCGTGCATCTCCTCAGCCTGCTCAGCAGTAGCAGTCTTACCAGTACCGATAGCCCAAACTGGCTCATAAGCCAAGATGATGTTTGAGAACTGCTCTGCAGTCAGATCGAACAATGATCCTTCCAACTGAGCCTTAACCACTTCGTTCTGCTTCTCAGCCTCACGCTCTTCCAATACCTCACCGATGCAGAAGATTACCTTCAAACCGTTAGCCAAAGCCAAGTTAACCTTCTCCTTCAGGATCTCAGCAGTCTCACCGTAGTAAGCACGACGCTCTGAGTGACCCAGGATTACATACTGTGCACCAGTAGACTTAACCATAGCGGCAGAAACCTCACCGGTATATGCACCTGAAACCTTGTCAGCGCAGTTCTCAGCACCCAAACCGATCAGATTTGCATCCAACACGTTAGCTACAGAAGCCAAGTGAATGAACGGAGTGCAGATTACTACATCACAATTTGGTTTGTCAGCAGTCAAAGCTGCGTTCAACTCAGTTGCCAAAGCAACACCTTCCTGCAAGTTCAGGTTCATCTTCCAGTTACCTGCTACAATTTTCTTTCTCATTTTCTTGTTGTTTTATTAGGTTTAAAACTCGTTTTTTATGTTTTGTTCTCTGATTCATTTTAAAGGCGATCCAAATGCGGTCGAGCAATGTGAGCAACAGCAAAGGCACCACATACCAGAAAAGCACCTTCATCACACGGAACCAATTGGCTTCGGGCCTCAACGTTCCCACCGTTGTCTGCTCCAGCCTCCGGCCAGCAAACTCCGATTCATCCGGAAGGTTGTTCACACTCCACTTGTTGATCACGACACCTTGCTTCAGAAGCACCAGTCCCGGATTGGAACGGACAATCGTCTTCAGCGTTATCGCATCTGTCACACAAAACGGATATTCCGCACCTGTAAGGTCCTGCCAGCGTGTCACAAACTCCGGTCCCGAAGCCGTAAGACAGTAAAAGGAATATCCCTGCTCCCGACAGTAATCGAAAATCTCGTTTATCTGATCCATATTACTGTCATCGGCATGCTCCAAAAAAGGAGATACCAACAGAAAGGTGTAGGAAGTATCCCGAAGGATCTGCTCGGTAATATCTTCTCCGCTCTCATATTCGGTAATCGAGAAATCGTGCACCGGAGGTTCATATCCCGCCTTGGTCATCACCGTGCGGCTGTCTACAAAAGTCCATGTGCTGTCGGGATAGTTCTGCTCTGTAAACTCCTTTCGTACTCCGTTCTTTTCAAGAATGAAAGTTGTTTCAAACTCCGGCTGCTCCGCATCTTCGGGAATACTCATCCCCTGCACCAAGTCGGCACCGATATGATACGGGCGGAAGTCAAGCACCGGCAAACG
This sequence comes from Bacteroides sp. OF04-15BH, assembly GCF_003477995.1. Lineage (GTDB taxonomy): Bacteria > Bacteroidota > Bacteroidia > Bacteroidales > Bacteroidaceae > Paraprevotella. The sequence goes on from NZ_QUEM01000029.1 coordinate 3,194, forward strand.
GTAGACACACCATCCGGAGAATATCCAGATAAAGAAGATGGAATACATCGAAACCATCCACTGATTACGCTCAGAAATGAAACGGTTCAGCAAGCGGGGATAACGGCATACACTCACTGCGGCCAACAGCAAAACCACGTTCTTGTAGAAAGTTTCCCAATTCGTCAGTTTAAATGCGTCGCCAAAGCAACCGCAGTCCGACACCGGATTGGCCAAAGCCAGATAAAGCGTAAAAGGAGTCATCAGGGACATCAGGATCAGCAAAGCCCATGTCGTCGTCCTGCGCCGGATACCGAAAAACAGATAAATACCCAGACAGAACTCCACGACAGCCAGCAAAATAGCTGCCGGCAGATAAAGATAACCGGATACCCAGTCTGCCAGATGAAAGGCTTCGGCATAATCTTCAAGCTTGTATTGCGTTCCTCGCGGGTCGACTGCTTTGACAAAGCCCGACATGATAAACGTACCGGACAAAATCAGACGACAAAGATTAACCCAGCCCCATTTGATTTTTCGCTTTAACCTACTCACCGAACTTTAATTTTATCAGTCCGAAAACCGAATAGTTGATCATGTCCATATAGTTTGCATCCACACCTTCAGACACCAGCGTCTCTCCCTTCAGTTCTTCAATCTGCTTGGTCCGATAAATTTTCATCAGAATCAAATCGGTATAGGAAGATATACGCATGCTCCGCCATGCCTCATCATAATCATGGTTTTTCTTGAGCATCAGCTCCAAAGTGGTCTGCGCATACTTGTCATAATACTCCAGAGCCGCCTCAGCAGTCAGATCCTCCCGGTCGGCAAAACCGAGTTCCAGCTGAATCAGGCCAATGATGCCATAATTCACGATGGCCATAAATTCCGGATAAATACCTTCGCCCACCAAAGAAACACCTTTGACCTCGAGGCTGCGAATCCGATTGGCCTTGATAAAGATCTGGTCGGTTACAGAAACCGGGCGCATAATCCGCCACGCGGCTCCATAATCGTGCAATTTCTTGGCAAACAAATCCCGGCACTCGGCCATCACCTGTTCAAACTGCTGTTTGGTATCCATTCTCTGTGATTATTTTTACTTTTAATAGGTGCAAAGGTAGCATTTTCTTACGAGAAGTACAAAAAAAAGAGTCTGCTATAACATCATAGCAAACTCTTTTTTATGATTAAGAATATCTTAAAATCTGTCCTGGTCTCAAAGTTGCCTTACGACTCAAACCGTTCATCTTACACAACTTTTCGATGGTTGTTCCCAATTTCTTGGCAATCGTAGACAAATTCTCACCCGACTTCACCTTGTGGATTCGGATCGGATTCTCCTTCTTCGCTGGCTTTTTCTTTTCAGAAGCAGTTGCAGGAGTGATGCTGGCCAAATCAGCAGGAACGCGCTCATTTCCATTCAGCACATAACCTTTTCCGTTGGCGCGGAACAAATAATAGTCTCCTGTAACGTCCTGTTCTACAAAGTCAAACATTTCCGCCGGATTGATGGCCTGTCCCAGGAAACGGGTTTCAAAGTGCAGGTGCGAACCGGTTGAACGTCCGGTATTACCACCCAATCCGATTGGTTCACCGGCCTGTACTACCTGATCCTCTTTTACGATCTGCTTGGACAAGTGGCCGTAAACGGTTTCCAGTCCATTCGGATGGCGAATCACTATATACTTTCCGTATCCGCCGCGCTCATAGGCTACGATGCGAACCTTTCCGCTGAATGCGGCACGGATGGTATCTCCGATATACACTTTAATATCCAATCCCTTGTGCATGCGGCCGAATGTACGACGGTAGCCATAATTGGATGTAACCAACCGACTTGGTGTCGGCATGCAGAAATGACGTAAGTCTATCTTGTACTCTTGCGGCATTTCTACATTATAACGGCTTACATAATTATTATGCCATCCCTGATACAAATCAAAAGCCGGATTCTGCAAATTGTCCGTATTGATCAGTTTCTGCAAAGCCACTGAGTCTACGGAACGCATTTTCTTGTCGATAGGAGCCTGACGGGCCAAAAGATCCTGTCCCTGCATCGGAATAGCGCTCAACATGGCTATTACGGCTATCGCCCCTGTCTTTAACTTCTTTAATTTAAAAAGCATTCTTCTGTTCGTTTCTTCTAACTAATAGTTATTCGTTACACCATAAATGATTTCTACTCTCAGACGTTTCTCCTCAAAGTCCCTAAAGCAAGGAAAAACCAAAAACAGATTTTGTTCGGTTCCCGACACAAACACGGACTTTACAACAGCCGACCTCATGACACAAGCAGGAACATGAAACAAACATCCGGTTGCAAAAATAGCCTTTTTAGAAGAGACAACCAAATAGTATTAATGTTTTTTTACTTATATTAAGCCAGAAACCTTACGATTCCGACTTGACGACTCGCGCATAACAATCTTATTTACAAGCTATAAAGAAATCGAAACAAGGTAGAATCAAGAAATTGCCGACCAATTTACCTGATTTTTTCTCAAATGCTCCAAACGGGCCCAAACCATTCGGTTCTCGGGACGGTTTTCATCCGGGTCATTATCCAACAATCCTTGCGCTTTCTGTCGGGCCAGCTCCAGAATCTGTCCGTCACGAGCCAGATTTGCCAGTTTCAAATCAAAGGCAATACCGCTCTGCTGCGTTCCTTCCAAGTCGCCCGGTCCGCGCAGTTTCAAATCCTCTTCGGCTATTTCAAAGCCGTCGTTGGTTTCGGTCATGATCTGCATCCGTCGGCGTGTATCCTTGCTCAGTTCATATTTGGTAACCAGAATACAATAGGACTGCTCCGCGCCGCGCCCTACCCGACCGCGAAGCTGATGCAATTGCGCCAGCCCAAAACGCTCGGCATTTTCAATGATCATCACCGAAGCATTGGGCACATTCACTCCCACCTCAATAACAGTAGTCGCCACCAGAATCTGCGTTTCACCGGAAATGAAACGTTGCATTTCTTCATCCTTCTCCTGCGCTTTCATCTTTCCGTGCACCTTGCTGATACGATATTCCGGAAAAACCTGCCGCAGATGTTCATATCCTTCTTCCAGATTCTTGATATCCAGTTTTTCGCTCTCCTGAATCAACGGATAAACCACATAGACCTGTCGTCCACGCTGTATCTCGCGCCGTACTCCCTGATAGAGACTCTCCCGCTGGTTCTCAAAACGATGTGTGGTCTGTATCGGCTTTCTGCCCGGAGGCAACTCGTCAATAACCGACACTTCCAGATCACCATACAAAGTCATGGCCAGGGTGCGCGGAATAGGTGTAGCCGTCATCACCAGCACATGCGGCGGCCAGGTATTCTTGCCCCATAAGCGGGCACGCTGAGCCACTCCAAAACGATGCTGCTCATCAATAACCACCATACCCAGATTCTGAAATACCACCGGATCCTCCAATACGGCATGTGTCCCCACCAGAATCTGCACCGAGCCGTCACGCACTCCATCGAGTACCGCCTGACGGCGTTTCCCCTTGACCGAACCTTTCAGCAGTTCCACCGTAACAGGCATGTCGCCCAAAAACTTGCGGAACGTTTCCAGATGCTGCTCAGCCAAAATCTCCGTCGGAGCCATAATACACGCCTGAAATCCATTATCCAGCGCAATGAGCATACACATCAGAGCCACCAAAGTCTTTCCACTGCCCACATCGCCCTGAAGCAGGCGGTTCATCTGTCTTCCGCTTCCCATATCTGTACGGATTTCCTTGATTACCCGTTTTTGGGCATTTGTCAAAGCAAAAGGCAGATAGTCACTGTAGAACTGATGAAAATAATTGCCCACACGTGAGAATACAAAGCCCCGATAACGGCGGATACGATCACGCGTATAACGCAAGATATTCAGTTGCACATAAAAGAGTTCTTCAAACTTGAGTCGCAGTTGTGCCCGTCGCAATTCATCGGCCGTAGCCGGATAGTGAGCCTGACGCAAAGCCTGTCCCAACGGAATCAGATGCAACTCATCCAGCAGCCACTGCGGTAGAGTTTCGGGAATCGGGGCATCCAGTTTCTGGAATAAAGTGGAAGTAAAATGCTCTATCGTGCGGGAATTCATCCCGCTGCGCTTCATCTTCTCCGTAGTGTTATAATAAGGTTGCATGCGCATGGAAGAAAGAGTAAGCTGCTCGGCCGGCTCTATATCGGGATGCGAGATATTGATGCGCCCGTTAAAGGCCGAAGGTCTTCCAAACACGATATACTCCTGATGCACCTTATAATGAGAAGCGATATACTTGATTCCCTGAAACCAGACCAAGTCCACCACTCCATAACCATCCGTAAAATGAGCCACCAAGCGGCGCTTTCGTCCTTCTCCCTCCGTTTCGTAACTGAGAATCTGACCTTTGATCTGCACATACGGCATATCGGCAGTAAGTTCCTTTATGGCATACAACCTACTGCGATCAATGTGTTTATAAGGAAAATAATAGAGCAGATCGTTCAGCGTATAGATTTTCAACTCATCATTGAGCAGTCGGGCACGCTGCGGTCCCACTCCGGGCAAAAACTTTATATCCTGACGTTCCAGATCCAACATGTTTTATTCTTTAAGAAGTGCTTCGGCAATTTTCAAATCAAAAGGAGTCGTGATCTTGATATTCTCACGATTACCCGGCACCAAAGCTACGGACACTCCGGAAGCCTCCACGACAGAAGCATCATCGGTAAACAGTTCAGTAAAATCCTGACTGTAAGCTTTCTTCAACACATCGGCCCGGAAAGTCTGCGGAGTCTGCACCAGTTTCAGGCGCGAACGGTCCACCGCCATACTACTGCCATCCGCAGACAACTGGCGCACGGAATCCACCATATCCAGCACCGGTACAACCGCTCCCTGACGGGCAGCCTCATCAAAACAGGCCTGAATCACCTGCGATGATACAAACGGGCGCACTCCGTCGTGCACGGCAATCAGCACATCACTTCCTTCCTCGGGAACAGCCTGCAATCCATTCTGCACAGAATGGAAACGGGTGCGTCCACCGTCGGCCAGTATATAGGGAATCCGGAAATCATATTGACGGCACAGTTCTTTCCAATAATCCTGCTGTACCTTCGGTAAAACCAATACGATGCCCGTTTCGGCATCAGTCTGATAAAATGCCTCTACCGTACGCATCAATACAGGTTTTCCTCCAATCGGAAGAAACTGCTTGGGGATCTCTCCACCCATACGGAGACCTTTGCCTCCGGCCACAATAATCACATATTTCTTCATTTTGTCCTTTCTTAAACGTATTACAAACTTACGAAATTTCTGCGAAGATTAATAATTCTTGATGCAAATCAACAGTTTATTTTTTTGAATCAGAAAAATCACGAAAAAAAGAAGAATAAAATTTCTTTTTTTGAATAAGGAAAGGTACATTTGCAAAACGTTCAGTCCAGAAAAACATGAAAACAAGGTGACATCATGCTTCAGAACAGCAAATGTCGAAACCTGTTCCAAAACGAACAATGAACTAAAACAAGAAGATTCTGAAATCCAATCCAACGGAATCACTTTCAAGGAAATCGAATTAATATATTGCAGCCAATTTATAATAACTATGAAACGTGCTATTATTTTCTGCCTGTTCATCTGGTCCATTTGTCTGGGCGGATATACAAAAAACCGTTATCGAGTGACGTCTCCAGATGGAGAAATAGTACTTAGCGTCTTTACGAATCAAGGAAACTGGACGTACAGTCTTTCCGTAAGAGATTCTCTTCTGCTGGACGCATCATTGCTGGGATTTCAGGATTCTCTCGGCAATCAGCTTCTCTCATCCCAAAAAGTCCGTCTGGTTTCTTCATCAAAGAATACGCACAACGGAATTTGGAAACCGGTTTGGGGCAAGCGGCAACGTGTTCCAGACCGCTACAATGAATTATGTTTGAAGTTTTCGGTTATCGGTGCTGCTCAGAACGATTTCTGCCTGTACTTACGGGCGTACAACGATGGCGTAGCATTCCGGTATTCTGTTCCTGACCGATCAAGACTAAAGAAGAAGGCTGTACTCGAATCTACCAGTTTTGCCTTTAACGGCGATTATACCGCCTGGTTCTATAATAATGAATATCATAATATCGGTCCGGAACGGTTGTCGGAATCATCCGGTATTCGTCAGCCCGTCATGACAATCCGTGCAGACCGCAATTTATATCTGGCTGTGCATGAAGCTGATCTCAGGACTGATGCGCCCCTGTTATTACGTTCCGCCAAAGACAACTGCACGTTTCATGTAGAAGCCCAGCCGGTAGATTTGGTTGCAGGTTATTTGTCAGCATGGCGCGTGCTGTTCATCGGAAAAACGCCGGGTGAAATGGTCGACTCCCATCTACTGGAATTATTGAATCCCGACCCTGTGGGAGATTTCTCCTGGGTGAAGCCAGGAGTAGCCGTATGGGACTGGCGCATCAACGGCGCAGAATGGGAAGGCTTCACTTACCGGATGGATTATCCTTCCTGGGTACGTATGGTGGACTTCGCTTCGGAACAAAAGTTTTCTTATCTGGTTCTGGACGCCAATTGGTACGGCCCCGAACATGAAGCCGAATCCAATCCGCTTACGGGAGAGAAAGTGAACGATGTAAAGCGTATCATAGCTTATGCGAAAAAGAAAGGCGTAGGCATCTGGCTTTACCTGAACGATGTTGGAGGCAGGGAATACCCGATAGAAAAGACTCTGGCCCAATATGCAGCCTGGGGAGCAGCCGGAATCAAGTATGGTTTCATGAAAGGAAGTCCACGCGAGAAGAATATCTGGACACAGAAAATCACGGCCTTATGTGCCAAGAACAGATTGCTGGTAGATTTTCATGATGGTCCCGTTCATCCGTACGGACAAATGAGAACCTGGCCCAACGCCGTTACACGCGAATATTGTCAGGCGCAGCTTGATGCCCACCGGACCTTTCAGCCCAAAACGTTTGTCACTTCGGTCTATGTCAATATGCTGGCAGGCCCCATTGACATGAACAACGGTATGTTTGACCTGAGACAGGGAAATACTACGCGAGTAGACGAAAACCAACCCGTTCCTTCCACCCTCGTAGCAGAAGCAGCCCGCACGTTAATTGTTTTCTCTGGCGCAACCATTATACCGGACATACCCGAGTTTTACAGAAAATATCCTCCACTACTGGATTTCATCAGTGCCCAGAAGATGCCCTGGCTGGAAAGCAAGACATTATGTGGAGAAATCGGAGAGTATATCGTCATGATGCGAGAAACCAAAGATGCCTATCTGATTGGTGCTGCAACCAATGAGCAAGCAAGGACATTGGATATCCCTTTGGACTTTCTGCAATCAGGAAAAAGTTATCAGGCTGTAGTAATGGAAGACGGTGATGGAGCACATTATTTATATAATAGAGAAAAAATGAAGTCTCGTACAGACCAAGTCACCCCAAAATCCGTAATTCGGGTACAATTGGCACCGGGTGGTGGAAGTTGTATCCTGATCAACAAATAAGAACATTTACGACTTCGAAACCTATACCTTCAAAGTTGGCCGTTAAAGAAAAGCAGACAAAAACGGCTCAAGCCAAAAGGAACTCACCAATTTACTAAAATAATAATAACTCATGAAAAAAAGATTCAAATTTCTAATGGGTGCTTCTCTGTTCTTCGTTACGGCGCAAGGACAATTGTTACCCAAATTCTCAGTTGCAAATGATACCACATGGTATTATGTCCAATTCAAGAACGGCTCGGGAACCATCTCCGATCCGGGAACAGGTAAAAAGCTGATTACCGCACAAAAATCTTCTCAGAGCAATCAGATGTGGGCTCTCATCGGCAACCAGAATGACTTTGTCATGAAGAGCAAAACGGGGCATTATCTTTCTTTCTCCGGCGGATTCTATACTTCCGCCACACAGGGAGAGCCCATGAAGCTCATCACCAGTCCAAACTCCAACTATCCCGACAGTTGGGAGCTTCAGCGCAAAAACGGAACTTCGAGCATGAACCAATGGGAAGGAGCCGGAATAGGCAAATATCTGGGTGAGTACACTGCCGGAGACATGAACAACCCGCTGCATTTTGTGGCCACAACAACCCAGCTCCCGAAGTTCAGCACAGAGAACAATGAAACCTGGTTTTTCATTAAGTTCTGTGAGAATGGCAATACCATACAGGATGAAGGTATCGGAAAAGCATCGGTTCTGGCCCATCCGGATCCTATTGACGAACAGTTGTGGAAACTGGTGGGCGACGAAAACAGTTTCCAGCTCGTCAACAAGGCCGGCCACTATGCCTATGTCTCAGGAACAGACGGAAGTGATGCCGCACGCCTAAAGACCCAATCCGAAAAGTGGAACGGCAGTTTCCGCTTATACACTACCGATTATGCCGCATACTCTCCGGCATGGGAAATCCATGTCAACGGCAACAAACAGCGCCCGGCATTGAACCAGTGGATGGGAGCCCAGACCGGAAACGAGATCGGACTGTGGCAAGCCAGCGACAAGAACAATCCGCTCTATTTCATCGAACCCGCCGACATGGTTTATGCCGACTATAAAGTGGAAGGTATAGAGGGATACAAACCGGAGCATGACCTCACCTTGTGGTACACCCAGCCGACCACACTCACCAGTGCTGCCGACAAATGGATGGAATACAGTCTGCCTATCGGAAACGGACAGTTCGGTGCCAGCATATTCGGCGGTGTATTAAAGGAAGAGGTTCAGTTTAACGAAAAGACATTATGGTCCGGAACCAACAAAGACAACGGTTCCGAATATGGAGACTACGAAAACTTCGGTAGCGTCTATATAGAAAGTTTGGGCGAAGAAGGATTCAGTTACGGAGATGCCCACCCGGTGCAGGATTATTATCGCCAGCTGGATCTGACAAACGCCACGGCTTCCGTTGTCTACAAGAGTCCGGACAAATCCGTAACCTACACCCGCGAATATATTGCCAGCAACCCCGATCAGGTTGTGGCCATGCGCCTGAAGGCTTCCGAACCCGGAAAACTCAGTCTGCGCTTTACGATGGAATCCGGAAAGCCCGGCATCAAGGCCGATACCGAATACAAGGATGGCTATGCCTGCTTCAAGGGTAAGTTGCAGATTGTCAGCTATAATGCCCGTTTAAAGGTGATCCCTACAGGAGGTCATATAGAAACCACCGACGAAGGCATTACTGTTAAGGCTGCCGATGAGATTCTGGTCATTCTGGGCGGAGGAACAGACTTCGATGCCTATGCTCCGAACTATGTATCTGCCACCTCAGAGCTGGAAGCAAAAGTATTGCAGAAGGTAGACGCTGCCGCCCAGAAAGGATGGGAACAGCTGTATGAAGACCATGTTGCTGACTATGGTTCCTTGTTTGGCCGTGTCCACCTGAATCTGGAAGGAGCAAAGAACAATCTGCCAACCGATGAACTGATCAAGAAATATGCACAAAGGAGTACCGGAACAGAAGACTACGCCCTGATGCTGGAAGCATTGTATTTCAATTATGGACGCTATCTGATGCTAGGTTCCTCACGTGGTGTCGACTTGCCTTCCAACCTGCAAGGCATCTGGAACAATTCTTCAGAACCGGCATGGAATGGAGATATCCACGCCAATATCAATGTTCAGATGAACTATTGGCCCGCAGAAATCACCAACCTGTCTGAACTGCATCTGCCTTTTATCAACTACATCACGAACATGGCCATGAACCACGATGAGTGGAAGGGATATGCCAGAGATGCCGGACAGACAAAGGGCTGGACCTGTTATACGGAAAACAACATCTTTGGCGGTGTCGGTTCCTTTATGCACAATTACGTCATCACCAATGCCTGGTATTGCACCCACCTCTGGCAGCACTACCGCTATACGCTCGACAAGGAGTATCTGGCCAAGGTATTCCCTACCATGTGGAGTGCTTCGGAATTCTGGCTTGAGCGCCTGATAAAAGATTCCGATGGCTTGTATGTCTGCCCGCAGGAGTTTTCTCCGGAACATGGTCCTACGGAAGACGGTGTGGCCCACGCCCAGCAACTGGTTTGGGACCTGCTGGCCAACACGCAAAAGGCAGCGCAGATTCTGGGAACAGAAAGCGGTCTGAACGAAGAACAGCTGACCTTGCTTTCCGACCGTCTGAAGAAACTCGACAAGGGTCTGAGAATCGAAAAGTACACCGGTGCGTGGGGAGCTACTTTGAACGGTGTCAAAACCGGCGATCCATTGTTGAGAGAATGGAAAGAAAGTACATACGATGCCGGACAAAACGGTCACCGCCACATGTCTCACCTGATGTGTATTTATCCGTTCAGTCAGGTTACGGCCACCAGCCCTTATTTTGAAGCTGCCCTGAACTCCTTGAAATTAAGAGGAGACGCCTCTACCGGCTGGTCAATGGGATGGAAGATAAACCTTTGGGCCAGAATGCAGGACGGCAATCACGCCCACGACATTCTGGAGCTGGCATTACGCCACCACAGTGTGGCAGGAGGCGGCATTTACTATAATCTCTATGATGCCCACGCCCCATTCCAGATTGACGGAAACTTCGGTGCCTGTGCCGGTATCGCCGAAATGTTAATGCAGAGCCACACCGATACCATCCAGATTCTTCCGGCCCTTCCTGAAGTTTGGAAGAACGGTTCCATTGAAGGATTGAAGGCCGTTGGAGACTTTACGGTAGACGTTTCCTGGAAAGAGCTGAAACCTCAAACCGTCCATATCGTTTCCAACCAGGGAAGTCCTCTATACGTATCTTATCCTGGTATTGCCACCGCTACCGTTTATGTCAACGGTAAGGAAATACAGGCCGAATGGAACGATATGAACACCCTTCATATTGATGCTCAAAAAGGTGACCAGATTGAGATTGACTGCTCCAAGATTGTGACACAAATCGCTCCGATCACTGACTCACCGAATTTTTCATTCGATGTGCAGGACAACAAGGTTACCGTAAAAGGAACTGAGGTGCAAAAGGTGACGGTGTATGATGTAGAGGGAAAGATTCTGCTGACCACCAGCAACTCATGCTTTGCGCTGAATCATGATGCTTCTCAGATGTATCTGATTCAGGTGACGGATAAGCAAGGCAACACCAATGCCCGCAAGCTGGTACTTCCTTGACTAGAAATACTGCAACTGTAAAGAATGCGGAGTTCATTACGGACTCCGCATTTTTTGTGGCGTTATCAGCAGACATGAGCAAGAACGGCCCCTATCATTTTGCCACCGTTTTCCAATTTTTGCTAACATCACCTTTTTAGTTTATCACACCAACCGGAAAGGAAACCGCATAAATATTCATTCCTGATGCAGAGAAATCGCATAGACATACGTTTTTTATACCAAAAACAGCAGAAAAACGATACGGAAAAACGGCAGAAACCTCTGCTTGAGAAGAAACATTCATCACCATGAACCGTTCAAAACATCGAAATGTTTCTCCAAAATGATGGGCAACATTTCTAAAACATCCGGAAAGAACAAGAAAAGACCCTGATTTTGAGATTTTGAATTTCTGGAAAGGGGGGAAAACAGGAAGGGGGAAATTCGTAGAAAATCATTGATATATAAGTCTATAAGTCCCCAACAAACTACTGAGAATCACAAAATCCGCAGCAAACGGCAGGCAGTCCCCATTTTCGCAAGAGGCAGTCTGCATAAAAAATCAGAAAGAAAGCACCGGCGCCCCGTTACGGAGAAAAAAGACAAAATGCCAACCGAAAAAACCGCCTTTTGCATCTCCGTGAAAAGACACAAAAGGCGGTTCGTCCTTAAAAAATTATGATAAGAAAAAAGTTACTTTACCAGTTCTGAATACAACATACCATCCTTCAGAGCCTGAACCTTCTCTTCACCGGCCAGCTTGGTCACGATGGCGTAGGCAAATTCGAAGACAGCGGCCGGACCCTTACCGGTAATAAACTGTCCGTCCTGCTCTACCAGCTTGCCGGTATATTCAGCACCTTCGAGTTCTTTGTCGAATCCCGGATAGCAGGTAGCCTTCAATCCCTTGAGCAATCCCATACGGCCATATACCAATGGAGCGGCACAAATGGCAGCCAACGGTTCTCCTGCATCGTAACGCTTCTGAATGGCCTTGCGCAATCCGGCATGCTCATACAGATTATAGGCTCCGGGCAGTCCGCCTGGCAACACAAACAAAGATGCATTTTCCAGATCAGCATCTTCAAACAACACATCGGCCTTGATATGTACATCGTGTGAACTCTTGACCAACAAATCACCGGTTACGGAAACAATCTGAATCGGCAAACCAGCACGGCGCACAATATCCACTACAGCCAAAGCTTCAACTTCTTCAGTTCCTTCTGCAAAAAACAAATAAATAGGATTCATAGTCTATGTCTTTAATTAAATGAACAAACATTATTTCAAACAGTCCAGATAACTCCGGATGGTCTGTTCCATACCCAAATACAAGGCGTCGCAAATCAAGGCATGCCCGATGCTCACCTCGTCCAGCCAAGGAATCTGACGATGGATATATGCCAGATTCTCCAGACTCAGGTCATGACCGGCATTCAGGCCCAGACCTACGGCACGGGCGCACTCTGCCGCCCGGACAAAAGGAGCAACGGCTGCTTCGGGACTGGTGCGATAGGCTGTGGCGTATGGTTCGGTATACAGTTCCACACGGTCGGCACCCACCTTGGCGGCATGCTCAATCATAGGCAGCTCGGTGCCCACAAAAATAGAGGTACGGATGCCCTTTTCCTTAAAGGTGCGGACCACATCCGTCAGGAAATCCTGATAGCGCACCGTGTCCCAACCGGAATTGGAAGTGATCTGCTCCGGCGAATCCGGTACCAAAGTGACCTGAGCCGGAACGACCTCACACACCAGGTCGATAAAAGAATCACAGGGATAGCCCTCAATATTGAACTCTGTGGTAAGCACCGGCTTCAGGTCGCGCACATCCTGATAGCGGATATGCCGCTCGTCGGGACGCGGATGCACCGTGATACCCTGTGCTCCGAAAGCCTCACAATCCAGAGCCATCTTCACCACATTGGGATTATCGCCGCCACGCGCATTGCGCAAAGTGGCTATTTTGTTGATATTTACACTCAGTTTTGTCATCAGTGTCGTATTTTTTTAGTTGTATCAGTTTCCACAAAGTTAGTAAAAAACAGTTATTGTCTTTCATAAACCGGATATTTTTTCAGGACTGATAATTCATTTTTCCTTCGAAAAAGCAAGTAAGAGCTTCATTCTATGATATATTGAAAAAAATAAGTAATTTTGCTTCTAGAAGAACCGCAATCATGTGGAACAGAACACAAGAACAAAACAAGCAGCATTATGCGGAATATTAGATTTGCAATTTTCGGAAATGTCTATCAGGCCAAAAAATCAGCCTCGTTTGAGCATCTTTTTCATATCCTGAAAAGACATCCCGCCGAACTATATATCGACAAGGACTTTTATCATTACCTGACCAACGAGCTGAAACTGGATGTGCAGGCCGACCGGCTCATTACCGACGATGACTTCGAAGCTGATATCGTTATCAGCATGGGGGGCGACGGCACGTTTCTGGAAGCGGCACGCCGTGTCGGAAAGAAAGAGATTCCGATACTCGGCGTCAATATGGGGCGTCTGGGTTTTCTGGCCGATGTGTCTCCCTATGACATAGAGGATGTGGTGGAACATCTGTACCGGGGAGAGTATGCCATAGAGGCACGCAGCGTGATTGAAGTGACCTTGCCTGACGGCAGCCTGAGTGTCTATCCCTATGCACTGAATGAGGTGGCTGTGCTGAAACACGACAATTCTTCCATGATCAGTATTGATGTGCGCATCAACGGCGAGCATCTCACCACCTATCAGGCCGACGGACTGATTATCAGTACACCGACCGGATCTACCGGCTATGCGCTCAGCGTGGGCGGACCGATCATAGTGCCTCAGGCCGGCATCTTCAGCATCACTCCCGTGGCGCCCCACAGCCTGAACATGCGCCCGCTGGCCTTGCGCGACAATGCCGTTATCGAACTGTCGGTCGAAAGCCGGAGCCATAACTTTCTGGTCGCCATAGACGGCCGGAGCGAATCCTGTCCGGAGTCTACCCGTCTGACCATCCGCAAGGCTCCTTATCAGGTAAAAGTGTTCCAACGTCAGAATCATTCATTTTTCAGCACCCTGCGCAACAAACTGATGTGGGGCGCCGATCCTCGCTCGTAACATGATGAGAGATTTCAAGATTTCCTATAAGACCTGGGCACTGCTGAAGTGGCTCTGGCATACCGCCCGCAGCTACCGGATGCAAGCGGGCATCAATGCCATATTGGGCTGTAGCAGTGTCTTCCTGGACTTTGCCTTTATCTGGGCCACCAAAATGGCCATCGACATAGCCACACAAAAACAGTCGGGCAACCTGTCTACCGCAGCTTATTTTCTGGTGGGCATCATGCTGTTGCAGATTCTGGTGGGATTCACCAACCGCTGGGTGCGGGCCATTCTGGGTGTCCGCGCGCAGAACAAGATGCAGCAGCGCATCTTCGGGCAGCTGTTGAACAGTGACTGGAGCAGTCTGGAACAGAAACACACGGGCGACATGCTGAACCGGTTGGAACGCGACGTGAGCGATGTGGTAAGCGTCATCACGGAAACCCTGCCCAGCATGCTGGCCGTATGCGTACGCCTCGTGGGTGCCTTTCTGTTTCTTTATTCCATGGATTCATTCCTGGCCTGCGCCGTGATTCTGATCCTTCCGTTTTTCATTTTGCTGAGCAAAGCCTATGTCCGGAAAATGAGAGGACTCACCCGAGGCATCCGTAACACGGACAGTCAGATACAGAGCGTGCTTCAGGAAACCCTGCAACACAAAATGGTGATCAAGACTCTGGAGCAGACAGGATTTATGGCTGGACGGCTGGACGGTATCCAACAGTCGCTCCGGCAACAGGTCAAGCAGCGCACCGTCTTCTCGTCTTTCTCGGCCACCATGCTGAACATCGGCTTCGGCTCCTGCTATCTCATCGCCTTTCTTTGGGGAAGCAGCCGCCTGATGGACGGAAGCATCACTTACGGCGTGATGATGGCCTTTATCCAGCTGGTGGGACAGATTCAAAGTCCTTTCCGCGACATGACGCGCTTCATCCCGGTGCTCATCGGTTCGCTCACGGCCACGGAACGCCTGATGGAACTGGAAGCACTGCCCAAAGAGGAACAGGGAGAAAGCATTCATCTCGACGGAAACCTGGGCATCCGCGCCGAACAGATCCGGTTTACCTATCCCGGAGGACATAGAACCATCCTGACGGATTTCAGTCATGACTTTGCTCCGGGAAGCAGCACCGCCATTCTGGGAGAGACCGGAGCGGGAAAAACCACACTGATCCGTCTTGTCTTGGGACTGGTACGACCGGAACAAGGGCGAATCTATATATATAATAAGGAGAAAGAAGTAACCTGTAGCCCGCTTACCCGCTGTAACATCGTTTATGTTCCTCAGGGAAACACACTCTTCAGCGGTACCATCCGCGACAATCTGCTGCTCGGAAACCCGCATGCCGGTGAGGAGGAACTGAAAGAGGCGCTGCACACGGCTTGTGCCGACTTTGTGTTTGAGCTGCCCGACGGCATGGATACCCGCTGCCATGAAATGGGAGGAGGCCTCAGCGAAGGACAGGCCCAGCGCATCGCCATAGCCCGCGCCCTGCTCCGCAAAGGCAATATCCTGCTGCTGGACGAAGCGACTTCGGCACTGGATGCTGCCACGGAAAAACAGTTGTTGCTGAATCTGCAAAACAAGGCACAGGACAAGACCCTGCTTTTCATCACCCACCGGCCGGAAGTGCTGTCGCACTGCTCTCAGGTGCTCCGTCTGCAACGCCATTAAGCCATACGGATACTGTCGTCTTCGATTACATTCCCGCTTCTTTGCAGGCATGTAATCGAAGACTTTTTTTATCAGTATCCGAAAACAAATATGTCGTTTTTGTAACAAAAAGACTGCAAGCTCTATTTTTATCACCAATCTGCTCCCTCAAAAAAAACTGAATACAAATCTTCACAAACATGTTATAAAACTGTAACAACCTGCTTCTACATTTGCAGCGCAATTAGGATAACAAAAATTAAACAGGTTATGAATCATTTTACAAAAGCATTTTTAATCAGCACTATTCTGTTGGGTAGTCAGCAAACATTTGCAGATGTAGTTACCGAACCGGTAAGCACAGAAAATCAAACAATCGTAAGAGGTAGAGTTCTGGATGCCGATCAGCAGGCCTTGCCGGGAGCTTATATCCGTCTGGAAGACGGAAGCTGCACGGTGAGTGACGTCAACGGTTATTACATCATGCCTAATGTAAAGCCGGGAAAGCATAATGTGAAGGTAAGCTATGTAGGCTTCACCCCGATGAGCTTCACCATTACTGTTTCTCAGAACAAGACTCTGGTGAAGAACATCACCCTGCAAGACAACTCTTATCTGAAGGAAGTGACCGTTCTGGGTGCCTTTTCCGACCAGCAGCGTGCGCTGAACATGCAGAAGAACAATCTGAATATTACCAATATCGTATCTGCCGACCAGGTAGGCAAATTCCCGGATTCAAATATCGGTGATGCCTTGAAGCGTATCAACGGTCTGAGTGTGCAGTACGACCAGGGCGAGGCGCGCTTCGGACAGATCCGTGGTACTTCTCCGGATTTGAGCAGCGTCACCGTAAACGGCAACCGTCTGCCTTCTGCCGAATCTGATGCCCGTAACGTACAGTTGGACCTGATTCCGGCCGATATGATCCAGACAATAGAAGTCAGCAAGGTGGTCACTCCGGATATGGATGGCGATGCCATCGGTGGTAGTGTCAATCTGGTGACCAAGAATACACCGTCCAAGCGCATCACCAACTTCACCTTCGGTACCGGTGGCAGCTTTATCAGCGGAAAACCGAACTGGAATCTGGGTGCCACTTACGGCGACCGTTTCCTGAACAACAAACTCGGTCTGTTGCTTTCTGCCTCTTATCAGTATAATCCGATCGGTTCAGACAATACCGAATTTGAATACGACGAGGACGGAGGAAAAGTATTCCTGACCGATATGGAAATCCGCCAATACTACGTCACCCGTCAGAGACAAAGCTATTCTCTGGCTTTGGACTATGATTTCAATGCCAATCATAAAGTGTTCTTCAAGAGCATCTACAACCGTCGTCACGACTGGGAGAACCGTTACAAACGTTCCTTTGAGGATTTGGCCGACGGTGAAGGCGAAATGAAAACTGTCATGGAAACCAAAGGTGGTACTCCCGACAATAAGAATGCACGTTTGGAGTTGCAGCAGACTATGGACTTCACTTTGGGCGGTAACCACCAGTTCGGCCGTCTGAAGTCTGACTGGTCAGTAGCCTACTCAAGAGCTTCTGAAAGCCGTCCGAACGAGCGTTATATCGGTATGGAGCTGAAAGACCAGACCTTTACCATCAATCAGGACGATTTGAGAAAGCCTTATGTCACCACCTTGCCCAGCATTATGGAAGCCAAGCTGGACGAAATTACGGAAAGCAACCAGGAAATCTACGAAAACGACATCAAGGCAAAGCTGGATTTTGAGTTGCCTATTCTGAGCGGTAACTTCCAGAACAAATTCAAGTTCGGAGGTAAGTTCAGCAAGAAAGACAAGAAGAACGACGTAGACTTCTATGAATACAGTCCGGTGGACGAGGATAAGTTCATGGCCGATGTGCAGAAGAACTTCGTGGACCAGACCCGCGACGGCTTCATGGCCGGCGACCAGTATAAGGCCGGTGAGTTCGTAAGCAATACTTATCTGGGTAGCCTGGATCTGAACAACAGCAGTCTTTTCGAGAAAAAAGAAGTAAAAGAGGAAGAGGCAGAGAACTATAATGCAACCGAGCAGGTAGGTGCCGCCTACATCCGCTTCGACCAGCAGTTGGGCAGAAACCTGCAGATGATGGCCGGCTTGCGTATGGAACATACCAACGTGGAATATCAGGGTTATGAATATACTTACTGGGAAGAAGGTGACGACGAATTCGAGAGCCTCAAACAAACCGCTCCAGCCGGAAAGAGCTACATCAACTGGCTGCCAAGCTTCCTGTTGAAGTATGAGCCGGCTCAGGATCTGAAAATCCGTGCTTCATACACCAAGACTCTGGCCCGTCCTAAATACATTTCTCTGGTGCCGAATCTCATCATCGACCGCAGCAAGAATGAAATGGAAATGGGTAACCCGAACCTGAACCCGGCTACTTCACACAACCTTGACCTGAGTTTTGACTACTATTTCAAGTCTATTGGTCTGGCCAGTGTAGGTGTCTTCTATAAGAAAATCAATGATTTCATCGTAGAGCAGGTTGTAGAGGACTACAGTTTCAACGGAAATGTCTATGATGAAATGAAGCAGTCAAAGAATGCCGGTAATGCCGACTTGCTGGGTGTTGAGGTAGCCTTGCAGCGTGACTTCGGGTTCATCTCTCCAAAACTGAAGTGCCTCGGTTTCTACGGAACCTATACTTATACACACACCAAAGTGAACAACTTCAACTTCGAAGGACGCGAGAACGAGAAAGACCTGCCGATGCCGGGCTCACCGGAACACACCGCCAACGCTTCTCTGTACTACGACAACAAGGGTGTGAATATCCGTCTGTCATACAACTTCACTTCTGAGTTTATTGACGAAATGGGTTCTTGTGCCGCTTTGGACCGTTACTATGACCGCGTAAGTTATCTGGACCTGAACGCCAGCTACACTCTGAACAAGAAATTCAAGACCACCTTCTTTGCCGAAGCAACCAACTTGCTGAACCAGCCACTGCGCTACTACTGCGGCGACAAGGACCGCACCATGCAGGTTGAATACTATGGTCCGAGAATCAATGCCGGTGTGAAAATCAATTTCTAACCATACACTATTTGAAGATTTATGAAAAAACTATTTATTGCACTGGGATTATTGGTCAGCCTGACCCTGTCGGCACAGACAAACCGCTGGGACAGCCTGAAAAATGAAATAAACTTCTTTATGGCCAATGATCTGGGACGCAACGGATACTACGAACAGAAACCGATAGCCCGTCTGATGGGTGAGATGGCCGAAGCTATCGGACCTGAGGCGGTACTGGCTGCCGGAGATGTGCATCATTTCGACGGTGTGGCCTCTACTCAGGATCCCCTTTGGATCAGTAATTACGAAGCCATCTACGATCATCCGGAACTGATGATCAGCTGGCTGCCTATTTTAGGTAACCACGAATATCGTGGAAATACCCAGGCCGTAATGGACTACTCCAAGATCAGTCGCCGCTGGGAGATGCCGGCGCGTTATTACACCAAAGTCTTCAATGAGGATGGAACCACCGTTCGTTTTGTTTTCATCGATACTACCCCACTCATTGACAAATATCGCAATGAATCGGACAAGTACGCAGATGCCTGCAAGCAGGATATCGATGCTCAGTTGAAATGGCTGGACCAGACTCTGAAGGAAGCCAAGGAAAACTGGATTATCGTAGTAGGCCATCATCCTATTTTCGCAGAAACTCCGAAAGAGGAAAGCGAAAGACAGGATATGCAGAAACGGGTAAACAGCATTCTGGAAAAATATCCGGTAGATATGTACGTTTGCGGCCATATCCACAACTTCCAACATCTCAAACCTCAGGGTTCCAAAATCGACTATGTGGTCAACTCTTCTGCCTCACTGGCCAGAAAGGTGAACCCGATCAAAGGTACTGTGTATTGCAGTCCGAAAGAAGGTTTCAGCGTGTTCGGTATGAATCAGAAAGAACTCAAGATGTATCTCATTGATAAAGAAGGCAACGTTCTTCACACCATTACACGAACTAAGTAACCATTCTTTTATTCTATAAAATTTCTGATGATCTCTCTCCGAAAAGTCAAACGATCTTTCGGGGAGAGTTTTTTATGTCTCCTTGGCATTTAGATAGAAATAAAAAACAGGGGATGTGCCGGTTTCCCGACGCAGCCCCTGTTTCTCCTACAACAGAACCAAACGGAGTTCTGTTGTCATATCTTTCAGACTGTTTTAGAACAATACTTTCTTTCCAGACTTGGTGATATAAACACCCTTGCTAGGCAAAGCAACACGACGGCCCTGCAAGTCATAATAAATCTTGTCCTCGCTCTTATCAGACTCAATCTGGTCAATAGCAGTCGGAGTTTCTGCCTCCAGTTCATAGCTGTCGCCTACATAAGTGAAACTCCAGGCAGAACCGGTGTTCGGCTTATAATCGTTCCAACGTACAACTACTGAACCGTTCTGCTGTGCATGCACCGGATCACCAGTACCGTTGGTCTTAATGATAAACTGTCCTTCAGTAGCCGGATTGGTTGAAGCCACATTCAGATGATCTGCACCCCAGAATGTCTTTCCAGAACTTACATTGGTTACTACATAATCACCATTGGCCATAGTCTTGCTGGTTACATCGGCAAACTTCCACCACATCTGCTTATCCTTCAAATCGGTCTTCTTGAAATATAAGGTACCGGTGTTGTTATCGTAAATAGACATTCCTACACCATAAGTCGGATGCATGTTATTGATGGTGAATACCGGCCAGTTGCAAGAGTTCTTCAGTTTGATGACTGCATTACCCAACTCGTCGATGGTTTCAATAGTTGCTTCGTCATAAGCAGCCTGCAAGTCGTTATAAACAGAAGTCGGATACTCTCCGTAAGCTGGAGTTGTGGCATGCTTGTCTGCCAATTCATCCAATACAGCCTGTGCCTCGGCCTTTGCAATTTCCAAAGCTCTCTCAGCCTCATCAATCTCACCATGAATTGCCGGGTCGTACATGGTATATGCATCACCGGTCAACTCTTCGATGCTGATCGGACGGTAAACCATACAATAGTTATTCGGTCCTTCCTCATAGAAGAAGCCTAACTTCTTGTCCGGTTGGATGCACATGGTTGAATATGCGCCCTTGGCATTCTCAAACAGCATGCCGCGAGTCCATCCGGTAGCCAAAGCCTTGGTTTCATTCATGCTGTAGGCATCGAATATCTTATAGAAGATACATACATTGCTTCGTGCCTCATCACCACTGTTGATTTGTCCATAAGGTACAGACTGAATCATCATATAGTGGAACGACTCATCATCCTTCTTGATAACCTTTACCAATTGGATTTCTCCATTAGTAGAGTTACTATTAAATGCCAGACCACCTTCTACATCATTAGAAGAAACAACGCCTAACCATTTTCCGGCAGCAGTAGCGGCATTGGTGTACTTGTAAATATTGAAATAACGTCCGCTATACTTACGGCTGCTCAATACAACGCTACCATCCGGCAATTCCTCGCACTTAGGCTCATCACCGGAAGGAGCACAACTGGTTGCATTACCACCCAGAACGGCCCAAGTCTTACCGAAGTCATCTGAATAGATTACATAGTTACCGCCCGGACGGGTGCAGAGGGCAGCATACAGACGATAGTACTCGCCCACCTTAGTCACACGTGACTGACAGATTTTACCGGCACCGATGAACTGACCCTGTGAGTTTGGCAGCAAGGCATACATCTGCTCGGTGATGTCTTCCGGCTTGCTCCAGGTCTTTCCGTTATCTTCACTATACAAGCGAGCAGAACGCAACGGATTTTCACGATTTCCATAAGAGTAGAACTGGTTTCCAGTACAACACATGATGAGGATCTTTCCGGTTTCACTGTCTGTTACTACAGCTGCATCTCCATAACCGCAATCCTTGGCACCGCTCACGCCACTACCCACAGCGATGTTAAACTGATCACTCCAAGTTGCGCCGTTATCATCACTGATACGTCCTACGATATCTACATGACCAAAACCGATATCATTGTTACACCAACGGAAATCTGAGATAGCCAATACCTTATTGTCTTTTGTGGTAGTAATGGCCGGGATACGATAAGGATGGCCTTGATATCCTGGACTATAGAACAGATATTGTGAAGGGTCCTCAGTATCTACATCATAAACAGCTGTAATATTCTTCAAAGAAGCATCAAAAGGCAGATTCTTAATGGTATCCTGCAACTCACCGCCATTTACCTGGAATCCTTTAAACTTGTAGCCTCTGTACTGAGTTCCACTCAACATGAAATTCAATTTCACATTATCTGCCAGATAGAACTTCTGGCCTTCGGTCTGTGACAGATTCACATTGATCAGATTGCTAACAGAACCCAACTCCATTTTCAGCTGTCCGATATTGGTATTCAAAGCCTTCGGTGTGCCGTTGACAACCACCTGGAATGTCAGCGCGTTTTCACCGGCTTTCTGGAAATTCCAGATATTACCCTGATCTCCATTACCGTATAACTTCAATACCTGACCGGCTCCACCATAAGAGTTCAAGCCCCAAGCAGTATTTCCAACCGGAGAGATATTCCAACCGTTCTTGTTTACCAGATGCCAGGTAGTGGCAGTAGCAGCAGCCTTCATGAAAGTAGCTGTACCATCGCCATAATTGGTTGAAGCGGTAGCCAAAGCCAAAGTCTCACCAGCAGCCTTATTATACAATTTGAAACCGTCGGCATTTCCTACCAGACACCACAACTGACTCTCGGTACCTAAATCAGAAGTTATTGTCTTAGGAGCTACATCGGCATACGACTCGCTCTCCGGCAAGCCCATTGCATAGGAAGCATTGGAATTCCAAGTGATACGAATCCACTTTTCTCCGTAAGTGGCACTGTAGACATTAAACTCGAATTTGGCAGTAATGGTACGATTCTCCGTGAGAGACGCAATCTCAACAGTCTTACCCAAAGCCTGCTCTCCCTCATAGAAACCGACAAACTCATACGGACTGGCCGGGTCATCCTCAGCAGTCAGAGTTGCCTCCTTGATGGTTTCACCGGAACCGAGAGCAAAACTGCATGCACCGGTATAAGACTTGCCATTCCAAGAGAAGGTAGCCTGAGCACCGGCCGGCTCTGTCTGAATGGTCAGGCTCTTGGCGTTTTCATCAACCACCTCAAAAATGTAGTCACTAGAGAATCCGCTTGAAACCTTGTCATAAGTCTTATCAGCCTGGTCAAAAGCTCCACCACCATTCTTGACCAGCAAATATCTGCTGGCAGCTACAGAATAAAGAGGCAGACATCCTTCATTGACTTTCTTAGTAGGATCAATCTTGAAATCATAGGCAGCATCCGACATGACCTTATGTCCCAGATACTTTCCGGCCTTGTTCTTAAAGCGATAGTTCTCACCGTTCTTTTCGCAAGTCCACTGATAATTGTCTCCACCTTTAGTTACCGACAATCTCAGGGTACCGTTGTCGTTGTAAAGGTAATAGTCTTCGTCAACACGGTTGGCGTTGACATTGTCACTCTTGATGTAATACGTCTTTCCAACTTCCGGCAGAATATCTGCTGCCCAAACAGAAGAAAAGATACACCCTACAAGCAAGAGCATCATTGTTGTAAAGATTTTCTTCATAAAAAATTTGGTTTTAATGGTTAGGTTATAAAGATTCTTTCTGCAAATATATATTATAAAATTGGTTTTTCCTTCTATTCTCAGAACATGTTGGAGGTAGTTTAACAAAAACTTCCTGCCCTGTATACAAAAAATCTGTCCGTTACCCGAAAAGGCAACGGACAGAGCCATTTATAACATCAAATCAGTAACTGCAGAATACTATTTCTATTTTATAGACGATCAGCCGGATAAGTCACGCCCCATTCCCTGCGCAATCCATCCAAAAGTTCCATGATATGCAGTGTCTCTGCATGAGGCATGTCTTCCGGCTCTATCATTCCCTTACGGATTGCTTCGATAGCAGCACGCACTTCATATTCATAGCCCGTGATCTGTGGAGGACAAGTATAGACTCCGGTCTGCTGATGACTGGCATCATATACCGTCACCGTTTGTGGATTGTTGATATTATCGATAACCAGATAGCCCTTATCTCCCGATACGACTCCCATACGGTCATTGGCGCAACGGGCTGTGGTCTGCATCACGGCCATCTGTCCTTCGGGATAAATAAATGTCATGCTGTTCTGCAAATCTACTCCCAGTTCGTTCTTGCTACAGCAGGACAGGATGCGCTCCGGCGCATTCCCAAAGATCATAAAAGCGAGATTGATGGGATAAACACCCAAATCGAGCAAAGCCCCTCCACACAATTCCGGCTTACGGATACGCTCCTTATCCTCTATCGGATACCCCAAGTTGGCAGTCAGCATATACGGACGGCCGATGAGTTCACCGGAATGTACCATCCGGACAATCTCTTTGGAAAAAGGCATGTAACGGGTCCAGATTGCCTCGCCGAGAAAAACCTTTCGTTCACGGGCCAAAGCCACCAACTCTTCTGCCTGCGCCTTATTGGCGGTAAATGTCTTTTCGCACAGCACAGCCTTGTCGTGGAGCAGACAAAAACGCACCTGTTCATAATGATGAGAATGAGGAGTGGCCACATAAATCAAATCCACATCGGGATCCTGTATCAGTTCCTCGTAAGAGCCATAAGCCTTTTCCACATTCCATTTATTCTGAAATTCTTGAGCTTTCTCCAGACTGCGCGAAGCAATGGCATAAAGATGCGCGTCTGGCATGCGGCGCACCGTTTCGGCCATCAAGGCCGCAATATGACCGGCACCAATGATACCGACCCGAAATAATTGATCCATATTTTTGTCCTTTCTAAAGTATATTGTTCGTTAATCCTGAAAACGATATTCATTTATTTTGCCGCTACCGGCAATAGTAACTGATAATCGGCGACATCAAGCCATGTGCCAAACTTCTGGCCTACTTCCCGAAAACGAGATACCGGAACAAAGCCCAGTTTCTCATGCAACTGCTCACTGGCTGTATTCGGACAGGTAATACAGGCTATCAAAGCATGTACCCCTTGCGCTTCGGCATCGGTTATCAGTTGTTTCATCAACCGTGAACCGATTCCCCGTCCTTTTTCATCGGGATGCACGTAAACGGTGGTTTCCCGCGTTCCGGCATAGGCTTCCTTCTCTTTCCAGCGATGCGCATAACAAAAGCCCACAACCCGTCCGTCGTCCTCACAGGTCCAGGCAATCCCTTCCTCACAAATGGCCTGCATTTTCCGGGCATAAGCCTCTGCATCCGGCACCTGCACATCAAATGTAATTGTGGTATGCTCAATATAATGGGCATAAATCTGCCGCATCGGCTCCCAGTCGGCAGGGATCATTCTCCGTATCACCATCATAACTCTTTTTCTTAAGCCTTCTCTTTTAAGAAGAAGCGTCGGTATTCCATTTCAAAATTAGGCGTAAAGACTCCCTGCTCCAGTTGTGCGGTTATATCTTCCAGTTTCCAGAAAGCACCACCATCGGTTTCTCCGCTTGGCGCAATCGGACCGGCACAAGTACACCGGTAAGTAAAGACCAGCTCCTTTTCCACGTCTGATTCGTAGACATAAGTTTCCAAAAGTACCGGTTCAAAGTCTTTCAGTCCGAGTTCTTCGGCCGCTTCGCGCTTCAGGGCCATTTCGGCGTTCTCGCCCAAATCCACATGTCCGCCTACAGCAGTATCCCATTTGCCCGGCTGTATGGTTTTCCATTCCGGACGTTTTTGCAGATAAAGTTCTCCGGCTTCATTGAATACATGCAGATGCACCACCGGATGCAATGGCTTGCTGCCATCGTGACATTCTTTGCGGGTAGCCGCTCCGATAAGCAGACCGTTTTCGTCTACCAAAGGCAGCATTTCTGTATCGTCGTCTTTCTTTGTCTGTATCATCATGTTCAATCTTTATTTAAGGAATCAGCAGAGAACTGTCACCATAACTCAGGAAACGGAAATCGTGTTCCAAAGCATAGTCATAAATCTTATGCCAGTCGCCATGCACAAAGGCGGATACCAGAAGCAACAGAGTGCTTTGCGGCTGATGGAAATTGGTGACCATCATCCGCACCACATGGTAAGTATAGCCCGGGGCGATGATAATCTGTGTGCTGGTGTGCAGGGCATTCAGTTCATTACGCTCCAGATAATCCAGGATATTCTGCAAGGCCTCCACGGTAGTCAAAGCCTCCGGACGTCCGTCGGGTTCGCTGCCCTGCGGACGGGTCTGCTCGGCATATTCGTAAGGAGTCCATTGCTGCACATGCAGTTCCTCTTCCGAAGCATCAGGATGAGCTGCCAGATACACGCCGATGTAATACAAGCTTTCCAGCGTACGTACTGAAGTCGTTCCCACAGCAATACAGGCTCCTCCGTGCGCAATCAGTTTTTCGATGGTCCGCTTGTTCACACAAATATATTCCGTATGCATTTCGTGTCCCTCGATTTCCTCGCTCTTCACAGGTTTGAAAGTACCGGCACCCACATGCAAGGTCACCTCCTCGCGGTCAATACCATGACGGTCCAAGGCTTCGAGCACCCGTTCTGTGAAATGCAGACCGGCAGTCGGTGCAGCTACACTTCCCTTGATTTTGGAATAAACGGTCTGATAAGTTTCCTTGTCACTCTCCTGAGTTTCCCGGTTCAAATACGGCGGAATCGGCAGTTCGCCCACAGCATCCAATATTTCAGCCCAAGTCACCTCATCACTGTTCCAGACAAAATCCACCTGATGACTGTTGCCGTGCATTTCGCCACGCGTCACGGTGAGTTCAATTTCCTGTCCGCGCACCGTAACGGTCCGCTTCAAGGCACCGCTTTTCCATTTCTTCAGGTTACCGATCATACAATACCAGCTGCAACTCCGAGTCTGCTGAAACATCAGCACATAGTCGTGCGGTACTGCAGGCTCCAGACAGAATACCTCGATCAGTGCGCCGGTTTCCTTACGGAAATGCAGGCGTGCCTGAATCACCTTCGTGTTGTTGAACACCATCAGAGCCCCTTCGGGCAGATACTGAGGCAGATTCACGAAAGTATCTTCCTGAACTTCCCCTTTACGATACAGCAAAAGTTTGGACGAATCGCGCTCGGCTAAAGGAAATTTAGCAATTCGCTCATCCGGTAAATGATAATTAAAGTCTTTTATCTTAATATGTTTGGTTTCTTCCATGACTAATCTTTTAATTTAATTGCAAAATTAATATATTTGCAGTAAGATATAATCAAAAAGTCAGTTAAATCATGAAGATAGGAGATAAAGTTAGATTCCTGAGCGAAGTAGGAGGCGGTGTCGTTACCGGCTTTCAGGACAAGGATACAGTGTTGGTACAGGATGAGGACGGCTTTGATATCCCCATGCTGATTCGTGAATGCGTCGTGGTAGATACCAACGACTATAATATAGCCAAAGTCAATACGGGCACCCGTACCATTGACATGAAGGGTTCTTACGGCAGCGGTTTTACCGGCGGCGGCACTCCCAGCAGCCGTTTCCGTGCAGAGAAACCGGACACTCTGGTACATGCCTTCGATGATGATGAGGATGACAAGCCCATCACTTTCGAGCCGCGCCCTTTGGAGCGTCGCGACGGTGACAAGCTGAACATCTTCCTGGCCTTTGTGCCGACCACTCCGAAGGAAATGACCAGCACCAAGTTTGAGGCATATCTGGTGAACGACACCAACTACTACCTGAACTTTGTGTATATGAGCGCCGAGGGCAACAGTTGGAAACTGCGTCATCAGGCCATCGTGGAACCGAATACCAAACTTTTTGTTGAAGAATTCGGACGCGAGGAACTGAACGACATGGAGCGCGTCTGTGTGCAGGCTACCGCCTACAAGAAGAACAAACCGTTCCTGATCAAGCCAACCATCAATGCCACTTTCCGTATCGACGCAGTGAAATTCTACAAGACACATACCTTCCAGCAGAGTGATTTCTTCGAGGAACCGGCTCTGATTTATGAGATTGTGCGCAACGATGTTCCGGCACGCGAGGTTTTCATTGATGCCGAGCAGATCAAGGAAGCACTGCTGAAAAAATCAACCGACGAAAAGCCGGTGCAGAAAGCCGGAAAACCGAAAAAGGATAACGGCATTCTGGAGGTGGATCTGCATATCACCGAACTGCTGGACAGCACAGCCGGATTGAGCAACCGCGAAATGCTGAACCGCCAGCTGGAAGAGTTCAACAAAGTGATGGAAGCCAACAAAGGACAGAAGAACCGTAAGATTGTCTTCATTCACGGAAAAGGTGAAGGCGTGCTGCGCAATGCCCTGATCAAGGAACTGAAGCACAAATACAAGAACTGTTCTTATCAGGATGCTTCTTTCCAGGAATATGGCTACGGAGCCACCATGGTAACCATTCATTAAAAACCGTGTATCATGAGAAAAATGCTTTGCCCGCAATGCAAAATCGGCGCCTTTTACGTGAAAAACGAGAAAGGCGACCGATGCCTGGTATATGTGGACGAGAACGGTGAGGTATATACCAAATATCCCACGGATTCCCTTGAAGGATTTGATACTACGGTGGTTTACTGTCTGGGATGTTCCTGGAGCGGTTCTCCGAAACGATTAATTAAATACTAGAGGTTTTTTATCAAAAAAGATTCGTAAAAGCCTTACTTTCTGTTAATTCATCCTTTTCATCTGCTATTTTTTTCGTAACTTTAAAGCGATAAAAAAATCATTAGTTGAATTGATTGAACAGAAAAAGTTATCATTTATGAAATATATCATCGCATTACTTCTATTTTGTTTTACAGCAACCACCCAGGCTTTAGGCCAGAGATTACTCACCGACGAAGCAAGTTCCGTTACTGGAGAAGAGATAGTAGAAAGAGCGATGAAATATATCGGAGTTCCTTATCGTAGTGGAAACATGAATCCGAAAATCGGATTTGACTGTTCCGGATTTACCACTTATGTATTTAAAAAGGAAAATATCCTACTGACCCGTTCTTCACGTACACAGTTTCAGGAAGGAACCAAAGTGGAAGACAAAAAGGAACTGCAAAAAGGTGACTTGGTATTTTTCGGAGGTTCCGGCTCAAAAAAGACCATTGGACATGTCGGTATTGTGACTGATGTCAATGAAGAAACCGGAGCATTTTCCTTCATCCATGCCAGCCGAAAAGGAATCTGCATCTCTTCGTCTACAGAGCCTTATTACAACAAGCGTTATGTAGGAGCCAGAAGAGTTCTGGAAGCTTAACCCTAATAAATAAAATAAAAAAAGGATCGGATTTATCCGGTCCTTTTTTGTTTTTCCATTACCGCCCCGTCAGTAATCCATTACTGTGCTGAAAGTAATCCATTACTGACGGGGCGGTAATCCATAAATCTTATAATATCAGTCAAAAAACAGCCTTGTTTCAGAACTTCATGGAAGCATAGAGTCCATAACAACCAGGGGCTGCAACAGGCGTCAACACCACATCGTGCTTGCGCATAAAGGGACGTGTATAGATATAACTGCTTCCTACACCGATGGCGGCACCCGCAGCCACATCCCACCAGTCGTGCTTCTTTCCGAACACGCGGGTCCAACCGACATAGGCCGACAGGGCGTATGCCGGTGCTCCCCACTTCCAGCCGTAACGGCGCTGGATGAAGGCTGCTGCCGTAAAGGCCGCAGAGGTATGCATCGAAGGAAAAGAATGGAAATCACTGTGGTCGGGACGTTCTTTCTTGACCAAGTACTTCAAGGCATAGGTCACACCTAGAGTGGTCACGCCCGACAGAGCGCCCTGCTTCAGTCCCTGCCAGTCTTTCTGCACCAGCACTGCGGTCAGGCCTGCTGCCGCCAGCATACCTACCGCCACATCACCGCTGGTACGCACACCCCGTTGTGCCGGAGTTGGCTGAAACTCCTGTGCCCGTACCGGCAAAAGGAACAGACACAAAAGGAACAATAAGGTTATTTTTTTCAGGACAACCATAATACAATTTTGGGAATAAAAATAATACAACCGATGATGGCCGCCGCAATGGCCAGAATCAGCACTGCACCGGATGCCAGATCCTTGGTGCGCTTGATGGCTTCGTCATACTCCTGAGTCACCCGATCGGCCAGGGCCTCTACTGCGGAATTGACCGCCTCGGCTGCCAGCACCATACCGATGGCAAAAATCACGGCCGTCCATTCGGTCACACTGATGTCGAAAAAGAAACCGGCCACAATCACGCACACTGCCGCAAAACAGTGTATCCAGGCATTGGCTTCCTGAGTAACCAGCAGAAAGATTCCGTGAAAGGCATAGCCGAAACTGCGCAAGCGCTTGCGCAAGGTAAAACCGTTATTCTTCATCGGAGATTAGAAATTGATCTGCACCTCTACCGGACAGTGGTCGGAACCGAAGATGTCGGTATGAATCTGGGCACTCTCGAGTTTCTCTTCCAGACGCGAAGACACCACAAAGTAGTCAATACGCCACCCGGCGTTCTTTTCACGCGCCTTGAAGCGGTAAGACCACCAGGAATAGATGTTCTCCATATCGGGATAGAAATAACGGAAAGAATCGGTAAAACCGCTGTCGAGCAGATTCTGGAACTGCTCGCGTTCCTCGTCCGTAAAACCGGCATTGCGACGGTTGGTCTTGGGGTTCTTCAAATCAATCTCCTTGTGAGCCACATTCAGGTCTCCGCACAGCACCACGGGCTTTTTGGCATCCAGTTCGCGGATATAGGCCTGAAAGTCGCGCTCCCACTCCATACGATAGTCCAAGCGTTTCAATCCGTCCTGTGAATTCGGGGTGTAGACGGTCACCATATAAAAGTCCGGCATCTCAAGTGTGATGACACGGCCTTCGTGGTCATGCACCTCTTTTCCGATTCCATAAGCCACCGACAACGGTTCGTGCTTTGTGAAAATCGCCGTACCCGAATAGCCTTTCTTTTCGGCATAGTTCCAGTAAGAATGATAGCCCTCAAACTCCAGATCCAACTGTCCGGCCTGCATCTTCGTTTCCTGCAGGCAGAAGAAATCCGCGTCCAGACGGGAAAACGCCTCGCGGAATCCTTTGTCGCAACAAGCCCGCAAGCCGTTGACATTCCATGATATAAACTTCATATTTCTTTCTTATAAAGGGTTAGTGCTGCAAAAATACGCTTTATTTCCTTCCGTTCAAAGAAATGGCCGGGCAATGACCCGCCTTGAAAAAGATTCATTAACTTTGCAGCACATTTCTTATCTTAATCCTAGAAAAACAAAATCATTTTACCGATGAAGAAAAATGCTTTTACTCTATTCCGGACTTTCTGTCTGGGACTGCTGCTGAGCGGCTGCTCCGTTTCGAAGGAAATCAGCATGCTGCAATTCAATATCTGGCAAGAGGGCACTATGGTGCCTCAGGGATACGAAGCCATTGTTCAGGAGATAGCCCGCCTGCAACCGGATTTTGTGATGCTGAGCGAAGTACGCAATTATCACGACACACGTTTCTGCGACCGCATCGTTCAGTCGCTTCAGGAAAAGGGACTGACGTATTATTCTTTCTACAGTTACGATTCCGGTCTGCTGAGCCGCCATCCCATCACCGATTCAGCCACCATCTTCCCCATCAAGGACGACCACGGTACCATCTACAAGTTGCGCACCACCCTGCACGGTCATCCTTGTGCGGTTTATACAGCGCACCTGGATTATCAGAACGATACCTATTATGAAGTGCGTGGATACGATGGCAACACCTGGCAAAAGATGGATGCCCCTCTGACCGACACCACGGAAATCCTGCGCAGAAACGCGCTGTCTCTACGTGATGAAGCAATACGGAACTTTACGACCGACGCACAAAAGGAAATAGCCAAGGGCAGTCTGGTCTTTCTGGGAGGGGACTTCAACGAACCGTCGCATCTGGACTGGACCGAAGCCACCAAAGACAGTGCCGACCATCATGGCGTCGTCATTTCCTGGCCGGCAACCAGCACCCTGCAACAGCACGGTTTCCGGGATGCCTACCGAACCCTATATCCCAACCCGGTAACGCATCCGGGATATACTTACCCCTCGGACAACCCGGCACTGGCACCCCAGAAAATCACCTGGACACCGGATGCCGACGAACGGGAGCGCATCGACTTTATATTCTATCATCCCCACAAGGCACTGAAACTGAAAGAAGCTGCCGTAGTAGGTCCCAAAGGATGTATCCGAAAAGGAAAGCGCGCTCCGGAACTTTCTCAAGATCCGTTTATCCTGCCACAGGACCAATGGCCTTCGGACCACAAAGGGGTGTGGGTAAAGTTCCGTCTAGATGCAAAAAAAAGTAAATAGCAAAAATATTTTTGTATTACTTTTTTACCAACAATCCGATTTGACGATTCGTTTAATAAATCCGCGTAGAAACCTGATTTCATTGGCGGTATAGGGGGGCGTATCATTTTACATTCTGTAATCAATACAAACCTAAGATAAAAACGAAAGTCAAGAAATAGAAAAATAAATACAGAAGATAGGTTTGGTTAGGTCTTCAAAAAGATATATCTTTGTCGTCGTTCAGGTGTTTGGCCGGGTATTCCTACCCGACAAATGAAAAGGGAATCGGGTGCAAATCCCGAACAGGCCCGCTGCTGTGAATCCTTTCACAAGACCTTGCCCACACCACAAAAAAGCCACTGGTTCGACACAGAACCGGGAAGGAAGCAAGGTTGGATAAGTCAGAAGACCTGCCTGAAGATATTGTATAATATGACTTCGCGGACTCAAGACATATTATGGGCAAAGATTTCTATCCGAGACATGACGGTCGTGGAACCAACAAACCCTAAAGAAAACAGGGTAAGGGGATTATTTGCTGAAAAACAAGCAATTAAACATTTAACATTGAAAAAAGTATATGATTCAGACGGTATTAAAGAGAGACGGGCGCATTGTTGAATTCAACAGTGAAAAGATCGTTACCGCCATACGAAAGGCTATGATGCAGACAGAACTGGGCGAAAACCTGGAGCTGGGCAGACACATTGCCGACCATATTGCTGCCAGAGGCAAATCACAGATGAGCGTGGAAGAAATTCAGGATGCTGTGGAAATCGAACTGATGAAAAGCAAAAGAAAGGATGTAGCTCAGAAGTACATCACTTACCGCAACCAGCGTTGCATCGCGCGAAAAGCCAAGACACGCGACATGTTCCTGGAAATCATCAACATCAAGTCAAACGATGTGACACGCGAGAACGCCAACATGAATGCCGATACTCCGGCAGGCATGATGATGAAGTTCGCCAGCGAAACCACCAAACCCTTTGTAGATGACTACCTTTTGAGCGAAGAGACCCGTCAGGCTGTAAAGAATAATTATCTGCACATTCACGATAAGGATTATTATCCAACCAAGAGCCTCACCTGCGTGCAGCATCCGCTGGACCATATCCTGAAAAACGGTTTCTCTGCCGGACACGGGGAATCCAGACCGGCCAAAAGAATCGAGACTGCCAGCATTCTGGGCTGTATCTCTCTGGAAACCGCACAGAACGAGATGCACGGTGGACAGGCCATTCCGGCTTTTGACTTCTATCTGGCTCCTTACGTGCGCGCCAGCTATATAGAGGAAGTGAAAATTCTGGAGGAACTGACCGGTGAAGACCTGAAGCACCTGTATGATGCGGAAATCGATGATTATCTGACCTTGCCTTTGGATGGCCTGCAGGGCGACGTACGCTTGAAACAGCATGCCATCAACAAAACCGTGGCCCGTGTGCATCAGTCAATGGAGGCGTTCATCCACAATATGAACACCATTCACTCACGCGGTGGAAACCAGGTGGTGTTCAGTTCCATCAATTACGGTACGGACACCTCGGCCGAAGGACGTTGCGTGATTCGCGAGTTGCTGACCAGCACTTACGAAGGTGTAGGTAACGGCGAAACGGCTATCTTCCCCATCCAGATCTGGAAAAAGAAA
Source organism: Bacteroides sp. OF04-15BH (assembly GCF_003477995.1). Lineage (GTDB taxonomy): Bacteria > Bacteroidota > Bacteroidia > Bacteroidales > Bacteroidaceae > Paraprevotella. Next base: position 36,924 of record NZ_QUEM01000029.1, read on the forward strand.
AGAGGAGTCAGCTATTTGCCGGAAGACCGGAACTACGACCTTTACTGCTATGCCTGCAAGGTAACAGCCCGTCGTTTCTTCCCGAACTTCATCAATCTGGATGCCACCTTCAACCAGCATGAGTTGTGGCGTGCCGACGATCCGAAACGCTATCTGTACGAAACCGCTACCATGGGATGCCGTACACGCGTATTCGAAAACTATTTCGGACCGAAGACTTCGGTAGGACGAGGCAACTTGTCTTTCTCAACCATCAACATTGTGCGCCTGGCCATTGAATGTATGGATATCAAGAACGAGGAGGATCGCATTGCCGCTTTCTTTGCGAAATTGGACCGCATGCTCGAAATCACAGCCAAGCAGCTGGACGACCGTTTCAAGTTCCAGGCAACAGCATTTGTCAAGCAGTTCCCGCTGCTGATGAGCTCGCTCTGGAACGGTTCCGAGAAACTGGATCCGAACGAAACCATTGCTCCGGTAATCAATCAGGGTACTTTGGGTATCGGATTCATCGGACTGGCCGAATGTCTGGTAGCACTCATCGGAAAGCATCATGGAGAGAGCGAGAAGGCTCAGGAACTGGGACTGCGCATCGTGACTTATATGCGCGACCGTGCCGCCGACTTCTCAAAGACTTATCAGCATAACTACAGTGTACTGGCAACACCGGCAGAGGGACTGGCCGGACGCTTCACCAAGATAGACCGTAAGAAGTTCGGTGTACTGCCGGGCATTACAGACCGCGATTACTACACGAACTCCAATCATGTGCCGGTATATTACAAGTGCAGCGCACGCCACAAGGCCGAAGTGGAAGCTCCGTATCACGACCTGACCCGAGGCGGACACATCTTCTATGTGGAGATTGACGGCGATGCTACCCACAATCCGGAAGTAATCATGCGCGTGGTGGACATGATGGACCGTTACAACATCGGTTACGGTTCTGTAAACCACAACCGCAACCGCTGCATGGACTGCGGTTATGAAAATGCTGACGATCATCTGGAGAAATGTCCGAAATGCGGCAGTACTCACATCGATCGCCTGCAGCGCATCACCGGTTATCTGGTAGGTACTACCGACCGCTGGAACCAGGGTAAGCTGGCCGAATTGAACGACCGTGTCATTCATACAAAAGACTAATTCAAGAATTAAAAAGATATGATTTCTGTCATCAAAATCGTGGAAGACACCACGGTAGACGGACCGGGATTCCGCACCACGGTATATGCTGCGGGATGCCCAAATGCCTGCCCGGGATGCCATAATCCGCAATCATGGAAAAAGAGCGCAGGCACTCTGATGCCTGTCGATGAGATTATGAAAGTAATCCGGGCGGATGAGTTTGCCGATGTGACTTTCAGCGGAGGCGATCCGATGTTCCAACCGGAAGGGTTTACCAAACTGGCCCGACAAATCAAAAAGGAAACCGGAAAGAACATCTGGTGCTACACCGGATATACTTATGAACAGCTGTTGAAAAACGACCGCCAGAAGGAACTGCTCCAATGGATTGACGTGCTGGTGGACGGTCCTTTCATCGAAGCCCAGAAGGATGCAGACCTGCTGTTCCGCGGCAGCCGCAACCAGCGTCTTATTGATGTACCCCGTTCTCTGCACAACGGGCATGTGGAACTCTATCATAGCGCAGTGATCTAAACCGAAGGATACTGCGATAAAACCAAACAGGAATCCCCCAAGGGACAGCTCCATTTCACGGAATGCAGCGCCCTTGGGGGATTCCTGTTTTTATTGTTTCTAAAACCTCTAAAGCATAAAAAGCGCACCGACAGACAAGCGTCTGTACAAGTCCAGCCGAAAGTGTCTCAGAATCATGCTGATTTTTCTTGTCCTTTACCGGAAGCGATTTAACGCAAATGCTTTTCCGGATACATATCGTTCCACCATTCCGGTGAATCCTGCAACCATTTGGCAAACCAGGCCATAATGGCATTATGCCACTGCACACGCTTGTAATAATCGGCAATGAAGTGGTCTTCGCCATCCACCTGGATAAACTCTACCGGCTTGCCCAGAATCTTCAGGGCATTGTAAAGCTGGATGCTTTCACCCATAGGTACATTCGTATCGGAGGTACCGTGCAACAACAGCAACGGAGTGTTGATCTTGTCGGCATTGAACAGAGAACCCTGCTTGGTAAACAGTTCCGGATTGGCCCACGGATAGCTCTGTGCGGCTGCTACGGCATTATAACCTACACCCCAGTAGCCTTCGCCCCAATAGCTGGTCACATTGCTGATACCGGCATGTGAGGCAGCGGCAGCGAACAGATCAGTCTGGGTTTGCAGATACTGGGTCATGAAACCTCCGTAAGAAGCACCCAGACAGCCTATCTTTGTAGAATCGACAAAGGCATGTTCCTTGCAGAACTGACGGGTACCTTCGATGATATCATCGGCAGTGCGCTGTCCCCAGGCATTGACATGGCGCGCGGAAAACTCCTGACCGAAACCGATGGTTCCGCTCGGATTCACGACATAAACCACATAGTCGCGCGAAGCAAACAGCTGGGCGGCATACGGATTGTCCATTGTCTTTTCGGTCGGTGTGGTTCCTCCATAATAGTACACGATGAGCGGATATTTCTTATTGGCATCGAACTGAGGCGGCAGACAGTAGTAACCGGTAATTTCCGTACCGTCGGAAGCCTTGAAATTCCAGTCCTTGATGGTTCCCATATCCATCTTCTTCAGTTCTTCGGCGTATGGATCGGCAATCAGAGTGGATTTACCCTTTGACAGATCAAAGAGATAGGCCGTGCCGCTGGTGCTGGCAGTAGCCGTAGTATAGGCTGCCACCGGTGCCTTGTCGGACAAAGAGAAATTGCGCACACAGTCACCTTCCAGAGGCAGACGCTCGTACTTGCCGCTCTTTACCTGATAGCGGTACACGTTTTCCTGCGCACCGTCGGTAGTCTTGAAATAGATGTTCTTGTCATAAGGCGACCAGTTTGTGGAAACGATGGTCGGATTGAAGTCCTTGGTGATCGGCTCAATCTTTCCGCTTTCAATATTCAGAATAAAGGCCTGCGTATCGTAATTATTGGCTATCGGATGGTTTCCACAGTTCTTTCCGATACCGCCGAATGCTTCAGGACCGCCGGTCATCAGCACAGACTTGCCGTCGGGCGAGAATGATGCTCCGCTCATAAAGGCATCCTGAGCCACCAAGGTATCTACGGCCAGAGTCTGGAGATCCATGCGATACAGAGATGAGGTACTGAAAGGCCACTTATCCGGAGTGCTCTGGGAAACGGTAAAGAGCAGATACTTGCCGTCGGCGCTCAAATCCTGCATGTAGCTGGTACGCAAACCGCTGGTCAAACGCTCACGCAGACCGGTCTGCAAATTATAGCGCACGATAAAGCTGCGTCCGCGGGTGCCGGGAACACGGTCTTCGGGGCTCAGCACACGATGCACCGGTCCGTTGTCGCCCTTAATCTGTTCGTAATCGGTAAAGAAAAGGGTCTTCTCATCAGGTGACCACACAAAATGTCCTTCGGGAACATGGTCGGCCACAACTTCCTCGGCCAAAGTCTTCGGGTCAACAGTGATAATCTTCACACCTTTGTCCGAAGTAGCGGTATAATACAGGCGGGAAGTGGTCGGAGTCCACGAAAGGGATTTGGCTCCCTGGGTGAACGTTGAAAGCGTGCGACCGCTCTTCACCTCGCTCAACACCGTATAGGTATTGCTGCGCTGCATGTTATACCAGTCGGTATATTGGGTAAGCAGATACTTGCCGTCGGGCGACACACTGACGCGGGTCACGCGCTTGCCGAATACGGTATTCGGCAACAGGTATCTTCCCTTCAGTTCCGGATCGGCGGTTACCTGAATCAAAGAATCGGTATTGGCTTCCGGTTCCCAGCGCATGGTAAAGTCTGCTTCAGCCGAGTCAGCCTGCAAACGGAGCACCTTCAGGGCAACCTGATACATCACCTCAGGCTCCAGTCTTAAATCTACACTGATTTCCTGAGCATGCTTCAGAGAGTCCTGCACCGCTCTCTTGTCTTTTTTCTTCTCTCCGTTCACATAAATCTCAAAGCGGTAAGGCATCTTGATTTTCAGCTTTCCCTTGCAAAAGCGGTCGGCACGGATGCAGGTGTTCAGAACCAGGAACTGGTTTTCACTGTTCTTGTCCTGTTCGGGCAAATGAAAAATACCAGTCGTGTCGGCACTCAAAAACAAGGCACCTTCCTGATTGCGGTCTAAAGGAAGAGCAGATCTCATTAGTAAATCAGCCAGATCGGGCTTTACTCCATCCGTGTTCAGCGAATCGGTAAAGATGGGCGAACAAACGGAAACAGGCTGCTGCAGCTGCAAACGCTGAATCTGATCGGCATGGGCCGATGGAGCCGAAAGCAAAAGGGCAGCAAAAGGTAGTACTACATTTTTCTTCATTTCGGGATTTCTATTCGTTTTTTATGATATAAGCACAAAGAATGCGCAAAAATACAGTTTTTTCTCCATAAAATCCCTATTGTAAACCAATTAGTATATTTTTTCCAAAGACCTCTTATGAAATAATAAATCACCGGGGTTTTATTCCGTGTTCTTGAAAATATTGCGTAATTTTGATGTCTCATTTCAAAAGAAAGATCATTATATCATTCAAAAATCAAAAAAGGATATGAAAAAAATCATCGCTTTACTGGCTCTGCTTCCGCTGGCCGTATTCCTGCTGACCGGATGCGAAAAACCGGAAACCTATCAGATTACCGAAGGCAGCACACACACCTATTATCGCATTAAATATCTCTATAAGGAACCTCTTGACGACGAAATCAATGCCATGATCAAGGCTTATCATCATGCCATCAATCCTTTTGACTCCACGTCGATCATCAGTGCGGTGAATAACAATACCAACATGCAGGTGGACACCTTGTTTACAAGAGCTTTTAATAGCTGTACGAAAATCTCAGAGGCCACGGACGGCATATTCGACGTGACTTGCGCCCCGCTGATCAATCTTTGGGGATTCGGTTTCAAGAACATGGGTGCCGTTACCCAGGCTGAGATTGACAGTCTGAAAGGATTTGTGGGATATGACAAAGTGAAAATCCAGGGAGACCAGGTCGTGAAAGAGGATCCGCGCATCCTGCTGAACTTCTCAGCAATCGGTGACGGTTACCTGTGCGACCTGATTGCCGAACTGCTGGAAAGACATGGCATCAAGAACTATCTGGTAGATATAGGCGGTGAGGTGATGGCCTGCGGCAAGAACCCGAAAGGCAACCCTTGGACCATCGGTATCAACAAACCGGTGGATGACACCTTAGGAGTCAATCAGGAAATCCAGCAGATCATCCAGCTGCCGCAGAAAATGGGAGTGGCCACATCCGGCAATTACCGGAATTTCTACATCAAGGACGGAAAGAAATATGCTCATACCATCAATCCCAAAACCGGATATCCGGCTGACGGGGACATTCTGAGTGCCACAGTCATTGCTCCCAACGGAACCAATGCGGACGGCTTTGCAACCGCATTTATGGCTATGGGACGCGAGAAGGCCAAAAAGTTCATTACCGCTCATCCGGAACTGGAATATTATTTTATCTATGCCGACGACAAGGGAAACTTCATCAGTGAATATTCCGAAGGCATGAAGAAGTATTTCAAAGACTGACGGACTGATTGATATCATCATCCCGAAAAAACAAGAACCGCTCTCCAAAGTATTGTTCCACTTTAGAGAGCGGTTTTTTTCATCTGGATAGATTCACACCTTTTCTATCAGATTCTTACAGTTTCAAGTATGATACCTTCAGAAATCCTTTCTCCTGAAGAAGCCTATTTCATCAAATCCTTCAGCGTCCATTCTTCACGATAAGGAATGGTAGGAGTTCCGTCCTCCTGAAACTGGATCGGGAGCCATAAATATTGCGAAGTACTCAAACTCTTCGGCTTCCAGATGTCTCCCATAAAAATAAAGCCTTTATTCTTATACGGCAGCACAAAAGTACTCTGTCCATTAAAAGTCTTTTTAGCATTCTCTCCCACAAACGGAGTGGGCAGCTGCTTCCATTCTCCCCAAAGCGAATCGGCTACAAACATGCGCGCTTCATTGGGAGCCCATCCTGTGCAGCCACTGGTGATGAGCCAATATTTGCCATTTCTTTTGAACAAGGCAGGCGCTTCATTCTGTCCTCCGGGAGCAATGCGGATATATTTTCCGGTATAGTCCAGATAATCCTCGGTCAGCTCAGCCAAATGCAGTGTGAGGTTCTCCTCCGAAGAAAACAGATGATAGGCCGTGCCGTCATCATCGACATAGACGGTCATGTCGCGACTCATCTGTCCTCCTTTCTGGTCACGGGCCAGGAACAATCCTTTCTTCACGGCATCACGCCATTCGGGAGTCCACCAGTTTGCATATTTCGCCGGGTCCAGAGCAAGAGCCTCATCGATGTCTTTCTGCGAAAAATCAACCGGCCACTGACCGGCATTCGGCCGCAATCCGCGCAAGAAACGGAATGGTCCTTCCGGCTTGTCTGCCACCGCAAAACCGACCTGTGCCGCAGCATATCCCTGCCCTTTCAGTTCCAGATGGAAAAGCATCACATACTTACCGGTCTTCTTGTTGTATACCACCTTGGGACGCTCCATGATACAACCCGGCTGTATGGGACTAAGCGTATCCGAAGATACTGCCAGCGCAATGCCCCTGTTCTCCCAGTTCATCAAGTCACGTGAGGTGTAGACCGAGATTCCGGTATTCATAGAACCGCCGGCATCCGGACGATTCTCACCATACCAATAATAAACCTTACCTTTTTTCAAAATACCGCCTCCGTGTGCATTGATGTGTTTCCCCTCTGTATCGGGCCACTCAGTTGCCGGACGGAATGTAGTCTGTTTTTGTGCCGGTAACGCACAGGAAAGAAACAGACTCGCCACAATCAATAAAACTGTTTTCATTTTACATACCTTTTAACACGGTAAAGATAGCGAAGACGGATAATAAAAACAACAAAACAGTAAGATTGCCCCCCTATTCAATGATATTTTTACTTATTTGCATTCCAAATCCTCAAAACGCATCTGTAATTTCTGAGAAATATCCTCATGAAGATGAACATAAGAACGCTCCAGACGCACCTGATGTAAACCGCCCCATTTTCCGGTAATGGTGTATTCATCCAACAAATCCTCAGGCACCACACAAGCCAACTCTCTTCGGATTAAGGAGCAAATCTCATAAATCCGGTTATTCAACGGCTCGACCAGATTCTCCAAGCTACGCCGCAACTTCTCTGATTCCAGATTCTTTTCTCGCGACACAACTTGATAAATATGGTATAACTGTTCCTTATAATTGTATAGATTTTTAAATTCAGAACCACTCTCAAACAAAAGAAAAAACAGATATACCGTCTTGGGTAAAAAAGGCATTTTTATTTCTTTGTGGCTATACTCAGGCATAAAGATACGACAATGCTCATCAATAACTATCTTGCTATGGGTGGAGCAAATCATCGATTCCTTGTTTCTTTGTAAAGCAGAATGCAACAAATCAATAATCTCTTTATCTCTCAGCAAATAGTCATCAGCCAACAGCTCCTTTAACAAATATTTCGCTGTCGGGCAAGAAAGCCTTACTTTTATTTCATTCGCATCGTTCATAGGTACAAAAATATACAATTTTTCTTTATCTTTTTTCCGAAACAAGAATGTCTCCTTCGTATAAAAATCTTGTTTTCATAACACGATCTAAATACAATATGACAATCTGTCGGCATATAAAAATCACTATCTGAAATCCTTACCGGAACTAGGTTTATAGAGTATCTGACAAAAATTTTCCCAATCCCAAAACTACTTTGTTCAGCCTCAAATTTCTTTCTCTTTTCATTTGACTTTTCCTTTCTATCAAATCAGTAAAACTTCTCAATAAACTCGCTTCTTTGACCATTTATGTTGTTCTTAAAAAAAAGTAACCCATCAAAAAGAAAAAAATCAAAGAATTTTCAGAAAAAGATTGATCTGCCTTTGTTTGTACCTGATAAACACAAAAAAGGAAGCAACCGTTTTGACTGGCAAAACAGTTGCTTCCTTTTTATTGAATTACTCGCTGAGCTGATTTTTACATCATGCCGCCCATGCCTCCCATTCCAGGAGCTCCCATAGGCAATTCCGGCTTATCTTCCTTCTTCTCACAGATAACACACTCTGTTGTCAGGAACATACCGGCGATTGAAGCCGCATTTTCCAAAGCAACACGTGTAACCTTTGCCGGATCAATGATACCGCTAGCCTTCATGTTCTCGTACTTATCTTCACGGGCATTGTAACCGAAGTCGTTCTCACCCTGACGTACCTTCTCTACAACAACAGAACCTTCCAGACCTGCGTTCTCTACAATCTGACGCAATGGCTCTTCGATGGCACGTTTTACGATATTGATACCGGTTGTCTCGTCGGCGTTTGCACCTTCCAGACCTTCCAAAGCAGAGATTGCACGGATGTAAGCAACGCCTCCACCCGGGATGATACCTTCTTCGATGGCAGCACGAGTAGCGCACAAAGCATCATCTACGCGGTCTTTCTTTTCTTTCATTTCCACTTCGCTCGGTGCACCGACGTAAAGAACAGCCACACCACCGCTCAGCTTAGCCAAACGCTCCTGCAATTTCTCTTTATCGTAATCGCTGGTTGTATTGGCAATTTCGTTCTTGATGACATTGACACGATCCTTGATCAGTTCTGCCTGACCGTGACCGTTTACGATGGTAGTATTGTCTTTTGAAACAACCACCTTATCGCAAGAACCCAACATCTCCAAAGTAGCCTGCTCCAGTTTCAAGCCCTTCTCTTCGCTGATTACAACACCACCGGTCAATACGGCGATATCTTCCAACATAGCTTTACGACGGTCGCCGAAGCCAGGAGCCTTCACAGCACAAATCTTCAACTGGCTACGCAGACGGTTTACAACCAAAGTAGTCAAAGCCTCGCTCTCAACATCCTCAGCAATTACCAACAGAGGACGTCCGCTCTGAACAGCCGGTTCCAAGATTGGCAAGAAATCCTTCAGGTTAGAAATCTTCTTGTCATAGATCAGGATGTATGGATTCTCCATCACACATTCCATCTTCTCAGTATCTGTTACGAAGTAAGCTGACAGATAACCGCGGTCGAACTGCATACCTTCTACCACACCGATAGTAGTATCACGACCCTTAGCCTCTTCGATAGTGATCACACCATCCTTGCTTACCTTCTTCATAGCCTCAGCCAGCAACTTACCGATTTCCGGATCATTGTTTGCGCTGACAGTAGCTACCTGCTCAATCTTGCTGTAGTCGTCACCAACCTGCTCAGCCTGAGCCTTGATGTTCTCAACAACCTTAGCAACGGCCTTGTCGATACCACGCTTCAAGTCCATTGGATTGGCACCGGCAGCCACGTTCTTCAAACCAACGCTGACAATGCTCTGTGCCAATACGGTTGCAGTAGTTGTACCGTCACCGGCATCATCACCAGTCTTGCTGGCAACGCTCTTTACCAACTGTGCACCTGCGTTCTGGAAAGCGTCAGACAATTCGATTTCCTTGGCAACGCTCACACCGTCTTTTGTGATATGAGGAGCACCGAATTTCTTTTCGATGATCACGTTACGACCTTTCGGGCCCAGAGTTACCTTTACTGCATTTGCCAACTGATCCACGCCCTGCTTCATCAGTTCACGGGCTTCTATATTGAATTTAATATCTTTAGCCATTTTCTTTTCTATTTAATAGGATTCAACGATTAATATTAAGCAAGAATTGCAACCACGTCGCTCTGACGCATAATCAGGTATTTGTTACCTTCGTGCTCGATTTCTGTACCGGCATACTTACCGTACAACACTTCATCGCCCACTTTCAATACCATTTCTTCGTCTTTGGTTCCTGTTCCTACAGCGATAACCTTACCTTGCAATGGTTTTTCTTTTGCTGTATCCGGAATAATGATTCCACCGATTGTCTTTGTTTCTGCTGGAGCTGGTTCAATCAGAACACGGTCTGCTAATGGTTTAATGCTCATAATAATATTGTTTTTACGTTATTTTTCTAAATGGATTGAATTATAAATTCACTTAATCTATTACGAAAAGTATGCCAAACAGGGCAAGACTGACAAAATGTCACTTCAGTTTATCTTTCGTAAAATAAGGGAACCAAATTTTAGTTTTGGCACTGCCACGCTGTCCTCTTGCAAAATAAGGAGTAAGCAACAACGTTTTCCCCTGCAAGGAATCGGACTTCAAATCATACAGACGTCCTTCTATAATCTGTACCCCGCCGTTCAGGCCCAGAGCAAACCGGGTCGGCGCACTTTCCTTTAAAAGCACCTTGCAGTCACACTGCTTCTGCAAAATGGAATCCAGTTCCTCCTGACAATAAACAAAAGGAGCCCGCTGATAGGCCAAAGAAGGCACAGGCTGTTCGGTACTGTCTTTCGGTACGACGGTCCTCACTGCAGAAAGGAACGTAAAAATAATGCGGTCGTCCTTTTTCCACGTTCCGGAAACCCGGATAAAACCATTCTCCACCTGAACCGGTTTGTTCACACCATTGACCAACAGTCCCATCTGTTTGCTTTGCGGGAGATAACGATAACGCCCCATTCCTTCCAGACAGTCATCCGTCATCCATGAAGGCACCCGCAGATAAAACGTACATTTTTGAGGAGTGTCGGCAATGATGTCCATATAAAAGCCTCCGGCCCACGGCATGGAACTCATGGTGCTGAGCTTCATATTCAGTTTTTTGGTTTTAATGGTCACCTCTCCACGGAAATACTGGTTGATATAAACCGCGGTATCATTCTGAGTCGCGTAGTAATAATCCGGAAGCACCGCCAGATTCCGGATTAGGGAAATCGCCTGAGGCAAGGGAACCTGACTGATGGAATCGCGCACCAGTTCCTTCTGCTCATCCATTTCCAGGTTACGGGCCATATATCCGCCGTGGAAAGAAATACCGGCACGGAGTTCATTATACATGGCACGCTCAAAAAGTTCCATGCAGCGGGCATCCTGAGTGACACCATACAACCGGATACACCATTCCATATTGGCCATTGTTTCGGGCAAGGCAAAACGAGTTTCCGGTACGGCGTCCGGGCGCACGGAAAAACCTCCTGTAATGCGCATCGTCCGGTTCACCGCCTCTTGCCAGCAGGCATGATTTTCTTCCAGCATCTTTCGATCTCCGGTCAATCCGGCTATCCACGCCTGAGCGGCATAATACAATCCCTGTTCCTGTCCCCAGTCTTTACCGTCCATCTGTTTCTGCATCAAGACTGCGGCCTTCAAGAAAGTGTCGTTCTGCGTCAGAAGATAGAAATCTCCCAAAGCCAGCACCATATTCGGATGCAAATCGCGTTCCTTTATCTTATCGGGCTTCTGGAGCAAAGCACTGCTCAAGCGTTCTGCATGCTGCAAGGCCCAATGCAAAAGCGGTTTCTGTCCACCGGCGCGTGTATAAGCCAATGCCGCCCGATAAAAGGCAGCCATCTGATAATATAAAGGATGGGATTCTTTGCGGGCACGCTTCAGCCAGGTCACTTCAGTCCGGTCGGAAAAGTCTTTCGGCACCAGGGCAGCCAGACTGTCCAGTCGTCCACGCTGCAGCGAGTCCGGTTCCACCACATAGATATAAGACATCGCTTCCAGCAGATGATACAAATCGGCATCCTCCAGATCCTTATTCGCATATTTTCCATCCAACAGACCGTTTGCAGCCAGACGGTTCCAGACTACCGGCAACGTATTGACCCGCTGCGAGCGAAACTGGAAATACCAATAAAAATCATCTATATACAGGTTTTCAAAAGAAACCGGACGAAGCAGATTTCCGTTGCTCCCACCGGCCTTACCCAAGAAGGAACACCACAAAAGAATGGCTAGCAGCCATCCTACTCTTTTAACATTTTGCATATCTTTTTTCTTTTAAAGCGGAATAAATCAAACAAAAATAGAAATAAATCTGTATTTTTGCAATCAAATAAACATGCATTAATCATTCTATCTCCAGTTGAACCAACCTCATTCATGAAAACCGTCCTAACATATATACTGATTTTCACTACCCTATTTTTACTACTGACTTTCATTCCCAAAACAGGAGGCTACATCTGGCAACCGGAAATCATCAACGGCATCAGCGCCTTGCTGCTCACCCTGCTCATCTTTCTGGTGGGACGCATTTCGGGCACCTCAAAAACACTGACCGGTATCTTAGGAACCGCTGTATTTACTCTTCTGTTCTGCCCCAAGTCACACATGTTCTTTTACCGGGACGAACAGGCCGTTATTGAACTGACTTCGGTGTGCATTGTTCCTTTCTTCATCTCGCAATACAAGCGCATAGAGACCAAAAACTTTAAATACGGTTACTTTATCATGTTGTTGATGGGTATTTTCTGCAGCTACACTCACGACGGTATCACCATACCCCTATGTCTCAGTTTTTTATTGCTATCCTATCTGCAACGGAAAAAGTTCTTTGGGCTGGCCTGCTGGCCCATGGTCATCGGTTTTGCCATCGGCACGACTCTTTCGTTGCTGCGCTCCGATTATCTGACCTGGGCCTCTTTCGGTGATTTTCAGTTGCTGACCACCCAGACTGCGACCGCCTTTACCCAATTGTGGGAAACCAAAGTCTTTATTTTTGCCACTCTGCTCAGCCTGTATTATCTGGTCTCGCGCAGACGCAGAAAGCGCCTGTGGCCTATTTTCAAGGAACACAAACTCCTGTCCTACTGTCTGCTGTTCTCTGTCTGTACGGTTCCCTTCGCTCCTTTGGGCATGGATAACGCCATACAGGGAGTCTGCTTTTTCTGCATGTTCTGGGTACTTTTCCTCTTTCACGACATCGTTACCCTGATCCAAAAGCGCCGGCAGCATCATAAACCGGCATAAACCATTCAGCTTCTCAGTGCCCGGATGCACTCTTTCCAGGAATCCGACACACGCCGTGATTCGATAATCTTCCGTAAGGTCAGCCGCTGCACCTCCTCAGACAGACATCTGCTCTGAAGCAAGGCATATACCCGCTCGGGAAAATCCACAAAGGCTACTGACAAGGCCCAGGCCACAGCCACCGCAGCATAGTAACCGGCCGGCTGAAGGGAAGTAAGCACTTCCAGCACTCGTTCGATATAGTCGGAAGTAAGAAAATGATCCAACAACATCACCACGGCAAAACGCTGTGCAAACTCACGGTCTGAGAGCCAATAGGGCTGCAACCGCTGCCAGGCACTCTCGGGCTCCCGCCGTACAAAGCGCAAAGAAGTGCAGACAGAATCACACAAGGCCCAGTTGGTGATCAAAGGCACATAGCGCGCGATGTATTCCCAACGTTCTTCTTCCGGCAGTTTTGCTCCTGCCAACGTCAGCCCTTTGAGAAGAATCATTTCAAAACTGCGGTCCGTATCTTCTTCCCAAAGACGAAGCCAGACTCCTTCCTTTACCAACTGACGGGCAAACTTCCGCAAAAGCGGCAGCCGTACACCCCTCACGGTAATCGTATCGTTCAGCAAGGATGCCGAAAAGGCTGCATATTCCGGTTCGGCATGTTTTTCCAAAAAAGATATTATCTGCTCCATAGTCATATTTTATACTTCAAAAACACAATCTTCAAATCTGTTTTCCGATTTTCTCAATAAAAAAGCAGACCTTTTTCCGATTCTAAAACCTGTTGGCGGAATTAAAAAACCGCCTGAAAATT
>NZ_QUEM01000003.1:0-3101 GCF_003477995.1 Bacteroides sp. OF04-15BH
GTAGATACTTTTTTCTTTCCCACCAAATATTTTCCAAAGAAATTTTCAAGGAAAAATCGAGAAAAGGGCTGAAAAACGGCTTTACACCACTGATAATACTTATGAAAATCAGGTTATTAAAACTAAAAATCAAGCCAACAAAAAAAATGAATAAAAATTCAATTCTTTTTCAGAATGGTTCTTTCTCTTTACTATAAGAGCGTTTTTTATGGAAATTATCATCCCCTCTGATGTAGCTCAACGTGCCCAATATTTTTTCTCCCAAAAGACTCTAAAAATTTTATCAGGATGATCTTTTCAAAACATCACAATGAAACGAAAGAAACATCACAATGAAATTTCAGTTTGATCAAACCGGTACTTTAAATAAAAGCCCACCCCACCCAGTCAACAGAAAAACTTCATAAAAACAATAACCGGAAGATTTAGCGAAAAATAAAAAAAGAAGACAACCACCACTTTCTATTAATAATAAGGTATAAAAAGAGGACTTTTATGAGCCACTATACAGGTCCGGAGCAGAACAAAAGCACAAAATTCAGATTAAATCAAACTGATTGCACAGAGAGACAAGTTTTGCGCCAATTATTCCAGCAGAATGATAACAGAATGGCAATATAAGCAACAAAACGTCAGAAAATAGTTAAAAAACAAAAGATTTGCGAATACTCAATCGCTAAATTTCTGGGACTTAATTTTTTATTTTAAATTTGCAAATAATTTTAACCTAGCAGTATTTTCTTCAAAAATTCTTCTATAATCTACTGAATAGCTTAAAATGAGCGATTTATAAGTGTTCAACCTCAATAGAGGTAATGACTTGGCAATAGTCACAACTTCAGCAATATGCATATGTTTGCTTTGCCTAACAACTCTTTACAGTTGCAAAAATACAAAATAAAAATGAAACCACACTATGTTGGTGCAAAAAAACAATAGTCATAAAACAAAGATTAACTTCGCCTTATGACTATTGTTGTCCACATTAAACTTATTTATCATTTAATTGGTTCCGCATGCACATAGTATTCACTGTTTATAGGGTCTTCCCCGTCAGTTTTAAGTATCAGTACCATGCGAGAATGTTTTGTACGCCAATATGCTTTAATATCAGCATCTTCGGGTAGTGCCTTAAACGTTTTACACAGCGAAGCCTTTTCTGTTTCTTTTATAGTACTATGTGCTTCATAGTACTGGTCCATAATCTTCAACAGACCTTCTCTTTCACGTTCAAGCACGCCTAACATATATTCCTTGTCGTTTTTGTCTTTTGCTCCTTTCAGTACAATACGTAACTCTGCATACGGTTTTGTAATGTCTTCTTTGTAGGCAGTAGGTGGAGTTAGGATAAACTCACGGCTCTTGTCCAGCAAGCAATATTCTGTTAGTTCGGGGTTCTTGGAATTATACCTTACGTTATCCCAATCGTAACCAAAGAATCCATCATTCACCAAATAGAGCCTCTTTCGGGCTTGATAGACAATACGGCCATCTTTATAGCCATTGGCATAGACAATAGTATTGTCATGAGGCGTGAAGAAGTATGTGCTCCACCAATAGGAAGTATTCAAACAGTTTGTCTTACGTTCCATGATTCCAAAGCCATCTGGCATATCACGACAATCACTCGTCCAAGTAATTGAATCGTAGTAGTTGTAATAGGCATTATCTGAAGAGTTGAAACCATATTCATCGGTAAGCTCAAATGTTACAAGGCAGAAGGTCTGAAACACAGGGTCTGTGTTGTCTTTGTCGTCTTCTGCATAGTATGCCTTAATCTTAAACTTGCAGTTGTCGGGAACAGAACGGTCAATATCCGTATCATACGTGTAACTTTTCTTCATCATTTCCAAATCGGTTTCGGTCATGCGTTTATATACAATCATGCCATATATAGACTTGTAACCATTGCTTCCATCACTCGTCGCTCCCAATTTTTGTATGGTGTACATTAAGGTCTTGCCATTCGACTCGTCAAGCTTAAGAATCTGCATGTATCTGCTGTCTGTTGTCTGCTTGTTGCTGCCAAACAGTATGAAGCCTTTGTCCATGTCATAAGTCCATGATACACGTCTGAAACAAAAGGCTGGCAAGGCATCACTATAAAAATAACTAAAAGCTTGCTGTGATGTCTCAAACCAAAAGTGTGTAGGGCTGCCACCAAATCTGTCTTTCCAAAATTCCTCCTTGCTCAACTTTCCGTTTTCCTGTACCTCATAAGTGGCAATACTCTCCCAACCATAGCCCTTGACCTTACTCTGTATTTCTTCTGCTGCTATTGGCTTTCTCCCTTTTAGCACACAGCACCCCTCATCATTAACAGTATAGGTTTGGTTGAATAGATTCATATCCAACTTACATTGCTCAACACTCAATTCCTCAGACTTATCGCAACTGCCAAATACAACAGTGCAAGCTACGATGAGTGCTATTAACCAAAACTTCTTAGTCATAATAATCCAAATTTAAAGATTTTACATATAGACAGATTACGGATTTTCAGTGTTTCAAATTCTGCTGTCCAAGATAACTGAGTGCAAAAATACAAAAGTATCAACGTAATAGTGCATTTTTTTATTTTTTATAACACTCAAAACATACTTTTGTGCAAATAAAGGAAGAATAAACTACACCTGACAAATCTATTTACATATTTCTATGCACTGCCTACAGTTGGTACACTCACTTTCTGCAACCGTTGGGAGCAAAATTTCTCCGCCCTCATGGTGGAGCGAGGAGTTTTGGGGTTTCCAAAACATAACCTCGCTCCCTCCTCTAAGAACAAAAGACGAGATATTTGCCTTTCGGCTTTCCATGCCCAAGGTTGCAGACCTTAATTCTCTCAATTTACGCCAAACATCAAAGCTGCCACATTGAAAGAACAAGGTCACAGACACAAGCTACTTTGTACATGGAGTTTGCAAAGGAAAAGGTGATATTTTAGCAATGAAACTTGCCAAGTGTTTCAGTTGTGTGTTGTTGATTTCCTTTGTGAACTATGCCGAGTGTGCTGTGTGTCCTCGGTATAGTCTGCATAAATCTAATGCCATGCTAAAACACTGCGGAGGTTCGCCCAAGTGGCTGGAGGCGCAAAGCCTCCA
>NZ_QUEM01000003.1:3111-168356 GCF_003477995.1 Bacteroides sp. OF04-15BH
CCCAAGTGGCTGGAGGCGCAAAGCCTCCAAGGAACGTTGCTGCAACCATTTCGGAGAATAGAGCGGTTGCCAATTAATCCACAAGCACATTTTACAGCGTACCAAGTGAGGGCATGTAAAACGTTGAATTGTTGAAGATAGGTGTTATCTTTATGAGAACCAACCACTTATACCCTCAACAAACTCTCAACAAATAGCTCTACACAACAAATTACTGGGCAAAAAAGAAAGAAAGGAATGGTGTTCATGGTTTTCTCTTTTCAACATTATCTTTCTTTTGTTGAGAGATTTGTTGAGAATATGTTGAGCCGTAAATGCCTGATGTTCAATACTTCTTTCATCATATTCAACAATTCAACAAAAATAAGGGGTGTTTTGTCCGTCATTTTTATGAACAGAACTCATCCCCCTACAAGTAAGAATGTCATGCTTATGCTTCAGTACTTATTCACGACAGTACGACAGCGCCAAGCCAACAAACAAGCAAGAGGACATTCAACTAAAGGCGGTTGTTCTTCTATTGAGTTGTAGGATAATGACACTACTTTTCTCTTTTGCCCCGTACAATCTCTTGAAGATGGTGGCACGAAACCGAGCGGCCCGTATGAGTTTATACGGAAGCAAAGGGCAACAATCATCGGAAAGCCATACAACGTTTGCCAAATGCCATTGGAAGTTTCCTGTTTCTGTTGGACTTCCGACACCGTCAATAAACCATCCTTGTATATTGACCTTATCACAGCATGGAGTTTCATGGCGGTGACATGAAGCATATCAACCAATTCACCCTCACTCATCCACAAGTCTTGCAAGTTGGACGGAATGGATAACATTCCATTTCCGTCCATGGTGATTACAGTCCTTTTCATGCCATTCCCCCCATTGTCGGCATATGCCCCTTGATTCGACTTTCAAAAGCTGATATGTCATGCTCCAATTTAGTACTTGTCACCTTTGCGTAAATTTGTGTTGTGGCGATGTCCGTATGTCCCAGTATCTTGCTTACACTCTCTATCGGCATACCGTAGTTTAAAGCCAAAACTGCGAACGAATGCCGGCTTACATGAAATGAAATTCGCTTCTTGATGCCACACATTTTTGCCACTTTCTTTATACGCTTGTTTACCATGTCAAGTGAGCCAATATTAAACAAGTGCATATCTTTTCTCAATGGCTTGTAACGTTCAATTATCTGTATGGCTGCATCTATCAGTTTAATTTTGAATGGTACGCCTGTCTTTTGACGCTGAGAAACTATCCATGGAGACCCACTTATAATGGCAACATTGTCCTCTGTAAGATTCTTGATGTCAACGAAAGAGATACCTGTCCAACAACCAAACATAAACAAGTCTCTCGCAAAAGCAAAGTTGGGATTTTCCAACTCTATTCCTGCAAATATGTCCAATTCTTCCTCTGTCAAGAACTCACGCTCCTTGTGGTCTGGGTCAACGTGGTACATGGCAAACGGATTTCTCTGTATCTTGCCGTTGTAGTGTGCTGCCGTGACGATATGCTTCAATGGTATGGAGTATATCCAAATGGTAGATTGCGTGAGTCCAATGACATTCTTCAAATACAGACAAAAATCACGGATGAACTCCTCGGTAAGCTCATTCATGGACATATCGCTGCGCTTGTACTGAAATTTGATGAACTCGGCAACGTACTTTCTTACCGTCAGATACTTGCGGTAGGTTCGGACAGCTCGGTCTTTTCCCACGCGTTGGGCAAAGGCTGCGTTCTCCTTGTCAAAAGCTCTGAGTAATGTCTCGTACTCCGTACCTATGCCTTGATATGCGTTTCTCACCATTTCAGCGGTAACGAACGCCTCACGGTCGGAAAGCCGTTGGTAATGCTTAGCGATTTGAGCCTTGATGTTATCAAGCGCAAAGTTCACCTCATTGGCTTCCTTGCTTCTGCCTTTGGCTCTGTTGCCCTTGGCATCCCATATCGCCTTGGTAACGCTCAGCTTGCAACTGAACTGTGCGATAGTTCCGTTGATTGTCACACGTCCCATGATAGGGACAATTCCGTTTCTCTCCTTGCTTCCGTTTACATAGAAGACTGTCTTGAATGTACTTCTCATAATTCCTTGCTTTTTGTTTTGTGCAAAATTAAATCATGAGAGTTGCATGGCAAATTCACAACCTGTGCAGAATTGAGAAGTAAAAACCGAAGCCGTTAAAAATGCTTATTAGAGCGTTTCTTTGAGGTAATGACTTGAAAGCGTTTCTACTTCTCAAATCCGCCATTTTCGCATTTCCTCACGAACGTCACTTAAAGCCAACAACTGCCACAACCACTTGAAACTCAAAACAAAAGCCCAAATCTGCTATATTTTGCTTTTTTAGTCATTCTTTTCTATAAAAACAAAGAAGTATTAAAAAAACATCTGCATTGGCATGTATTTATTACAATAAGCAAAAACTAGTAGATATAACTCGGTTTTACAGGCTCAACAAACCAACTGACATTTTAAAAATATTTACTCTTTAAGAATGCAGAAAACGATTTGGATTTAGTATTTTATTAATTATTACACAACAATAAGATGTTCAATAAAAGACTGAAAAAACTTCAAGAAGGATTTCTGGTCCTCTTCCTGCTGTCAAACAGCGGAACGCTATGGGCCAATGCCCTCAAAGCAGGCCCTTCCTCGCACAAGAACAGCGAGCATGCTATTCAGAGAAACAACGCAGTACAAACAGCTGGAGAAAATTCACAAACTACTGTTGAAGACAAAAACACATTGCCGGAAAGCGGCATGAGCTATGCAAATACCAATGCATCTAATACCATACAGAAGAATGCTTCTCAAAAAGATAACGACAAGAAGAATGTAACCGGAGTTGTTCTGGATGATTTCGGAGAACCGCTTCCCGGAGTTTCCATCCGCTGCAAGGAATTTCCGGATGTCATGACCATTACAGACATAAACGGTAAATTCAACCTGCAGATAACCAAGAAAGCCAAGACTCTTATTTTCAGTTTCATCGGTATGGAAACTCAGGAAAAAGCCATCACCAATGAGGCTATGAAAATCACCATGTCCGACAAGAAAGAACAGATGCAGGAGGTGGTTGTGACCGGATATCAGAAAATTGACCGCAAACTGTTTACCGGTTCTGCCAGCCGTGTATCCGGCGAAGATGCCAAGATAGACGGTGTGGGTGACGTAAGCCAGATGCTTCAGGGAAAAGCTGCCGGTGTGGCCGTACAGTCTGTATCCGGAACCTTTGGTGCCGCACCGAAAATCCGTGTCCGCGGAGCTTCGTCTATCTACGGTAACCAAAGCCCGCTCTGGGTAGTCGACGGTGTGGTTCTTGAAGATGTGGTAGAGGTTTCTGCCGACGATCTCTCTTCGGGAAATGCCGCCACCCTGATCAGCTCGGCTGTTGCCGGCCTGAACCCGGACGATATTGACAATTTCCAGATTCTGAAGGACGCATCAGCTACCGCCCTGTATGGTGCACGTGCCATGAACGGTGTGATTGTCGTCAATACCAAGAAGGGAAGAAAAGGACATTCGAGCCTGAGTTACACCGGTGAATTCACGGTGCGCACCCGCCCTTCATACAATCAGTTCAACATTATGAACTCCAAGGACCAGATGTCTGTCCTCCTCGAACTAGAAGACAAGGGCTGGTTCAACCACTCCAAGATGGCACGCACCAGCAATGGCGGTGTGTTCTATCTGATGAATGATTTGATTTATAAAGGAGAACTGGCCAATACACAGGCTGCCAAAATGGCTTACCTGCAACAGGCCGAAATGCGAAACACCAACTGGTTTAAGGTTCTTTTCCGTCCGACTATACAGAGCAACAACTCACTGAGCCTGTCATCAGGAACGGATAAAGGAAACTACTATGCTTCGCTCAGCTTTTTGGACGATCCGGGATGGACGGTATCCGATCGCGTACGCCGCTTCACTGCCAACATGAATGCCTCATATCAGATCAGCAAGTGGCTTACCCTAAATGTCAACACCAGCGGTTCGGTACGTAACCAGACTGCTCCGGGAACTCTGGACCGCACGGTGGATCCGGTAAACGGAGAATATTCACGCGACTTTGACATCAACCCGTTCAGCTACGCGCTCAATACAAGCCGTACCATGAGTCCGGACGAAACCTACATCATGAACTATGCTCCGTTCAATATTCTGGACGAATCGGCCAATAATTACATCGATCTGGACATGACGGATATGAAATATCAGATGGAACTGAACTACAAGCCGGTGAAAGGACTGGAGCTGAGCGCTATCGGAGCCTTCCGTTATGTAAAATCCACTCAGGAACACAAAATCATGGGTGAATCCAATCTGGCCATGGCCTACCGCGCTGCCGGAGATGCGACGATCCGCGAAAACAACAAGTTCCTGTACCGCGACCCGAACAATCCGGATGCCGTGCCGGAAGTTGTCATGCCTAAGGGTGGTTTCTACAATACCACAAACAATATTCTGAAAAGCTATTATGCCCGTTTCTCCGGAAACTATAACCGTCTGCTCTTTGAGGAGCATCCGTTCAACCTGATGGCCGGTTCTGAAATCAAGTATGCCGACCGCCAGTCTGGCTTTAACAACGGATACGGATATCAGTGGGACCGCGGAGGTACTCCGTTCGTTGACTACCGCATCATCCAGCAGCTGCTCCTCGGCGGAAACCAGTATTATGGCCTTTCTGAATACTACGACCGTTTTGTGGCCTTCTTTGCAACCGGTAGTTTCTCTTTCAAAGGACGCTACACCCTGAACCTGACCGGACGTATGGACGGTTCCAACCGTCTGGGAAGATCACGCGACGCCCGCTGGTTGCCTACCTGGAACATTTCCGGTTCCTGGAACATTCTGGAAGAGGAATTCCTGAGATACCAGAATACGCTGACTACCCTCTCCGTGCGCGCCACTTATGGTCTGACCGCCACTATGGGACCAGCCGACAACGCTTTAGCCGTATTCCGCAACAACACATCCTTCCGTGGTGATGACGGTTATCAGGAATCACAAATCTATATCGAGTCCTTGCAGAACTCGGAACTGACCTGGGAAAAGCAGTATGAAACAAACGTAGGTTTCGACATCGGCTTCCTCAGAAACCGAATCAGTCTGAGCTCCGATATCTACAGCCGAAAGGGATTCGACCTGATCGGTCTGATCAAGACCAGCGGTATGGGCGGACAGAAATGGAAATATGCCAACTATGCGAACATGAAGTCATGGGGTATCGAATTTACCTTGAATACCAAAAATATCGAGAGAAAGGATTTCTCATGGACCACTAATGTGACCTTTGCGTTCAACCGCAATGAAGTGACAAACCTGACTTCAACAAACAGCATCTTCTACCTGATGGCTGCCGAGGGTGCTCCTCTGCAGGGTTATCCGGTACGAAGCCTGTTCTCCTTGCAGTTCCAGGGACTGAACGAAGAGGGTATCCCGACATTCATCAACGAAAAGGGACAACTCACCAGCACGGAAATCAATTTCCAAAGCACAGACCATACGTATCTGAAATATGAAGGCTCTGTTGACCCGACCGTAACCGGAGGTATCGACAACCAGTTCAAATACAAGAGATGGGCCTTCAGCTTCTTCCTGACTTATCAGGGAGGAAATAAGGTGAGACTCGATCCGGACTTCTCAGCAACTTACGGAGACTATACAACCATGCCGAAGGAACTGAAGAACCGATGGATGAAACCGGGTGACGAGCAATATACCAATGTACCGGTAATCCCGTCATCCTATCAGTATGCCACCATCGACAATCTGGATATTGCCTATAATGCCTACAACTATTCGGATATCCGAGTGGCAAACGGCGGCTTCCTGAAACTGAAAGAAGTCAGTCTGAGCTATGACTTTGCTGGAAACTGGATGAAAAAGATTGGAATCAACAACCTCCAGCTCAAGATGGTTGCCTCTAACCTGTGGCTCATCTATGCCGACAAGAAGCTGAACGGACAGGATCCGGAATTCTTCCAAAGCGGTGGTGTGGCTCTGCCAATTCCAAGACAGGTTACCTTCTCTATCAGAACTAGTTTCTAAGAACAAAATTATTCAAGAACAAAATGAGAAAAATATATAAGTTTCAATATCTGTTAGCCCTTGCGGCAGGAGCACTGTTCAGTGCGTGTAACGACTTCCTGGATGTAGTACCCGACAACCGTACGACTTTGGACTCTCCGGAAGCCATTTCCGAACTGCTGGTTTCGGCTTACCCCAGCGGCAATTGCATCTTCTTTGCAGAATCCATGTCGGACAACGTGACCGACCGCGGCAATACTCTGGACCCTTATGTACAACCGGATTGGAACAGAGCCAATCAGCAGGCCTTCTTCTGGCAAGATATCGACATGACCTATCAGGACAGTCCGAACTACTTCTGGATGGCCAGCTATGAAGCTATTGCCGCTGCCAATCATGCTCTGGAAGCTATCGAGAAACTCGAGGCCGAAGGAACCGACTGCTCGGTTCAAAAGGGTGAAGCACTGGTGTGCCGTGCCTACAATCACTTCATGCTGGTCAATATATTCGCGCAGCACTACAATCCGACTACCGCTGCCACCGATTTGGGTGTTCCTTATGTCACCGAACCGGAAAAAGAAGTGTTCGGCCACTACGAGCGTATCTCTGTAAAGGAGACTTACGAAAAGATTCGCAAGGATCTGGAAGAAGGACTTCCGCTCATTTCCAACAAAGCCTATGGCGAAACTCCTAAATATCACTTTACCTACGAGGCAGCACAGGCTTTTGCCTGCCGCTTCTATCTGTATATCGGTGAATGGGAGAAAGCAATCAACGCAGCCAACGAGGCTTTGGGCGACAGTCCTTCGCTGAGAAACTGGAACACCTACAGCGCCATGACCTCGGCAAACAGAGAAAAAAACTATACATCGGTGCAGGAGAGTGCCAACATTCTGCTTTCATCCACCGTATCCCTCTTTGCAAGAGACCAGTCTTTCTATCGTTACGGTTTCTCTTCTGCGGTGAAAAGCGAGCTGTTCGGAAACACCAAGAATCTGGCCAAACAGGCTTGGGCCTACCGTACGGAAACTTACACCGTTTCCAGCGAAGCCATCACCATGATGAAGTGGAAAGCTTATCCGAAGTCTGACGGTGTCAACTCCAACTCGGCCGTGTACTATCTGATGGTACCTCTTTTCACAAACGACGAAGTGGTCTGCGACCGTATTGAAGCCTTGGCCATGGCCAACCGCTATGACGAAGCCTGCAAGGATATCGAACTGTTCCTGAGCAATAAGATCAAAGACTACAATGCTTCCCTGAACCCGATTACCAGAACCTCTGTAGAGGATTTCTATAAAAACTTTGCTCCTCTTCATCCGTTCTATGAAAGCGAGATGAGCGCCGCACAGATGGCCTTTGTAAACTGTGCCGTCGATCTCAGAAGAAGAGAACAGGTAATGGAAGGCGGAAGATGGTTCGACATCAAGAGATTCGACATCGAAGTAACCCATAAAGCTTATCAGACAGGTGCCGAGGATGTACTTGTCCGCCGCGATCTGCGACGCGCCGTACAGATTCCGGAAGAAGTTATTTCTTATGGAATAGAAGCTAATCCAAGATAATAATCCGTCATCATCTCATATTAAAGATTGAAAGACAATGAAAAATATTATAGCATTCATTTTGTGCCTGTCGTTTCTGACAGCCTGCGACAGTGAAGATCTGGGCACTTCGAACATCACAATCCCGGAATTTGACTATGATGCACTGAGCGAAACCGATAAGTATATCTATGACGAATACACCGTGCCGTTCAACGTAGAAGTTATCTACCGCTGGAATCAGGGAGATGCCTCACAAGGCGACATGATCAAGAATCTGGTGCCACCTAAAGAAAGTCAGGTGGTTCCATTCCTGAGTATGATCAAAAAGGTTTGGATTGATACTTACACCGCCGAGGTGGGTGCAAAGACACTCCGCTCCTACATTCCCAAGCAGATTCTGTTGGTGGGAAGCCCCAGTTATAACGACGACGGCAGCACCACTGAGGGTACAGCCGAAGGAGGACGCCAGATTGTGCTCTACTCTATTAATGAGTTTAATTTCCAGAAGGCACAGATCCAGTCCTACGCTCACGTGATGCATCATGAGTTTGCCCATATTCTGCATCAGAACATCGAGTTCGATCCGGAGTTCAAGAAGATCACTCCTGACTATACTTCTTCATGGGGAAATATGAACGACGAGATGGCACGCAACAAGGGATTCATTACAGCCTACGCCTCTTCCAAGGCTGAAGAAGATTTTGTGGAAATGGTTTCCATCATGCTGACCAATACTCCTGAAGACTGGAACGCGATGATTGAGAACGTCGACAACACAGAGGCCAAAGAAGCATTGCGCAAGAAGGAAAGCATCGTCAAGAGCTATATGAAGACCAATTGGGGCATTGATATGGTGAAATTCCAGAAATCAGTCGTTGCCGCCATTGACGCGGCAGCCCAGTAAATAATCCAAAGATCAAGAAGAACAGTAATATGAAGCATATTTTAAAAGTTGCTCTTCCGGTAACAGCTCTGGCTTTGCTTACCGGAAGCTGCAAGAACGAAATAGAAGATGTGTTTGATCTGAACGCAACCCAACGCATCGAAAAAATGATGGCCGAATGCGACCAGAAATTACAGGACTCCGATTTCGGATGGCGCTTTGATTATACTCCGTCAAACGGCTCAACCGTAAACTACGTCATGAAGTTCAAAGACGGATATGTATCCATGGAAAATGCCGAAGGAGCCACCTCCACTTCGACCTACAAAATCGTAAATGCCGAAGGACCGGTACTGTCTTTTGACACTTACTCCATTTTGCACGATCTGGCCGATCCTTCACAGGCTCCTCAGGGAACCGGCAAGGGAGGTGAATTTGAATTTATCATCTCTAAGGTCGGCGAAGACACCTTATATCTGAAAGGCCGCAAATCCGGTTCGATGTTTAAGATGGCACGTGCCCCGCAAGGTGAAATCCAGCACATCCGTCTGCAAAGCAATCTAGATGTCGATGCCGGAAAAGACATTTCGTTTTTCCATGCTCTGTGCGGAAGCAACAACAGTCAGGTAGGAATCTTCCTGGGAGCAGAAGGCAAGAGTCTGGAAGTGTTGAGCAGTGATGAGAAATTCCAGAACATTCCGGTAAGCTTCTCCGAAAACGGATTCACCTTTAGCACTCCGGTACAGGTAGGCGGACAGAGTGTCAGCAAAATGATCTGGGACAACAACAAGCAGGTGTTTACAACCGAAGACGGCCAGATAACCCTGAACGAGGTGGCAACCAGCCCGTTCAATGTGGGACAGACTGTGCAGAAACTGCTAAGCACTCCTTATCTGACCATGCAGGGCGCCAGTGCTTCAGCCACGCTGCAACTGGTTGAGTTTGCAAAGGACTTTCCGGAATGGAAGCGTATGGAGTTCTTTATGAATACCCAAGGTCAGGTAGAGACTCTGAAATATAAGGTAAACACCGACAACCAGGTTACAGAAATCAGTCGCGAACAGGAGACTCAGACACTGAACTCAATGAGCTGTATCGTGAACAATGAATACGGTCTGGCTGAATGGGGAAACTTCACCATCAAACGCAACGAACCGATTGACGCCGACCAGGTCATCTTCGTGGAAGGCATCCGAAACGGAACTCCGGCCAATACACTGAACAGAAATATCTTCTTCAAGAAGATCAAGGGAATCTTCTTTGATTCTGAAGGCGTATCCGTGGTTTACAGAAACGGAATGTATTACATTGTTTCTGCCTCAGACTCCAAGATGTGGCTGATTCTGAAAGAAGCTGCATTACCTGTTCCTGCCATTACAATTCCGAAATTAGTTACTCAATAAATAATCAAGAAATGAAAAAACAAATCTTTACCTTATGTGCTTTTTCCGGCCTATTGGCGGTATCAGCACAGGCACAGTGGAAAGCAGATGTAAAGGCGGTCGTTTCCGAACCGGCCAAAGTGGTTTCATCTGCCAAAGTTGCAACCCGCAACACTTCCGGCGTATCATACGCCTATCCTATTGGTCTGAAAAATATGGGTATGATCAGCAAGGACGACAATGCATGTTGCAATTTCCTTTCGTTCAACAAGAATATCAATGGTGACGCTTACATGTGGGCTCCGATTGGAGAGATTGTTTCTTACATCGACGCCTCTACCACAACAGCAACCGACTATCATTGGTTTATTCCGGGAAGCGAAACAACCGAAATGGAAACCCAGGACGCCGATGCTACTTACAGCACTCCGGGTATCTATGACTTCCCGACCATGACCATCAAGGATGAGAGCGGCGCAGAGCACACATACACTGCCGAAGGAAAAATCAAGGTGGGCGGTGTCGGAGAAATCTGTACTTCCAACATGCTGAATTTGGGTACGGACCCGGAAGATCCTTCAACCACATCCGTACTTGCAGCCCTGATGCTGAACGGAGGTGCAGGCGGTTATCTCGGCGGAACCAACAACATGAAACTGAAGGGTTACGGTAACCTGTTTATGATTGCCCATCCGGATGCCAGCCTGAACGCTGTGCGTGTTTATCTTCCGGACGTGCCCAGCAAGTTTGCCGAAGATGCCAAGCTGCTGATGCAGGTATGGTATCCGATGGACTTCGGAGACGGAGAAATGGTTCTCAACGGTCTGCCTCTGGAAGCAGTAAACCTGCCGATGAAAGACATCAAGCTGACTACCGACACCAAACTGAAGAAAGCTGCCGTTGCTGAATTCAAACTGACCACTCCGCTGACCATAAGCGACAAGCCGTTCTTCTTTGTAACCATTTCCGGTTTCAGTGAAGATCCGAATACAGAAGATTTCAGAATGCTGATTGACATCAAGCCTACCGAGATGGACGAGGCATCAGCCGGAAACCTGCTTGCCCACAACTCATTCTGTTACTTTGACTCAGGTACAGAAAGTACCAGTGGTTACAAGTGGCCGATCAATTACTTTGGAGGTCCAATCGGTGCGTCTTTCATGATCTGTCCGGTTATTGACACCAAAACCGGAGGTGCTTCCGGCATTGCCGACACAGAACTGAAGCCAAGCAAGGCTGCCTACAATCAGGGCGTATTGACCATGAGCTGCGCAGATGCCGACGAGGCTACTGTATATAATGTAGCCGGTAACATCATCTACCGCACTTCACTCAACGGAGCAGAGCAGACCGCCCAACTCCAGCTCTCAGAAGGAGTTTATCTGGTGCGCTATCTGAAAGCCGGAAAAGTTATTGGAGCCTCAAAGTTCCTGGCCAACAAATAAGTATTATTTAAACCTTTAAATATTGAAGCGTATGAAAAAGTTTACAAAAATCATGTCATTGGCTTGCTGTGCCTTGTTTGCCGGAGCCAGCTTGGCAAACGCAGAAGACTATGTTTGGAAGTATGTCAACACCGGTGATGCCACAACCTATGCCGTACGTAATGACGGTTCTCTGTGGGCCTGGGGATGGAACGAACTCGGACAGGCTGGAAACGGTATTAAGGAGCGCAGTGCCATGCCAACTCTGACCAACGGAGATTTGAAGTGGAAAAAGGTAGCCGGCGGTAAGGCTTATGCTTTCTTCCTGGCAGAGGACGGCTCTCTGTGGGCTGCCGGTAGCGCAGAAAGCGGTATCCAGGGAACCGGTGACGGAATCGGTCATAAAGTACTGACCCGCATCGGCACCGACAACAACTGGGTAGACGTTGCCTGCACCCGTTTCTGGGGATACACTGCTTTTGCCATCAAGTCAGACGGCACTCTGTGGGGATGGGGACAGAACACTTCTGCTCAATTGGGTATCGGTAATATCCAGACCCAGATTGTTCCCGTACAGATCGGTACCGACACAGACTGGAAGCAGGTTGCCGTTGGTTCTTCTTCTGTAATCGCCATCAAGAATGACGGCAGTCTTTGGGGCTGGGGCGGCAACATGAGAGGCGAAGTATTCGGTTACAAGGGTCGCCAGGCTACTCCGGTACGTTTGGGCAATGCCAACGACTGGAGCTATGTATGCATGATCGACTACCGCGCATACGGTGTCAAGAACGACGGTACCATGTGGGCATGGGGTGACAACAGCGCCAACCTGCTCGGTTTGAATACCGAAACAGACGAAGAAGGTGTGGTAACTGTTTCTCAGGTTACTGAGCCTACTCAGGTAACTGCCATCACCGGCAATGTCATCTCTATTTCAGGATGCGAAAACACCATGAGCGTATCAACCG
This sequence comes from Bacteroides sp. OF04-15BH, assembly GCF_003477995.1. Taxonomy (GTDB): domain Bacteria; phylum Bacteroidota; class Bacteroidia; order Bacteroidales; family Bacteroidaceae; genus Paraprevotella. The sequence goes on from NZ_QUEM01000003.1 coordinate 15,353, forward strand.
GTACCGACGGTGTTATTGACAAGGTTTGGATGTTCGGTTCCAATACCGACGGCGCCCTGGGTGACGGCAAAGGTTTAGGAAACGGAAACACAGGAATTCCATTCATGACCACTCCGGTAAGCCCGTCTTTGAAATCAAGCCTGAAAATGGATTATGTAGCCAGCGGTCAGAACTACACCATGGTGGTTACTACCGATGGAGATATCTGGGGCTGGGGATGTAACCGCGGCGGACAGCTGGGTGACGAAACACTGTACGACCAGCTTCAGACTGCCTATAAACTGAAACCGACTCTGATTAACTGTCCGCAGGATGAAATCACTACTTCAATCAGTGACGCCGTTGCTCAGGACACTGAAATCAGCATCAACGGTTCTGTAGTATCTCTGCAGACTGAAGGCCGACTGACATCTGCCACTATCTACAACCTGCAAGGTGCTGCCGTGATGATTCTTTCAGCTTCTGAATCAAGCTGGAACATCTCTTCACTGCCTCAGGGCACTTACATTGCCAAATTTGTTGTTGACGGCAAGGTCTTCACCAGCAAGTTTGCCAAATAATCCGCAAACAGAACCTTTTAATACGGAATATTATGAAAGAAATATTCAAAGGGATCTTTTCTTTCGTACTCCTTACTTCTTGTGCACAGCTCGTCTGTGCACAAGATGCTTTGGAAGTATCCAGCGAAAACATCCCGTCATCACTGAAAACAGAGACCTCGCTCAAGCTAACCGGCGAATGGGATACCTATGCTTTCAGCCAACTAAAAAATGCTCTGGGCACGAACGTTTTTGGAGGAAGTAATACCAGTCTGACCAAACTGGACCTGAGCAGTACACAAATTGCCGAAAACACGTCGCTCTATGTTAGTGCCGGCTTCACAAGCAACGGAGCTTTTATGAACTGCAAGGCGCTGACAGAAGTTGTCATGCCAACCGCGGAAGAAGCCGCACAGTTTACTTCTTTTCAGGGAGCATTCCAGAACTGTGACAAACTGACTACGATTGATTTAAGCGGATGTACCAACGTCACCACTTTCAACAATGCTTTTTACGGCTGTGCTTCACTGACTCAGGCCGACTTGAAGAATAACGTTGCAGCAACCAAGACCAGTTCATGGAGTTCCGCCTTCGAAGGATGCAGCTCACTGGCTCAGGTCAGCCTACCGGCTGGATTCGCACCGACCAACAAGGTCTTTGCCAACTGTACGGCTCTGACCGAGATTGACTGGAGTGCCTGCAATGCAACAGAAACCGTTCCGACCTATTATGCCGGACTTTTTGAAGGCGTAGACGTTTCGGGCATCACCCTGAAACTGAATCACGCCCAGTACTTGCTGTTTCAGGGAGACGAGAACTGGAATCAGCTGAATCTGGTGGATCTCGCTCCGGAACCTTCTACAGAATATACCGTAGACGCTTCGGATATTCCATCCTCTCTGAAAAAAGCTACTGCCCTGATCCTGACCGGAGCATGGGACAGCGACAAATTCAATCTGCTTTCACTGGCATTGGGTAACAACGGCGGCATTCTGGCCACTCCGAACACCACCCTGCAAACTCTGGACATGAGCCAGATTACCGTGGCCGAAGACACTCCTCTCTATCGCAAGGGTCTCAAGGAATACGGAATCTTCAACAACTGCACGGCACTGACTCAAGTCATCATGCCGGCTGCTGCAGAAGCTGCGAAATTTACCGACCTGACACTGGCATTCAGCGGTTGCACCGCTCTGAAGAGCATTGACCTGAGCCAGTGCAGCGGCATCACCAGCCTATCAAAGGCCTTCTACAACTGCAGCGCCCTGACTTCCGTAAATCTGTCTTCATGCACGGCACTGACCACCAGCGACAATGCGTTTGAGAATTGTGAAGCCCTGACCTCTGTGGTTCTTCCGGCTTCCTTCCCGGTTGGAAAAAATACCTTTGCCTACTGCAATGCTCTGAAGGAAATAGACTGGACCAGCTTCAGCGCTACCGAAGTTCCGGCACTCAGCAAAACCTTCTTTATGGGTATTGATGACCTGAGCCTCATCAAGCTCTCTTTGAAATACGAAGCCTACAAGCTGTTCTCGGCCGATGAAGACTGGAGCGAATTGAATCTGTATAATACCGAGCCGGACAAGGTGACTGACTTTACTGTCGATGCTTCCGACATTCCTAGCAGCCTTTCCAAAGCGGTTACCCTGACCCTGACCGGTGAATGGGACAGCGACAAACTGAACCTGCTCTCTCTGGCACTGGGAAACAACGGCGGACTGTTTGAGGTATACAACAAGACACTGACCAAACTGGACATGAGCCAGATTACCGTGGCCGAAGGTACTCCTCTTTCCCGCCAAGGCATCAACAAAGAGTATGGTATCTTTAATAACTGTACTGCACTGACCGATGTCATTCTGCCGGCTGCCGAAGAATGTGCCCAATTCACTTCACTGAAAAAGGCATTCAAGGGATGCACCGCTTTGGCCAACATTGACCTGAGCCTGTTTACCGGAGCAACCGACATCGACGAGGCCTTCAAGAACACCGCCATCACCACTGCCGATCTGAGCGGATATGCCGCTGTGGGAACAACAGTCAGCGCCTTTGAAGGATGCAGCGCTCTCGAAAGCGTTATTCTTCCGGAGAACTTCAAGGCCGGAAATTATACTTTCGCCGACTGCACTGCTCTCAAAACCATCGACTTTACAGCCTACACAAATGCGGAAGAGGCTCCGGCATGCAGCAACAACACTTTCAGCGGAATTGACGATCTGAGCCTCATCACCCTGAAAGTGGGCCAGAATGCCTCTGTTTTCGAACAGCACAAAATCTGGTCACAGTTCTATCTGGACAGCGAAACCGCTACCGGTATCTCACAGACCGAAAGCCATGCGGCTCCTGTGAAGGTCTATACGGTTGACGGACAATATGTGGGAACTTATGTCATGAATGAACGCCTGATGTCAGAATTACCGAGACCGGGCATTTACATCATCCAGGGTAAGAAATACATCAAGACCCGTTAATATTTAAAGGTGTGCCAAAGATTCGGCACACCTTTTTTGTTTCCTTTTTTTACTCCGGGAAGAGTATCCGAAATTTCTTCGCAAACACCTTAAAAAATCATGCTGATGTTTTTCGAAAGACATCGGGACGAACGATTCGTTTCATCAGAATGATTTTTCCAAAGAACGCCGATATCAAGCCTGCATCATCTAAGGCATTGAAAACAAGCATTAAAACAGAATCTTTTCAAGGTCAGAAAGAAAACGGATTGCATGTATATCATTTTCAAAACACGAAAATCAGGAAAAACAAAAAGAATCCCATCCTGATGATCGCCCTTATATCAAGGTTTCACCAGATGGGATTCTTTTCATTATTTGAATTTACAAACTGTCTGCAAAAAGCATCGCAGAGACTTTTCTCAGTATCAGAACTGGAACAAGGCCACAGCCACGATGCGATGATTATCCACACGATGTGTATCTACCACCTTTCCCTTTTCATCGTTGCTGCCATACCATGCATTGCAATAAGAATATTCCAGACCGAACTTCCAGTTAGGCAGATTATAGGAAACCTCCGCAGTAGCCGTAGCCAACTGATCCAGGTTCAGTCCCGTACCGATCAGACCGCTCACCTTTTCTGTTGCTCCCAGATTCTTCAGATAACCGCCGAAGAGACCGCCGCGCCATTTCTTGCCGTACATCACATTTACCCAAGTGTGTGAAGTCTTCAGAGGAGTATATTCCTGCTCTCCGGTTACGGGATCGGTTGCCGTGATACCATAACCACCCACGGTGCTGGTCTGGGTGAGATTAGAGCCCAACACGGATTTGGCGGCCAGCAGGAAGCTTTCTTTCTGATATTTCACATGGGCCTCGTAAGAAAGTGACGTGATGCGTTCATGCACCCGATAGGTCTGCGCCCCTACCTTAGAGGTTGTACGCGGAGTCATGGACATCATCTCCATACCCACTCCAGCCTGCAACTGCGGAGTCTTGTAATCCAGTCCCAGATAGAACTCCGGAGTCAGACTGTTTTTCAGGAAGTCCTGACTCTTCGCGGTTGTCACGGTGCCCACCTCATTGTTGGCCGGTCCTACAGCCAGATACTGCGACTGCCAGATAGCGGCTGCGGTGAGCTGGAACTTCTTCTGATGGAGACGGTAGCGCGCCTGAGGAGCACGGCTGAACGGCTGATAAGGGGCTCCCATATTCAGGTTCATAATGTCCGGAGCCACATCACCGTAGAGCGGATGCCAGGTCTGACCGACCAACAAAGAAGAGTGTTTCTTGAAATCCAGATTGAAGTAAGCATGACGAACACGGATCATCGAATAGCTGGTACCCGAACCACGGAAGTCCACCTCCACTTTTGCCGACGGACGGATGCCGTGACCCAGTTCGGGTCCTTTTACGTCCACACCCAAACGGGTATATAAGGTATAGAAATTACCGTTCGGAGCGCCATTCAAGTCCTCGCCGTTCGGATCTTTTACCTCATCTTTCGGATACATATAAAAGAGTCCGTCCACGGTTTCGGAATTGGAGCGGGTGTTGTAAAACAAATCGGTGCGGATCTGTCCGTAAAACTTATAATCGAAATGCTTTTTCTGAGCACTGGCTGTGCCGGCTGCCAACAAAGCAAAAGCTAAAAATAAACCTGTCTTTTTCATACTCTCATTATTTAATATTGCGCAAATTTAAAGAAAAGAATGGAATAATCGAAAAAGAGCCCCGTTTATCCTGCCCGAATGACGGCGGAAAAGAGAAAAAGAGAAGAAAATTTGCTTTTTCCGTGATTTTAAACTATTTTCGTTATCAACCCCAATAGAAGAAAGGAGGACGATATGGCTACCGTGAATCTATATGAAAGGATTGCACCCGAAACCATCCGGCAACTTCAGGAGCAGGTGGCGCGCTTCAACGAGAACAGGAATGCGCGCAACGGTTATTATGCCATCAGCATTGCCACACCCTACCGCAAATACTACGGTTTGTGGCGCGTCTTTCCCGAAGGGCATCCGCCCGTATTTCTCCGCACCCTGTCCAACCAGTTTACCGAAGCCGTACAAAAAGCCATCGACCTGCTGGAATACAGCAAGGTGGCTCTCACGTGGCTGGACAATTCTTTCTTTATGCCTTATTACGGCAACACGTATGATATTCTTTCGTTCGGCAAGTATCACGGAAAGCATCTTGCCGAGGTGTATTATGTAGATCCCAACTATGTGCTCTGGCTGGCCAACAAGTTTGATCCCGAAAAGAAGCAGCTGAAACAGCTCGTGGAGCTGGCCAAGGACTTTGCCCTGATTCACAGTGAACTCACCCCGCCCCGCAAACGGGTCTATTCTTCTTCCAGCCGCTTTGTGGCCAAGGTGGGAGAAAAGCTGGAGCATCTCAGCGTAAAGATCGTTACCGCCCGCCTTCAGGTCAATACCTTTAAACCGGATTTCTATATCGACCAGTTCGTAACGGCCATAGATCAGGCCAATTGCCGATACAGTTTTGTGGTGAAAGCAACCCACCGGAGCCAGACTCCAAAAGCACTGAGCTGTTACAGTCTGAAGATGACTCCGGGTAAAACGGTTACTATCTTGTCTTGCAAGGTGCTGGAGCACTATGAAAGTCACGGCATCCAATACACCCGGCTGGGCTATCTGAAGTTTGATCCCAAGGAGTTTTAATCCAAGGAAACAGTCTCCAAATCATCGGGCACACAGACTTCTCCGTCGAAAACCTGTGCGGCCTCACGGGTATAGGCCTGTTTTCGTTCATCGAGCGTATGGTCTTCGGTGTGATAAAGCAGCAGGTGCTTCACATTCAGTGTCTGCGCCAGACAACCGGCATCGCGCGCCGTGCTGTGGTGCTTTTCATAAGGAGAAAATTCTTCGCGGTCGCGATACAGACAGAAGGCCTCGCAGAGCAACCAATCCACTCCTTCTACCGATGACCGGTTCAGTTCGTTGAAAGGCTCGTCACCCAGGCAGGCCAATGTAGTTCCGTCTGCAAATGTTGCCCGGAAACCGAACTGTTTTTCCTTGCGTGAATGGATATCAAAGCTCTGGAAACGAATGCCGCATTCGGTAAACCCGTCGCCGTCGGTCAGTTCGTGAAAGACAATGCCGCAGTCCAACTGTGCCTGAATCTTAGGCGGAAGGGTCAGCGAACAGATGGTTCTCAGTGTATGAATCACTTTGTCGTGCGTATAGATGCGCAGCGTTCCCGTATAGCGTTTCTGATTGATCATCTGAGCGATGGTACGGATAATCCACACCACGCCAAACAGATGGTCGGTATGGGTGTGCGTCACAAACAGCGCGTGAATGTCTTTACAACTCACGTTTACGGCATCCAGTTGGTTAAGTACCGTATTTCCACCCCCGCCGTCCACCAGAAAATACTCCGCTTCGTTGCGAATCAGAAAACAGGTGTTATAGCAATGCCGGGCAGCGGCATTTCCCGTGCCCAGCATAATCAGTTCCTTACTCATGGTCGTTCCGCTTATTTGCTTTCGTTGCGACATTCCTCAAAATGCAGATGGAAGCCCACCACGGCTTCGATACCCTTGCGGATCATATCCACCGACATGCTTTCATTCGGGGAGTGGATGGCATTGGTTTCCAGTCCGAAGCCCATCAGCACGGTCTTGATGCCCAGAATACGTTCAAAGTCGCTGATAATTGGAATACTTCCTCCACGACGCACCGCCAGCGGTTTCTTGCCGAAAGCTTCCTCAAAACCAAGTGCCGCAGCTTTATAAGCCGGCAGACTTACCGGACATACATAGCCTTCTCCTCCGTGCATCGGAGTTACCTTTACCTGCACGCATTCGGGAGCCAGACTCTCGAAATATTCTGTAAACAGGCGGCTGATCTCGTCATGCTGCTGATGGGGCACCAGACGGCAGGAGATCTTGGCATAGGCTTTCGACGGCAATACGGTTTTTGAACCCGTACCGGTATATCCGCCCCAGATGCCGCATACATCAAACGACGGGCGACAACTGTTGCGCTCCAGAGTGACATATCCTTCTTCACCGCGCAGGGCCTTCACGCCAATCGCATTCTTATAGACTTCTTCATCAAACGGAATGTGTGAAATCATATCTCGTTCTTCAGCAGAGAGTTCCTCCACCTTATCGTAGAAATGAGGAATGGTGATGCGTCCGTGCTCATCGGTCATCTTGCTGATCATTTCACAAAGCACGTTTATCGGGTTGGCCACCGCACCGCCAAAGTGTCCGGAGTGCAAATCGCGGTTGGGTCCGGTAACTTCCACTTCCCAATAAGCCAGTCCGCGAAGACCGGTAGTGAGCGAAGGCAAGTCCTCGCGCAGCATACTGGTATCCGACACCAGAATCACATCGGCCTGAAGCAGTTCCTTATGATCCTGCAAGAACTGGTTCAGACTGGGCGAGCCGATTTCCTCCTCACCCTCGAAAATGAATTTCATGTTGTGGCGCAACAGACCGTGGCGCACCAGATATTCAAAAGCCTTGACCTGAATCATGGCCTGTCCCTTATCGTCATCCGCTCCACGGGCCCAGATGCGTCCGTCACGGATTTCAGGTTCAAAAGGATTGCTCTTCCACAGTTCCAGAGGCTCGGCAGGCATCACGTCGTAATGGGCATAGACCAACACCGTGGGCAGTCCCTCACCTACTTTCTTTTCGGCATACACCATCGGATTACCGGCTGACGGCATCACACGGGCCTCATCGACACCAGCCTCCAGCAGCAAGGTTTTCCAACGCTCGGCACAAGCCCACATGTCGTCCTTGTGTTCGGGCAGGGCGCTGATACTCGGTATGCGGATCAGACTGAACAACTCCTCCAAAAAGCGGTTCTCATTCTCCTGGATATATTCTTTGATACTCATAGCTAAAATATTTATGGGTTTATGTTTTCTTTTTCTATCATGGGCTCCGGATGATTATTTCACCGGTTCCGTATGAATGGCCGACACAGGCAATTGTACTTCGCCGAAATCGAGCATGGCATTAAACAGGGTGATGGACTGATAGCCCGGCAAATCTTCCAGACGGATGGTGCGGGGCTTCAGCAAACCATTGCGCAACAAACGGCTGCGATGTGTGCCTTCCAGCAAAGGAATCTCGGGGGTGTGCCATTCACTTCCGTTCCATAAAGCCACATTGGCAATGGAAGTATCCGTCAAAACTCCGTCGTTGAACAGCAACACGTCATCGGCATCTCCCCGCCGGGCAAACAGAGCATCCAACACACTCCGGTCGGCATACTTATAATGATAATCCACTCCGGAAGTCTCCACGCACTGCAAGGAACGCACCATTCGCGGGTGATACGCAAAATACTCCACGCACTGAATCTCCCGGCCATAAGTCACCCGGCAACGCACACGCCCGGACATCTGTTCCGGATGCATATAATCAGCCAAGCGCAACGGCGGTTCCCCGGGCCAGAAATGCTCCCGAGTGGCATTCATCCGTTTTTCATGATCTTCCGGAAAACGGACCTCGCCATTCTCCAGACGAATCGTTTCAATGAATCGGCACATATATTTTCTGAATTACTTCCTGATATTCTTTATCGGGTTCGCTTTGGAAAGTGATTCCCCCTCCACTCTTATAGCAGAACGAACCGTCGGGCATCTGCTCCACAAAACGGATCATCACCGCACTGTCCAGATGCTCCCCATCGAAAATGCCCATCACACCCGTATAGAATCCGCGTTCGTAATGTTCGGCCGTACGGATAATCTCCACAGTCTTCTTTTTCGGCGCTCCGGTAATGGAACCTGCCGGAAGGAGTTCAAACAGCATGCTGCCCAACCGGTTTCGGTATTCCGGTGTCAGAGTGCCGACAATCTCACTGCTCATCTGCAACAACGGACCGCGATGGGTCGGGATTTCGTCGATATAGGCATATCGTTCCACCGTTACCTGCTCGGCCACACGACTCAGATCGTTACGGATCAGGTCGGTAATCGTGGCATGCTCGGCCCGCTCTTTCGGGTCGTTGCGTAAAAGTTCCCGGGCATTCGGCAAACGGGCGTCGAGTGTTCCTTTCATCGGAAAAGAACGGATCTTTCCTTCAGCCACCTGCACGAAGATCTCCGGCGAGAACACCACAAAACAGTCTTTCAGCCACAGGCGGTAAGGAGCACGTGCCGCACGGAAAATCTGTCGGAGCGACCAGTTTGTCCGCACCGGAGTGGCCACGGTCAGATTCGTCAGAAATGAGTTTCCGGCATGCAGTTGTTCAAAGACATAGTCAAAGGACTGCCGGTAAGTTTCGTATGTTTCGGGCTGCAGGTTCCATTCCAAAGGCGGCAGCGGAGCGGTATCCTTCTCCCTCCAGTTCGTCATGCCCCGGAAATCATATCCCAGCTCTTCCGGATCAATCTCATCGAGCGACAGTACCAGACATTCTGTTCCTTCAAAATCAATCAGAAACAGGAAGGGCTTTTTCTGCGCGCCCCACTCGTCCATCCGGCGCATGGCCTCACGACCGTCTATATATTGGTTTGTCATAAAAATAATCTTTGGTTACAGACTCGTAATCACCCGGTCACCGCGTTCCTTGGCCAACGTGCTTTCCACCTCTTTCACCTCCATATAGTGTTTCATCACTTTCATATACGCCTCCTTGTCTTTCAGAATCAGCGGATCGCGCAGGCGGTTCAGAATTCCTTTCAGTTCCTCGTCGATGATCGCTAACTTGAAATCGGTCATCAGATGACGAACCAGGTCAAAAAGACGGTCTTCGTCGGTGACCAGCTTCTGGTTCTTGGTATGATATTTGCTCAGCTGATACTTGTCACTCGTCAGCTGGAAAGCCAAGGTGCTCACCGCCTGATCGGGATGATTCAGGAAATAACGCTGCGCCGAGAAATCCGGTTCACGGAAATGTTCCAACGCCTCATCCAGAATGCGCTGATGCAAAGCCACCTGAAAATTCAGTTTGTCTTCCTGAAGGGCGTAGTAGATGAATTCCACCACGGTGAAGGGCACTTCCTGCCCCTGCTCGTCTTCCACATAGCAGACAATATACTCTCCATAGCGGATCAGCACCTGAACCAGCAGCAGTTCTTTCTGATAGAAGGCCATGTTATGACCGTTCTGTCCCTTCTGGATATAGGAAAGAAACTGAGTACTTTCCTCAGCCGATTGCTCCTCGGCTTTTGCTTCGGGCTGTGTCTCGACCGGAGTATCGGGTTGCGGGTTCTGAGGCATTGCCCCCTCAGCCGGTTCCACGGGTGCTCCCGCAGCAGATGCAGGCTCATCAGATGCTGTGCTATTCGAAACAACAGGTGCAGTCTGTTCGCGCCGTTCCTCATTCTGACGGCGTTTCTTCTGCTCGGTGCGGTACACGGACATCTGTTTGTTGATGGCCGAAACCAACACTTTTTCCTCCATTCCCAGCATGGCCGCCGTTTCGCGGGTGTAGAGTGTACGCATAATCTCGTCGGGAACCACGGCAATACTGCACACAATGCTGTGCACCAGTCGGGAGAGTTTTATCGGATCGCCCTGAGCTTCCTGCAAAAGCAAGTCGGTCTTGAATTTGATAAAGTCCACCTGATGCTCCTTCAGATAAGCCTGATATTCGGTAGCCGTACGATTACGCGCAAAGCTGTCCGGATCATCCCCATCGGGCAAAAGCAACACTTTCACGTTCATACCCTCGGCCAGCAGCATGTCGATACCTCGCTCGGAAGCCTTGATACCGGCCGCGTCACCGTCGTAGAGCACCGTGATGTTCTCCGTAAAACGGTGAATCATCTGAATCTGCTGCTGTGTCAGTGCCGTACCCGAAGAAGAAACCACATGCTCCACGCCCATCTGATGCATCGAAATCACATCGGTATATCCCTCAACCAGAAAGCAAAGGTCGTTCTTCACGATGGCCTGCTTGGCCTGAAAAAGACCGTAAAGCTCCTTTTTCTTGGAATAGATGGACGACTCGGGAGAGTTCTGATACTTCATGTTCACGCCCTTGGTGGCCTGATCGAGTACACGACCGCCAAAGCCCACCACCTTACCGCTCACCGTGTGAATCGGGAAGATGACGCGCCCCCAGAAACGGTCCTTCAGTCCGCCGTGTTCCTGTTTGATGCACAAACCGGTTTTGACCAGATATTCCTCCCGGAATCCCTTGGCCAAAGCTTCACGCGCCAACGCGTCTTTCTGCATCGGACTGAAGCCCAACTGAAAGCGTTTGATGATGTCGTCCCGGAAACCGCGCGAGCGGAAATATGCCATTCCAATGGCACGGCCGTCCACCGTGTCATACAACTGTTGCTCAAAATAGTCGCGGGCCCACTCATTCACCACAAACATACTCTCACGCTCGCTCTGGGCCAGTTTCTCCTGATCGGTCAGTTCGCGTTCCTGAATCTCGATGTGATATTTCCGGGCCAGATAGCGCAAGGCATCGGGATAGGACAACTGTTCGTGCTCCATGATGAAGTGCACGGCATTACCTCCCTTTCCGCAAGCAAAACACTTGCAGAGACCTTTTGCCGGCGACACCACAAACGAAGGGGTACGGTCGTCGTGAAACGGACACAACCCCTTATAGTTCACTCCGGCACGCCGCAGCGTCACAAAGTCGGAAACCACATCAACGATTTGAGCCGCATCCATGATGCGCTCCACCGTAGCTCTGTCAATCATATTTCTTTATCTCCGTTTGTTTTAAGACCAAATTGTAGCCACAATCTTCCGCGCTCCGCCGTGATTGCGGAACTCACACAGATAAATACCCTGCCAGGTGCCCAGATTCAGGCGGCCGTTGGTGATGGGTATGGAAAGCGATACCCCGGTCAGGCTCGATTTGGCATGACTGGGCATATCGTCCGGCCCTTCGTCCGTATGGATGTAATAAGGAGCATTCTCGGGCACCATCCGGTCGTAGATTCCGGCCAGATCGGTCCGCACACTCGGATCAAAGTTTTCATTGATAGTCAGCGCGCAGCTGGTGTGCTTGACAAACAGGTGCAACACACCCTGCCGGGGCAGAGCAGGCAAATGACTGAGCACTTCTTCCGTAACCAAATGAAAGCCACGGCGCTGAGGTCTTAAAGCAAATTCTATTTGTTCAATCATATTGAGTCTTGAAAATACTAGGTACAAACTTACGGATTTTCTGTGGAATTTCCTTGGAAAACAGTGATTAGAAACAGACAAAACAGAAACAAATCCGGATTTCAAGATACAATACAGCAAAAGGTCACTTCACGCAAACCGGTTATTTTGTCTATGATTCATAAAATTCCAGCCCGGTGACATTCTGGTGTACCGACCAGACTAAAGCAATATACAGTCACCTGAATCATGCAGGCTTTGCCAACCCGAATTTATCCCGGTGGGCAAAGCCTGTTTGCATATCTATAAGCGGAAAAAACTTACCACGACGCATACATCACACAAAAAAACAGAAAATCTGAAGGTTTTATCAAGAATGCTTTTAAATTTGCACCTTGTAAACCCTAAAATCATAAAATCAAACACTATGAAACTTTTCAATGTCCTATTGTTCTCCAGTCTGTTGCTCTCCGGAACAGAACTGGCTGCCGAAGAGAACACACGCTGGCAAATAGCCCCCGACAGCAGTATTGTATGGCAAGGAAACCAAGGTATTCCTCATCAGGATCATCTGGAAATGAGCGGAAAGACCGTTTCCGTCGTCCTGCGCTATGGAATAGACAGTCAGGGACAGTTCCAAATCAACAAAAGCATGGTATGGCCTTTGCTCCGCACCATCCCCAACAACACTCATGCCAGCCTGATGCGACGCTATGACTGGAACACGCTGGACTGCATCACCGTAAACGGACAAAGCCTTCTTTCGGGCGAGAAAGTGCAGGAAATCAAAATCAAAGGTAACCTGTCCGTCAAGAGCCAGGCACAAGGAAGAGGCGGACAGTGGGAAATCATCCGCGAATATTTCCCCTCGACCGAACACCCGGCTTTCATGGAGTCCTACAAAATCGTCAATCATGGAAAAGGGAATCTGACCATTGAGATTCCCCAAAACGAATTTACTGCAAAGACCAACCCGAAACAGGGAGTAAAGGGTGCCTATACCATTACGGGAAAGACGTATAACACAGGATGCCACACACTCTCTCCGGGAGATACCCTTTCTTTCGGAGCCTCGCTCTCGGCTTATGCAGGAACCGTGCCGGCACAACTTCTGCCTGTGGCCGAAGAAAAATCCAAGCGTGACTCTCTGGTGCGCCTTTGGATGAGCCGACAGCTCATTCTGGACACTCCCGACCCGGTGATCAACCAGATGTTTGCCTTCTCCAAAATCCGTGCCTGCGAAAGCATTTACGAAACCCAAGGCGGACCGATGCACGGTCCCGGTGGGGAATCCTACTATGCGGCCATCTGGGCCAACGACCAGGCCGAATATGTCAATCCTTATTTCCCGTTCGTGGGATATGACTACGGAAACGAGTCGGCCAGAAACGCTTTCCGGCACTTTGCCCGTTTCATGAACGAAGCCTGGAAACCGATTCCCAGCTCCATCATTGCCGAAGGACTGGACATCTGGAACGGTGCCGGCGACCGGGGAGATGCAGCCATGATTGCCTATGGAGCAGCCCGCTATGCGCTGGCTTTGGGCGACAGAAAAACAGCCGAAGAATTGTGGCCGCTCATCACCTGGTGCCTGGAATACTGCCAAAGGAATCTGAATGAAAAGGGCGTGGTGGCTTCGGACACGGACGAACTGGAAAACCGTTTCCCGTCGGGAGACGCCAACCTGTGCACTTCATCTTTATATTATGATGCCCTGCTCTCGGCATCTTATCTGGCCGAAGAACTCCAGAAAGGCAAGAAAACTGCTGCCACCTATCAAAAGCAGGCCAAAGAGCTGAGACAGCATATCGAGGAATATTTTGGGGCGACCGTAGAAGGCTTCAACACGTATGCCTATTATCAGGGCAACGATGTGCTCCGTTCCTGGATCTGCATCCCGCTGACGGTGGGCATCTATGAACGCGCTCAGGCCACCATCGACGCGCTGTTCTCTCCGCGCCTGTGGACCGAAAACGGACTGCTGACTCAGGCCGGAAGCAAGACTTTCTGGGACCGCTCCACCCTATATGCCTTGCGCGGCGTATACGCAGCCGGCGAAACCGAAAAGGCTACGGACTATCTGCACCGCTACTCTGCCGTGCGTCTTTTGGGAGAACATGTCCCCTATGCCATTGAGGCCTGGCCTGAAGGCGAACAAAGACATCTGTCTGCCGAAAGTGGACTGTATGGCCGCATCATCACCGAAGGTATTTTCGGCATCCGGCCCTGCGGTTTCAAGTCATTCAATCTGACTCCCCGCTTGCCTCAAAACTGGCAAAAGATGTCTCTGCGCCGTATCGGTGCTTTCCAGAGTACTTTCGATCTGGAAATCTCCCGACTTCCGAAAAACAAACTGAAAGTCAGAGTCATTCAAGAAGGAAAGGTCAAGGAATACACCATCAAGGAATCGGAAACCGTCAGAATCCGACTTACTTAAAAGGTACCTTTTCATTGGCCATTTTCCACATGTTCAGGAAAGAGGCCTTGGTAATGTTCACCACTTTGTCCCAATTGATTTTATCCGTGTGGTCGCCCGGCTGATGATAGTCCGGGTGACCGCCGGTATGATACCAGATGATGGGAATGTTGCGCAAAGCGAAAGAAGCATTGTCACTGCCACCCACCGGTTTGTCCCACGGACGGTAATCAGGAGCCAGTTTCAGGTCATATTTCCGCACATCTTCCTTAAGCCACTGACCGAATGCCGGACAGGCCTCCGTGTAAAAATAAGTCACCTGCTCCGGATGCGCCTCATCACTGTTACGGCCGATCATGTCAAAATTCAGATAACCCTTTACACAATCCATCTTCGGAAAACGGTCGGCAAAGGCCCGGGAACCCAGCAATCCTTTTTCCTCACCGTCCCAAAAGGCAAAAATCACGGTGCGCTCCGGCTTTTTTCCGGTAGCCAGAAAGGCACGGGCTATCTGCAACACAGCCGAAACACCGGAAGCATTGTCGTCCGCTCCATTGTAAATCCGGTCACCGGCCAGAAACGGATCGGTTCCCAGATGGTCGTAATGCGCGCCGACAATCACGATTTCATTGGGATTCTTGCCCTCAATCATGCCCAGCACATTGTTTAAAGACAAAAGCTGAAAGGCCGCTCCCGAACGGCGCATCGCAGCCACGGAATCGGGATGCACCTGCCAGCGCCCTCCTTTCTGCTGACGCTCCGGATGACAGGCCTCAAAAGGATGCAGATAGCTTCCGTCCAAAGGACGGATTCCCAAGGTCTGCAATTGCGCCACCAGATATTGTCCGGCAATGTGCCCTCCGGCCGTTCCGGCCTCGCGGCCCTGCAAATCATCACTGGCCAGAAAACCGACATGCGCCTGCGCCGTAGTCTGGTTTATGGTTTTCAATCCTTTCTCTTCGGGAGTTTCTGCATGCACGGCGGTTGCCATAGAAAGAAAGGCGCATGCCACAGCCCATCCGTATTTTTTTCCAATCATAGTATTTGTTTTTCTATATTTATGAAAAGTAATCATTTACCGTGCAAAGATAGCTGACAAATTGATATATCCGGACCGTGAGAATGCTTTTTTTCGGACAGGAATACAGAAACATTTCATTTTTGCAAGTCTCAGCGCGTGACCCAAACACAAAAAGAAAGAGGCAAAAAGGGAACCCAATCAAAAATCATTTTTTCGAAACATCTCAAGAGATAAATGCATCAAAAACAGCGGAAAACACAGCTATTTATCAGAAAGAAAAATCACCGATTTTTTCTCTAATAAGAGTGATTCCGGCAGTTCGGAAGCCACCATCCCTCCAATTACGGCCAGTAATCCCTGCCTCCACCCCCGATTTTCTTAAAAATCATCCCATCATTCCGGTTTTTCTTGTGTCCGGAACTCATTAAATTCATCAGCATCAAATCTGCAAAACATCGAAAACAAATAAAAAATCGGTCCGCTTCTTTTTTAAAAAGCAGACCGATTTCTCTAATATCGCTCTTTTAGAATCTTTTTTGCTCCCCAAAGGGAAAGGATGCAGTTACCGAAAATGAGGTTTTAAAAACAATATGATTCCCATATCCCCTTAAAGACTATTCTTTTGTCAGCTCCTAGTAAGCATATTTCAGCCATCCCCAACCTTTCTTTTCAGACAGGAACAAAAGCAGTCGGGAGAAAAGCAGACAGCAGCACAGCACCAAGGCATACTTCAGCAAAGGATGCACCGGCACAACATGTTTGTTGACCAGAACCAGCACAAAAACGAAAACAAAGTGTGAGAAATAAAACAGGGTGCTGTAGACGCGCAACCGGCGATAAGGCAACGGCCAGGTGCACTTTTTCTGAAGCAACCACACAAACAAAAGCAGAACCATAGGCTGCAACAGGAAATAAACATCCGTCTTGTCCAGTTGCAACTGTACGGAAGCATAAGCCGCCTGCACTCCGAACACCTCACAACAAACCAATAAAAACGCTACGGGCAGCAGGACACGCAACCGATCCGGCGTGAAAATCTCAAGCACTGTCTGCCGGGAACGGGCCACCCAGAAGCCGAGCACGCACGGCAGCAGGGCCGACATCCACGACAGTTCCATACTGCCTATCCAGCGGCAATAACCGTCCACTCCATGCTGCACGACCGATGGCAGAAAGGCGTAATAGTAGGAGGAGCCTACCGCCAGCAAATAAAAGAAAGCACCCAAAACCAACAAAACAGCGAAGCGCATCCGCCGGGCCAGCAACCAGGTCAGCAAGATGCACTGCATCAAGGCCATCAGAAACCAGGAGCCGCCGAAGGTGGAGCCAAACAGAAAGTTGCGCAACAGCATCAGCAGATTGTGGCCAAAAGGCGTTTCGGGCTCTATGAAGGCATGCAGACAAGTAATCGGAAACTCCACCACAAACCAAAAAAGATACAGAATCCCCATGCGCCGCAGATAGTGACTCAGTTCCTTCTTCCCCGGATTCTTGCTGAAAAAGAAGAACGAACTAGTGATAAAGAAAAAAGGAACGGCCATACGGGCAAACACATCAATGACTACCGTTTGTGTCAAGCCGCTGAAAGGCTGTGCATGAA
Organism: Bacteroides sp. OF04-15BH; assembly: GCF_003477995.1. Classification (GTDB taxonomy): domain Bacteria; phylum Bacteroidota; class Bacteroidia; order Bacteroidales; family Bacteroidaceae; genus Paraprevotella. The sequence goes on from NZ_QUEM01000003.1 coordinate 32,449, forward strand.
TGGCCACCACAAATATCGCCGCAACGAACTTGGCCAAATCAATGGAAGAATAATTTTGAGTACTTGTCATATCATCACACGTATTGTTTCAAAAACTCCCGTCTTTTGTGTCAGAGCGACAAAAGACGGGAGTCACAAATTCCGGATTCTCTGCCCTTATGCCTTGTGAAGCGTAAGCTGCGGGAACGGGAAATTAATATTCTGCTTGTTAAACTCGTTATAGATATTCTTTCTTACTTCGAAATTGACATCCCAATAATCGGCTGCGGCTACCCATACTCGGATGGTCACATCCACGCTGCTGGCCGACAGGGCATTCAGAGCCACCACCGGAGCCGGATCTTTCAGAATACGGGAATCGGCATCCAACAGACCGCGCACCACGCGCTCTACTTTGGCCAGATCCTCACCGTAATCCACACCGACTACCCACTCGATGCGGCGGGTTTCCTTACGGCTGTAATTGATAACCACTCCACTGCTCAAATTGCCATTCGGAATGTAAACGACCTTATTGTCTGCCATCGTCAGGATGGTGTGGAATATCTGAATTTCTGATACTGTGCCCGATACGCCCTGAGCTTCAATCCAATCGCCCACCTTATAAGGCTTGAACAGCAGTACAATCAGTCCACCGGCAAAGTTCTGCAAGTTTCCGGAAAGCGCCATACCGATAGCCACACCGGCTGATGCCAGCAAGGCGGCAAACGAAGTGGTATTTACTCCCAAAGCACCCACAACCGATACAATCAGCAACAGGGTGAGCAGAATGTTGACCAGACTCTTCAGGAAAGTCTTGATCGTCACGTCAATCTTGCGCTTTTCCAAAATCTGGGCAAAGAACTTGTTAAGCATCGAAATGAGGAAGCGCCCCACGATGAATACAATAATTGCCACCAGAATGTTTTTACCCGCTGATATGGACATATCGATCAACTTGTCCAAAATCATGTCGAATCTTCCCGATGAAACCATCTTTTCGGTTTCCTTCACTGCCTCGGCAGCCGCCGTAGCAGTCTCCAATAAATTAATCATAGTTTTTGTTTGAATTAGTTTAGATTGCAAATATAAAAAGAAAATTTGATAGTATTCCAAACATTTTTATAATGCACAAGACAAAAACCGAATATTTTTTTAAAGGTTTATCATTATCTTTGCACTCCGAATTCAGAATTGGAATCACTAAAAAGAATAAGAAACGCATGAAAAAAAGAAGATTTCCGCTTTATGTGCAGATTTTGTTAGGAATGTTACTGGGTATTCTGGCCGGCTTCGTAGCCGTAAGAACCGGGCACGGACAGTTCATTGACCATTGGGTACGCCCCTGGGGACAGATATTCATCAAGCTGCTGCAGGTGATTGCCATTCCGCTGGTGTTCTGTTCTCTGGTGAAGGGAGTGATCAGTCTGAAAGACATTGCGCATCTGTCACGTCTGGGAGGACGGGTGCTGCTGATTTATATCGGAACAACGGTTTTCGCCATCGTATTCGGTCTGTTCATGGCTTTGGTGGTCAGTCCGGGCAAGCTGTGCGACGCCAGTCATCTGTCGGGCATGGAGGGTTTTGTCCAGACAGCCGTAGAGTCGGCCCAGAAAGCTACAGAAGGTAAGGAGCGCGGCCCGCTGGCCTTTTTCGAAGATCTGGTTCCGGAAAACATCATCTCGGCAGCTTCCAGCAACCAGAACATGCTTCAGATTATCTTTTTTGCCATCCTCTTCGGAACGGCCCTGCTTGCCGTCCCTGCCGAAAAGACGCGCGCGGTGCGCTCCTTTATCGACGGACTGAATGAGGTGATGCTGAAGATGGTGGACTTTATCATTCTGGCCGCGCCGGTCGGTGTATTTGCCCTGATGGCCTCCATGGTGGTGAGCAATGCAGGCAATGCGTCGGTGTTCAGCGCTCTGGCCGTATATACGCTCACCGTGGCTGTGGCACTTCTCTGTATGATTTTCCTGTTCTATCCGGCTCTGATCTTTTTCTTCAGCAAGATGTCGCCCAAACGTTTTATCCGTGCCATGTATCCGGTACAGCTGTTGGGCTTCACCACCAGCTCCAGCTCGGCCACACTTCCTTTCAATATGGAAACTCTGGAAAAGAAACTGGGCATTTCGGAAAAGACCGTGTCCTTTGTGCTTCCCGTTGGCGCAACCATCAATATGGACGGAACGAGCTGTTATCAGGCCATTGCCGTGGTATTCATCGCTCAGGTGATGGGCATCCATCTGGACTGGGGCGATTTGCTTTCCATCGTGGCCCTGACTACCATCTCTTCCATCGGTACTCCGGGCATCCCGGGCGGAAGCTATGTCATCCTTACTATGGTGCTCAGCTCGGTAGGTATTCCTTCGGAAGGACTGGCGCTGATTTTAGGAGTGGACCGTCCGCTGGACATGCTCCGTACCTCGGTCAATGTAACCGGCGATGCCACAGTGTCTGTTTTGGTCGATACGCCCGATACGGACAAGGCCTGAAAACATTTCCCCCTATTTTTCATAGAAAAGTGAATGTGCCGCGGCACATTCACTTTTTCTGTATCACAACCATACTGTCTGTCAGCCGGTTTCTTTTCGATGTACTTTGCACCAGAATCCTGTTTTCTCCGGGTTGCAGTTTCACGGCTTTCCAGACAACGGTGGCATAAGCATCGGGCGAAGCCTTTCCCTGTGACTGACCGTTGACAAACAGTTCCACTTCCTTTTGATTGGTGAATACCAGGATATCCCGCTGCGATGCTGTACTCACACGGTTTCTTTTTCCGGCCAGATAAAGCATCGGCTCCGGATTCCAATTGGCTTTATAGAAATAATAGGCATCTTTTTTGGTCTTGCGGTCGAAGGTGACCAGGCCCTTGTCGTTAATACCGTCCCGATCTCCTTCATGACGGTGCGCCGCCCCGAAGTCAAACAGATTCCAAATAAAGCTACCCCAAACAAAAGGACGCTCCTGAATGATCTTCCAGTTGGCCATGTGATAATAGGTCTGCCAGTTCTCCGGATGCCAGTAACTGTTGGGCACGGTCTTCTTCAGACTGTCCTGCTGATGATATATGCTTGCTCCGGCTCCGTATTCGCTGATGGCAATGCGGCACTCGGGATGCTCACGATGTGTGCGGTCCAGAAAAGAAGCCAGGTTATCGGGACTGCCGCCATACCACCCGTCATAACGGTTCCAGGCAATACAATCGGTAATGAAATTCAGATCACCGCTTTGGTTGCTGGCCGCCGTAGTGGGGCGCGACGGGTCTTCCTGATGCGCCAGCCGGTTCAGACTCCGCACATAATCCACCGGATTATCACCGGACTCTTTCAGTTCATTGAACAATCCCCAAAAACAGATGGAAGGATGATTATAGTTCTGACGGATCAATTCCTTGAGTTGCTGTTCGCCATTTTCCCGAAAATCGGCCAGATCCACAAATCCTTTGTCCAGATATCCGCCGGGACCGACAAAAGGAATCTCGGCCCAGGTAACCAGTCCCCACCGGTCTGTCAGTTCATACATCAGTTCGGCCTGCTGATAATGGGCCAGACGCACGGCATTTGCTCCCATGTCCACCATAATCTCAACATCTTCTTCATGATGCTCGGCACGCAGGGCATTGCCTATTTCCGCCCGGTCCTGATGACGGCATACGCCCCGCAGTTTCAAAGGTGCTCCATTCAGAAAGAATCCTTTGTCCGGATCTACATGGAAAAAGCGCAGTCCCAAAGGCTGGATGACGCGGTCGAGCAAACAGTCTCCATCCCATAAGGTAATCTCGGCCTGATAAAGAAACGGATCTTTCCTTCCGTCCCACAGTCTGGGATTCTTCATCGAAAAGTCCAGTTGCGCCCGGCTATCCCGATCGGCTTCCAGCTGCAATTGCTGCTCTTTCCGGCAAACGGTCTTTCCTTCGGCCCTGATCTCGGCACGCACGGTCAACCGACGTGCTTCCCCACGATTGGACAGGCAGACTGCCGCCGACACCTCCGCCTGCTCCCGGCTTACCGCCTTTTGCGTGAGATACACTCCGGGAGATGCGTAATCCGTCAACGAAATGCAGGTCGACCCCGTAACCACAAGATGCACATCCCGATAAATCCCTCCATACATATTGAAATCCCCCACCAGAGGCATGACATCCAGACGCTCGGCATTGCTCACCCGCACCCACAACGTATTCTCTTTGCCGTAAGTAACGCAGTCGGTAATTTCAAACACAAAAGCACTGTAACCGCCTTTATGTTCTCCGAGGCATTTGCCATTCATAAATACGGTTGCCACACTGTTTACCCCCTCAAAGCGCAGAAAGAGGCGCTTGCCTTTCCATTCCGAAGCAATATACAGTTTGCGTTCATAGTTTCCGAGCCCTCTTTTATAATCCAACTTACCGGAAAGAGCATCGGGAGCATTCCAGGTGTGAGGCAAAGAAACCTGAATTTCCGTTCCCCGCTCTACCTGATGCGAAAAGCGGAATTTCCAACCGGAGTCCAACAGATAATCTTGACGCTGCCCGTGCAAGAGCACAGCCATACAGCACGAAAGTAAAAAAAGAAAAAATCTGGATTTCATATTCATTTCTGTTTTTATGGTATTAATTGTTTTCATCATAAGGTTTTATCAAGGCTCAAACATGTACTTCAATCACATCATCCAAACGGGTGGTATAGTTGCGCGAACGGTGTTGTGACTTCATAAAATGACGGTAACCGTCTCCCTGAACGGCAATCTTTATCTTGTCTTCTCCGTTCTTTTTCTTGATTTCTTCCACCGCACGGGCCAAAGCAGCCTGCCGCGCGCGGTCCACGGGATCGAACAATACAGGCTGCACCACCCCGTCATAACGCAAATCCCACACGGTCATTCCGGCTTTCTTATAATAATAGGTACGGTCGTCCGCCCATCCGGCACGCAGCAGTTCCAAGGCCACAGAAATCAATTCCTGCTGGTCGTTCGTCACTACCATCAGTCCCCGGCTCTGACAAATGGTGTGCTGCACGCCCTCATTCTGAAAGCGGCTTGTCGCGGCAAATACGGTAAGCCCTCCGCAACGGCCGCCTGCCTGCCGTAACTTCAGGCTGCATTCAGCAGCGAAATTGGCCACCGCCTCTTCCAGTTCTTCCAAACGGCACAATCCCCGGTCGGAAAAGCTCCGGCTGGTGCAGATACTTTTTTTGTGGTCCATGCTTTTTTCTTCGATACAGGAAAAGCCTTTCAGCTCTTTCCAGGTACGCACTCCCGTCGCCGTCATGACATGCTGCACCCAGGCTTCACTCTTTTGCGTCAGATCCCATGCCGTGCGCACTCCGGCCCGATGCAGTTTTTCCCGATGGCGCCGCCCTACTCCCCACACTTCCTCCACAGGAAGGAGATGCAGGGCACGTACCCGTTTCTCTTCGGTGTCTATCACACAGACATTATGATAAGCCGGATATTTCTTTCCGAAATGGCAGGCCACTTTTGCCAAAGTCTTGGTCGGAGCAACGCCCACCGTCACCGGAATGCCAGTACCACGCAAAAGGGTCATCCGAATCCGGCTGGCATATCCCGCCAGTTCCTCATCGGAAACAAGCCCGTCCAGATTCAGAAAAGCCTCATCGATGGAATATATCAACAAGTCCGATGAAAAGTCTGACAACAGAGTCATCACCCTGCGGCTCATATCGCCATACAAAGTGTAGTTGCTGCTGTAAACAGCCACCCGCTGCAGCTCCAGAAAGTTTTTGACTTGGAACAAAGGGGCGCCCATAGCAATGCCCAACTGTTTGGCCTCGTTACTGCGGGCAATGACACAACCGTCGTTATTGCTCAGCACCACTACCGGTCTGCCCTGCAAGGCCGGATTGAACACCCGCTCGCAGGAAACAAAGAAATTATTACAATCCACCAGTGCGAACATGCGTTCCTCCCTTCCGCCGCAACTGGCATTTTATATTATAACACACCACGCCCCAGATCATAAACGAGGTAGATTCATCGACATGAATGGGAGGATAGTTTTCATTCTCGGGCAGAAGCCAGGCTCCCTGCCCCTGTTCGTCTCTGCGAAAACGCTTCAAGGTAAACTCCCCATCCACAAAAGCCACGACAATATCCCCATCCGTAGCTTCCAGACTCTTGTCGATGACCAACAGATCGCCGTGATCAATGCCGGCATCGCGCATAGAATCGCCATGCACTCGGGCATAAAAAGTTGTAGCCGGATGCGGCACCAGCTCCTTGTTCAAGTCAATGGACTCGGTAAAAGTACCATGCACACTGCTCGGAAAACCGGCGTGCACCTGCTCTCCGGCACAGTCTACGGGCTGCTGGGTCGACACATCGGCCTGATATAATTTCAAAGACATATCTGCTTCTGAATTTATAAAGTTTCTTACACAACAAAGATAAAGCGATTCCGTCACACGGCAAAACCCGATAACACCTTTTAGCGTAGGCCACAGGATATTAAATCGCCGTTTTCCGCTTGTTTTTACGTAATCTTTCGTAAATTTGTGGAAGTATTTACCGATATCGGAAACCGGATATGTTCCGATAATTTCATTTAAATATAATATATGGAAAAAGATAATAAAACCGACAAGATGAGTGCTCCGGAAAACGGAATGTCTCTGGACTACAGTGAAGAACTGATTCAAAAGGATCTGGAAATGGCAGACCGCTACTGCCAGCAACAGGATTTTATGGCGGCCATAGCCTTGTTGACCCAGCTGCTGAAACAGCATCCCACAGCCGATGCCCTGCTTCGCAAAAGAGCCTCGATCTTTTTAGGTCTGGGACTGACGCAGGAAGCGGCCCAGGACCTGGATTCCCTGCAGGAAATGACTCTGGACGACCTGATCACCCGCATCAATCTTTATATCCAGAATCAGGAAACCTCCCAGGCATTTGAGGTGTTGCGGAAGCGCAATGAGGAGAATCCGAACAGTAAGGCGGAATATCTGCTCATCAGTCAGTTACACGCTTCACAAAAAGATTACAAGTCTGCTCTGGATATCCTGCAGAAAGGTATGGACCAGATACCGACATTCCCCGAAGCCTACAAGGAAAGAGGACGAATCCGCATGCTGCTCCATGATTCACAAGGGGCCATGGACGACCTGAAGAAGGCATTGGAACAAGACCCGGGTCTGCTGGATAATCTGAACGGCACACTGAGCAACCAATAAAACTTGCTTATCGAAATAACAAACATAAAACAAACACTCATGAAAAAAATATTGTCGCTGATATTATGGACCACCGCTCCGGGAATGTGCCTGGCCGGTCCGCTAGACCTTTTGGTGAAACGTATTGCCCCGGGAAAAGAGAAACATTTTCAGTTTGTTCTGGAACCCGGAAAAAACAAACGGAATTATTTTGAGGTTTCCACCTACAAGGAACGTATCCGCATCAAGGGAAACTCCTACATCAGTATGGCAAGCGGACTGGACTGGTATCTCAAGAACTACTGCGGTGTGTCTTATGCCAACTGCGACAGTATTCTACCCCTGCCGGATGTGCTGCCCAAGCCTCAAGAGCGCACTTACAAGGAAACCTATATGCAGATTGGCTATACCGGTTATGATGCCGGGCAACGCCTGTTCTGGAACTGGCAGGACTGGGAGAAAGAGATAGACCGCATGGCCCTCAGCGGCATCAATGTATGCCCCGTCTGGACCGGTACGGAAAGCGTGTGGAAGGAGTTTCTCTCCGACTGTAGCCTCGATGAGAAAGCGATATGCCAGTATCTGTTCGGTACGGATCAAGTGCCCGAGGGATGGCTCAAGGGGCAGGAAAACCTGCAAAAGAAGATTATCAGACGCATGCAGAATCTGGGCATCTCGCCTGTTTATCGGGCCTTTACGGGTACGGTTCCCCAGAGCATGACCGAAGGCAAGCCCAACATCATCACCGTGTCGGCCTATACGGCAGAGAATATCAGCCGGAAAGAAACCACAATCAGTGCCGATGATCCGCTGTTTGCCCAGTTGGCAAAAAAATGGTATGGCAGTTATGAAAAGGTCTACGGCACCGCACCGTTTTATTGGGGAAGCACCAGCGGACAGGATTTTCCGTCGGACATCCAGAAATGCCTGCAGAAAAGCAATCCTGAAGCCAACTGGATCATACCGGCCGACAGCTATGTGCAAAAGGGAATCAGCACACAAGGACTGGACCGCCCGAAAGCTCTTTTGCTGTATCCGGAAAGCCATGCGCTCTGGAAAACTCTGGGAGCCACCAAAGAAATTTCCTGGGTATGGGTCTGGAACGAAACGTCTGATGCTCCGGAAACAGCCCTCACCCTGCGTGAAGCCTTGAGCCAGCCGGAACAGGCCAGCAACAATCCGGAAACCGCTTCACAGATTCAGGGTGTCGGAACGCAGACCTCGTGCAGCCAGAACGCCCCGTTGTCTTATTTTCTGATAAGCAACAGAAGATGGCAACCGGAACTCATTTCCATTCGCGAAGAAACCGAACAATACCTGAAGTTACGCTATGCATACAGCGATTCCACAGCCGTAAGCGCTTGGATCCGCCTGTCAGAAGTGGAAAGAGGATATGACCCGGCTCAAAGTTTCCTGTGCCAAAAACCGGCCATGAATCTGCTGGAAGCATCTGCCGAAGACTCTTTGACAGAAGCTGGATACTGTAAGCAAATTTCAGAATCCCTGACCGATTTGCTGACCCTCAAAGAACACTGTGCCGAAAACGCTAACTATCACCGGGATCTGGTGCGCATCACCGCCCTGCTTCTGGAGAAGAAAAGCCAGCAGCTTTACCGGCAGATAGAGAACGATTTCCAGACACGGAATGCCGAGCAGATGGCGACGCACCAGCAGGAATTCCTGAATCTGATTCACCGGGCCGACTCGCTCCGCGCTTTCGTTCCCGATCTATGCTGGGAACACTGGATGGCACACGCCGACCAAAACCAAAAAGGCAAGGAAACGGGAGATATCCTGTGGTACAAATCCCTGCTCCGGAAACAAGAACAAGTCAGTGGAAAAGTGCCTGCCCTGAACGGAATCCTATCTGCATATTGCACCCCGCGCTGGGAACTGTTCTTCAATTGGATGAGCCGGAAACTGCAAGGCAGACAGATTGCCCCCCCGCAATATCAGGGTATGGACGATGCCTGGTATCAGCAGTCCGAGCGCCGTAAGCAGACCAGCGAAACGCCTCAGACATTATATCAAATTATCAGCAGTTGCCTCAATTTATAACTAAAAAGACATCGTTTCTATATAATAATGTAACAACTGACAGGAAACTAAAAAATTCGCAAAAAAAAAGTTCATTTTATTGGCGGTGTATGATTTTTTATATACTTTTGCGTTAAACAAAAACGAACGACTAAATGAAAGAGTTATTTAATACATATTTTTATTTCTTCTTTTACTTTTACTTTAGCAATAAAGTGAAGCGGGAGTTCGTATGTATAAGCCAATAAGAGAACAACAGAATATAAACACATGAATCCCGCTTGCGTGCAAGCGGGATTTTTTTTTAAAACAGAAAACAGGAGATATGAAACGAATAGCGATACAAGGTATCAAAGGATCTTATCACGACATTGCAGCACACAAATTCTTCGAAGGAGAAGACATTGAACTGATATGCTGTGCCACCTTCGAACAGGTTTTCGAAGAACTGCGTCACGACAGTTCTGTCATTGGCATGGCAGCCATCGAGAACACCATTGCGGGCAGCCTGCTGCACAATTACGAACTGCTGCGCGAAAGCGGTGCCACCATCGTGGGTGAACACAAGCAGCGCATCTCACACAGCATCATGTGTCTGCCCGAAGACAACTGGGAAGACATTCAGGAAGTGAACTCGCATCCGGTAGCCCTGATGCAGTGCCGCGATTTCCTGAACCACCATCCCAACATCAAGGTGGTCGAGGTGGAAGACACCGCCGGTGCCGCTGCTGCCATCAGCCAACAGCACAAACGCGGTCACGCCGCCATCTGTTCCAAATTCGCCGCTCCTCTCTACGGCATGAAGATTCTGGAGGAAGGCATCGAAACCAACAAACACAATTTTACTCGTTTCCTTGTATTCTGCAATCCGCAGCGGGCCAATCTGCTCCGCGACATCCGCAAAACCAACAAAGCCAGCATCGTCTTTACCCTGGCCCATGAGGAAGGTTCCCTCTCACAGGTTTTGTCCATTTTCTCTTTCTACAAACTGAACCTTACCAAAATACAGTCTCTGCCCATTATCGGCAAGGAATGGCAGTATATGTTCTACGTGGATCTGGCCTTTACCGACTATACCCGCTATTCACAAAGCATTGATGCCATAACCCCATTAACCCAAGAACTTAAAATATTAGGAGAATATATCGATGGAAAAGAATGTCTATAACACAAATATAAAACCGGCCGACCGTCTGGCCTCTGTCAACGAATATTATTTCTCTAGAAAGGGAAAAGAAGTAGCCCGCATGAATGCCGAGGGCATGAACATCATCAGCCTGGCGATAGGCAGCCCTGATATGCCGCCCTCACCGCAGACCATCGAAACCCTGTGCGAGCAGGCCCGCCGGGATGACGTACACGGATATCAGCCCACAGTGGGTATTCCGGAACTGCGCCGCGCCATGGCCAATTTCTATAAGAAATGGTATGATGTGGAACTGGACCCGCAAACCGAAATCCAGCCGCTCATCGGCTCCAAGGAAGGCATCCTGCATGTCACACTGGCTTTTGTCAATCCGGGCGATCAGGTGCTGGTTCCCAATCCGGGTTATCCCACCTATACTTCTCTGAGCCGCATTCTGGGTGCGGAGATTGTCAACTACGATCTGACTCCCGAGAACGGATGGCAACCGGATTTCGACGCTCTGGAGCGCATGGATCTGAGCCGTGTGAAACTGATGTGGACCAACTATCCCAACATGCCGACCGGCGCCAACGCCCAGATGGAAACCTATCAGAAACTGGTGGACTTTGCCCAGCGCCACAACATCATCGTGGTGAACGACAACCCCTACAGCTTCATTCTGAACCGCGAACACCGGAGTATCCTCCAGATACCGGGCGCCAAGAGCTGCTGCATCGAGTTCAACTCCATGAGCAAGAGCCACAACATGCCAGGCTGGCGCGTGGGTATGCTCTCCACCAACGCCGAGTTCATCCGCTGGATTCTGAAGGTAAAGAGCAATATCGACTCCGGAACTTTCCGTCCGTTGCAGCTGGCAGCCGCCAAGGCTTTGGAGAATGATGCCGAATGGCACGACGAAGCCAACGTGCAGGTATATGCCCGTCGCCGGGCACTGGCCGAAGAGATCATGCGCACGCTGAACTGCTCTTTCGATCCGAACCAGGTGGGCATGTTCCTCTGGGGACGCATTCCGGACAGTTATCAGGACGTGGAAGAACTCACCGAGAAGGTGCTTCACGAAGCGCGTGTCTTCATCACTCCGGGATTCATCTTCGGATCAAACGGAAAGCGCTACATCCGCATTTCTCTCTGTGCCAAGGAAGACAAGATTGCCGAAGCACTGGAGCGTATCAAAAAAGTATTCAAATAATCACAACAACATAAATATAAAATAGTATGGAACTGAACTTAAAACCATTGAATTTACCGGGCTCTGACAACAGACCCTTAGTGATAGCCGGACCTTGCAGTGCCGAAACCGAAGAGCAAGTCATGGAAACTGCCAAAGCATTGGCCAATAAAGGTATCAAGATATTCCGCGCGGGTGTATGGAAACCGCGTACCAAACCGGGAGGCTTCGAAGGTATGGGCGAAGAGGCTCTGCCTTGGTTGCAGCGCGTAAAACAGGAAACCGGTATGCTGATCGGTACCGAGGTGGCCACTCCCAAGCACGTGGAAGCTGCCCTGAATGCCGGACTGGATATGCTGTGGGTAGGCGCACGCACCTCAGCCAACCCGTTTGCCGTGCAGGAGCTGGCAGATTCTCTGAAAGGCGTGGACATTCCTGTGTTCGTGAAGAACCCGGTCAATCCGGACATTGAATTGTGGATCGGTGCTTTGGAGCGTATCAACGGAGCAGGAATCACCCGTCTGGCCGCCATCCACCGAGGCTTCTCCAGCATCGACCAGAAGCTGTACCGCAACGCCCCGATGTGGCACATTCCTATTGAGTTGCACCGTCGCTGCCCGAACCTGCCGATTATCTGCGATCCGAGCCATATCGGCGGTCGCCGCGATCTGATTGCTCCGTTGTCACAGCAGGCTATGGATATGGGATTCGAGGGCCTCATCGTAGAGAGCCACTGCAACCCGGACTGCGCCTGGAGCGATGCCAACCAGCAGGTAATGCCCGACGTGCTGAATTTCATTCTGGACCGTCTGGTGGTGCGTAACACCAAGGAAAGCACCGAAAGCCTGAACATCCTGCGCCAGCAGATTGACGAACTGGACAACCGTCTGATGGAGCTGCTCACCAAGCGTATGCGCATCAGCCGCGAGATTGCCGCCTACAAGAAAGAACACAGCATGGCGGTAGTGCAGACTGCCCGCTACAGCGAGATTCTGGACAAGCGTGCCGCTCAAGGTGTACTCTGCGGCATGGATGCCGACTTCATCAAGAGCATCTACGAGCATATCCACGAAGAGAGTGTACGTCAGCAGATGGAATTTATGAACAAACAGTAAAACAACACAAATAACTTGATCATACGATGAGAATTTTGGTTTTAGGTGCCGGTAAGATGGGCTCGTTTTTTGTAGATTTATTGAGTTTTGAGCATGAAACAGCGGTATATGAAGTAGACCCGAAACGATTGCGCTTCATGTATAACACCCAGCGTTTCACCTCGCTCGATGAGATCGATGCCTTCGATCCGGAACTGGTCATCAATGCCGTAACGTTGAAATACACGCTCGACGTGTTCCGTCAGGTGATTCCACACCTGTCCAAGGACTGCATCATCAGCGACATCTCTTCCGTGAAGACCGGATTCAAGAAATTCTATGAAGAAACCGGTATGCGCTATGTCAGCACCCACCCCATGTTCGGCCCCACATTTGCCAATCTGGGCGCTCTGAGTCAGGAAAATGCCATCATCATCAACGAAGGTGATTATATGGGACGAATTTTCTTCCGCGACTTATATAACCGTCTGGGACTGAACATCTGTGAGTATTCCTTCGAAGGGCACGATGAAACCATGGCCTACTCCCTGAGTATCCCTTTTGTTTCGACTTTTGTGTTTGCGGCAGTCATGAAGCATCAGGATGCTCCGGGTACCACCTTCAAGCGCCACCTGCAGATTGCCCGCGGCGTTTTGGGCGAAGACGACTGTCTGCTGCGCGAAATCCTGTATAATCCGCGCACCAAAGATCAGGTGGAGCAGATCCGTGAGGAACTCAAGGAGCTGATTGACATCATCACTTCGCACGACGAAGAGGCCATGAAGAACTACCTCACCAAGATTCGGGAAAACATCAAATAAAGAATATTTCTTTATGATTGTCCACTCCAAGGGCTGCATCCTTTTATCCGGGGATGCAGCCCTGTTTTTATGGCCTTACCTTCCCTAAGACTGCACATAACGGGAAAGACGGAAAAAAATCATCAGCATCATTTTGCAAAATCATCAAAATGATTTTTTCTTTTTATCAGAATGATTTTTTGCCTTCATTTAGTTTTTGGTTATTTTTGTATGAAGTTATTTTTTCGTCTGATACAAAAACATTATGTTACCGGCTCAAAACTAATGTGACTGGCTCAGGAACTAATGTGACTTCAAAACAGAAATTGCAATCAGCAATATATTAAAGGAAAAATCATCCTAGCAATATAATCCAACATGGCCAAAAGAATCATTCTGATTACCGGAGGCGAACGCTCCGGAAAAAGCTCCTACGCCGAACAGATGGCCCAGCAATACGACCCGAATCCGGTGTATCTGGCCACCGCACGTATCTGGGACGAGGAGTTCCGTCTGCGGGTCCGGATGCACCAGCAGCGACGGGGCGCACACTGGATAAACATAGAAGAACCGATGGAACTGTCGCGCCACCATCTTGCCGGTCATACGGTGCTGGTGGACTGTCTGACCCTATGGGCCACCAATTTTTTCTTTCGGGCTTCGACTGATGAAATAGATGAAGAAGTGGAAGATGCCCAGAAAGCCAGACAGGGACAGGAAACCGTAAAACAGGTTTTACAGGAACTGAAGGAAGAGTTCGACCGCCTGACTCAACAGGACGCCACCTTTCTGTTCGTCACCAACGAAATCGGCAGCGGAGGCATCTCCCCGAACCCGATACAGCGCCGGTTTACCGACCTATTGGGCTGGCTGAACCAATATGTGGCCCAAAAGGCCGACGAAGTGATCCTGATGGTCAGCGGCATCCCCGTTAAAATAAAATGAACATGAACACCTATTCTATTATTCCACCGGATTCCCGTTTGAAAGAACGGATACAGCAACAGATTGACAACCTGAACAAACCGTTAGGCGCTTTGGGGCGACTGGAAGAAATCGCCCTGCAAATCTGTCTGATCCAACAGACTTGTCACCCCACACTGCAACACCCTTGCCACGTGCTGTTTGCAGCCGACCACGGTATTGAACGCGAAGGCGTGAGTGCCTCTCCGCGGGAAATCACCTGGCAGCAGATGATTAACTTTACCCGAGGAGGCGGAGGAGTCAATATGTTCTGCCGTCAGCATGGTTTTGAACTGCATCTGGTGGACGTGGGCGTAGATTACGACCTGAGCGATTTTCCAAAAATCATCGACCGGAAAATAGCACGGGGCACACGCAACTTCCTGCACGAAGCGGCCATGAGTGAAGAAGAAATGGAACGCGCCTTGCAAACGGGCACAGAAATGACGGACCGCTGCCGGAAAAACGGCTGCAACATCATCTGCTTTGGCGAGATGGGTATCGGAAACACTTCTCCCTCAGCCATCTGGCTGCATCTGTTGGGAGAGCATCCGCTGGAGGAGTGTATCGGATGCGGCTCCGGCCTGAATCCGGAAGGAGTGTCTCATAAATATAAGGTATTAAGTGCTGCCGTAGACCGTTTCCGGCAAAAATATCCCGCTCCTACCCCGGAAGAAATCATCCGATATTTCGGAGGTTTTGAAATGGTTGCCACAGTAGGAGCCATGCTTCGTGCAGCAGAACTGGGTATGATCATTCTGGTGGACGGCTTTATCATGTCGGCCTGTATGCTGGCAGCCTGCCGCCTTTATCCGGCCACACGGGAATATGCCCTTTTCGGTCACGAAGGAGAAGAGCGCGGTCATCGTCTGCTGCTGGCCGACCTGCATGCCCACGGACTGCTGCAGCTGGGTTTCCGGCTTGGCGAAGGAACCGGCGCCCTTTGTGCCTATCCGATTATCGAGTCGGCAGTACGCATGATGAATGAAATGAATACATTTGACGAATCACACATCACCAAATATTTTTAATGATGACACAGCCGCAATCTACCGTTTCCGACCGGATATGGGCCGCCCTGATGTTCTTCACCCGACTGCCGTTTTGGAAGATCCGGAAAGACGTGCCTCAGGAGGCTTTTCGCCATGTCGTAGAATACTGGACGCTGAGCGGATGGCTCACGGGCGGCACTCTGGCTGCCTCCTACTGGTTAAGTGCCCGGATTTTTCCCACCGCCATAGCCCTGCTGATAGCCCTTGCCGCACGACTGCTGCTCACCGGAGCGCTTCATGAAGACGGACTGGCCGACTTCATGGACGGGTTTGGCGGCGGACACAGCCGGGAGCGCATTCTTGCCATTATGAAGGATTCGCACATCGGTACCTTCGGAGTGCTGGGACTTCTCCTCTATCTGGCCCTTCTCTATACCACCTGGCTGCATCTGCCGCCCCAATATCTGCCGTTTTATCTGTTTGCGGGCGATTTGTATGCCAAAGCATGCAGTTCCTTCATCATCTGCCGACTGCCATACGCACGGCGTTCGGAAGAGGCAAAAATCGGAACGACCTATGTCCGTCCGCACGGCCGGGGCATCCTGTCCTATCTGTTACGGCCTCTGGTTCAGCTCTTTCCGGTCTACCTGTGGAGCACTTTCTGTCCGCAGCAGTTACTGACAATATGGCCCTGGCTGACACCTCTGCTCTGTGTAGGGCTCCTGATCCGATACCTTCGCCAGCGGATTCAGGGATATACGGGCGACTGTTGCGGTGCGGTTTTTCTGCTCACCGAGCTGTCGTTTCATCTAACTCTTTTAGCATTTATTCATTCCACAGTCCTTTAACTTTTCACGCCACATGCATCATTCACTGACAATCAACAATAACGCTCCTTTTTCCTTTGAGGCCTTTCATCAGGCTTTGGGTATGGAACTGCAACTGGTCTTCACTTCCGATTTCAATCAGGCCACCTATTATTATTTCACGCAAAAAGATTCCGTAACCCTGTTCTGCCTGATCGACAACCGGCAGGGAGCGCTGGAGCTGTGCATGGATGCGTTGGCTTCATACAGTGACTACAGACTGTTTCCCTATCTGGCCGACACACTTCATCATTTCGTAAACGGCGGCCGACTGATGCTTTCCTCGGAAAACGGGGACTCTCAAACTGTATATGAACGCTACAATGAAGATTGGATGGAAGAAAGCATCGGCGAAGAAATTGCCCTGCTGAAATCGGTTCTTTCAGTTGCCCCACGCTATTACCTCACCATGCCCTGCCAGGAATATGAGTGCGTGACGCTGCCTCTCCTGCAATCGGTAGGCGTAACCCTCTACTCTTCCACCCCGCGCATCTATGGTTATGTGCAATATCTGTTACAACGCAGCCGGCTCCCTCAAGCCACGGAAGAGGAAATCCGTCAGGATCAGGCTCTCAATGAACAGGAACTGGAAGCTGACGTGCCGCAGCATCGCTCCATCGGGCGGGTAAAATCCTGGCAGACTGACGGTAGCGAAACCTGGGAAAGTTATGCCCAGGAGGATGTTGCTCTGTTGCTGCAAATCGGAAAAGAATACCAAAACGGAAAGTCTATCGACGGAGTGGTACTGAATGATCTGGGCACTCTCTATCAGGAGGGTATCGGTGTAGAAGCCGACGGCCCCACAGCCGCGTATTGGTTTCGCGAAGCCATCCGGCAGGGCGACCGTCTCTATGCCCCGAGTAATTTGGGCGATCTCTATCGCAAGGGGGCGCCCCACCTGCCCGCCTCGCTCCCTATGGCCTTCGATGCCTACCACCTTTCCATCGATCCTTATGCAGCCTATCGCATCGGTCAGGCTTACGAAGAAGGCTGGACCGGAAGTCCGGACTTGGAAAAGGCTATGGAATGGTATGAAAAAGCAGCTGCGCAGAAACATCATCTGGCGCTGAAAAGGCTGAACCGAAGAGAAAGATAAAAACAAAACTTGTATATTAATCCTGCATAGCACATGCATCTTTCAACAAGTTTATCATCTCGTCCTCATGCTCTTCACATTGATTCATGATCCAACTCTCATTAGAGTTATTTCGGATAATATCACCCATAATACGAAGTTTTAAGCTTCCTTTCTTGATCATCTTCTCATAAGATTGCATCTTTGACTTAGGTGAAAGATTGGAAAACTTTGAATTTACACTTCTGGAAATAATGCACAAGTTTCCAAACGTATCCTTATTATCCCAAGAATCAAATGAACCATCTGATGGATTTTGCGGATACCAATGCTCTACAGAATTACGGAATTCAAAATCAAAATCGCCATACTTGTTCTTATCACTTTTCCATAACAAATAATCCAAGAAGTTAAATACGATATGAGGGGTTTGAACACCTAGTTTATAATTGCCTCCATTCAAGAAATTCTCTAGTGTTGCTTGTGCTGCTATAGATACTGCTACATCTATCAGTTTAGGATTTTGATTATCATCATTATTAAACAGCCACAAAATGAGTTCCGTTATCCAGTGCATGACTTTAGGTGAAGTATATGACACACGGAGCGCGGATTGAATCATTAGGCATTCTTTATTTCGAGGAGCATATGTTCTCTCCCACTCATTACTATAATTTAATTTTGTATTAGAATAATATGCTTTCTTTTTGGAACCTTGACCTGAAGTAAACAATTCTTTCAGACTCCATTCGCCCTCATTATCTTCGCCAGTATACTCACGCTTAATAATGAATCTATCGAAAAGATATCGAGTTTGGAGTAAATGAATAATAAACATTTGAGCAAAAACCTCCTTATCGATAGAATTTCCGTTTATTTTTCCCTGATCGACTACGTTCTTAAAATCTGAAATCAGTTTTTTATCATCCAGCAGATCACCCAAAGGCTTTTCCAAAGAAACTTCATTTAATTCTACAAACACTCTGAGAGTATGAAGCAAAAAATAAGGAAAATCTATGATGCTGTCAAAACGAACGTGTATGTTATTGTCAAGCATGCCATCAATGTCATCTATCTTAAATTTACTACTTACAATTTCCGCAATAGTAGCACCTTTGTCTGATTCTTCTGTCACACAGAAACATTGCTGATAGTCTGCCCATTCGTCGGCAGGCCAATCATTCCACTCATTTCCAAAAATTTTCTCTCGATAAAAAGGTGAGAAATGCATCTGGACATAACCGGTCATATCACTACAGGCATTCCATATTTTTGAAAAGAACTCTTGTTCACCCCTATCGTTAAGACACCCCATAAGTTGAGCTTTCAGTATATCATGCTGTTCCAATTGCTCTCCACGGGTATTCATGATTTCAAAATAACGATTCAGGTCTGTATGTTCAGGTACTTCTATTCTATAGAGAATAACATGTCCTAAACAGGAAACAAAATTATCAATATTCAGTGTAGTATCTTTTTCGAACTTTTGACGGATTACCTTAATACCATTCAAAATAGACAATTCGATAGAATTTTCATCTTCAATCTGACCTGCCAATATTTTCTGGATATGAGAAAGTGTATAGTTTGAATTTGAACGACAGTCAAAAGAAAGAGTCTGCCCAACTTCTTCTTTCAAAGCTCCCACATAAACTAAATACTGCAACAGAAGAAATAAAGTAGTAAGACGTTGTTGCCCATCGACAACTTCATAAGTTTCAAACTTACCTTTTACTTTGGAAACAACAAGTGATCCGATATAATAATTCTCTGATGCATTAATATCATTAATATCATCTATCAACTGCTCAATTTCCTTATCTTCCCAAGCATAAGCACGTTGGTAGCGCGGAATAACGTAATGAGCATCCGTATTAAAGATGACTTGCTCGCCTAAAATTTTTAACTCTTCTACCATATTAAATATTGTATCCGTTTAATATACAAAGTTCATTATATAAATATTCCCAATTATCATTTGCAGCATGATTATCTGCTCTTAAATTAAGCCTCATACCTGAAATTTCAGTATGCCTACGAGCATAGGCTATCATGGATATTACAGGTTTAGCATTGCTGTATTTGCCATTGTCCCCTAAACCAATAGCATATCGGTTTATCGTATCAAAACCTAAATGAACCATGTCTATTCTAATCATCATTGCCCAAGTAAACAACTTTTTTACTGCCATTACATCAAAATTATGGAAACGATCATAATAGCATAATAAAGCGCAAAAAAACAAATTACGAGCATAATTAAGTCCTGTGGATGATGACTTACAAGCTTTATCAAATTCTACCACAGAATTAAAATCCTTACCATCGGTCAATATCTGCCTTATACTACTAAAATTCGGATTTGTTATAATTTCCTCTTTAATATTATGCAACATTTGCATATAATGATCTACCATTTCAAAAAATCACCTCCCGAGATGAAAGGCTCTGTAAGTAAAAAATAAGGCATAGCTTTGTTTGCCCGATGAGCGTATGTGTACCCAGTTTTCTCTTCAATACCCTTATAAATATCTATATCTGCTGTAGTAAAATTACCACTTTTCCGACATTTTGCCCAATTCCACAATGGAAACAAATAAAGATCAAACAATTCTCGAATAGCTTTTGGATTCTTTGATTCCCATTTTACTACCGCATGCTGCATCTCATATTTATCATGAATTTCTCTCAGATGGTAAGCTTTAAGTAAATCATGTGGATATAAAGCACGACCACGTGTATTTTGAGAATCAAACAATTGAAACGCTTCGCTGATTTTGTTTACAGTAATAACAACCACTTCCAAAATATTCTTCAAAGCATATTCAAAAAGTCTCTTTACCTCTTCATCAACAGAAGAAAACCATTCGCTTATTGTTTGATAATTATCATGAATATTCCTTTGGGTAACTTTGCTTGAAAATTTTGTATTCAACAATGTACAGGTAAAACCTGATTGCAAATACAGAGTCAATAAGAGCAACGATAGAATACGTTGTTGTCCATCCACAACTTCATATTCATCATTTTCATTCTTGTGAAGTATAATTGTGCCAATACGATATTTAAAATTTACATATCTTCTGCTTTCTTCTATACTCTTTTGTATATCAAGAATAAGATCAGTTATATTTTTGTCTGTCCATTTATACGGACGCTGATAATCTGGTATTATTAAGTTCGCAGCTAATAACCTATCAATAGACCATATCTGTGGAACGTTATTTTTCAAACTCATAGTAGTAAAAATTAAAATCAGAAATTCCCCTATCAATACATCAAATTTATCAACCCATTCCTTTGTACGAAAGAATAGTTTAATCTAAATCACAATACTCTGTCTAAATTATTGTAACCACATAGCCAAAAGAAAATCCCCAAACAATCAGACTTCTACCAGACTGTCGTTTGGGAATTTCTTTTTAGTATTTGTTCCATGAGCTCATTTCATCCAGTCTCTTTCGGGCTTTCGGACGTATTTCTCCGGCAGGATAGCCCAAGAGAATCAACAAGGGGATACGCCGATTGCCCACGTGCAGCAATTTATTCACTTCCTTTTCGTTGAACCAACCCAGAATGCAGGTTCCCAATCCCATAGAGGCAGCTTGCAGGCAAAAATGCTCGGTAGCGATGCCTACATCCAGCAAAGAATACTCCTTGTCCTTGATAACGCTTCCTATACGGGCCGTAAAGTTCATTTTTTCCATAACAACAGCCACAATGACCGGAGCCTCATCGGCAAACTTATTCATTCCCATACTGGCGGCAGCCCGTGCCACCTTGCCTTTCAGTTCGGGCTCGTCAATGACCACAAACTTCCACGGCTGTGAATTGCAAGCCGAAGGAGCCATCCGTGCGGCCTCCAGACAGCCTACAACCAGCTCCTTACTCACCGGAGTAGGCTCAAAGCGCCGGTCGCTTTGTCTTCTTTTTACTAAATCTAAAAAATCCATAGTATTTTGCTTTATATAAAGTTAGAAATCGGATCTGATTGTGCGCAACAGGAAATCCAGATTATCCTGCAAAAGCTGCTTGCCACGCTCTTCGCTGATTTCGGAATACAAGGCAGCGTCGGGCAACAGATTCTCCTGAACCAGGCAACGTACCATCTCGGGAGATGAGAAATGAGGGTCGAACAAAACCCTTACCGCATAGGCTCCCGCCTCGGCCGGCAGATAATAAGGATTATCCTTATGCTTGATGCAGCAGGCTCCTCCCGGCAACACCAAAAGACCGGTCTCGGGAGAAACAAATACCACAATATTCTTCTCCTCGTCGTGCTTCTCTCCGTCGTTCAGGATAGAGCTGGCCTGAGTTTCTTCTTTCAGATGTTCATCCATCCAGAGCTTCATCGTATTATAGTCTTCGAAGAACAGGAACGGACTCTGACCGTTCAGTTCCATCACTTTTTGGGTGATCTGTTCATTCTGTGTCCGGATTCTGAGTTTCTGCTCCTTGAATTTTGTAAATTTAGCATCTCCCGGAAGCCAGCTCACACCGCCATTCGGATACCACTTGCCCTTGTACTGAACAATCGATCCAAGCATCACCTTCTGACGGGATACCATCTTCGGATCTACCTGAAGCATGTCTGCCAGTTCCAGTTCAAAACGCTGTTGCTGCCAGTCTTCCAAAAGAAGTTTCTGCTCGTCACACTCCACAATCAGATAAGGCTGCAACTCCTTGGCTTCCATTTTCGAAACGGCCTCTTCCTCTTCCTTCATGCCCCACTGCTCCAACATACGGCTGATCCATACCTGAGGCTTCAAGGACAGAGGACCGGTCTTTTCATAGACACCCAGAAAAGATTCCACCATATATTCGATGACAGACAGAGGCTGCCCCTCGCCAACGATATGTTTTACAAAATTCAGCACCCGGCTGCGATGCTGGGCCGTGAAATAATAAAACAGATAAGACATGCAGCAGACCTGAACCATCAGGGTTTTCAGATTATAGAAATCCTTATACAGTACCGGCTTCTGCATGGCCTCAAGCAATTCGGAATTTATGGGCAGCTGCTCGAAATCTTCATCAAAGGTCAGAAAAAGCTCGTGGGCCAGTTTCTGCATGTAAGAGTTCTCGGGATTGACAATCATTCCGTTGTTTCTCTTTTGGAAAGTCATCCAAATCAGAAAGCATACATCGGCTTCGTTGACTTCATCAATATAGTAGTTGTCTTCACGGGTTTCGTAGAACGGCAGAAAACGGCCATACATACGCTGATGCTCCAGAACAAACGAACGCCATACTCCCAAACCGCTCACCACATCTTCCAGATAATAAGTCAGAGTGAGGGCAATCTCGGTCATGTCGTCGGGAGAAAGCTTGCGCTCAAAATCAGCCTTCCGGATTTTATCTCTTATCTTTCGGGCATACTTTACATAAAAGGCATCGGTTGGACAAAGCAGCGGAAGCAGATGCGCTTCGCGCCAGTATTCCATATTGATCAAATCTTTTCTCATCTTTCTGTTCTTTCCAAAATATCTAAATATATTATTTTCATTTTCAAAGATACAAAAAGAAACAGAACCTATATCTACCCGCTGAAAAAAATAATCAAAATCCTTCCCTCGGGATAGAACAGATATGCGGCTTTTTCCTAACTTTGCATAGAACACAAAATTTATTAGGAACACTCTATGGAAGAACTGAATCTGGCCACTCCGGCATTACTTTTCTCGGCCATCTCGCTGATTATGCTGGCCTATACCAACCGTTTCCTGTCGTACGCCCAACTGATACGTACTCTCAAGGAACAGTATATGAAGCAACATTCTGACGTGACTGCCGCACAGATCAGCAATCTGCGCAAACGTCTTTATCTGACCCGCAGCATGCAGATAACCGGTATCAGCAGCCTGTTGCTCTGTGTGGTGAGCATGTTTCTCATCTATGTGGGAATGCACCTGCTCTCCATTTATGTATTCGGAATGGCTCTTTTACTGCTTATCATTTCGCTGGGTCTTTCAGTATGGGAAATCCACATTTCGGTTCAGGCTCTTGACATTCACCTGAAGGATATGGAGAATTCATGAAATTCTTCTGGCTTCATATCACCGGAAAGAACATGATCAGACTGCTGCTTCTGGTTTTTCTGATCGTGTGCCCCTTCGTGTGCTATAGCCAGACACCCACCACCTCGATAGACTCGCTGCTCAAACAGCTTTACAGAGTGGCTCCCGTCTACAAGGACACCATTCAGGAATATAAAGCCAATATGTATGTACGCGCCCTTCTGAATATTGACAAGAAGAATCTGCTGTTCCGCTATCTACCTCAGGTGCTGCGCAGCGAAAAAGGCATCACGCAGTATATGCTGGAAACATACCGGGACATTCATTATACATATCCGTCCATCTATGACCAGAAGATCCGTTATATCAACGGCACACTGCGCGACCACAAAAACATACCGGGAGTGATCAACTACTTCAACATAAACATATACGAGCCTTATCTGGTCGGAGACGCGCTTCTGTCTCCGCTCGCTCCCAAAAGCACACGGCATTACAATTACCGCCTGGACTCTATCACGACGGACACTCTGAGCCGTTTCCTATATCACGTGTCTTTTATCCCCAAAAACAAAAGTTATCAACTGGTAAAGGGACAGATGGTCATCAACGACAGTTCATGGAGCGTGCGCCGCATTGTCTTTGAAGGACGCTCGGATCTGTTGCAGTTCAAATGCCACATAGACATGGGAAAACCGGGAACAAAAACAGAATATCTCCCGGAGAGCTATGACATAGAGGCATCGTATGCACTGGCCTGGAACAAACTGAGAGGAAGGTATCGAGCTCACCTGAACTATCGGGACATCACCACCGAAAAGAAAAAGAAACCGGACTACAACCTTTCGGCAAACTTTACACTCACCTGCGATCCTTCGGCCTACGAACGGAGCGAGCAGGCATTTGACAGCCTGCGTTCCATCCCCCTGGAATCTTACGAACAGGTAATCTACAAAGACTATCAGGAACGGCAGGCCAAAAAGGATACTGTCAAACAGAAAGAAAAAAGAAGCGACAAGGTATGGAAGTATCTGGGGAATATCTTCATTGAGGACTACCAATGGAATGCGGAACAATTCGGCTCCTTCCGTTGTACACCTTTTATGAACCCTCTGCTGTTCAGCTACAGCAAAGGCAACGGACTGGCCTACCGCCAGGATCTGCGTTACAGAAACCAGTTCCGGAACGCTCAGTCCATAGACTTCCGCGCCCGTCTGGGTTACAACTTCACCCGCAAGGAGTTCTACTGGCAACTGACTTCCAATTATAATTATGCCCCGATGCGCAATGGAAATCTGGAGTTCAGCGTAGGTAACGGAAACCGTATCTACAGCAGTGATGTGCTGGAAGACATTCAGAATATGGCGGATACGACCATCAATTTTGATTTTCTGAACCTGAATTACTTTACGGACCTGAACATTCAGGTAAAAAACAAAATAGAACTGTTCAATGGCTTTGACCTGATTACCGGTGTGACCATGCACCGGCGTACCCCGATCAAACCTCCTGTGTTTACTCCCGAAGGTGTTTTCCACATTCAGGGACAAAACAATGCCAGTAATGAGATTATCGGCATCATCCGTAAACAATATGTCAGCTTTGCCCCGAACATACGCATCGAATGGACACCGGGAATGTATTATTACATCAGTAACCGCAAAAAGATACGGTTGTCTTCACGCTACCCGACCTTCATTCTCGATTATGAACGCGGACTGAACAAGGTATTCGGAAGCACCGGTGTGTATGAACGAATAGAAGCGGAGATACAGCACACCGTACGTCTTGGAGTGCGTAGCAAACTGAGCTACCGGATTGGCGGCGGCGGATTTACCAACCAACGCGAAACTTATTTCGTGGATTTTGCCAACTTGCGTGACAACACGCTGCCCGAGGGGTGGACCGACGACATTGGAGGAAGATTTCAGAATCTGGACAGCCGGTGGTACAATGCTTCGAGCTATTACTTCCGGTTTAATACCGCTTTCGAGGCTCCTTTTATGCTGGTGAGCCATATCGGAAAATACACCGGACACATCCGTAACGAACGCATCTATCTGAATTTCCTGACCATGCGTAACCTGCCAGCCCATATAGAACTGGGTTATGGCATCAGCACCTTTATCTTCGACACCGGACTGTTCTTGTCCTATAATCAGTCGTCGGGATTCGGATTCGGATATAAATTTACCTTTGAACTTTTCAACTGATCCAATCAATCTGTATCTACAAAAACTAAGAAGTAACAATATGGGAAGAGGGTTTGTCAAAATGAAATTTGAGCACCCTAAAAGACTAAAGAAAGGGCCGCATCATTCTCAATACAGAGTTTGATACAGCCCTTTTTAATATTATAGTTATAATCTGCAACCTTGAGGAGTAGTCATTCTAGTTTTGCCCCACCCGTTTCAGTATCAAGTCATCAAATAATCAATAGGTATGCTCATCTTCCTGCATCTCCTGAGCATCAATCTTCTTGCGGTCGATACTTCTCCAGGCATAGAAAATATAAGCCAAGACAAACGGAATCAACAAAGATACCACAGACATGGTCTTCAAAGTAAATTCACTGGAGCAACTGTTTGACAAAGTCAAGGAACTCTGCAGATCCGTTACCGAAGGATAATAGGCCGTATGATTATATCCGGCCAGCAGAAGCAAGGCCAAGACGGCCAAGACCGTACCGGTACCGGTCCACCAGATACCTTTGCGGAAATCCGGCTTCAGCACACATCCGACAATACCTCCAAGCACTCCCGCTACTCCCAGCAGGAAAAGGACAGCCACCGCCGGAAGTGC
Organism: Bacteroides sp. OF04-15BH; assembly: GCF_003477995.1. GTDB lineage: Bacteria > Bacteroidota > Bacteroidia > Bacteroidales > Bacteroidaceae > Paraprevotella. Next base: position 58,537 of record NZ_QUEM01000003.1, read on the forward strand.
CAGCAGATTATGCCAGTACTTGAACGGTTCCACGAAGACGACACCGCTCTGCGGATTGACAGCAAAACCTTCAGTCAGGAAAAGGCGGATGACAAAAGTCAGAAACAAAACCAAAAAGGGAACAGTATTGAAAAGCACCGCACGCCGTGCCTTACGGTTAATCCCCTCGTCAAGGATATTATTAATAAGGTATAAGGCACCCAGAACTCGGGAGAGGAAGACTACAGCCAGACCGAGAACAATATTCCACCCATTAGCCAGCGCATCCAGTCCGTGCCAGTTATTTCCCCAGACACTGATGACCGGCATACCTTGTGTCAGCAACTGCTCTTTATTAACCACAAAATCTGATCCGGTAAAGAAGGTCGCAACCGCACATCCCAAGAAGAAAGGACCGACAAAACCATTCAGTACCAAAAAGGCCCGGTAGGTGTTTCGTCCCAAAAGATTTCCATTCTTGCTCTGGTACTCATAACTGACAGCCTGCAAGACAAAACTGAACAGAATAATCATCCAAAGCCAATAAGCTCCTCCGAAACTAGTGCTGTAGAACAACGGAAACGAAGCAAAGAATGCTCCTCCGAAAGTAACCAGAGTGGTAAAGGTAAACTCCCATTTCCGCCCCGTAGAATTCACAATCATCTTGCGTTCCAGCTCATTCTGCCCCAAAGAAAAAATCAGAGCGTTTCCTCCCTGCACAAACAGCAGAAACACAAGTAATCCTCCCAGTAAAGAAACCAGGAACCACCAATATTCTTGATAAAATGCATAGTCCATCATATTCCATCCATTAAACAGATTCAACATCCTTTTCCGGTCCGGCTGCAATAGCTTTGATCATAATTCTGATTTCTGCAATCAGCAACACCGTAAACAATACTAAAAATATAAAGAAAGTGGTCTGGACAGAAGACGTTTCCAGACTGGAAATAGCCGCGTTCACAGGAAGCAGATCCTGAATGGCCCACGGCTGCCGGCCACATTCGGCCACCACCCAACCGGCTTGTGAAGCGAGATAAGCCAAAGGCACGGTGAGCATAGCGCCCCACTGTACCCAGCGCAAATCAGCCAAACGCTTGCGATACACCAAAAACAGAATACCGGCAAAGAACAGAATCAGATATACGCCCAATCCGACCATAACTCGGAAAGCATAAAAATTCAAAGTCACATTAGGAACCAAATCCTGCGGTTCATGAATGTAACCATATCCGAAATAAGGCATATTCTCCTTCAGCGTTGCCAACTCAAGCTCAGCACGCTGCATATCCTTATCAGCCTTAGCCTGACGATAGGCACCTAAAGCAGCAATCGCACGCTTTCCACGCTCCATCTTTTCCTGCGCAGACAATGCAATGCTGCCATCCGGAAGAGCATATCCTCCCTGCAACAGGTTATTGATTCCAGGCACATAAGAATCTTTATCCCGATAAGCCAATACAGACAACATATTCGGGATTTCAATTCCTGCCACCAAAGGCTTTTCCGGATTGATTTCACCGGACTCCGTACGGTTCAGGATACCAATGGCTACAAGTGATGCTCCTTTCTGGCCTTCATACAAAGCTTCCATGGCAGCCAGTTTCATGGGCTGATGCTGCGCCACGTGATAACCGGACTTGTCGCCGGTCCATGCAGTAAGCACTGTAGCCGCCAGTCCTACACAAGCTGCAATCTTCATACTTTCCAGAGCAAACCGCTTCTCCCGACGCTTCCAAAGATACCAGGCACTCACACCAACCACAAAGGCTGCGCCCAATACCCAACTCGAAATCACGGTATGGAAAAATTTGTTTACGGCTACCGGTGAAGTCGCTACGGCCCAGAAATCCACCATTTCATTGCGTACGGTATCCGGATTGAACTCCATACCCACCGGATACTGCATCCAGGCGTTGGCCACCAGAATCCACCAGGCCGAAATCGTTGCTCCCAGTCCGGTAAGCCAGGTTGAAGCCAAATGGAATCCCCGACTCACCTTATTCCAGCCAAAGAACATGACCGCAATGAAAGTCGCCTCCATAAAGAAGGCCAAAATTCCTTCTATAGCCAACGGTGCCCCAAAGATATCGCCCACAAACCACGAATAATTACTCCAGTTTGTGCCAAACTCAAATTCGAGAATCAATCCAGTGGCCACACCGATGGCAAAATTAATACCGAATAATTTCATCCAGAAGCGTGCTGTGCGCTTCCAGAAAACATCCCCCGATTTGTAATAGAGGGTTTCCATCACTCCCATAATCACCGCCAGTCCCAAAGTAAGCGGAACAAAAAGCCAGTGATAGATAGCGGTCAGAGCAAACTGCGCTCGAGACCAGTCAATCAAAGACAGTTCAATAGGTTCAGTCATATACACAAAATTTGCAGTTAGATAAATCAAGATTCTACTAAGGCGCCCTGCGTTCCATCAGTTCCTCGCCCACAAACCGGGCCTCATCGCCTTCTGTTGCATGTGTAGCCACAAAATCGGGAAAGAAAAACACGCGGAGCACCACAAACATAATAAATAGCTTTATCAGAATGATGGCCCATAAGACGCGTCCCAAAGTCATTTCCCGGAAACCGTCATAATAAAAAGACCACACTTTTAAAAAACATTTTTTTATATACATTACAATTCATGGTTGGTTCCAACTGCAAATATATACTTTTTTTCGAGAAACAACTATTTCAGCAGATATAAACAAACACTGCCTCCATTTTCCGCATAGTTGAGTTTAAAATTCATCCCTCCGGAATTATAACGTAACAAACCGTTACGGCTATCGACTGCCGAAAATTTTATTTTTACAGAGGTTTCCAGTTGTTTTTCGGTTTCATTGGCATGAATCAGGAAATCTGCGCAAAAGTGCTCATCCAAATCTTCTGACAATAAAGTGTACAAAGGTATCCAGGATATGGAATTTGCATCTCCCCGGACATCATAAGCCAGATAGCCTCCGGTCAGTTCATCACGCAACCGAAATCCATTTTCGCTCTGTTCCAACAAGAATATGGCGGGCATCTGTCTTTCTTGCGTATAAAAACAGTCATGCTCTCCCTCTGCGGGCAATACAGGCCTGTACTTCACAGTCTTACCATACTTCAAGGACAAACCGACAAAAGCCATACGTCCATATTCCGGCACTGTGCCCAGCATATAACGTGCTCCTACTGCAACAACGGATTTCTGATTTACCTGTTGTAAAGACACGTCATTTACGGAAATAAAATAAGTCTCTATGGGAGTCTCGGGATTCTCTGGCTCTTCCGGTTCATCGGGAAGATCGGGGTCTTCGGGGTCCTCCGGCTGCTGGGGCTCTTCTGGCTCTTCCGGTATCTGAGGTTCATCCGGTTCATCAGGAAAAGACTCGCTTTCCAACCATTTTGCACCATCAATACTCCGAACTCCGGTTACACTAAAATACGTCTTGACCAGACCATGCACTGCAATCCGTTTCCCTAGATTCTCCGGGCGATGAGCCAGGCTGATGCTCTGTTTCCATTTGTCTGTCTTCAGCTCAACCGGAACACAGCACTCATAATCCTGTTCCCACGGGTATTGGGCCAAAAGAATATTACTCTGCACTGCTCCCTCCGTCGTAAAGGCAGCATTCTTCATGGTCCGTTCCGTATAACCAACAATATAACCGGCCACCCAGCAAGAAAATCCCAGATATTCATCAGGCTTATTCAGAATATCAGCCACAGTTGCGGGAGCATACAAAGTACCTGCGCCGGTGGTATCCACCACCAGCGTATCCTCTAAAGCGGGCTCATCTTCCCCTGTTCCCTGTTCCGGGAAACTGACCCTCTCACAGGAGCCCAAAGTCAGTCCCACAAAAATGTAAAGAAAAATCGGTAAAATAATCTGTTTCATGCACACAAGGTATTCATATCTGCCCTTCTTTTGTCACCACAAAACGAAAAACAGACTCCCCGTGCACTTATTTACACAAATTGCAGATTATGCTTATTCTTCTGTAAAAGCACGGATTATTTTCCGGATATTCTTCGGCAAATTACTGTAGTAATACAAGCAATCAAATATCAAATGCAGAAATACCAGCAGAACAAAACAAGTCCAGCCGATCAGGAAATACTCCCACATAATTCCACTATTTTATAAACAATTCTACTTTAAAACATCAAAAATCCTATTTGCAAAAATACTTATTTTTAGCAAAAAGTTGCATCAAACATCGCATTAAATAGCCAAAAAGCCTATATTTGTAGTCGATATGTAAAACAAAGAGTTCTCTAACATGAAAAAATGGTATGCTCTCTATGTCAAAATGCACCATGAGAAGAAGCTGGCAAAACGCCTGAGCGAATGGGGCACCGAGCATTTTCTTCCGGTTCAAACCGTTATACGCCAATGGTCCGATCGTAAGAAAAAGCTCGAACAAGTGGTCATTCCCATGATGATTTTTGTACATGTAGAAGAAGCTGAGCGCATTGCATTACTACAGGACCCCTCCGCATTGAGTTATCTGACTCTACGCGGCACACGACATCCCGCAGTAATTCCGGACAAAGAGATGGAACGCTTCATTTTCATGTTCGACTTTTCGGATACGGCTATCAGTTTTTGTAAAGATTTACTTACACCAGGCGACCGGGTTCGCGTGGTCAAGGGACCATTGCAGGGCCTCGAAGGTGAACTGTTCCAGCAAAGCGGAAAACATGAGGTAGGAATCCGCATTCCTCAGCTGGGTTATGCCACTGTAGAAATTCCGATAGGCTACCTTTCGAAGATTGAGGAATAGGAATTCTTTTTAATTCTTTTTAATTGCCTTGCTCTGTTTTTTTGTCTACCTTTGCGACATTAATATAAAAACGAAAACGTGATGCAAATAATCAAGACCGAACTGGATGGCGTTTTTATTATTGAGCCAAAGATTTTTACGGACCCCAGAGGGTATTTCTTTGAATCTTTTTCCGAACGTGTATTCTGCGAAAATGTAAGAAAAGTTTCATTTGTTCAGGATAATGAAAGTAAAAGCAGTTATGGAGTATTGCGTGGTCTTCATTTCCAGAAGCCTCCTTTTACCCAAAGCAAACTTGTGCGCTGCATCAAAGGCTGTGTACTCGATGTAGCTGTTGATATCCGGAAGGGTTCTCCTACTTTCGGCAAGCATGTAGCCGTAGAACTTTCTGAAGAAAATCACCGGCAGCTCTTTGTACCTCGCGGATTTGCACATGGCTTCAGTGTATTAAGCCCCGAAGCCATTTTCCAATACAAATGCGACAATTACTATGCTCCCCAAAGCGAAGGAGCCATAGCATGGAACGACCCGGCGCTGGGCATTGACTGGAAACTGGATCCAGCCTCTATCATCCTGTCCGAGAAAGACAAGAAACATCCTACACTGGCAGAAGCGGAATGGCTTTTTGACTATCAGGAAGACCTTTATCAATAAACGAAAATCCAATCATTGATTTTAAGTGTAAAATATGATTATAGCAGTAGATTTTGACGGAACAATCGTAGAACACAAATACCCGGCTATCGGGCGCGAGATTCCGTTTGCCATCGAGACTTTAAAAAAATTACGTGACGACCGCCACAAGCTGATTCTGTGGAGTGTACGCGAAGGCAAACTCCTTCAGGAAGCGGTAGACTTTTGCCGGGAACGCGGTCTGGAGTTCTATGCCGTCAATAAAGATTATCCGGAAGAAGAACAGGAGCATAAGCACTATTCCCGCAAGCTCAAAGCCGACTTGTTTATAGACGACCGTAACTTAGGCGGACTTCCCGATTGGGGAACCATTTACGAAATGGTCAGCAAACGACTGTCTTATGAAGATCTGATGGACCGTTACGAAAACGAAGAGCCACAGGAAAAAAAGAAAGGACTGTTCGGTCGTCTGTTCGGCAAATAAGCTATCCAAAAATCAAAAATCCCACATCCCTATTTTATGAAAATCAAGAGATTTCTTTATGCTCTACTCGGCATTCTGATGTTTGCGTCCTGCACTTCCTACAAACAGGTACCTTACTTTCAGAATGCGGAGCAGATAAGCAATGCGGCACAGCATCTGCCCTTATATGATGCAAAAATTATGCCAAAAGACCTTTTGGCCATTACCGTAAACACTACAGATCCGCAGGTTTCAGCTCCCTTTAATCTGGCCATGCAGACTCCTATCAATGTAGCAAACAAGAATACCTATACAACAACCCAACCGACCATCCAACAATATCTGGTCAGCAACACCGGAGAAATCGATTTCCCGATTCTTGGCCGTTTGAAGGTGGGAGGACTGACCAAAGGAGAAGCAGAAGATTTGATTCGAGAAAAACTCTCCACATATCTGAAAGAAACTCCTATTGTCAATGTACGTATGAGCAACTATAAGATTTCCGTATTGGGAGAGGTTGCCCGGCCGGGAACCTTTACGGTCAGCAACGAGAAAGTCAATGTACTCGAGGCGTTGGCCATGGCGGGCGACATGACGGTTTACGGTATTCGAAACAACGTCAAGCTCATTCGCGAAGACTCCATCGGCCGCAAGGAAATTGTGGAGCTTAACCTGAATGATGCCAACCTGATTCTTTCGCCCTATTATTATTTGCGTCAGAATGACATCCTTTATGTCACTCCGAACAGTACAAAAGCCAAAAACTCAGAAATAGGAAGCAGCACTTCATTGTGGATTTCCGTAACTTCGACCATGGTATCCGTTGTCAGCTTGCTTTTCAATATCCTAAAATAAACAACTTCTAAATCCCCTGTATTTTTATGGCAGACGATTTTTTGATTGATGACAACCAGGACAAAAAAGAAGAAAAAGTAAATCTCTATGCCCTGGTATTTAAATATTTAATCTACTGGCCCTGGTTCCTGACCAGTATTATTCTGTTTTTGGTTTTGGGCTATTTATACATTCGTAAATCAACTCCCGTCTATCAGGTTAATGCTTCCGTATTAATCAAGGAAGACAATAAGCGTGGATTTTCTTCACAGAACCCACTGGCTTCCTTAAGCGGTATGGGTATGATTTCCATGACCAACAATTTTGACAACGAAATAGAGATACTCAATTCACGCACCCTCATGAAGAAGGTGGTGATTGCTCAAAACCTCTATATCAGCTATTTCGAACCACGCACTCTGTCCTATACCCGGGAGCTTTACAAAACAGCCCCGTTCAATATTTATATGACTCCCGAAGAAGCTGACAAACTGTCCGGAGGAATCACACTTAAATTCCAGCAAAAAGAAGCCGGAAAGTGGAAGGCAGACATAAAATATTGGAAAAACGAGGAAGAATGCAAGCAGGAAGCCACCATCAACAGCTTCCCACAAGTAATCAACACTCCGGTAGGTGTTATCACAGTAACCGAGAACCCCAACCTCAAGGACGCTTCCAAAGAGATGCTGGAGGAAATGCCCACAAGTTTTGTCAGCACCATTCAGTCGCCTACAGCTGTTGCCATCGGCTATCGCAAAAGTATTGCCATTGAAGCGACCTCAAAGACCACAACTATTGCGCAGCTGACCATGAAATCTACCAGTCGTGCCCGAGCCGTGGACTTCATCAACACTCTGGTAGCCATGTACAACAAGGATGCCAATGACGAAAAGAATGAGATTGCGGAAAAAACCGGTGAGTTTATTGACAAGCGCATCCAACTGATTGGCGAAGAGCTGGGCAATACAGAAAACGAGCTGGCTGATTTCAAGCAACGTTCCGGCCTGACCAACCTGTCCAGTGACGCTGAACTTGCCTTGAAGGAAAATTCAGAATACAACAAAGCGCGCGTCAACAATTCAACCCAGATCCGTCTGGTTGAGTTCCTGCGCGACTACATCGACAATCCACAGTTTGGCGAAGATGTCATCCCCAGCAACGTAGGTCTGGAAGACAAGACATTGACCAATGTCATCAACACCTATAATGCTCAGATTATTGAAAGAAAGCGACTGTTGCGCACTTCATCTGAAGAAAACCCGACGATTGCCAATCTGGATGTAAGCATCGAAGCCACCCGACGCAATGTGCGCACCACTGTGGCCAGTGTTCTCGAGGGCTTGATGATTACCAAAAACCAGTTAGACCTTCAGGCACGAAAGTTCGAGAACCGAATCAGCGATGCTCCTCAACAGGAAAAAGAACTGATCAGCATTTCGCGCCAACGGGAAATCAAGGCAACGCTTTACACCATTCTGTTACAGAAGCGTGAGGAAAACGCCATTACTCTGGCTTCTACAGCCAATAACAGCCGTATCGTTGAAGAAGCTCTGGCTGCAAACAGACCGGTCTCTCCCCGAAAAAAGATAATCATGCTTATTTCACTGATTGTCGGAATGGGACTTCCATTCGGTGTGATTTATCTGGTAGATTTACTGCAATATAAGATCGAAAACACAGATGACATCCGTAAGATTACTGATGTGCCGATCTTGGCAGAACTGCCAATCGGAGAAAAACCTGGCAGTGGTGGTGCTATTGTGGTACATGAAAATGCCAACGGTATTATGGAGGAAGCATTCCGTTCTCTGAGAACAAATCTGCTGTTCTTGCTCAAAAAAGATCAGAAAGTCATTATGTTCTCTTCTACCCAACCGGGAGAAGGAAAGTCTTTTGTTGCCGGAAATACAGCTGTCAGTCTGGCTCTCATGGGCAAAAAGGTCATTATTATCGGTATGGACATCCGTAAACCCGGTTTGAACAAGGTGTTCCACCTGTCACGCCGTGCTGATGGTATTACTTCTTATCTGAGCAATCCGGAAGAAGTAAACCTGTTCGACATGATCCAGCAATCAGATGTCACCCCAAATCTGGACATTCTGCCTGGCGGTCCAATCCCTCCGAACCCTACTGAGCTAGTGTCTGGTAATGTTTTGCCTCAGGCCATTGCCATGCTGAAAGACAAGTATGACTATATCATCATGGATACAGCTCCTATCGGCATGGTAACCGATAGTGCTCTAGTCGCTCAAAACGCTGATATCTGCGTCTATGTATGCCGTGCCGATGTTACTCCTAAAGCAGGATTTGAATTCATCAATACTCTTCGTGACTATGAACAATTCCCTCAGGTAGCCACAGTACTCAACGGTATCGATCTAAACCGTCGTAAGCATAGCTACGCCTACGGATACGGAAAGAAGTACGGATATGGATACGGAAAATCCGGATATGGATACGGGTATGGATATGAAGATGTCAATACCTCAAAAAAGAGAAAAAATCCGTTTAAGAAGAAATAAAAACGCTTTAATGGGACTGTCTCAGAAAGATGCAGTCCCATTTCTGTTGTATTCAATGAGTTTGCAAGCGGTGACGGCTCAAAAAATTCATCAGGAACATTTTGCAATTTCATCAGGAACATTTTGCAAAATCATTGAGAAGATTTTTTCGTCTATTAAAAATATTTCCCCGAAAGCATCAGCAGAAGATGTTTTTAAGATATTGACTATAGCTAATCATCAATATCGAAGAAGCATCATGAAATCTTAAAAAACGACTAAAAAATTCCATTTATCCTGATTTATACGTATCTTTGTAGTATAATGTTTATACTGAACTAAAATTCAACATTATTTCTATTTAAACAAGCAGCCTCACTTAATTGATTTCAAAAAAGCTAATAGGAATTTATTGCTTATCAATTATTTGAGGTATTTTTATTTATTAGCATTTATCTCATCCTATCTGTCATAAGAACTGTGACAGGTAGCGGCGAAGCCGTAATAAGATGAATATACCTCACATTCCCAAATTACTCATAATTTAATTGTTAGATAAGACAAGTTTTCATAATATTAAAATGCGCTATATTCTTGAGTGATAATCAAATCTCAGTCGTATACACAGTGATATACACTATGAAAATAAATAAGAAATTTTCTCAAAAAAATATATGCATTCAATTTTGCTAAGAAAAATTTAAAATGAAAAAAATCAAACTTTTATATTATAACGGAAAAAACTTTGGCGATGCCCTAAGCCCCTTTATTGTTTCTCAAATCACGCACAACAAGCATATTATACAAAAAAGCCGAAAGATTATATTCAAAAAGTATTATATCAAACACATCATCATCAATCTATTACAAGGAAATTTTAAATCAATAAAATCAATTCTTTTACCCAATGAAAAAAATCTAATAGCTATCGGTTCTGTACTTTCGTTAGGAAATAAATACTCAGACATTTGGGGAGCCGGATTCATGAATGAAAACGAACAATTTCATGGAGGAAATGTATATGCACTAAGAGGTAAATTTTCATACAATAAGATTAAAAAATTTGGTACCTTCCACTGTGAAGCATTTGGAGATCCGGGTATGCTTTTACCTCTATATATTAAACCTATCTCTCAAAAAAAATACAAACTAGGGATTATACCACATTTTAAAGAGACACAAGTGTTTCAAAAAGAATATCCCAATTATAAAATTATTGATCTGAACACGACGAATATAAAAGAAACTGTTGAAGAAATTACGCAATGTCATTACATCCTTTCTACATCACTCCACGGAATTATTGTAGCACATTCGTATGGAATTCCAGCTCTATGGATTAAAAAGGGAGAAATTGATACAGACGGTTTTAAGTTTAAAGATTATTTTTCATCTGTAGATATTGAAACCTATGAGGGAATTAAGGATTTTAATGACTACATAGTTAATGACAAATGGATGGAACTGTTTGAAAGACATAATCTGCAATCACTCCCGCAAAAAGACATTTCAATAATCCAAAAAGAATTACTAGAATGTTTTCCTAAAAAATATATTCAGAATGAAAAGTAAGTTTTCAATCATTGTACCAATATATAATAGCGAAAAATACTTAGAGAATTGTATCAAAAGTATATTAGTCCAAACTTATAGCAATTTCGAATTACTGCTTATCAATGATGGAAGTACTGACAATTCTAAAAAAATCTGTGAGACCTATAAAGAACTGGATTCCAGAATCAAAGTGTTTCATATAAACAATCAGGGCGTTTCTCATGCTAGAAATTATGGCATCCAATATGCTAATGGTGAATATATATGCTTTATTGATTCTGATGATACTATAAACAGAAGATGGTTGGAAAATTTCCATCAAGCCCCATCTGCCGATATGGTTATTCAAGGATGCAGAATTATTGAAAAAGACGTCTCAAAAAACATTATCTTAGAACCAAGCTACACAATCGGAAATGAAAGATTTGACGTTCTCTGCAAAATAGGTACATATTTAAACAACCCTTGGAGTAAATGCTACTCAACTGAAATTATAAAGAAAAATACCCTCAGATTTCCTGAGAAATGCAGTTTAAATGAGGACCTGATTTTCGTTCTTAATTTTCTAGAAAAATCAGAATCCTTATGTACCATAAAAGAATATGACTATAATTATAGAATTGACAACAGCCATCTAACCAAAAAATTTTATAATCCAACAGATATATTAGACTGGAAAAAGCAAGTGCAAAACAGTCTACTTAAACTTTGTCAAAATAACAAAGAGTGTGAATTATACCGCACTATGACCAGTAACGAATTTGCCATCTTCACATGGTATGTTATTCAATTTTATCATCAAACCCGATATTGCGATAGAAAGGAAATATATTCCTTTTTAAAAAGTGTATATCAATACATCAACCTTTGCAAATTAGAAAAAAACAGGTTTGTTTTTTTCTTGTTGCCATTTAGTTTTAGAGTTCTAGATATAGCCGTTTTTATTCTTAATAAATTTTACTTATTAAAAAAGTCATGTCGGAAATAAATTTAATCTATACAAGTTTAAAACTTCTTGAATTCGCTATATTCCTATTATTTGGTTATATAATATCTAAGTCACCCAAACATTACTGGAAATATGCGATTTTTCCTATTGCAGTTTTTGCTATAGTAGAAGGACTACGATTTGGTAGAGAAATTGATTATAATGAATATTACTTCAGATATATAAATATTGGTCAGAATTTTAATTCTGAAGATTACGAATTTATTTTTAAACTTATCTGTTATACCTGCTATAATATAGGCATTCCATACTACCTTTTTATTTTTTTCCAATCCGCATTTCTCATATTCTGTACGTTTCTGTTTATAAAACGCTACAAGCAAGCTATACAATATGTTTTACCACTGGTTCTTTTTGAATTATATGGTAATAACATGTTTATCCGTTGGTATCTGGCATTCAGCTTCTTTCTTTTGTTTCTCCATTATTACCTGGAAAGAAAAACATATAAAAGTCTATTTTTTATTGTAATAACCTGTCTCACTCATATAGGTTTTACTACCCTACTTCCGTTTATTGCATTGCACAAACTCCTATCTAAAAAAGGCATCCCGCCCAAAATATCAGTTCCATTATTTTTAGTAACACTATTTGTATCTAATTTATCATATCTAAATTTCATTGTAACCTTTAGTAATATTCTATTAAAATTAGGTTTAGGAAGTATTGATCCTCGACTCAATTTATATCTAAACTCTACCGAAGACATTATTTCTGGAAACTTTGGAAACATTGGTGTTATAAACTTGACAATAAGTAATAGTATCAGACTGGCAATAGCATATATCCCTGCCATGCTCTGGGGATTAAAATGTATGAAAAAATATCATGAAGGGATTTTTATTTATAATTTATTTGTGATCGGGGCAATAGTCAGTCCATTATTCCTTAAAGTAGAAATATTAAACCGACTATCAGGAGTATTAGTTTTCTTCTATTCAATCTGTGGAGGTATTCTATTCTTTCACGCATTCAAAAATATACAAAGATTACGTACTCCGATAAAAGCAATCATGTTAATAAGTTATTTATGCGCACTATGGCCAAATGTATCTATTGCTATCAGAGATAATCTACGAGACAATCAAATGCTGTTTATTTGGGATGCTCATGGAAGAAACTATCTGAACACATTTAGAAAAGAATAAAAATAACTCTTTTACAAAAGATTTGCCTTAATTAAATATGAAAATATTGCATATAACATATAGCATGGGATACGGTGGTATTGAAACCATGCTAATCAATATAGTCAATGAACAAATCAAAGAAAATCACGAAATCCATGTATTAACTATTAATGATATTGTTGATACAAAACTCGTAAAAAGACTCGATCCAAGAGTAAAATTCCACTGTATTAAGAGAAAAGTCAAATCGAAGAATATATTGGACATTCTCAAATTAAATAATTATATCCGAAAATATAATCCCGACATAATCCACACACATACTTCTACTATTATAAAATATATATTTCCTCCGTTCAGAAAGAAAGTATGTACCACACAACATGCAATGTGCCGCAATACAGACGCAAAGTATCTGGCAAAATCAACACATGTATTTGCAATCTCCAATGTTGTTAAAGAAAGTATCACTACCCAAATTAATAAACATGTTGATGTCGTATATAACGGCATACCAATAAATCAAATAGAGAGTAAAAAACACAAAGAGAAACCATCAACATTTAATATAGTACAAGTAAGCAGACTTTTTCATGATGTAAAAGGACAAGATATTATTATAATGGCAGCCCGGCATCTCAAAGAAAATGGATATACAAACTTTCATATTGATTTTATTGGTGACGGAGATTCAAAAGAGTATTTAGTTCAACTCGTTGAGAAATACCAATTATCTGACCTTATTAGCTTCCTCGGTTCAAAAAGCCAAGAATTTATTTTCAAAAATCTGTCTCAATACGATTTAGCCATACAAGCATCTAGAAGAGAGGGATTTGGCTTAACAGTAGCAGAAGCTATGTCAGCAAGAACTCCTGTACTTGTATCAGAACACCCTAGTTTGCTAGAAGTTATTGATCAAGGGCGGTATGGCTATTATTTTAAAAACTATGATCCTATCAACTGTGCACAACGCATCGAACATATCATAAACAATCCCAAAGAACGACTTGATATTGCAGAAGAAGGCTATCAGAGAGTTTGCCAACTATTTAATATTGAAACTACAGCTCAGAAGTATATCGAATACTATAATAAAATCATAGAGAAAACAGATGCTTCATATAAAAAATAATAGAGTCGTATTTGAATATTCCTATTGCCAACAATGTGGCTTATGCAAAGCAATATGTCCGAAACAAGCTATTTCTTTTGAGCGGAATAAAGAAGGCCTTAACATTGTTGAGATAAATCAGGATACATGTATAAAATGTAAATTATGCATCCGCCTCTGTCCAGCCAATTCTGATTCTGTTTCTCCAAATTATAAGGAAACAATAAAAAACAGAATATTTTATCTTGGATATCATAACAATAAACAAATAAGATATCATAGTTCATCCGGCGGAGTTACAAGAGCTATAGCTATAGAATGCTTACAAAAAAAACTTGTAGATGGCGTCTATACGTTAAGGAAAACAAGCGAATTCCCCTTTGCAGAAGGATATCTTTACACTCCTAATAATATACCTGAATACAATGAAATACCAAATTCAATATACCATTCTGTTCCTTTGAATGAAAATATAAAAAAAATTCAAGGAAAAAAAATACTCATTATTGGAACTAGCTGCCAAATAAAAAGCGCTTACAACTATTTAAAACGTAGAACAAAAGAATTATATTGCATCTGCATATTCTGTAAACAGCAGAAAACCATTAGATCCACTCAATTCATAGCCAAAATGCTTCGGACCTCTATTAGCATTGACTCTCAATTTTCTTTTCAATACAGAGGAAATGGATGGCCAGGTTCTGTCTTTATAAATCAAAAAAGTATTAACTATTCTACAGCATCTTCACTACCCTTCGGAAAAAGATTATGGTCTGTACCCGGATGTCATATTTGTGGAGACCCGTATGCCATAGACTACGCAGACTTAACATTAATGGATCCATGGAATATTCTCAAAGACGAAAAGGACGGATGTAATTTAATTGTTTGCCATTCTGAGAAAGGAAAAGAACTTTTAAAAGCAACCAGTTGCATTCATTTAAAAGAACAAACATTTAGCTCTGTAGAAAAAGGATTAAGTTTAAAAGATATAGAAAGGAAACAACTATTAATCCCTTTTTACCTCCACAAGCCATGCTCTATGCGAATAAAACTTGCCGGATATTTGGATTTAATGCAAAGATTCCTATTTACTTTTCTTCTTGAGAAGCTTCCAAGCATGCCAATTGTCTTTTATAAAATCATAAATAAAATACCAGATATTAGAAACCTAATACTTAAATGATTTATGAAAATATCCATTATAACCCGACATGCACCGTCAAACTATGGCTCCTTATTACAAGCCATTGCTACACAAAAGATTATCCAATCATTAGGGCATAAAGCCTCTATAATCAATTATATAAGAAAAGATGAATGCGGTCTGAAAGGAGTAACGACTCTATTAAAGTATAAAAAAGAGTGGGAGAATAATATATTCAAAAAAATACTTTATATACTGTTACGTTACCCAAGCGACAAATATGCAGAGATTAAATTTTCAAGAATGAGAAAAAGAAATCTTGATCTCACTCCCCGATTTTCTTCACATATAGAACTCAAAGAAGCATCTTTTATAAAAGAAACAGACGTTTTTTTGACGGGAAGCGATCAAGTTTGGGGACCTGTTGCCGATGGCAAGCCAGACTCCGCTTATTTTCTCAGTTTTACCCCTCATAATAGCTATAAGGTTTCGTATGCTGGAAGCTTTGGTAAGACCGAATTCAATGAATCAACATTAGCCCTATATAAAGAATGGCTAAAAGATTATAATCATATCACGATTCGGGAAGACAGCGCAGTAGATATTCTGAAAAAACTTGAATTACCCTGTTTCGGACAGGTATTAGATCCAACTTTACTAATAACAGCTGAAGAGTGGTCTCAGTTTATAACGCAACCAACCACACAAAAACCATATGTATTGGTTTATCAAATCCATAATAACCCAATCCTGGATCAATATGCCATAGCCTTTGCGAAAAAAGCAAATCTTCCTTTATACAGGATTTCTCCGTCATTACACCAAATCAAAAGAGGAGGAAAGTTTATATACTTACCTGAAATAGGAGATTTCATATCATACATCAAAAATGCCACTTATATTATCACCGATTCATTCCACGGAACTGCATTCTCAATAAATTTCAATAAAAACTTTATTGAAATACTACCTAATACAAAAACAGGAACGAGAAATCAAAGTATACTCAAGCTAACAAAGTTGGAAAAGCGAATCATCACTAATTACAATGATTTTTCTTTAATGAATCAGCCTATTGATTATTCCGAAGTCAATAAAATAATAAAACAAGAACGAGCTAAATCAACCAATATCCTAGAGCGTATAATCAACAACTATAAAAAAGAACAATGAGAATTCTTCTAATTGATGTTTATCATTACAATAAAGGAGGAGCAGAAACCGTCTGCTTTAATACTGGAGCCATGCTAGAGGAGCAAGGACACCAAGTTGTATATTTTACATTAAAATGGGATAATAATCTTCCATCAAAATATGAAAAATATTTTCCTGAGTCCAAAGAAACTCGCAAGGGAATTTTTCGTCAATTCATCAATTTAAGAAACTATTTTTATTATCCAGAAGCTGCAAAGAACATAGAAAAGCTAATTCAGGAAACGCATCCTGATATAGCACATATTCATTTAATGTGGGGACAAATTTCTCCATCTATATTCCCAGTGCTCAAAAAATATAATATTCCTATTGTTTTTACAATACATGATTATAGAATTGTATGTCCTGCATATTGCTTTAAAAATGGTTTTGGCAAGATTTGTGAAGCTTGCAATGGCAAAGATTTCTATAAATGTTTCACTCACAAATGTACCAAAGGAAGTTATTTTCTTAGTTTCTTCATGGCTGCAGAACAATATTTTAGAAATAAATTTTTCAATCCGTGCCAATATCTGAATGGCTTAATTTATGTCAGCCAATTTTCACAAGAAAAACATGAAAAATATATGCCAGGCTTAATGAATATTCCACATATTGTAATGCATAATTTTTCTTTAACACAGACAAAGAAAGTAGAAAACAAAAAGGAAAAATATCTACTATTCTTAGGAAGGCTGTCAGAAGAAAAAGGAATTATGACTCTCATAAAATCTTTTAAATACGGAATTTCTCTTCCAATTAAGATTGCAGGTACTGGTCCGCTGGAAAAAAATATCAAAGAATATATTTCAGAAAACCATATAAACAATATTGAGTTACTAGGCTACAAACAAGGAGAAGAATTAACAAAGCTAATCAAAGAGGCCTATTTTATAATCGTACCATCTGAATGTTATGAAAACAATCCTATGTCTATCATAGAAGCTTATTCATACGGTATTCCGGTTATTGGCAGTAAAATCGGTGGCATTCCCGAAATTATTAAAGAAAAAGAAACTGGATATACATTCCCAATGGGGAATTCAAAAGAATTGGCAAAACTTATTAAACAAATAGAAAGTCTATCAGATGAAGAATATCTTCATTTGTGTAAAAATTGTATTGCCTACGCAAAAGAAGATATGAGTAAAGAAAGTTATTATAAAAGACTTATCTCTTTTTATAAGAGAATCTTATCTCAAAAGAAGTAAGCATGAAAATTTGTGTTATAGGAACAAGAGGGTTTCCTAATATCCAAGGCGGAGTAGAAAAGCATTGCGAATTATTATACTCTCATATAGCAAAGATATCTACAGAGAATACAATCATTGTATTTAGAAGGAAAGCATATATTAATAGTAAGAACAAGACTCTAAATAAAAGAATAACATTTATTGATTTACCATCAACTAAAATAAAGGGCATCGAAGCTGTAATACATTCTTTTCTTGCAACGATTTATAGTTTATTTCTCAAACCTGAAATTGTTCATATCCATAATATTGGTCCTTCATTATTTGCTCCGATATTAAAAATCAGAAATATAAAAATAGTATTAACATATCATAGTGCAAACTATGAACACAACAAATGGGGATATCTTGCAAAAGCACTTTTACGCATAAGTGAAAAAATTGCTTTTGCCTGTGCTGACCATATTATTTTTGTAAATAAGGCACAAATGGAAAAATGTAAAAAACATATTAAACATAAATGTTATTACATACCCAACGGTGTAGTCAAGCCAATAAAAACAAATCAAAAAAATATTTTAGAGAGATTTGAGTTAGCAGAAAAAGAATATATTCTTTCTGTTGGAAGAATAACTCCAGAGAAAGGATTTGATATTCTTATCAAAGCTTATAAAGCATCAAAGACAAGATTTAAATTAGTCATTGTTGGAGACGTTGAAACCGAACAAGAATACAAAAATGAACTTTTAAAGTTAGCCCAAGACTCCAGTATCATTTTTACGGGCACAATGCTAAACAATGATTTGGCCCAACTATATCAAAATGCAGGATTTTATGTACTTCCATCCAGAAATGAAGGTTTTCCAATTGTATTATTAGAAGCAATGAGTTATGGATTAGATTTAATCGTAAGCGATATTCCAGCTACTCGCCAACTCTCATTAGATGAAGATTCTTATTATCCTACTAATAGTATCAACAAATTAACAGCATTAATTGAAGCAAAATCATTAGCTTGCAAACGAAAGGTATATGATCTAAAACTTTTTGACTGGCAAAATATTGCAAAACAGATATATCAAATATACAATAAATAAAAATCAGACTATTGCAATAAACGACAAAGTATCCCTTTTTTAAAGAACAACCATCGGAGAATTATTGTCACATAACAAACGATTTATATTCTAAATTTGTCAAAAATATATTACTCTATTATGAAAGAAAACTATTTTCTAGAACTTCTAAGATGTTCTGTAACTAATGAAGAATTTGCCTTTGTTCTTTCAACAGAAGAATGGAGTAAAATATATGATCTTGCAAAGCAACAAACACTCACTGGCATACTTCTGGAAGGTATAAAAAAATGTCCTAAAGAAAAATGTCCTCCTAAAACCATATTATTACAATGGTTTACCAAAGTTGAAAAGATAAAAAAAAGAAATCAGGAATTAAATCAGCTGGCATCTAAAATAACTATAAAGTTCCGCAATGACGGATTCAATACTGTAATACTCAAAGGACAAGGAAATGCATTATTCTATCCTAATCCATTATTACGTACTCCGGGAGACATTGATATCTGGCTTGATAAAAGTAGAAATGAAATTACGCAATATGTACGCAAATATTGTCCTAATGAAGAAATAGTTTACCACCATGCAGAATTCCCAGTAATGAAAGCATGTAATATTGAAGTACACTTCACTCCTTCATGGATGAACAATTATTTCAAAAACAAGAAACTTCAAAAACTTTTTCAAGAGTTTAAAGAAAAACAGTTCACACACGAAGTTTCTTTGCCTGATAGCAAAGAAAAAATCTGCATACCAACTATTGAATTCAACAGAATATATATACTTTTGCACATCTACAGGCATCTTTTTGACGAAGGGATTGGGCTCAGACAAATTTTGGATTATTACTATATCCTAAAACAAGAATGTTCAGAAGAAGAGAAAAAAAACAGTTATAAGTGGATCCAGAAACTTGGAATGCAACGTTTTTGCAGCGCCGTTATGTATATTATGCAGGAGGTATTCGGATTAGAAAACAAATATCTAATATGTCCCCCTTCGGTCAAAGAAGGTAAATTTCTGTTAGATGAAATCATGAGAGCTGGAAATTTTGGCAAATACGACGAACGAATTGTCCGAAAACAAAACGAATCTCATCTGCATAAATACATCAGAAAAATAAAACGTAATTTGAGATTTATAAAAAGCTATCCGGATGAAGTTCTTTGGAATCCCATGTTTCGTTTATGGCAATACTGCTGGAGAAAGAAAAACGGATATATGTAACGCAATTATCTTTACACTCTATTATTATATGAGATTTATAAAACTAATTCTATTAAGTTGCTGTATTGCGCAAGGTGTTACAGCAGAAACCCGCGACTCCCTCTCCTATCACATAGAGGCCACGGCCACAGCGGGAGGAGGTGATTATGCTCCCCTATGGTTCACAGCCAACCGCTATGGACTCTCCAGTGTAAACCCAAACAGTGCATGGTTGAGAGCCGGAGTGGAATATAATAAAAAGATGAACCACCACTGGAAAATGAAAGCAGGAGCCGATCTCGCCGGAGGATATAACCTGACTCAGAATATCATCGTACAGCAGGCTTATGTGGATATAGCCTGGAGATGCCTGCAACTGAGCATGGGAAGCAAGGAACGTAATCCGCTCGGCAAAGATCTCTACCTGAGCAGTGGTGCCATGGTGGAAGAAGGAAATGCACGTCCCGTCCCTCAGGTGCGGGCCGAAATAGAGGATTATGTTCCGGTTCCGGGTACAAAAAAATGGCTATCCTTCAAAGGACACTTTGCATACGGTGCCTTTACTGATGGCAATTGGCAGGAAGACTTTGCCCGCCCCCACTATAAGACTTACGTTAAGAACACATTGTATCACACCAAGTCGGCCATGTTCCGCATCGGAAATACAGAAAAACGCCCCTGGGAATTTGAAATCGGTCTGCTGGTTTCTTCTCAGTTCGGAGCAGACCAATATAAATGGAATAAGAAGACCAACAGTTGGGATATCTTCGACATGCCGGATGGTTTTAAGGACTACATCAACATGATCATCCCTACAGAAGGAGGAGAAAACACTCCGGGAGGAGATCAGGTGAATGTGGCGGGCAATTTTATCGGAAGCTGGAACACAGCCTTTACCTATTATTGGAAAGATTGGAAATTCAGAGTCTACTACGAACACATGTTCGAAGATGAATCGCAGATGTTCATGCAATACGGCCGCTGGAAGGACGGACATTTGGGACTGGAAGTGACTCTGCCTAAAAATCCTTGGGTCAGCAAGGTGCTTTGGGAAGGACTCGCAACCAAAGACCAAAGCGGTCCCATTCTTTACGATGGTTTCCTTGGGTCATTCGACTATCAGATCAGTGCAGCCGACAAATACTACAACAACTATTTTTATCAGGGATGGCAACATTGGGGTATGGGAATGGGTAATCCGCTGCTGCCAGGACCAATCTATAATAAGGATGGAAGCCTGATGTTCCGAAGTAACAGAACCAAAGCCAATCATCTGGCTTTCTGTGGTAACCCAACTGAAGAATGGAGTTATCGTGTAAAATTGTCGTATGCCAAGCATTGGGGCACCTATGAAAATCCGCTGGATGAGATAAAAAAACAGTTTTCGTCATATTATGAAGTGGGCTACCGCCCCAAACAGTTGAAAGGCTGGAATTTTAGCGCTACACTAGGCTGGGATCAAGGAGATTATCTGGGCAACAGTGTCGGTGGAATGATTACTATCAGAAAAGAAGGAGTATTATGGAAAAGATAACCAAGAAACTGGCAGCATGGAGCCTGCTGTTGGTCATGGTATGCATGACCTGGGGATGTGACAAAAAATGGCCGATAAACGGTAATCTGGATGGTTACTGGCAGTTGATGACCGTAGAAACCAAAGCTAACGGTACGAAAACTGATTGCCATAGAATGTATATGGGTATCCAGTTACACATGGTAGAACTAACGGACTTAGGAGGAAATGGATACAAGAGTTTCTTTGGAGAGTTCAGCTACGATGAGGATCAGGATATCGTCATAATCAAAAATCTAAAAGGAAAGAATGCGACGTCTGATGACGGACAATTGGCAGCAATCCCAGATCTGAATCCCTATGGCATTAATGCTCAGGAAACAGTATTTAAAGTGGTCAAAGCAGATGGTAAAGCATTGATCTTAGAATCAGATTATGCCCGACTAACTTTAAGAAGTTTTTAATCGGTAAAATCGTATAGAAAAACAGAAAAAACTAGTCCCGATTCGGTACGATTCGTTCAGATTCGTCTCCGAGTCGGGACTTATAGTATCTTGTTTAGCTTTTTTTCAACTAATCTAATTCCGCAGCAGGAATCACCCTGCCGAACAAAGTAACAAGATAATTACCTGCGCCGTAAGAATACGTAAAAACATAACCAGCGGATATACCGTAGAATAACCTACGGAAGGAGCATCACTGCTGGATGACTGGCTGGCAAAGGCCAAGGCTGGAGGGTCGGTAGTACTACCGGCAATCAGTCCCATTAAGATGAAATAGTTGATGTGATATTTATAACGGGCTATCAAACCGATCACCAAAATAGGAATTACCGTGATCAGGAAACCCATCCACACGTACATCAGGCCGTCACCTTCGACTACGGTATGCACAAAATTGGCACCGGCCTTAATACCCACACTGGCCAGGAACAATACCAATCCAACCTCACGCAGCATCAAACTGGCACTGTTGGTCACATAAGTAACCAGACGCAGCTTGTAACCGAACTTACCGATCAGAATAGCCACGATAAGCGGACCACCGGCCAGACCTAACTTAACCGGTGTCGGAATGCCGGGAACGGCAAAAGGAAGGCTTCCGAGAATGATACCCAAAAGAATACCTACGAAAATCGTGGCCATATTCGGATGATCCAGACGCTTGATAGAGTTACCCATCACATTGGCCACACGATCAACGGCATCTTCCGGACCTACTGCCACAATCTTGTCACCCACCTGAATACGCAGGTTTCGGTCGGCAAACAGATTCATACCAAAACGGGAAATACGGGTCACATTGACTCCGTAAACCGAACTGAAGTGCATCTCGCCAAATGTCTTTCCGTTCATGGAAGGCTGGGTAACCAGAATGCTCTTGGATACCATCGGCTTGTCCTGCATGTTCCAGTCTATATCCGTTACCTGAGGACCGATAAATGCCGAAATAGCCTCAGCATCGTCTTCGGCACATACCACATGGATGGAGTCTCCCAGATGGAGAACCGTTTTTCGGGTAGGAATGCTCACATGCCCTTCATGCAGCGCACGTGAACACACGAATTCCCGGCCCAGGAACTCGCGCACCTGTTTCAGATTCTTCTCGGCCAAAGCCGCATTGGTCACACGCAGAGTCATCTTGTGCGGCTTGACATGAGGATTTTCGGCGCGCTCGGCTTCAATGCGGGCTTCCTCCTTCTCCAAAGAAACTTTACACAAATAGCGCAAAGCGATTGTAGCTCCGATAATACCGATAACACCCAAAGGATAAGCACAGGCATATCCCGAAGCAATCTGAGGTATGGCATTTTCCGGAAAAATCTGATTCAAAGCCTCGGTAGCAGCACCCAATCCCGGAGTATTGGTCACCGCTCCACACAGCACACCCACCATCATAGGCAAGGAATGCGGATCGTTTGTGTCGCAGAACAGATAATAAAGCAGCAGCATGGTCACAATATTCAATGCCACAATGCCCACTGCCAGACAATTGAGTACGATTCCTCCTTTCTTGAAAGCTTCAAAGAATCCGGGGCCGACCTGTAAACCAATAAAATAGACAAACAGAATCAGACCGAAGTCCTGCATAAAGTTAAGAACGGAAAGATTTCCCGTAAAACCGAAATGCCCGGCCACAATGCCGGCAAACAGCACAAAGGTAACTCCCAAGGAGATACCGAAAACCTTGATTTTTCCCAAAAAGATTCCCGCAGCAATCACCACAGAATAGAGCAAAACGATGTGTGCTATGGAATCGGGATCGAATAATAAATTTTCAAACCAATTCATGATATTATTTTCTTGTTAAGTTCTGATTTGTGTCTTGTCAGTAAGCAAATGTAATCAAAAATAAAGAATAAGAAACATTTTTACGTATCTTTTTTTGCCTAAGCCGACTTTTTGCCCGAATGGTCAAATCCGGAAAGCTTTTTTTCGAGGATAAAAACTTTGTCCGGCAAGAGAATGACAAAAAAATACTATCTTTGCTACATTATTATATAATTAAAGAGAGATTCTGAAATGATTGTATGCATCGCAGAGAAACCCAGTGTGGCCAAAGACATAGCGCATGTGCTGGGAGCCAACAAGACCTGTAACGGATATATGGAAGGGAACGGATATCAGGTAACCTGGACGTTCGGTCATCTGTGCGAGCTGAAAGAGCCGCATGAATATTCTCCCCTGTGGAAGGCCTGGAGCCTTTCTGCCCTACCCATGATTCCGCCACGATTCGGTATCAAGCTGAAGGCTGACTCCGGTATTGAAAAACAGTTCAAAGTGATTGAGGAGCTCATGCAGCACGCTGACGAAATCATCAACTGTGGTGATGCCGGACAGGAAGGAGAACTGATTCAGCGCTGGGTGATGCAGAAGGCCGGAGCGCGCTGCCCCGTAAAAAGACTCTGGATTTCTTCACTGACCGAAGAGGCCATCAAGGAAGGATTCAGCCAACTGAAAGACCAGAAAGAATACCAGTCGCTCTACGAAGCGGGACTGAGTCGCGCCATCGGTGACTGGACCCTGGGTATGAATGCCACACGACTGTATACCCTGAAATACGGACAAGGGAAACAGGTGCTGAGCATCGGACGCGTACAGACTCCCACACTGGCCCTGATTGTCAAGCGGCAGCAGGAAATAGAAAACTTCACTCCCGAACCTTACTGGGTGCTGACCACGGTATATCGCGACACCACATTCACCGCTCTCATGGGACAGGATGAGGACGGAGAAGAGGAAGAGGAGAAGAAAAGCAAAGAAAACGACAAGAAGGATGCCGACATCAGCCGAAAGGGCTTTACCTCGCAGGAAGAAGGACGCGAAGCGTTGGAGAAAATCAAAGATGCTCCTTTTACCATCACGGCAGTAAACAAGAAAAACGGCACCGAGGCTCCTCCCCGTCTGTTTGACCTGACTTCCCTGCAGGTGGAGTGCAACAAAAAGTTTGCTTTCTCAGCCGACACCACTCTGCAAACCATACAGTCGCTTTACGAAAAGAAAATCACGACTTACCCGCGTGTAGATACCACCTTTCTGAGCGATGACATCTATCCGAAATGTAAGAACATTCTGAATGGAATAGCCGAACGCTATGGCGAACTGCTACAGCCCTTGCGGGGAGCGCAGCTGAAGAAAAGCAAAAAGGTGTTCGACTCCTCAAAGGTTACCGACCACCATGCCATCATCCCGACAGGAGTGAAACCCCAGAATCTTACTCCTGATGAAGAAAAGGTATTCGACCTCATAGCACGCCGCTTCATTGCCGCTTTCTATCCTGACTGTAAGTTCTCAACGACGACCGTGTTGGGCGAAACGGCCGGTATTCCGTTTAAGGCTACCGGAAAACTGATTGTGGTTTCGGGCTGGCGAGATGTCTATGCCGCCGAAAAGAAAAGCATGACCGGCAAGAACGAAGAAGAGCAGACCCTGCCTGACTTCCGGAAAGGGGAAAGCGGAACTCACATCCCGGATCTGGCCGAGAAATGGACACAGGCTCCCAAGCCCTATACCGAAGCGACCTTGCTGCGGGCCATGGAAACGGCCGGAAGACTGGTCGAGGACGAAAGTCTGCGCGATGCCCTGAAGGAAAACGGAATCGGTCGCCCGTCAACCCGCGCGGCCATCATAGAAACTCTGTTCAAGCGGCGCTACATCCGGAAGGAAAGGAAAAACCTGTATGCCACCCCCACCGGAGTGGAGCTGATCGGCCTCATCCATGAGGAACTGCTGAAAAGTGCCGAACTGACCGGTATCTGGGAGCGCAAGTTGCGCCAGATAGAAAAGAAGGAATATGAAGCCAAGACTTTTCTGGACGAACTGAAGCAAATGGTGTGTGACATTGTATATGCCGTGCTGGCGGACAACTCAAACCGACGGGTGGCTCTGACTCTGGAGGAAAAGAAAAAACCGGCAGAAAAGAAAACTGCCGAGAAAACCACCAGAAAGAAGGCTGCTTCCAAAAGCAAGAAGAAGGAAGCCGCTCCGCCCGCAACCGTGAAAGAAGGCGATATCTGTCCGCTGTGCGGAAAAGGCCATATCATCAAAGGCAAAACCGCCTTCGGATGTTCGGAATGGAAAAACGGATGCACCTTCAGACAATCATTTGAATAGGGTTTTCTGAAACACGAAAAACAATTATGAAAAAAATATTATGGACGGGAGCCGTTGCCCTGCTGCTCATCACCAGCGGATGCGGAGCCGACAAATTCGTCAAGAAAGGAGACCAGCATCTGGCCATCGGCGAATATTTCGAAGCTGCCGCACAATACCGCAAGGCATATATGCACACTCCTATCAAGGAAAGGGATAAAAGAGGAGAACGGGCCTTCAAGGCTGCCGAATGCTACCGCAAAATAAACTATACGGCCCGTGCCATCGGTTCGTATATGAATGCCGTGCGCTATCATTATCCAGACTCTACCACTTACCTGTATCTGGCACAGATGCAGCAGAAAAACGGAGATTACAAGAAAGCGACCGAAAACTATAAACTGTATCTGGAAAAAGACCCGGACAATGTTCTGGCCCGAAACGGACTGGAAGGATGCGTCATGGCTCCACGCTGGAAGGAGATTCCCACGGATTATTCCGTAAAGAAAGAACCGGTGCTCAACGGCAGACGCACGGACTATTCGCCTGTGCTGTATGGCGATGAGTGGGATCAGTTGTATATCACCACCACCCGGCCGCAAACCAAAGGTGATGAACTGAGCGGCATCACTGGCATCAAGAACAGCGACCTCTTTCTGGCAGAAAAGGACGAAAAGGGAAAATGGCTGCAACCCAAGGAATTCGAATCGGAAGTGAACAGCAATTACGATGAAGGCGCCTGCTGCTTTTCTCCCGACGGGAAGACCATGTATTTCACGCGCTGTACCTCCGATCCGGAATATCCGCGCTATGCACAAATATTCACGGCCAGCCGCAGTGATGCCACCTGGAGCAGTCCCCAGCCTTTGGAAATCACCAAAGACACCCTGTCTTCGTATGCTCATCCGGCTGTTTCTCCCGATGGAAACTGGCTGTACTTCGTATCCGACATGCCGGGCGGACTGGGTGGACTGGACTTGTGGCGCATCCGAATCACCAGCGACGGACTGGGAGGTGCCGAGAATCTGGGCGAACCCATCAATAGCCCGGGCGACGAAATGTTTCCGACTTTCCGCCCGAACGGCGAACTTTACTTTTCTTCAAACGGACACCCGGGCATGGGCGGTCTGGATCTGTTCTGTGCCAAACAGGACAGCACGGGAAAATGGAATGTGGAGAACCTGAAATATCCCATGAATTCGGCCGGAGACGATTTCGGCATGACTTTTGAGGGACTGCACAACCGGGGTTTCTTCAGCACCAACCGTAATGATGCCCGCGGATGGGACCACATCATGAGTTTCGAGAAACCCGACGTGATTCTGTCGGTCAAAGGATGGGTGTATGAAAAAGACGGTTACGAACTGCCGGACGGAATTGTCTATATGGTAGGAAACGACGGCACGAACCTGAAACTGAGCGTGCGGAGCGACGGTTCCTTCGTTCAGGAAATCAAGCCTCATGTGAAATACATCTTCTTGGGAACCTGCAACGGTTTCCTGAATCATAAGGAAGAACTGCAGGTGGATACCAGCAGGGTCAGCAAGGAATATGTGCTGCAATTTGCCCTGGCTTCCATAACGGCTCCGGTACTGGTGGAAAACGTGTTCTACGAATTCGACAAGGCCGACCTGACTCCGGAATCAACCGAATCACTGGACCGTCTGGTAAAACTGCTGGAAGAGAATCCGAATGTGACTATCGAGTTGAGTTCGCACTGTGACTACCGGGGCAATGACCAATATAACATGGGACTGTCACAACGCAGAGCGGAATCGGTAGTCAATTATCTGATTGCACACGGTATTGCCAAAGACCGTCTGTCGCCGGTGGGCTACGGCGAAAGCAAACCCAAGGTGATCAAAAAGAAACTTACGGAGAAATATCCGTTCCTGCATGAAAATGACACGCTGACCGAAAGCTTTATTCTGAAACTTCCGGAAGACCAGCAGGAAATCTGCAATGCCTTGAACCGACGGACCGAATTCAAGGTGCTCCGCACCACATACGGCCTGTTTGACGAAATGGGCAACCTGCTGAAGGAAGCTCTTACGGGAAAAGAGACGGAAAACCAACCCACAGAAGAATAGTACTCCAAATCATAAACGGGGGCTGCTTGGATCGTTCCAAGCAGCCCCCGTTTACGATAAAATTGTCCTGAAAATTCTTATTCTAAAACCGTCTTCCAGACTTCGATTACAAGACCTCCGAAAATCATGCTGATGAAATCAGAAAATCATTTTGATGAATTGAAAAAAACATCAGATACAAAATAAGGCCATGCCTTGAGCACAGCCTTAATCCCTCGTACAGGTTATACAAAACATTCTATAAGTTTCACTTCACCGTCAACCGGCTCTATCGTCAGACCGGGACAAGCCGCAGCGACCAGAATCGTGTGTCCTTCCTTCAAAAGCACCTCTTCATGCTCCGAACGGATCTTACAGTTTCCGTTCAGACAGATCAGAATCACAAACGAATCCAGCTCGGAATAGTCGCATACAATAGGCTCATTCAAATCATACAGGCTGGTACTGAAATAAACCGTATTCAGAAGCTCCATCGGTTCGTTCAGATGCACGTTAGGAGTAAAGGCATCCGTGCGGGCCGAATAATCAATGGCCTCACGCGCCTCGGCCAGATGCAACTGACGCGTATTTCCATTCTGGTCCTTCCGTCCATAATCATAGATGCGATAAGTGATATCGCTACTCTGCTGTATTTCACAGATAAAGCAACCGGCTCCAATGCTATGCACCCGACCGGCCGGCTGATAAAAGACATCCCCCTCATGCACATGATAACACTGCAACACTTCGGGCAGCGTACACTCTTCTACCCTCCGTTCATATTCTTCGGGAGTAAGCGGAAAAGAAAAACCGGAATACAGACGTGCTTCGGGAGTGGCTTTCACCACATACCACATTTCGCTCTTTCCGGAACAATGATGACGGGCCGCCGCCAAAGCATCACCAGGGTGCACCTGAACCGAAAGATCATCGCAGGCATCGATAAACTTGACCAACAAAGGAAAACGGCCTTCAAAACGAGTATAGTTTTCCTTACCCAACAAATCAGCCTTCAACACATCTACCAAGGCAGGTAAAGTATAACCGGTATATGGTCCCTGATCGACAACGCTTTCCGATCCGGGAATGGCAGACAACTCCCAACTCTCGCCGATACGGCGATTGTCGGCAGGCATCTGCTTATATCTTAATATGTCATATCCGCCCCAAATAGTGGGCTTCATAATCGGACTGAACGTAAATAAATGCATTTATTTTTTGATTGGTGAGGCTGCAAAATTAATAAAAAACAATAAAAGGTAAAGTAGAATATCCTTTTTTTCTGTTTTTATTTTGTAAAAAAAAAAATTATCAAGAGAAAATAGGACTTTTTACAAGGAGTTTTAAAGTCTTTTTCGTTGGGGTATATTATATTTTTCTCTACTTTTGTATTTTGTATAGATATTGAATGAAAGAAGATAAACGTTGTTATAATGAAGAATACAAATACATCAGAAACTCCCGCAGTCAATTTACTGATAGGAGCAATAGATATTTTAGTTGTATCACTAGCCATCTATACGACCTATTATCTGATAAAGGTCATTGACCCTTTATATGTTTTTTATTTCAAGCAGAAAACACTCATTGTTTTAGGAGTATTGTCTTATATTCCGGCATTTTTATATTTTCCTCCGCTACTCTACCAAAGAATCGTTCATGTAGACCGAATCGTAGAAAGAACATTTCATTTGATTTTACTTTACATCGTTCTATATGCTGCGGTACTTACCATTTTGAAAGGAGATCGTGTCCCCTACGGTTTTATCGGTTCACTGGCTTTGATCAGCTGGTTTCTGCTGTCCGTAGAACGACTGGGCTTGAGAAGCTTTATCAAAAGAACACGTAAAAAAGGAAAAAACCAGAAACAGATCATCTTTGTGGGATTACCCTGTCATTTTCAGAATTTCTATCAAGAGATTTCTGACCCCAATTATGGTTTCAAGATAAAAGGAATTTTCTACAACAATCCGGAAAGTCAGGAACTTACCATTCCGATTCCTTATCTGGGAACAACCGATCAGGTGACCGAATATCTGCAAAAAAAGCCCAATATCAAGGCGGTATACTGTGCCATACAGGAAGGAGACCAGAGTGATACGAAAAATATTCTGCGCTACTGTGAAAACAGCGTGGTCCGTTTCTATGCACTTCCGGTGTACATCAACCAGTTAAAGAAGAGTATGATTACCATACAGCAAGGCAGCAATATGTTGTTGACCTCGCGCAAAGAGCCGCTGAACAACATCAACAACGCATTGCTGAAGCGCGCCTTTGACCTGATCTGCTCCAGCCTGTTTCTGTTCACTCTGTTTCCGGTAATCTATGTCATTGTGGCCATCATCATCAAAAGACAAAGTCCGGGACCGGTAATCTTCAAACAGGAACGTAGCGGACTGAACGGAAAGGTTTTTACCTGCTATAAATTCCGGTCGATGCACGTAAACAAAGACGCAGACCTGGTGCAGGCCACCCTAAACGACCCGAGAAAATTCAAATTCGGCGACTTCATGAGAAAAACCAATATTGATGAGTTACCGCAGTTTATCAATGTATGGCTGGGAGACATGAGCATGGTAGGTCCCCGTCCGCACATGCTGAAACACACCGAACAATACTCACAACTCATCAAGGAATACATGGTGCGCCATTGGGTAAAACCCGGAATCACAGGCTGGGCACAGATTATGGGATTGCGCGGCGAAACCAAAGAACTGAAACAAATGGAAGATCGTGTGAAGGCAGACATCTGGTATGTGGAGAACTGGAATTTCTGGCTCGACGTGAAAATTATCTGGAAAACAGTCTGGAACATGATTACCCGCAATGAAAAAAACGCTTACTAAACAAAAATAAACGCCTATGAAAGGAATCGTATTGGCTGGAGGCTCCGGCACCAGATTATACCCTATTACCAAGGGAGTCAGCAAACAGCTGCTTCCTGTGTTCGACAAACCGATGATCTATTACCCTATTTCCGTACTGATGCTGGCCGGCATCCGGGAAATTCTGATTATTTCTACTCCCAACGATCTGCCGGGATTCAAACGCCTGCTGGGCGACGGCAGTGACTACGGAGTTCACTTTGAATATGCAGAGCAGCCTTCACCCGACGGTCTGGCACAGGCTTTTCTGATAGGCGAAGACTTTATCGGCAACGATGATGTGTGTCTGGTACTAGGAGACAATCTGTTCCACGGAGCCGGTTTTACAGGACTGCTGAAGGAAGCGGTACGCAATGTGGTAGAAGACCGCAAAGCCACCGTATTCGGTTATCGGGTCAACGATCCGGAACGCTACGGAGTGGCCGAATTTGATCAGGACGGAAACTGTCTGAGCATCGAGGAAAAACCTCAGAAACCGAAAAGCAACTATGCTGTTGTGGGACTGTATTTCTATCCGAACAAGGTGGTGGAGATTGCCAAAAACATCAAACCATCAGAGCGCGGCGAGTTGGAAATCACCTCTGTAAATCAGGAGTTTCTGAATCAGAAAGAGCTCAAGGTGCAGACTTTGGGACGTGGATTTGCCTGGCTGGATACCGGAACCCACGACAGCCTCAGCGAGGCCAGCACCTTTATCGAAGTTATCGAAAAGCGACAGGGCGTGAAAATAGCCTGCCTGGAAGGCATCGCTTATATAAACAACTGGATCAGCAAAGAACAGCTGATTCGTGTGGCCCAGCCCATGCTGAAAAACCAGTATGGCCAATATCTGATCAAACTGGCTGAAGAATATAACAAATAGAAAATACACCTTGAAGGTATTTTCTTTGAATTAAAGATTCACGATTAGTGCAAAGATTAAAAAAAAATCATATCTTTGCACTAATTTGTTTTATTAGAATCATCTGAAATGGGAATATTATCAAACTTATTTGGAAAAAAGAAGAACGACGATGAACAGGTACGTGTAGGCGGCATGGAGGATTTCATGACGCTGATCCGTGTGTATTACCAGGCAGTCATTGCCATGAATCTGGGTATTACCAACCTGGCATTCCTGCCGGACCTGCGTATTTTCAAACAGACACTGCATGTGCCGACCGTAAACAACAAACTGGGTATCGGCGAAAAGAACAAGTGCAAAAAGATGCTGATGGACATGTACGACATGAGCGACACTTTCTTCAAGGAGATTGACGCCAGCATCAAAAAGAACTGCCGCAACCAGAATGATATCAAAAACTATCTCATCATGTTCCAGGGATTCAGCCAGGACCTGATGATGCTTATCGGCAATCTGATGCAATGGAAATTCAGAATGCCTTCCATGTTTCACAAGGCCTTGAGAAACATGACGGCCAAAACCATTAACCAGATTCTGACCCGCAATGACTGGAAAGATGACGCTGTGAGAAGAACTTGCGTAAACATCCGCAAGTACGCAGCCACCTTGGGATATTCTGAAGCATGGATGACGGAATACGTATTCCGCATTGTCATGCTGGCCAAAAAAGAACCTAAAACAGCAAGCAACGACTAAAAAGCCACATTATTTCTGTAATATTATCACTTTTTTATGACTCCAGAAGAGGAAACCATCCTGAAAAGATTCGAAACCAGAACCCGGCAGCTCATCCTGCAATATCAGGAACTGAAACAGGAAAATGAGTTGCTGCGCCAACGGGTGGATACTCTGAACCGGGAGTTGGAAAATACAAAAAGAGATTACAGCAACCTGAAAGTGGCCCGAATGATCGATATCAGCGATCAGGACATGAAAGACGCCAAGGGACGATTGTCTAAACTGATCCGGGAAATAGACAAGTGCATTGCTCTACTCAAAATTTAAGGAACATGGAGAGCGAAAATCTTAAAATTACCATCAGATTGGGAAAAATGCTGTTTCCGATTACCGTAAAAAGACGGGAAGAGGAAATCTATAGAGCCGCCGAAAAACTGATTAACGAGCGGTTGAATTTCTATGCAGGTAAATACCAGCATCAGGGGGATGAAACTTATATGGCCATGGCTATACTGGACATCGCAGTGGCCCTGAAAAAGGATGAACAGAAGAAAGATGCATCTCCTTTAATGGAAAAGGTTACTACCCTGCTTCAGGAAATAGAAAGCAGTGGTCTGATTGACAAGAAGTAAAAACAGTCAGACGTGTCTCAGAGGTTGTCTTTTGCTCAAAAACAAGACACTACTATTATTATATTATATAAACTAAAAAAAATTATGGTAACAGCAATTATAGTATCATTAGCATGTCTCATTATAGGATGTGTGGGCGGGTATGCCATATTCCGCTACATTCTTACCGGAAATTATAAGGAGATGATCAATGAAGCGAAAAAAGAGGCTGAAGTGATCAAACAAAAGAAAATGCTGGAAGTAAAGGAGAAGTTCCTGAACAAAAAGGCTGAACTGGAGAAGGAAGTGCAGCAAAGAAACCAGCAGATCCAACAAAGCGAAAACAGACTGAAGCAAAGAGAAATCAGTCTGAACCAGCGACAGGATGACCTGAACCGCAAAAAGAATGAACTGGAAAATGAACGCAAAAGAATAGAAAGCCAGCAGCAGAAACTTATCCATAAGGAAGAAGAGCTGGAGCAGTTGCAGGAACAGGAGCGCATCAAACTGGAATCACTGAGCGGACTGAGCGCAGAAGAAGCCAAGGAAAGACTGGTGGAATCACTGAAAGAGGAAGCCAAGACTGATGCGGCAAGCTACATCAACGAGATTATGGACGAGGCCAAACTCACAGCCAACAAGGAGGCCAAACGTATCGTAATCCAGACCATACAGCGTGTGGCCACAGAAACAGCTATCGAAAACAGTGTAACCGTATTCCATATCGACAATGACGAGGTAAAGGGACGCATCATCGGACGCGAAGGTAGAAATATCCGCGCTCTGGAAGCTGCAACAGGAGTGGAAATCGTTGTGGACGATACTCCGGAAGCAATCGTTATCTCTGCATTTGATCCGGTGAGAAGAGAAATCTGCCGTCTGGCCTTGCATCAGCTGGTTGCTGACGGACGTATCCATCCGGCACGTATTGAAGAGGTTGTAGCCAAAGTAACCAAACAGGTGGAAGAGGAAATTATCGAGACCGGAAAACGTACGACCATCGACCTGGGAGTACACGGCTTGCATCCGGAACTGATCCGTATCATCGGTAAGATGAAATACCGTTCAAGCTATGGTCAGAACCTGTTGCAGCATGCACGCGAAACAGCTAACCTCTGTGCAGTGATGGCTGCCGAACTGGGACTGAATCCTAAAAAGGCAAAACGCGCCGGACTGTTGCACGATATCGGTAAGGTGCCTGATGAGGAACCGGAATTGCCACACGCTCTTTACGGTGCCAAACTGGCTGAAAAATATAAAGAGAAAGCAGATATCTGCAATGCCATCGGTGCCCACCATGATGAAATGGAGATGACTTCTCTGCTGGCTCCAATCGTACAGGTTTGTGATGCCATCAGCGGTGCCCGTCCGGGAGCACGCCGTGAAATCGTGGAAGCCTACATCAAACGTCTGAACGACCTGGAGAACATTGCCATGAGTTATCCGGGCGTAACCAAGACCTATGCCATTCAGGCCGGTAGAGAGTTGCGCGTAATTGTAGGTGCAGACAAGATTGACGACAAGCAGACCGAAAACCTGAGCACGGAAATCGCCAAGAAGATTCAAGATGAGATGACTTATCCGGGACAGGTAAAAATCACGGTTATCCGCGAAACACGCGCGGTCAGCTACGCAAAATAAAGAGTTTTTCAATGTCCCTGAATGCCTGGCATTTAGGGACATGTTTTTTATAAAGTTTCGTATCAAACAAATAACAGTCCAAAACATGCGCATCGGAATTGTCACACTACCATTATATACCAACTACGGGGGACTTTTGCAAGCTTATGCCCTACAGACCGTATTAAAAGAGATGGGACATACTCCTGTCACATTTACACAAGCCCCTCATCTTCCTGCCAATAAGTTTTTACTTCCGCTCAAATGGATCAAACGGGGAATATATAACTGCATTCAAAGTAAAAAGACCCCAATATTTTTGGAAATGGTCTTTCGAAAGACTTACCCGATTGTCAGTCAACATACCCAAAAATTCATTGACCGGAATATAACGACTCAACGCATCTCATCGTTCAAGGAGCTAAAAGAACAGGATTTTGATGCCCTTGTGGTGGGAAGTGACCAAATATGGCGTCCAATGTATTTCCACCATATTGAAGCCGCATTTCTCGATTTTGCATCTGGATGGAACATAAAAAAACTGTCGTATGCCGCTTCTTTCGGTACTGATACCTGGGAATACACGAAAAAACAAGAAACAACATGCAAGGAGCTGATCCGACAATTCAACCGGGTGTCCGTGCGGGAAACCTCCGGAATTACTCTGTGCAAAGAGTATTTGAATAAAGAAGCTACTTGTGTATTGGATCCAACATTATTGCTCACGCCACAGCAATATATATCCTTGTTCCAGAATCAGTCGGTACCACAAAGTCCGGGTAATCTGCTGGTCTACATTCTTGATGAATCGGAAGACAAAAAGAAAGTAATCAATCTATGCCAGCAAAACCAATACATTCCTTTCTATGTCAATTCAAAGGTTGATGATTTAAGTTGTTCGATTGAAGAGCGAATCCAACCTCCAGTAGAAGCCTGGCTACGCGGTTTCTTTGATGCCCAGATGGTCATTACAGACTCTTTTCATGCTTGTGTATTTGCCATCCTGTTCAACAAACCTTTCTTGGTTTATGGTAATAAAGGAAGAGGTATGAGCCGCTTTCACTCAATTCTGAGTCTCTTTGATCTGGAAGAACGACTAATTTCATCGCCAGATGAAGCAGAAAGCAGACTCTTCAAGGAAATTGACTGGAATCACGTAAATAGCAAATTAGAAGGATTGAGGAAAAACTCATTGGATTTCTTAAAAGAATGTTTAGCTGTATAACCTATTCTAAAAAGACACTATGCTTATATCTGTAGTTATCCCCCTATACAATAAAAAGAAAAGTATACTCCGTACTGTATCTTGCGTGCTGCAACAAACATACAAGGATTTCGAGATCATCCTGGTGGACGATGGTTCTACGGACGGCAGTTTGGAGTGTCTGGAGTCTATAACTGACCCAAGACTGAAACGGTACAGAAAAAAGAATACAGGAGTATCTGATACCAGAAACAAAGGAATGGAATGGGCATCAGGAGAAGTCATCGCTTTTCTGGACGGCGATGATCTTTGGGATCCGTTCTATCTGGAAAGATTACATGATATGGTGGCTTCCTATCCCGACTGCGGTCTGTATATGCAGGACAGCATGGACATACCCGCACAGGAGGCCAATCAGGCAAAAGGAACTGAAGAACATAAGGAAATCAAGAAATTCAATAATTGGGAACACTATTTCTATTATCGCAATTTCAAGACATCTGCCCTGGCCGTAAATAAAGCTAAAGCCATAGAATTGCAAGGCTTTGACCAGTCTCTTACGATTGGAGAAGATTTGGATTTCTGGTTCCGGCTTATCCTGTCTTATCCGGTTTGCTTCCTGGATGAGATTCATGTCTTTATCCTAAAATATGAAGAGGAATATCACAGCAGGTTTGTTCCTAAAGACTTCAGCAAACACTTTTCTTACAAACTGGTCTTTAAAAAGGATTTATACTTAAATTTAAAGGACAACAAGGATGTTCACTTTATCATGAACAAAATCATCTTCTATGCCTTGCTTGGATTTGATAAAGATAAAAACACGGAAGCAGTAAGAATTCTTTCAAAGAATTTATCTTTTGGGCGTTTGAACTGGAAAGATAAAATCAAATATATCTTGCATCAATGTACGGTGCACAGAACGAAATGTTCCATAGCTAAACGTGTTGCTTAACGATGTAAGGTGCTGAAACATAGAGCTATGCCCTTGAAATATGTGGCGCATTGGCACAAAAACAAAATGTTACATCAGACGACATTGATACTACATAATAAAGGCTTTATACGTGCATTTACATGGCTTGATGTTACATATTAAGCAAAAGACCCTGAAAACGGCTTAGAATCGCTTAAAATAAGGCATTCTAAGCCGTTTTTATTATCCAATTAAAGGCCGTTTAAATATCCTTTATCGCCTTTGATTCCGTAAGGTTGAAGTGTTAAAAAATAAAAGGAAAATACAACACCCATGAGGAATACCCATGCAACACCCATTCGCCGTTAAAAACAAATTGTTCCTAACACCCATGCAACACCCATTCAATTTGCGTTTATTTTTGCTTTGAGTTATGGCGTATAAGGTATAAAATATAGGCTTAAATAATGGTTTTGCGGTTGAGTTCTGGGGTATAATACACCTCGTTTTCATTGAGATTTATATTATATAGTTGATTATTAGGAGATTATGGTTGTTTTATGTATCTTTGTGAAGATTCACAGCCAAAAGGTGGCGATATAGCACAGTTGGTAGTGCAAACA
Source organism: Bacteroides sp. OF04-15BH (assembly GCF_003477995.1). GTDB lineage: Bacteria > Bacteroidota > Bacteroidia > Bacteroidales > Bacteroidaceae > Paraprevotella. The sequence goes on from NZ_QUEM01000003.1 coordinate 95,954, forward strand.
GTATGGAAGACAACATCTGTTGTGTCTCTGGTTCGAGTCCAGATATCGCCCCAATCCTTTACTTGTTTTTATAGGTATTAGCTTCGTTATGAACGCTCCCGGTGAGAGTCCGGGAGCTTAATTTAAATTACTCTATGGGAATTATTCGTACTATTTTGAACAATTATAGGGATATCTACATATATGAACGAGCAATGCGCGAAATAGTGCTTGCTTTGGAAGGTTTTCCTATAAGCACAATTAAATTCGGTATAGAAAATTATGATGAAGCTCTTCGACTTGCAACCACATTAAGTAGAAAGGTTGTAGAACTTGAAAAAGAACTGGAGGAATTGCGCAAGGGAAATATTACTGATACGAAAAAGAGCACCCCCAATTATAAGGGCCCAAGTACTCCTGTTGCTGACTATATAAATTTTGCTACTTTAATCGCCAATAAAGAAGAAGAGAGAGCAAACCATATCAACCATATCAGTAAGCTGGTACGTGAGTTTGGCCAAGAAGCCGTTGCAGATAAAATCTCCTGGATGATGTCGGATATTTTGCGGGCATACCCTAAGTCAAAGAATATAGATACGGCTGTTGAGCTCTTAGGAGCTATAAGGCTTGAAATCATTAATGGAGTTTATTCAAAATAGGAGGATCGTTTCAAACGACCCTCCTATTTTAGTTTTTACTTATATAGTATTATTTTATTGTTATTCCAACCGTATTACTCCAATAACCAAAGCCACATGATAAATCCTGTTTATTGGTAATTCAAATGGCTCGTAGTGTTCATTATCCGATACGATAAGGACGTGTTCTTTGTCGGAGCCGGGTTTTACCCGTTTGATAAGCGGGCCCTGATCCGTATCCAATACATATACTTTATTCCATTGAAAAAAGAGATCGTCCATAGGCAAACGCTTGCAGGCCACAATGTCACCGCTGTTGTATCTGGGATACATGCTGCTGCCTTTAACGCTGATCAGGAATTCGGCTCCTTTGAATGTAGGAACGACAAAGCGCTCACATTCGGATTCCAGTACCGTTTGTTCGCCCGTGAAAGATCCAGCCATAGCACTGATGGGAATCAAAGGAATGCCCTCTGTGGGTGAATCTGAAGGATGAGCAACCGGTAAATTTTCCTGTTCAGTTTCTGTATGGAGCATGTTGCCTTTACCGGTTAAAAGCCAATTAATATTTAAGTCTTTATATTTTGCTAATATCTTAGCAATAATAACATCTGTAATCGTCGCTTTAAGTTTATCTGAATCCAAAAGCCCTCTTTTAATTTCTAAATCGCTATAAAACTGCGGTTTAGAAATGTTTTTGTATTCGATATATTGTAAAAGTCTTTCTTTTGTTGTCATTGTCATACCCGAAAAGTTTTAGATTTTACTAAAAAATTAGATTTTTATTTTTGATTGTTACTAAGATTTTAGTAGATTTGCAACATCTTTCTAAACCGAAAGATGCCAACGAAGATAAATAATAATCCTTAAAAACGCAAATTATGGGAAAAACCAATAAAAAAAGCCTTGAAAGGTCCCCCCTCCAAGGCAGTCAAGTAGTCATGATTCCACACGGAACGAAAAAGATTCAACTCCTGAATCAAATAATTGAAGAATACCGGCTTCGGCTTCTATCAACTTACCCAGATAAAAAACGGCCTCTGCCTGATGAATGCAAACATCTACGGTGTACACTAGGAACAGAGAAGCTGATTTTGTATTTCGGTGCGGATGCTCGAAATAATGGGTATAAGGCAACAGGAAGCGTTCAAGTGTTGCCTCAAAAGCAGGCGACAATGCCGGCAGAACTTCTTTCTCGCTATTGGCAAGTTTGAAGGTCACAATAAATTTTACACTTTGACTCATAATCTCAAAATAAAGTTTGTTTAGCATCGCTACAAATGTAGCAAAACCATTCCGGTTCGCGATGAATAGGAATGGAATTTTAACCGAGTAATAATGATAAAAACAATAATAAAATGGCAGAAATATTAATGGTGTACGGCGAACGCCGAAAGTTGGCCGAGAAATTCAACGTAAGCGAGGTAACAGTCCGTGACGCTTTGAAGTTCAAGACACGCAGCAACAAGGCCAACATGATCCGTAAAGCCGCCCTTGAAATGGGAGGTGTGTTGCAGGGAGCAAAGTCTTTGCGTGAAGGGTTGGGTAAAGAGAACAATGAACCAAAAGATGAATGATATGAAACGAATAAGTCCTGCGGTCCGCAAACTGCTGTTTCTTTTTGCGATACTCATTATCAGCTGCTTTCTGGAAGGTATGGCCAACTTTATTGTACTCATATTGCTTTGTCTGGCGTTGATTCCTGTGTCATGCAGTCTGGATAAAGAAGAACGGGAATACAATGAATGGATGGACGACATGATCCGGAAACAGGACGAAAGAAAGAATAAAGAATGACCGGTACACGGCCCAGAGCCGTGAGTGTGAAACGATAAAACATATTTATTATGGCTGTAATCTATAACAATCAGGTTTGTGTCTTCGCAAATGAATTGATTGCCTATAACAAAAAGAGCGGAGTTGGTACAGACAGCGGTTTTCTTCCGGAAGGAACGTACTATTCCAAGGTTACACGTGGTCTTATCATGATAGCCCGCCGAAGTACTCCCAAATCTTCTGCTCTTGTTTATTTCGATACAATGGAAGAATACATCAAACAGCAATACATCAAGATTTACGGTGATCCTCACGAAGCTTTTGACGCGCTCCCCAAACAAAGTCTGTTGGAACGCGAACTGGAGTATAACGAAGAAGCCTATTCCTTTTTTACGGAATATACCGACTGTGGAGGCAAGAAACTGAAACCCGAAAAGGCTTCGCTCTACACGCTTCAGGCCCGCATTCTGGAGGCGGTGCTTCGGCTTTGGCATGAAAACCGTATCCGTATAGGCTCCGGTCAGATGCGCGTCAATGTGTGGGATACACTGAGCCGTATGGTGAATGATCTGCTTGAGGTGCGGAACAGTCGCGGCGAGCAACGCTATCCGCACAAACTGCCCTCTACGGGAAAGACTCTCCAACGCAAGGCACTGCAATATGAACGTGAGGGGTATGAATCTCTGGTCAATAAGAATCATGGCAATATCTCGACGCGTAAACTGAAGGATGAGGAGTGTGAGGCTGTCATGCACAAGCTGCTAAGTCAGCATATGAATCTGAATAATGTTCAGATTATGGAGCAATACAACATGATCATAACTGAGATAAACCGATGCAATGCAGTAGATGGAAGCAAGAAGCCGTTGCCTCTGATCAAAAGTCCTGCTACGGTGGAGGCTTACCGCAAAGCAATGGAGTCTACGACACTGGGACACCGAAGAGGCGGAAACGCATGGAAAAACAAGTATGAAATGCAGATGAAACGCACCGCCCCGGAAACGGCCATGACCTATTGGACACTGGACGGATGGGATGTGGAACTGGTATACGAAAAGAAGGTTACGCGTGAAAAGGTTGTTGACGGGGAGATAAAACGCACGGTCAACACCACCTATTCCAACCGCAAATGTATGGTTGTGGTGCTCGACGCATGCTGCAAGTATCCGGTGGGCTATGCCATTGGCGACCATGAAAGCCCTGCGCTGATACGCCTGGCTTTACGGAATGCCGTAAAGCACGCCGCAGATCTGTTCGGAGCCCGATATAAGCCGATGCAGTTGCAAAGCGACAATTACCAGCGCAAAATCATGGTGCCTTTTTACGAAGGAATGACGCATGTGTATACACCCGCCGCTTTGGGAAATGCCAAGTCCAAAATCATAGAGCCTTATTTCAATCACATCAACAAGACTTATTGCCAGATGCTTCCCAACTGGAGCGGAGTGAATATCAACGCCAAACGCGACTCGCAACCGAACATTGAGATTCTGAACAAGAACCGCCGTCTGATTCCGTCTGAGGATGTTGTGCTACAACAGATACACAGTATTATGGCCAAAGAACGGGATTTGAAACGTGACGCTTATCTGAAAGCCTGGGCCAATACACCGGGAGATAGGAGGCTGCCGTTCGGGGATGAGGAATACCTGTATCTGATGGGAGATACGACCGGACGCACCAACCGTCTTACAGGGCAAGGATTGCTGATGGAACTGATGGGACAGCGGCTTAATTTCGAGTCCTTCAACCCGGATCTGCGCAATCACTATAATGAGGACTGGGTGGTGCACTACGATCCGGAAGATTTGTCACAAGTGCTTATCTGCAACGCGGAAGCTACAACCGGCCACCGGGTGAAAAAGGAAATCGGAACTCTGCGGTTCTGCATGCACCGTGACACCAGCGTGCCGATGGCACTTATAGATCAGGAAGACGAACATTTTGAGCACCGCCGGAAAGTCCGGGAGTTCAACCAATCGTTGGAACAACATTATATCGAGCGACAGAGTCAGGTAGACGAAACCTTGCAGAGTATGGTATCACGTTATCCTCAACTGAAAAGCAACACGCTGCTCGACCGTGCGCTGATTACCGATATTCACGGGCAGCATAAAGACCGACGTTCCGAAGCAAGGGACGATATTCAGGACGCGGTTGTCGTGGAAGAGGTTTCTGATGATGATTATGAATGGAACCCCACAGACATGAGATTTTCAAGATAGTTTAAACAACCTTTAAAACACATATAAATATGGATAAACAAGCTCTCAAACAGTATATCGAAAATTTGATCCTTCGTGGCAGTTCTGCCGCAGAACTGGCCCGCCGCTGTGGTATATCCGTGGCTTCCATGAGCCAGTTCCGTACTGGTAAATACGCCGCCAGTGATGATGTCATGGCCGAAAAAATTGCCACAGGCCTTTATTTCTTTGAGAATTCCCGTAATGTGGTAGACACGGTAACCAGTTACCGACAGGTAAAGACTGCCTTTGTAGCGGCCCGTAGCAAAAACAAATGGTATTGCATCAGCAGTCGTTCCGGAAGTGGCAAGACCCAAAGTCTGATTGACTTGTATAATGTATGTGGAGACAGTTCGGTGGTTTATCTGAAGTGCCGGAAATGGTCCAGCCACAAATTCCTGCTCAAACTGGCTACGGCCATGGGTGAGAATGTGAACCGGTATATGGATAATGACACTTTGCTCGATATATGTGCCGCTCACATGAACCTCATGGCAGACCGTCATCCGATTCTGCTTATTGATGATGCCGGAAAGCTGACTCATTCGGCCATGAACTGCCTGATACCGCTTTATGATGATACTTTAGGTCGTATGGGATGTCTGGTGGCCGGAACCGAAACCTTGGAGAGAAACATCAAACGCTATGTGGGTCGTATTGAAGGTTACGATGAGATAGACGGACGGTTCGGACGAAATTATATCACGTTGTTAGGAGCCACAAAGAAAGATGTCATATCCATTTGCATGGCGAACGGCATCACGGACAAAGAAACGGCAGAAGCAATCTGGGGCAAGCTTCCAAAAATAAAGAAGCAGCCTAATCCCGATGATCCCCGCTCTGTGTGGTTCTCTGATGATCTGCGCGAACTGGCAAGTATGATTGATGATGTGGTGATTCGTCAGGAACTCAGTAAAGGAGAGATGAAGGTATGAGGGCTTTAAGCATTGCCAATATCGAAGAGAGGAAATATAGCTTCATTCCTTTCTCCGCCCCGTTTCGGGAAGCCTTCGGAAACAAGGAAAAAGGCGGCAACTGGATTGTTTACGGCAAGTCCGGACATGGCAAGACACGTTTTGTGCTGCAATTGGCCAAGGAGTTTGACCGCATGGGATACCGGGTTCTGGTCGCATCGTTGGAAATGGGCTTCAGTGCAGAGTTCCAGAACGATCTGAAAGAAGCTGGTATCCGTTCGAAAATCCAGAAGATAATCTTTACGGACGCTCTGACTGTTCCGGATCTGAACGAACTTATGGAGAAGCAACGCAGTCCTGATGTCGTTATCGTGGATTCTTTGCAGTACTTCGTCAATCAGTACGATGCCACTGCTGAAGGCATTATCGCCTTGCGCAAGAAGTTCCGCAGCAAGATTTTCATTTATGTAAGCCATGTGGAAGGCAAGGAAGTGGAGGGAAAAACAGCCTATATCGTCAAACGTGATTGTTTTGTACGTATTCAGGTACAAGGCTTTCGCGCAATTTATATCGGCCGTGGAAAAGGCGGCCCTAAAGGATACTATACGATATGGGACAAAGGGGCCGAACGAATGTGGCTGGATACAGAAAAAACAAATAATCAGGATGAATATGAACAGGAAATTGACACTCCCGGCCACGAATGAGCAAAAGAAGCTTATTCACCGCCTTAAACGCCAGCTTTGTCTGGATGAAGATACGTATCGTAATCTGATCAGTCAGTATAGTGGCGGACGTACCGATACATCGGCCCTATTAAATAAAGATGAAGCAAGAAGACTTATCAGCAATCTGATTGATCCGGAAGGCAAGCATGTAAAAGACGAAAAGAGGAAATACAATTTAGTATGCCGTATTTACCGTACATCATGTGAAATTTCCGGATTGAACGCACCATACGATGTAGACGATCCGATTGAACGGCAAATGAATATCGCCAAACTGAATCGATGGTTACGCCAATATGGACGCTGCAAGAAGCCAATATCCCAACAGAGTTATGAAGAATTAAAGCAGACATACCGTCAGATTGTTGCAAGAGCTAACAAAGAGTAAAATAATAACCTATAAAAACATACCGATATGGAAGAAATCATTGAGAATCTGAAAAGCGTGCTGCTCGATGAGACACGCTATTGCTCGCACGAGGACCGGGCCTATATCATGGCCGAGCTCGCACAGTTTGCCGAAGGGGAAGCACAGCACGAACGTGCCATGGCGACCTTCGGCGAAAATGAAGACGAAGAGGAAGGAGGCGAAGCATGAAGCACTACATCCACAAAGTCACCATACACTACGGCGGCAAGGCTGCCAGTGCAAGCATCACCCCGAACAGGATCGTGAACAGCGACGAAGAGCTGGAGAAGCTGCGGAAGGAATACCAGCAGACTTATCATGCTCACAGCATCACCTTCACCGCCTCCCACTTTGACGGGAATTTAAACGAAGAACAAATTCAAGAACTTAAAAACATATTGAAAGATGACAAATAAGGAAGACAAGACGTATGTAGGCATCATCACCGTGACATGCACCGCTCCACAAGGTTACCGCCCACGAAAACACAGTTACAAAGTGGGATATGTGACCACTACAAATACCAAAAAGTCAAGGGAAGAAGCTGTAGCCTTGCAAGTGAATCAGTTTAAGGAAATGTTCGCCAAAGAAATGCCGGAAGTACCTCTGACTATCACAGGAAAAATCGAGATACAGGAAGTGGCCTATTTGTATGTGGCCAAACCAACAATAGGAAAAGTTTTAGATAAATAACCATTAAACATCAGAATTATGAAACCAAACGAAATCAATTTAGACAACCTGACACCGGAACAGATGGCACAACTTAAACAACGGATTGATGCTAAAGAAAAAGCAAACAAAGCGCGTATCCAGGCGGATCGTGAGGCCTACAGTGAACTGGTCGATGAAACGGTAAGAAGCATGGTCGAACGCCTGCAAAAACTCAGCAAAGAAATGGCAGCTGTCAAAGCCGGAGTGTTTGCCGCTTTTGACTCCATTATCCAAACCAAAGAGGAACTGTTTAAGGTTAAAATCAACCGCAAGAGCGACACCTTCAGCACTCGTGACGGACAGATGACCATCAGCCTCGGCTATAGAACTCTTGATGCCTATGACAATACGGTAGATGCCGGTATTGCCAAGGTAAAGGAATATCTGGCAACCCTTGCCAAAGATGACAACAGTGCCGCACTTGTTGAAACCGTCATGAGCCTGCTTGTTAAAAACCGCAAAGGCGAGCTCAAGGCAAGCCGTGTACTCGAGCTTCAGAAGTTGGCCGAAAAATCCGGTGATCCTGATTTTATGGAAGGTATCAGTATTATTAAAGATGCATACAAACCAGCGAAGAGTGGCCAGTTCATCACGGTAACCATTAAAAATGATGAAGGCAAGGACGAAAACCTGCCTCTGTCAATAGGTGCCATGTAATAGTAACCTGATCGGGTGGCTGACTGGATCAACTGCCCGATCAATTAACACTAATGATTTATGATAAAAGACGAAAAAAAACAGGCTGCGCAAGAATATGAAGATAGTCTGATATACTCTACAGTATCAGAACAGTGTGATGTCCAAAAGGCTTTTATTGCCGGAGCAAAATGGGAAAAAAACAGAGCATGGCATTACACTACAGATGAATTGCCGGAAATAAACAAGCATGTAGTAAATGGAGATTGGTTTGATTTTGTTGCTAAAGATGAAAATGATTTGAAACGTATAATGAAACAATACCCATTTAGCAGATGGGCGTATGTAGAGGATCTATTACCTGACGAGGAGGACAAAACTATGGGATATTATATCAAGAAGATCTATCACAAGCGCCCCGTTCCGGCCTACATCCTGAATTTTGTGATACCGTTTGGGGAATTTACCAAAAACATGAGCAAAACCGATGCGCAGATGTTGCTCCGAACTATCAAATATGAAATGTATGATTACCAATACAAGAGGCGAAACAAGATGGAACTGCTGAGCGTAACGCATAGCATCCAGATGACTGAAACAGAACTTACGGTTTACACCATCCACGGAACACCGGTTATAACCTTTAGAATTGAGAAATCAGAGTAATATGGCAGAAGAAATAGAAGGAACAGAAGAAAATCCGATTGTTGAAATAAATGCAACACTGGAGTACAGAGATGGTGTAGTCTATATTAAAAAGATAAATACCAACGAGATGCCCGCAAAACTCTTGTTTAAGATCATTGAAGCAATGACTACAAATATCAGAGAACATTATAGATGGAATTTTAAGATAGGAAAAAATAAGGAGGACTAAATCATGAAAGAATATTTTGAGTGTGTAGTGAAGTTTGAAAAGACTATGGAAAACGGAATGGTCAAGAAAGTGAGTGAGCCTTACATCGTCGATGCGTTGAGCTTTACCGAAGCAGAGAAACGCTTCCTGGAATACATCGAGCCGTTTATGTCTGGTGAGTATGAAGTCAAGGCCGTAAAACGAGCCAATTACAGCGAGATTGTGAGCGCAACGGATGAGGATGCCGATAAGTGGTTCAAGGCAAAGGTCGCCTTTATCACTTTAGATGAGAAAACAGGTGTCGAGAAGAAAAGCAGCCAGAACATGCTGGTGCAAGCCTCGGATCTGCGCGATGCCGTGAAACGATTTGATAAGCACATGGAAGGCACGCTCGCCGATTATGAGATTTCCGCAGTCGCGGAAACCGCCATCATGGATGTCTACCTTTATAAGGCTGAAGAAAAACAGGAATTTAAGGAGGAATAACATGGACCGCCCCATCGGATCAGAATTTGATATCGGTAATTATCGCTATCGTGTGGAAGCTGCCGGCGAACGTAAATGCCTTGACTGCGACCTCTATCATATCTGCCGTGACGGTATCGAGGGGCTGAACATAGCCGACAAATATGCCGGTAGTTGCAATGCCGATTATCGAAAGGATAAAAAAAATGTTGTATTTAAAGGAGTTTTAAAATGGATTTAAACAGAGATAAAATAGTCATTGACGGCACAACATATCTTGCCGTGCCTGATGATAAGGATAATACATGTGATTATTGCAGCTTGCGTGCCAAATGTTACAACAGAGACGGAATCCCTTGTGGACTGTATGCCGGAGGAGTGCATTTCGTCCGACAGCTGGATAAAAAGGTTTATCTTAGTCTGCCGATCAGCGGTAAAGATACCTATGAGATACGCCGTACACTGCGCAAAGGGTATGATTATCTGCGTGCCCAGGGATACCAGATTATCACCCCATACGATGCGTCACCCAACGCAAATGCCAGTTATGCCGAGCACATGGGCAAGGACATACAGGCACTACTGGAGTGCGATGTGGTGCTGATGATGCCCGGATGGGAGGATAGCAGAGGATGTCAGTGCGAAAAGGCAACGGCGGAGATCTACGGGAAAGAGATTGTCTATTATGCCGATACCGAGTAGCCCCATCTTTGGCCGTTATGCCATCCAGGCGAGTGACAGCTATGCGTACCAAATCCTGGAGCATTGGTGTGATCACGACAAGCCTTGTGAGCTGCATTTTCGCAAGCCCAACGGCAAAGGGATTACGGCTGTGATTGTAGATGTTAAGACAACAGCACAGGCTGACTGGCTGGAGAGTCTGATAAAACAATACAAGTTTAAACTTTTTAAATTACAATAGTATGAATGCAAGAGATCAAAAGAAAGTATGCGATTCGGGATTTATAGTTATCCGGGCAGAAGAGCGCAACGGAAAATCAATTATCAAGTGTAAAAATCTGGATCATCCGGATTCATGGGTAACATTACGGAGCGACTTTAAGTCAAAGGCGGAAAGGGACCGATATATGAAGGAACTGCTTGAACAGGACTTTTATTTGGAAGATTGACAAGCTACGGAATAAACAAAAAGAGGCAGCTCGCCGTGAGCCGCCTCTTTTTGTGTGTTATGGTGTCCGGTTATGGTTCTCCAAGAAATTCCGTGATTGCCTGATGCTGTAGGGGTGTCAGTGCCCGCTGGCCTTTCTGATAATGCAATTTTTCGAGCCGCTTTTGCAGTTCCGGGTTGAGTTTTACCCATCGCCGAAGCTGCGTAACGGCGCTTCTTTGCGTGGAACGAGGGAAATAAAGTTGTGCAAGGTCTGTGAGATAGATTGCGTTCATAGTCGTAAAAGTTGTTTGATTGGTTGGTAAATGCTGTTTGATGGTCCTGTTCCGGGGCCAAAAGGATAAAAAAGAAGCACCACGGCGGTCAGTTGAGACAACCGTGGTGCTTCTTTCGGACTACCGTGGTAAACGGATTGAGGTACCACGGTAGTTTTTAAGGCAGTTCATCTTCTTCTGGCTGGGCTCCCGCCTCAATGTTTCGGAATTTCAGGTTGCGCAGGTCGAGCGCGTTTTTCAATCCTGTGCCCGGGCAAAATCGTAGATTTACTTTTTTGATATCCGCGGCTTTTACTTCTTCGGGAGTTGCCTGTCCAAGAGCGTGGAAGGTCACGCGGAAAGATCCAAATTTACCTAGTGCCACTATGCGGCCAGATGCGATATGCTGCTGCATCTGCTTGATGAGTGCCTTGATGACTCCCTCCACCTCTACATCGGTCAGTGTGGTACTGTAACTGATTTCGTTGGCAAGTTCTTCGATTTCGACACGTTGTGCTGCTGCCGGACGGGGATAATACTTTGTGGTTTCCGGATTCTGAGAACCCGGTTTTTGGATGCCTAATACTTTATAGTCGATAGCCATAGTTGCTGTTTTAAGGGTTTGTACTCTGTATGTTTGTCGCGACAGGTGTAAAATTACACTTAAATCAGCTCAGACAGTCGTTTTTAATCGCATAACGGTTGCTTTTCAATCGTAAATGTACTATTTTTGTGCATATTAACCAACTGAATTTCTTGTTTTTTATTCTAACCTATGCAGAAAAGCGGCAACATTAAAGGCAATAGCTACGCACACCGTGTAGCTGATATTCTCCGGATCTACGATGAGCATGCCCGCAGCGGGCTGTCCAATCGGGAGATTCTGCGCCGTTATATCCGCCCTTTGTATCCCATCTGCGAAAAGACTTTCTACAACATCATCAACGCCTCGGCCCGCCTTACTCCTCCGGCCCGCCGTCTGTCAGAAGACAGGTAAAGTCGCTCACATCCTCCACCAGTTCCTCATGGTTGTGGTTGGTAGTGCTGCCCGTGCGCTGCATCATACTGACTGAACAGCGTCCGCTCACGGCACTGTAGCCTGCCAGATGCGCGTCGATGCGGTCCAGCAGATCGAAGCGCTGAAGGGATTCTTCCAGGAACACACTGCCCACAGTGGCGCTGCCATGCCAGGTGGTGACGATGTGCAGACGGATGTTCTGGTTGGACTGCTGCACCCCACCGCCCAAAGTGGTCCAGCTTGTGGGGCGCAGTTCGATAAACACGGCCGGAGTGTCGAAGGGAGTTTCCTGTTCGATAAACTCCACCTGTTCGTTCCACAGGTCAATGTGCCGCACCACAGACTCTCCGCTCTCGTCTTTGAGTTCAAGCAAATGGTTCATCAGTCCCAGATATAACATTTTTCTCATAATCGTTTCCTTCTTTTAAGTTTGTTTTAATAGTATTTGAATAGTGTTTGAATGCTGTATGAATACTGTTTAAACGGAGTCCGGACCGCTTGCGATATCGGCCACGTTGCTCTCGAAGATGGCACGCAGGGCCTTTTCCAGTTCGGGGTGCATGCCGATGAACTGGCGGCGGGGGATGATAATCTTGCTCCCCACGAGTTTCAAGGCCATGGCCAGATAAAAGGCGGCTTCTTCATTCAATGCCTGATTGCGTTTGTTATTACGTGGCGCTCCGTTCTTTTTCCGTTGAAGCCGGTTGCTCAGTCCGTCGGCGGCCTTTCCTCCGGTCACCGTCTGATAGCGCCACCAGAAGTAGCTTTTCATCTTGCGGGTCACGGTAATGGTGCCTCCCTCATTGTGTATGCGGGCATAGGGCACAGTGCTTTCGATCACCACACTCTGACGGTCGGTAACCTTGCCGGAAATACTTTGGCGTAGGGCACCGCTTCCGGCCAGCAGTCCGCGGCTTGTGTCATCGTTATGTTTTCGCCGGGCCCATTTCTGGTTAAAGAAGGCCTCCCGCTCAAAGTTCCGGTCAAACTGCTCGAGGGCTTCCACCTTGAAGTCCGACAGTGTAAGGCGGATCATCTTGTTGATACGTCTACGCAGTTCCTTTCTTACCTTGATATGTTCTTCCTGCTGCTTTTGTTTTTCCATTGTTTTTTTCTGTTTTTTCGGCAGATTGTTTGCATTGTAGTTTTTATTGTTTATATTTGTGGTGCGTAGCAATACGAAGGGACAGGGCCGAAAGACCGTGTACCGCCCCGAGGCTGGTTTTTACTGGCCTCTTTCTTTTAGTACCTCTCTTAATGACCTATCTCTGGCAATGTAAAAAAAGATACGCCCATTGCATTTTCTTCTGGCTTCTGTAATGGCTTCATAGAATTTGACATCTTGTGTCGGTAATTCAAAAACCACAGCTTCACCTCCTTGCTTTGACAGTGCCTTTTTCGCATATTTGACGATGTTTCCAGCACCACCTTCAATACATTTCAGATCAGTTTTAATTCCGTCTATAGTAATGTCGTAAGTTTGACCGGCAGGCCTGTTTACTCCTTGCAGGTATTCCACTTCATGCCCATTGTCGGCAATAACCTTGCACATGCGCATTTCCTTTTCAAACTTCTGTATTTCCTGCTTGCTTGCCTGTGCCTCTTTGATACGTTCTTTTTGGGTCACTACAAATCCATGATTGTCTGCTGAGATATATGTTCTTTCCCAATCTTCTTCCGAATATCTTTTTATTCTTTCAGAAGCATTTTCAATCATCCCTTTCATCACCTGGCATGCCCGGCACAACTCATTATCTGGAATGTTAGCGGCCAGCTCCATGTTTCCCGGTCGCTGGCGGCAAGTGGCGCAAGCCTTGCGTGTATAGGCATTGTAAGCCGGAAAACAGGTCATGCTCTTGCCGGGATTGAACAGGAACATTTCACGGTACTTGCCCGCCGTGGCCTCCATACCCAGTTTCATGGCTTCCTGTTCGTTGGATTCGGGGTATTTCCCTTTTCGCACCTGTACCACGGTACAGCGACAGTTCCAGTTATTCGGCGGGAAATATTCGTTCCAGAACTTGCTGGTGATGGGCAGTGTAATGCCATGCAGCATGCGGTGACTGCGGCGTACACGCTTGTCGCCTACAGTGCGGTACTGCAACAGGTAGCGGTCGCCGTCCTGCTCGAACTGCTTCCAGCGGGCTGCCATCAGGGAGGAAGCCTGTGCCAGATTGTACTCCGTGCGCAGATAGTTCACATTATAGGACTGGTGAATCCTTTGAACCTCGTTTAAGAACTGGTTAAACGGCTTGATCCGTCCGTCATCACCCACAAGCGACGGCAGGGCCTCGTTCAGTTCGTGAAAGGTCTTGATGCCGCTGAACACATAGTTCGAGTCTTTAAGACGCCGCACGCTGACTTCGTCCAGCGGCACTTCACGCAGCGAAACGTCTACGGCATGATCCAGCACATCGGCATGTTTGCGGATGAACTGCTGCACTTCTTCCTGTTTCAGATCCTCGGGTTGGAGGTCCTTCTGCCGCCACAGCCAGGCCATGAGCAAGGGAAAGGCCGATGCCAGATTCTCCATCAGGCGGTCCTTCTCCTCATCTTCCTCTTCCAGTCCATCTCCGTCGTCAGCCAGTTTCAGTGTTTCTGCATATCTTCGGTGTAGCCCCTTATAGGCATCGGGGCTCAGTCGAAAAAACCGCTTTCCTCCGGACGGGCCAGCCGTTGGCTTGCTTTGCCTTCCTTTTTCTCTGGCTTCGGTGCAGGAACCGGTGATACGGCTTGCCGGTCGGATTTCCGCCTGATGAGTGGCACATTGTATTTGTCGATAAAATATTGCGTGTCCACTTCGTAATGCTCGAGTATCAGACGTTCGTAGGCCACCTGCTGTTCGGGCGTGTAGTCCACGGATTCGTCCCACTCAAAATGATAGCCGGCCACAGGAAACCCGTGGCGCACCATACGGGGGATGAGCTGCCAGTTCACCAGATCACGCACCATGTCGGAATCCTTCTGGATCAGGTTCTCGAGCATCTTGCGGTGCACCTCGCTCTGACTCAGACTGGCGCCGTCTTCCATGGTCATCGTCACCGTAAGGATGCCTTTGGAAATTTCCGAGTTGCAGCGGTCAATGCGCTTGTCATACACATTGAAGGCATCCGCACGGCTGCTTTCTTTCAGATCCACCGTGGTGCCTTCGGGGAACAGGCCGTAAGAGGCGGCTCCCATGCCCCGAAGCATATTCTCGATGCGGTCGAACTCCTTGGGGTCGCGGCTGGTGGTTGTGGCCACACGAAGCGGCATGCCGAACACCTCGCCGAACATGTCCCAGAACGAACACATGTTCTTTTTCGGGATAGTCTGTTGGGCACATTTCAGATAAAGGCCCAGATCGTGTGTCCCTCCGGCCTCGATGCACCAGTCGGCCATCTCGCTGTTCCGGTAATCATAACCGGTCTGCCAGGTTTCGTTTTCATAAGTGGTGATGACTCCAAACTCAGGGATAACGTGCGTACGGGGCACCAGTTTTACATCTTTATAGGCCGGACGGCCGTTCACCTCTATCACGTCGCCCAGCTCTATGAGCGAATGACCATAATAGGTGCTTTCCAATACCAGGCGCATCAGTTCCTTGAACCAGGGAGATTCGAAAAGCTCCGTAATCTGACGGTTCTCCGCCCCCTGCGCATCGCACAGCTTGAAACTCTTGTTCAGCACAAAGCCCATGCGCTGCTGCACGCAGCCCGTAAGATGCAGATCGACTTCCACATCGGTGTAGAGATGCAGCAGACGGGTGCGGTTGGGACAATCCACATTGATGGCCATTTGCCATGCCCGTCGCCAGTCGGCCAGATCACGGCGGGTCAGGGCTTCGGTATATAACTGGAGCTTTATACTCATATCGCGCAGGCGACGCTGCTGGGCAGGACGCATGCGGTTGTAATATTCTATTTTCGGTCTTTTCTTCATAGCCTTTTTACCATATATAGTTGTTGGGGCGGTCGCTTCCGTAACGGATCATGTCGCCGGTGTTGTCTTCTTCACTCTCACTGTGCGCAGGCAGATTCATCACGACCTTGCCGCTCTGCACTTCCTTCAGATAGGCCACAGCCTTTTCGTATTGCTCCTTGCGCACTTCATAGCCCATCTTCTGGGGCAGGCTGAGCACCATGAAATACAGGGCCAGATCGGCCATCAGTCCCACCAGATCGTCATTGCGGGATTCGCCTTCGGCGGCAAAGGCCTGCTCCATGTCGTAACGGCCGCCCAGATAAGAGGTGATGCGTTCGGTGGCCCGCCGCTCGGCTCGCAACCGGTTGGCCTCGTTGGCCTGCTGGATGATCTTCAGCGCGTCGCTGCTCACCTGTATGTAGTCTTCTTCGGTTATAAACATAGTTACCATGAGTTTTTAGGAGGCCGGCGCACACCCAGACGGGGAGCAAACGAAGCCTCACGGGTTTGTTTCTGCAATTTATAGATAGCGCCTTCGCAGGCATCGGGAAAATCGTCGTGCGCACGGCTTCCCTGCTCGAAGGCCAGAGTCTGGTCGATGCCGGCGGTCAGGTCCGGGTCGTTTTTCAATTTCACGTTGTACCAGAAGAAGCTCCGCTCCCACAGTGGGCTGACAGCTTCCACACGGGCAAACTTGTCGGGTTTCTTCCGTTTGTCGGGCATGATGGGCAGCTGATATCCCCGTTCGTCGCCTTCACGCTGAAACTCGTCGAGAATGGTGTCCTGCATGAAATTGGCCTCCATGTAGATGCTTACGGCGACATCCTCGGGTAGCTGCTCATAGATATCATACAGCCAGCGTACCATCTCGCCCACACTGCACTGGCGGCAGAAGGCCCGCAGCAGATGCAGTTCCCGGTGGGAGGCGGTTTTCAGTCCGCGCCTGGGTCGGCCTATCATGGCTGCCGCCTTATAGTCGTTCTTTCCGGATGATTTCCAGGAAGGGTCGATATAAAGCACAATCTGTTCGTAATATTTCAGCTTCAGCATCCGTCGCCAGCGGATCCACCGTTGCTGAAAAACGGCTCCTTCGGTGATGGGGTTGTTCATGTATTCTTTCTGAAAGGAACGGTAGCCCATGAACTCTTCCTTGCTTCGCAGCTTTTCAATGGTATAGAGTTCCGGCCATGCCGGGCGTCCGTCTGCCGTGATGGCATTCACGCTGATGGTCTTCACGGTGCGCGTGTCGATGATCTGCTGCAACACGGAGTTGCGGCTGATGAGGTTGCCCACCATGATGAACCGCCCGTCCTTGCCGCCGAAACATCCGAACAGGGCTTCCTTCACCCATTTGGTCATTTCACGCACACGGGCCTCACTGCGGCACATCTCGTCGTCATCGAGGTCGTCCACCACAATGTAGTCGGGACGCATTTCCCGGAAACGGAGTCCACGGGGAGACTGGCCGCGGCCCCGGCTGAAAAAGGCGCATTGATCTTTGGTCACAAACTCACCTTCCTGCCACATGCCGCTGTTGTACTGTTCGCCGAAATCACGGATGATATGCCGGTTGTACTGAAGCTCTGCCTGAAGGTCGCCCAGCAGACCGTCGGCACTGTCCTCACTCTTGCCCACCAGTACCATCACATGCAGCTCGCCACGGAATTTGAGCCAAAGCGGAATGCCGATGTCCAGATGCACGGATTTGGCATGTCCGCGAGGCCATTTACACACCAGGCGCAGTTCCTTGTGCGCGGCAATGTATCGGGCCGCTTCACCATGAAACGGCGCATTGGGACATTCGCAGTAATGTTTCAGATAGCGCCCGCAGAAATAGTCATAGTCCCGAAGGGCACGGGCGATGTTGCGGTTCCGCTCGGCCGGAGTTTCCTCATGTTCCTTGGATGTGAGCTGCTCGAGGCGTTTGCAGTGTTCTTCCCACTGCCGCCAGGCTTCTTTCTTTTCCTGGGCGTTCATTGGCCGCCTCCTTCCTGAAACTGGTGGCTGATGTAGTCGCCATGAATGCGGTTGAACAGTCGCAGCGTTTCATTGGTCAGTTCGGGATATCTGTCCCGGTTGTTTACGGTGAATTGCTCCAGTTCGATCACGGTTTCCACCTTTACCACCGGGTTGTCCCGTTTGCCCAGCTTTTCCACGGCTGTGGCTGTCTTGATCAGCCGGTCGCAGAATCCGCTGTCCATCTCGGCCCCGTCGTCACGGGTCGCCTTGTCGAGCAGCGTGCCTAAAGCCGTCAGGGCTTTGTTGACCAGCTGCGGACGGGTGATGGTGCGGGCGGTACGCTCTTCTTTCCATCCGCCCTGATTGATCCAGCGCGACAGGGTCTGGCGGCAAACGTCCACTTTCTCCAGAATCTGCTCCTGAGTCTGTCCGCTCAGATAGAGTACCCGGGCCAGTTCCCGGTTCTTGCTCTGGTCTTTTCTTTCTTTTGCCATTTTTTGTCGTATTTATCAGTTATGTGTGTGTTTCTGCGACAAAGCTAATCGCAGCCCGGCGCATCCGGAAAAAAGTGTGTAATGGTTACATACTTTTGTGTAACGGTTACACACTTCTATGTAATGGTTACACACTTTTTTGCAGCAGGAATCCGCGTGTTGTATGTTTGCGGCAAAAAGATGCGATATGGCAACAAGCAAACGAATCAGAATAACCAACGAAACTCTGAACTGTTACGGTACCTGGATACGCACGGCCGGGGTGGAGCTGAAACAGTTTGAACGCAACCCGGTGCTGCTGTGGATGCACCAGCGCGGAACGGTCATCGGAATGATCCGGGACATACGGGTGGAAGGTGATGAAATCACCGGAGAACCATACTTTGACGAGGTGCGCGAGGAGAGCCGTCTGGCCAAACAGCAATGGGACAAAGGCACGCTGCGCATGGGGTCGCCCAACTTCGAGATTATCGAAACATCCGAAGATCCGGCCCTGATGAAACCGGGACAGACCCGGCCCACAGTGACGCGATGCCGTCTGGTGGAGTACAGCATGGTGGACATCGGCGGCAACGACGACAATATCCGTCTGAGCTTTGGCGGCAAGGAACTGTCGCACGGATCCGAAAACAGTATCCCCTTATTGAACAGGAAAACCAACCAACATCATACGAATATGAATGAACAACTGAAAACTGTGGCCCTGATGCTGGGGCTGGCGGAAAGCGCCACGCTGCATGATGTGCAGCAGAAAATCAATGTCGTGCTGGAGTATCAGAACGCTAACGAGAAGCTGAAGAAAGAGCGTGATGACCTGAAGAAGGAACTGGAAACCATGAAGCTGTCGGGTATTACCGCTCTGGTGGAAGATGCGGTGAAGACGGGCAAGATTGATGCCTCACGCAAGGATCATTTTATCACTTTGGGCAAATCCGTCGGCACGGAAAGCCTGCGCCTTACCTTCGATGCCATGCACGGATCGGTGAAACCGACCCAAATGCTGAACCGGCCGACCGGCCAGACTAACGGCAGCTGGACAAAACTGAGTGAGGTTCCGACCGACGAACTGAAGCTGATGCGCAAGGAAGACCCGCAGCAGTACCGCCGACTCTATAAGGCGGAATACGGCATCGACTGCCCCGAACTGAAGTAGGAGGCATACAACAAGTATTTAAACAACATTTAAACACAATGAAAACGATGAAAAAAGGACTTTTGAAATTGGTGAGCGGTACGCTCTTTAATGTGGTGATGAGTGTGGTCATCCTGTCAGCTTTGGGCGTGCCGGATGCCGGCCTGTGGGGGCTGGCCTGCGGCGTGGTCATCCCGATGCTGCTGGGCGCGTTCCAGCCCAAGGGCGCCGCTCTGGAAGGTGTCTATACGGAAGTATGGACCGGCGAGCTGGTTAAAAAGCTGCGCGGAGGTATGGATGACACCTGGCTCAACGGAGTGTCGGACTATTCGTCGGCCGTACAGAACGAGGTGGTACACCTGGTAGATGTGGGCGGTGATCCGGATGTGCTGATCAACAACACCACTTATCCGATCCAGGCCCAGGAACTGGAGGACGGCGATATCGCGCTCGGACTGGACAAATTCCAGACCAAAAAGACAACCGTGAGTGATGACGAACTTTTTGCCATCTCCTACGACAAGATGGGTAGCGTGATCGAGCGTCACGGCGATGCCATCACCATCGGTAAGTTCAAGAAAGCCGCTCATGCGCTGGCTCCGAACAGCAACACCGCGAAAACTCCGGTCATCCCTACTTCGGGTGAAATGGATAATGGCCGCAAGAAATGTACCCGACAGGACATCATTGCCCTGAAACGCGCTTTGGACAAAATGCAGGTTCCGGCTGTGGGACGACGCCTGGTGCTCTGCTCGGATCACGTGAACGACCTGCTGGGGGATGACCAGAAATTCCGTGACCAGTACTACAACTACACTACCGGAAAGATTGCCAATATGTACGGCTTTGAGGTGTATGAGTTCGAGAACTGTCCGTTCTTCACCAAAGAGGGCGTGAAGGTGGCCTTCAAGACCACTCCGTCGGAAACGGACCATCAGGTCTCATTCTGTTTCTATCCGAAGCGTGTGTTCCGCGCCCAGGGCAGCACGAAGATGTATTACCGCGATGCGGCCACCAACCCGGACACACAGGCCAACGAGGTGAACTTCCGTCACTACTACGTGGTGCTGCCTAAGAAAATGGAGGCACTCGGCGCAATTTACAGTTACGACGGCAGCACCGCACAGACATCGGATGCCGAGGTGACTCCGGAAAAGAACTGGGCGGATACCCGCAAGGAGGCTGCTAAAGCAAAAGCCATGACCTTGGAAGCCGGTACAAGTGAAGATCCGGAAGGACAGGATGATGTTCCGGGTGGTGAAGAATTGGAAGTTTAACCCAAATAAGGAGGAAACACCATGAGTAATGAACTGCCGCGCGGACTGCGCAACAACAATCCCGGAAATATCCGGGTCGTGAAAGGGCAGGTATGGCAGGGCGAGATCACCGGAAGCCGCAAGAAAGACAAATCCTTTTGTGAGTTTGTCACGATTGCCCACGGCTACCGTGCCCTGATCAAGCTCCTGCAGAACTACCGCCGCAAGAACGGACTGAACACCCTGCGCCAGATGATCCAGCGCTGGGCACCTCCCCACGAAAACAACACCACGGCCTATCTGCGCTTTGTGACGGGCAAAATGGGAGTTCCGGCAGACTGCGTGCCGGATGTGGGCAACCGGGACACCATGTGTGCCATGGCCGCCGCCATCAGCGAAATGGAAAACGGAATCCCGGCCCAGATGCCTGACGTGCTGGCCGGATGGGAAATGCTGAACGAATAAGCCTATGACGAGCGTAATGGATGTGTTGCAATGGCTGCTCCCCGCCGGTGTGCTATCCAATGTGGTGGTCTGGCTCATCAGCCGCAGCACATACCGCGCACGCAACCGAAAGGAACGGGAGGATATCTACAAACAGCTGTATGAGAATGTGAGCGGCACGCTCCTGGACATACAGCAGCAGTATGAACAACTACAACGAAAACATGAACAAAGCAACAAGAACCAGACCCGCATGGCGGGCATGCTGTCGCTACTGGTGGCGAGGGCTCGGTATTGCCGCTCTTGGCCTCAGTGCCCTTTGCGCAGCGAGCTGCAAAAGTACCACCAGGATGGTTACATCGACTCAAGTCCGCAAGGACAGCGTGACCATACAGGTCGTGGAGAGCGACAGCTTCGTGACGGTCCCGACCCGGACGACGAGTCTGGCAGTGGATGCCGCTCTCCTTCGTGAGCTGACCGGACTGCCCGAGGGCTTTGCCCTGACGGCAGACAGCGGCAGCCTGCACCTGCGGGTGGAAGCCGACGGCCGTGGCGGACTGAACGTCCGGGCCCGTGCGGACAGCATCCCGCAGCAGGTGGTGCGACGAAGGGAAACTCAGACCACAGTCAGCGGTGACTCCGTGCGCCAGCTCGACGAGGTAACCATACGGGCCCCAGCACGCACCGCCTGGCATGCAGGATGGAGCCTGGCGGCTCTGGCCCTGCCTTTAGCCCTCATTTATCTATTATACAAACGATTCTCAAACACTAAATAAACACAACTATGGCAGATACAAGCAATGGACTGATTTACGGTGTCGGTGAGGTGAAATTCGGCACACAATCTATCGGCTGGATTGACCAGAACGGTTTGCAGCCCGCCGGTAGTGAACCACAATATATGGAAGTCTATGCGGCACAGGTGCAGGACGGTCCGGTGGACAGCATCATGACCAATCCGGGCAGCGAGGCCTTTACCTTCAACCTGATCAAACTCAATGCCGAGGCACTGGTAGCCATTATCGGTGGAGAGAAAGGTTCTAAGGACGAATGGACACCACCGGCTGTGGTTTCCAAGGTGGACAAAATGGACATCAAGACCGTATCCGGACAGACCATCCGCATCCCTAAGGCTCGCCTGACCAAGGCGAACATGCAGAACGGCCTGAACATGAGCAACGTGCTGGCGTTCAAGTTCCGTGTGGACTTCATGAAGCCGGACGGTGATGGCGACCGCTACACGATTTATCCTCCGGGAGTAGATCCGGACTCTCCCTGACCCCCGCCAGGGGGACAGTAGCAGAAACAGATTCGGAACCTGAACCGGAGGCGGTAACGGCAGATCCGCCGGAACCGACACCGGACGAAACAGACCTAACCCATGAAACAGGAACTTGAAAAAATGGCCGCTGATGTGCTGCTCGGAGCAGGCATCAGTGTGCCGGTTAAAAGCATTTTTGGCTGGAAACGGCAGATCACCGTGCATGCTCCTACTTATGGGGATATGATTTATATCTCCCGAATGTACCGGGAAATGAATGTAACCCATGAGCAACTGTGCCGGATGACATTTGAAGAAAAGGCTGACCTGATCGCCCGACAGGGCAAGGCTGTAAGCCGGATGGTGGCCACCGGCATCGTCCGGCTTCCGTGTTTTCGGAGAGTGGCAGCGTGGTGGCTGCGCCATTTTGTCCATCCGGTAGCCCTCGAAGAAATCTGGATGGTGATGCTGAGCCTGATCCGTACCAGCCCTTTCGAGATTATTATTCCCTCGGCCGGAGCGATGAATCTCTTGGCCCCGACGGGAAGCCAATAAAGGAACGGGAGTTAAAGGGCGGCTATTACGAGCCCCCGCATAGCCCGTTCGGACTGATCGGACAGATAGCCCGGGACACGGGCTGGAGCGTCCGCCGCATCCTGCGCACGCCTTATCTCACCCTGATGCTGATGATGGCCGACACTCCGGAATACATCGACGAAAAGGAAGCCAAGCGCCGCTATATGCAACGGCTGATGACGGGCGGGCAAAACGGAAAAGAACAAAAAGGTGTGGACCCGCTCACCTTTTTTACCAAGATGGCACGCAAAGACTGACGCACACAACAACACAAACACGATTATCTATAAATCAATATGGAACCAATCAGACTGGAGATTTTTTTGGATGACAAGACCGCCGCCGGCATCGGCTCGGCCAGCAAGGGGCTGAAGGGTATGGAGCAGGTGGGCAATCTGGCCCTGCAATCGCTCCAGGCTCAAACGGATACCTTACGGGCCAAAATAGAGCAACTGAATGCCCAGGGTATAGATACCACAGCCGAACGTGCCCAGCTGGAGGAACTGAAGAAGTCTTCGGCCGCACTGACCGCCGAACTGGAGAAGCTGCGCAAGGCAAAGGTGCAGAACAACGAAACACCTACGGTAAAAGATGATCCGGCACCGAAACTCAACAACCTGCGCATGAGCTTCACGCAAATTGCCCGTGAATTGCCTTCGCTTACTATGGGACCACAGATGTTTTTTCTGGCGATTTCCAACAATATCCCCATGGTGCAGGATGCGTTGGCGCAGGCCCGCAAGGAGCATGACGCGCTCGTCGAATCCGGCAAAAAGGCTACACCGGTATGGCGTCAGGTGGTCAGCTCGCTGGTGTCCTGGCAGACAGCACTGGCTGTGGGTATCACGTTGCTGGTGATGTATGGCAAAGATATATGGGACTTTACCAAAAGCCTTTTTGGTGTCAAGGAAGCAGCTGTGGAAGCCATGCGTTCCAGTGACGAGTTCCGGGATTCAGTAGCAAACAGTTCGTCGGATGTCATTGCCAAGCTGATGGAACTGAGTGCGGAATATACCGCTTTAGGGCAAAATATTGATGCGCAGAACCAGTTTATAGCCAACAATCAGAGCCGTTTTGAAGAGCTGGGCCTGAGTATCTCCAATGTGCAGGAAGCTGAGAATGCCCTGATCGGCAATACGGACAAAGTGATTCAGGCCATGCTGGCACGGGCGCAGGCAGCTGCTACATCGGAAACGATGCAGGAAGAACTGAAGAAGGCTATGGAACTGCGACAGGAGTGGGAAGAAACGGATGCCAAAATGACCTACACAACCTATACCGGCATACCTTTTTTAGGCGGAAAATGGGAAACCATTACTACGGATAATCCCGAAAAAGACAAAGCCCGTAAGGCTTACGATGACCAGATAGCCCGTATCAAGGATTTAGTCAAATTCCAGCAAAGTCAGAAAAAACTGGCTGATGGAATACTGGAAAGTATCGGACTCGGAGGATCAGGTAAAAACGACCCGGAGGCGGGAAGCATTGCCGGGCTGGACGCGGAAATCCGTCTGAAAAAGAAGTTGCAGCAAGCCACCAAGACCAAAGAGGAGTATCAGAAAATACAGAAAGAAATTGATGCTCTGGAAGAAAAAAAGATTTCCATTACCGGAAGCTCACAGAAAAAGAAGACAATAAAACAACAGACAGAATATGATCCGACCGAAGACCGCCTGAAACTGATGCGTGAGAATCAGCAGAAGGTAATAGACCTGATGGCTGAGGGCAATGAAAAGAAACGGGCACAGCTGGCTCTGGATTACCAGAAACAGCTGGACGACATCAAAGAACTGGAAAAGAAACTTTCGGAGGCCTCGGGCGGCAAACTGAATGACAATGATCTGGAACAGATCCGTAAAGCCTATGGAATGGCCGACAACGAGTATTTGCAGGGCATGGCTGCCATCGACCAGGAAGAACAGGACGAAAAGCAGAAGCATCTGGATGAACTGCTGAAAAAGTATCAGGACTATGAAGCCAAGCGCAAAGCCTTGCAGGAACAGACGGATAAAGACATACGCGATTTACAGGAAAAGCGGAACGCGGACAATGCGAACGCCATAGACGCAGCCATAGAAGAAGCCCGTAAACAATTACGCGAAGGTCTGGAAGCCATCAACAGCGAAGAAGCCTCGCAGGCCAGCAAAGACTCTCCTTTTTTGCGTAACCTGTTCGGCGATTACTCCGAAATGGCCTATCAGGATCTGAAAAAACTCATCGACCAGGCCCGACACTTGCAGGACTATCTCAACGGAACCGGAAGCAAAGAAGGCATCACGTTTATTGCGCCTGACCAGCTGGCCGCCATCGAGCAAAGCCCCGATGATCTGGACCGCCTGCGCAAGGCCCTGAAACAACTGTTGCAGGAAGGCGAAAAGGGCGACAAGTGGACCCAACTGCTCCAGCGTTTTAAGAAAGGACTCGAGGATCTGAATGGGGCCAAGGATTACAAGAGCTATGCCGCCGGTATCAGCGAAATCTCTGCCGTGGCCGGAGAAGCCGCCGGATCACTAGCCGAAATGGCCGAAAATATGGGTGCCGCCGGAGCTGCACAGGCTTTAGGTAACCTGCAAACCGCCATGAGCTCCATATCCGCCATCGGTGAGGGCTTTGCCAAAGGTGGTATCCTGGGCGGCGTGATGGCCACCATCGGCGAAACGGCCAAACTCTTTGCCAAGGGTGCCGCCGAAGAACGCAAGCATCAGGAAGCCCTCGAGGCTCTTATGGAACAGCGACTGGCCCAGCAACGGGCTTATAACCTGCTGCTCATGGAGCAGAATCTGGAATACGAAAAAGCGGATACGGTGTTCGGCTCAGATCCTTATGGTAAGGCCGTGAACTCGCTAAAGGTCTATAAACAGGCAATATCTGATTTTAAGAAGGAATTGCAGGGTGACGGAAAGTCGGACAGTGTAAGCTGGTGGGAGCGAATTCTGGCACCGTATTACTCCGGGCTGCGCGAACAGATTGCCTATAAGGACCAGTATGCCGGACTGGCCGATGTGCAGATCAAGACAGGCAGCTATACCACCGGAAAATGGTTTTGGAAAAAGCAGCACGATAAATATGGCAGTGTGCTGGATGAATATCCGGAACTGCTGGATGCCCAGGGGAACTTTAACAAGGAGCTGGCACAGACTATCCTGGACACCCGGGAAATGAGCGACGAAAGCCGGGCGGCCCTGGAGAACTTTATCAATCTGGCGGAAAAACAGGAAGAAGCCCTGTCTGTGATGAAGGACTACCTGACGGACATTTTCGGCGAACTGGGCGGCAACCTGTCGGATGCCCTGACGGATGCTTTTCGAAATGGCTCTGACGCGGCACAGGAGTTTGAAAAGTCGGTAGTGTCCATGCTGGAGGGGCTGGCACAACAGATGGCCTATTCCGTGACACTGGCACCGCTCTTTGAGCAGGCATCGGAAAAAATGCTCGAGGTGATGAAGACGGAAGGCCTCACTCCGGAAGAGCAGTTTAAGCAATACACGGATATCATTGCCGACACTATGGATAAAGGACTGGCTGCCCAGAATGACTTTAACCGTCTGCTCGAAGCGGCCAAAAAGGCAGCTGCCGAAAAAGGTTTGGATCTGTTTTTGCCTGATCAGGATAGCAGCGGAAGCAGTCAGACGGCATCCGTCGGCGGATATGCCGCACTGACGCAGGAACAAGGAACAAAGCTGGAAGGCTTGTTTACCGGAGTGTACGACCGCATGGTGAGCATCCACAGCCTGATGGTGTCCCTGCAAAAGGATCGGCAGGCAGACAGTCGGCTGCTGGCACAGATCGCCGAAAACACGGCCTACTGCCGCTACCTGCTGAGCATCTACGAAATGATGGAGCGTATGGATCGCGAAGGCATTACCGTGCGCTAAGTTAACAACAATTCTGAAAAGATTATGAGCATGGATCTGACCGGACTGTGCAGCATAGGAGGCACAGATATTTACACGAATTACGGGGCTTTTCTGGCCGAGACATCGGCCGAGGCCCATACCAACATGGATGCCCTGCTGGCCATGCCGGCAGTAAAGGAATACACGGCTGTGGATTTCCGAGAACGCACGGGCGAGGATCTGCCGGACACGCTCGACGTGCAGCTGCAGGCCATTGACCGCACCTTGCAGTTCTGCATCCTGGCCGATACGGACAGCACGTTACTGACCCGTTACCGGGACTTCCTGAGCCGCCTGGTGTCCGGTTGGCTGGACTTCAGCATCAAGGATCTGCGGACTTATCGCATGTACTACAAAAGCGCGGATGCTCCGGAGTGGTACCGGGGTGACCCACGGATCAAAGGTGTTATCCTCAAAGTGACCTTTCGGGAACCAAAACCGCAATAATACCCGGTAGCCTTTTCGCATTGGCGTCCGGAAACCAAACAGGATTTAAACAGTATTCAGACGGTATTCAAACGCCGTTTTAAACAACATCAAAAAAGCAATTTATGGAACTGAACATATACAGCAAGGACGGATCTTTGAAACTGACGGTAAGCCCGTCGGACTCCTCAACCGTGACCGAAGAGGTGGGCGGAGAATGCAGTGTAAGCCTGAGCTTTGACACCTTTGAGTTCCGACCCATTGAGGTAAACGACTATATCGAAGTGGCGGGCGTCCGCTACAAAGCCCGCAGTACCTATCGGCCAAAAATGAAGAACAGACAGTCATACAGTTATTCCTTGCGTTTTTATGCTCCAATCCATGATGCACAGCAGGCTCTGATGAAAACAGAAACGGATGGCGGGCTGATCAGTGAGTTTTCGCTGTGGGGTGGTCCTCGAGAGCACTTGCAGAAGTGGGTGGACAACATGAACCGTCTGGCTGGATCGGAACTGTGGACTATCGGCTCGGTCATCACCGGCGAAAACAAGAATATAGACTACCGGAATGTGAACTGCTGGGATGCCGCTTTCGGCAGTAACGGTATTGCGAGCACTTACGAAACGGAAATGTGGGCGGACGGCTATGTCATCAACCTGTGCAAATGTGAGCGCGGCGAACGGGTCACTTTAGGTTATGGCAATGGGCTTACCAGTCTGACACCGGAAGACAACAGCGACAAGGTGCGCTTCTTCACCCGTTTGTTCTCGCTCGGTTCAACGCGTAACATCAACGTATCCACTTACGGATCATCACGTCTGCAACTGCCCTCACGGGCCACATTCGTAGACCACAACACGGACCGTTACGGTGTGTTTGAGGATAGTGAGGAAGATGCTTTCGCAGGCATCTTTCCGCAGTATATCGGCACGGTGACGGCCGTGCGCTCCGAATCCAAAACAGACGAAAACGGAAAGAAATTTACCGTGTACTACATCAAGGACAGCGGTATGACCTGGGAACCGCAGGCTCTGCCGGAACAGACCTTCATGCTCTCGTTTCAGACAGGAGATCTGCAAGGATATGGCGACGACACCAACAAGAGCTTCCAGGCGGAGTGGCACAAGGATACCAAAGAGTGGGAAATAATCAACATCTGGCTCGACGAAAATACACAGGTTCCGGGCGGCAATATCGTGCCAATCGTGGGCAACCAGTATTTTCCCTGGAACATGATCATGCCTCAGGAATACATTACCGAGGCAGAAAAACGCTATGAGACCGCTGTAAATGACTTTGTAGCCAACTATTCCGGCGAGCCGGTGGCTTACAGCGGTAGCACAGACTATATCCACTGCGCCAAACAGGCCATGCCGTTGCGCATCGGCCAGACCGTGCGACTGGAGTCGGATCTGTATTTTGAGGATGGTTTTCAGAACACCCGTATCACCAAGGTCGTACGCAAGCTTTGCCGTCTGACCGATGCAACCGTGACCTTTGCCGAACAGATCGGCACCGGCTGGAAAAAAAGCGTGGACAATCAGCTGTCATCCCTACACTACGAACTGCAACGCCAGGCGGAACAGGCCAGCATCGACGTGATCAAGACCACAGACACCAAAACACCGAGCGACAACAATGTCTTTTCCGCCCTGCGTTCATTGGCAACTTTTTTGCGTAAAGATAAGGCCGACAGCACCAGTCATCTGCTTACCTTGTTGGACGGAGCTGTGTTTGGTGCCAACAAGGCCGAGATAACAGCCGAAGGTGTGGCGCAAGTCGTATCATTGCTGGTTGGTAGCAAAGCAGAGATTACCGCCGAAGGCAAGGCCATCCTACAAAACCTGCTTGTCAAGGTGCAGGCTGAAATCAACAGGCTGCTGGTAACCGGAGGAGCGGAAGTGCAAAACGGACTGCTGGCCGATCTGATTACCGTGCAGGATGGACTGCTGAAAACCATAATCACGCCGACGGAAATACGTACAGCCACAGCCATCGCAACCAACGTGCAGACCGAAACCATCAACAACGACGGTGACAGTGCCGTGCTACATGGCAATAAGGCTGATTTCAAAGGCCCGGTCGGCAGTAAATCCTATGTCCCCGGACTGACCGGTTTTGGCTGGAATGTGGATGCCAAGGGAAATGCCTGGTTTAACGGAATAAATCTCCGCGAGTTTTTGGAAACGCCGGAACTGCGCTACAACCGGGTTACAGTCATCACCGACGAGCAATGGAGTGCGCCGGGCGGCGGTATCATCGAATCGGCCGATACAGAAGCCTTAATTCTGACCCTTAAACTGGAAGAAGGCGAAGCCGCTGCCCTTGAAGTGGATGACATCTGCAAAGGCATCTTCCATTCAGGAACCGGCTTCAGCACCTGTTTTTTCCGCATTACGGAGGTATTGGGCGAAAGCACCTTCCGCTACACACTGAGGCCGGGATATGAAATGCACCCGCTCACGGCCATGCACTTTGTGGCCTACGGAAACTTTACGAACCCGGACCGCCAGAAATCGGCCTACACCACCCGGGAATACACCCGATATCTGAAAGATGTAAACGACTGGGACATCACCGAACGCAACATCGTGATGATGATGGGTAATCTGGATGGCATGCGCCTGAACGGAATGGACATGAGCGGATACAGTGCCTTCCTGAGAAACATCTACATGACCGGCACCATCCGGCAGATCAGCGGCGACGGGGTGACGGAAACCCCTGTACCGGCATGGAAGGGGGAATGGAAAGCCGGAACATATTACAAGAACGATGAAGTGACGCACAACGGGTCCACATGGCTCTGTATTTCGGACGAACCGACCACCCAGGAACCGTCCATCGCGGCCACCGACTGGCTCCAGACGGTGAGCGAAGGCAAGGATGCCGTGGTAGTAAGCGTCTACAGCACCAACGGACTGTTTTTCCAAAACGGACAGGGCGAAACCGAACTGTATGCCGTGGTACGCCAGGGCGATGCAGACATCACGTCCTCTTTGCCAGCCGGTCGCTTCAGCTGGCAACGGACCAGCCGGAATACAGAAGCAGATGCCATCTGGAACAAAACGCACCAAGGAGTAGGATCGCGCATCCGGATCATTCCGGATGATGTGGAAGGACGGTCAAACTTTGACTGTATCGTAACAATCTGACCCAATATTAAAAGCTATTTAAACAGTATTCAGAAACTATTTATACACAATCTAAACAATTAACAAAATGGCAACAATTGCAAGAGGACAAATTACCATCGTCGATTTGAACGATGCGGTAGCGATTAACAGTATGCTGACCACTAACGTCGGCTTAACTCAGCTTTATAACAAAGACACTAAAGTGTACGCTCCGGATTGGAGTACCGGATCATTCCTGGTCATCACTCCGGAAGTGTTTGTGGCAGGAACCACCAGCAGCGTGATCAGTCGTGTTACCAGCCCAAAGTGGACGGTGAACGGAAAACCGGTATCAGAAGTGGGCGGAACCGCAGCTGCATCTGCTCCATACGCTTTGACCATCAAGCAGAACATGACGGCAGCCACCAGTTACAATGTGCAGTTCGAAGGAACTTACACCGATCCGGAAAGCGGACTGACCACACCAGTAAAAGCGGTTATCACTCTGAACAAGGTAGAAACCGGTACCGCATCCCCAGTTCTGACCGTGCAGCAGCCACAGGGTATGGACTTTATCAACGATACTCCGGAATCTTTACAAGCTGTGGCTTATTTCTTGCGCGGCGGCCAGGAGGATACGACGAATGTCACTTATAAATGGGAAAAACAGGAATCCAGTGGTTCATGGACGACGATCACGAATGCCGGCGGTTTCTCCGGGGCAACAACCAAGACCTTGACACTGACCAAAGATGCGGTCCTGAACTTCCTGAATGTGCGCGTAACTATTACTGACACTGATTCTGGTAGCGCTACACATAATAAAACATTCACTGCATATGCTTCCTTCCGTGATGCGTCAGATCCTATACAGGTGCATATTTCCAGTAGTACCGGAGACAAGATTGTCAATGGACAGGGCAACACCGAACTGACCGCAGAACTGTGGCGTGCAGGTGTTGAAATCGACAAGGAAGGCACCGGATATACCTATACCTGGTACAAACATGACAAGACTGGAACCGCAGATGAAGACTGGAACACCACCGGCAGCAAGACAGGCAAGAAGCTCACTGTTCCGGCAACAGACATCGACCAGAAGGCAACTTTTGTTTGTGATGTAAGCAAGGGTACTGCCGCAGCTGCCAGCACCATGAAATCAAGCGAAAAATAAAAGAATATGGAAATTATAGCGAGAGGACAAATCACAATCTGGAACTACAAGGATGGGGACGACGCTTACAGCGTTATCCTCAACCACGACACACATGCGGTTGCTTGCGATCCGTCCGGCAATGCCCTGGGCGGTGAGCTGGGTCCTTCGGGGAAGGCTGTGTTTGCCCTCTCCGCTTACCGTGGGGCAACAAAGCTCACCATGCGCTATTCCAGCGCCGCATCAACGGCCGGTATATGTGCCTGGAAGTTCGGCACGATATCCGGGTGTACCGCCGCCCAGATGTCAGGAAGCAATGAGAAGTTCTATATCAATACCATGAGCGCCGACAGCGCGTATGTGGAGATTGTTTGCTCTGTGGATGGCAAGGCTTCCATTACCAAAAGAGTGGCGGTTGTCAAACAGAAAAAAGGCGATACCGGAGATCCGGGCAAACCAGGCGACGACGGAAAGCAAGGCTGTATGCTCCGTCCGCGCGGAACATGGACCGCCCAGACGCAGTATGTCTACAACGATCAGTATCGGGACGTTGTTATTTATAACAGTTCGGTATATATCGTAAAGGCCACACATACCTCGGCCGTATCTTTTGAATCTTCCAAATGGGAGCCGTTCAATGAGTTCATCAATGTGGCCACCTCGGTTCTGCTGGCCAACAAGGGCTATATCGACGTACTGGGAGCCGCCCGCCTGTTTGTAGGCGACACAAACAAATCTACCGGCTGGGAAATGACCAACGGCTATATTAAGCATACCAAAAGCGGGCTTACGCTGACGGCTGACGGTAAACTCTATGATCCGGATGGTCTGCACCTGTCTGTAGGGGGAAAGACCGTACAGGCTATTGTAGACGGTGCGGTGGATGGTATTCAGGTGAGTGGCAGAAACATTGTGAAAAACTCCGACTTTTCCCAAGGGACTACCGGTTGGAATCTGAACCAAACGACTGCACAAGTCAAAACAGACTCAGTTTACGGCACGTATCTTGAATTCAAACATGCGGGCGTTGGAGATATTGCAGGCAATCGAATTAGCCAAGCCCCTTTTTATACTGGGCTATGGCATGAGGTGGGCAAGAAATATTCCTTGTCCTTTTACGCTAAAGCAGCTAAAGCGGTAACCATCAAAGCCGGAGAAGCGTATAATTTGAACAGTTTCGCGGTGACAACGGCGTGGAAGCGATATACGGTGACATACGTGGCGAAGAATGCCGGTAGCCTGACCATTAACATCGCCGAAGCCAACGTGCTGCTAAGCCTGACCCAGATCAAACTGGAAGAGAGTACAAAGGCCACCGATTGGTCGCCATCACCTGAAGATGTCAAAGCCAAAATTGAGAAGAATTCCTCAGATATAGCGCAATTGCCCGATCAGATCACCTTAACGGTCAGGAAAGAAATATCCGGCGGCGGGCTAAACTACATCACCAATACCCAAAGTGCCATTGTAGTGACCGGGGAAAACAAAGCAAACCAGGTGATTCTTAATGACTGGATCATTAACCGTGCCTTGTCGGGGAAAAAATACGGAGCAGCCTTTAAAGTAAAGTTCGATGGATGTGTATTCACTTCCTCGTCCAGAATATGCTTGCAGACGTCCAATGTTGGTGGGTGGGCGTACAATGGCCTTACCGCTTCCACAGTTGTCTCGGCAAATAAGGAATATGTGATCTACCGGAACACCAATACAGCTCCGACACTTACTGGTGATGGGCCGGCGCAAATCCGTATAGATTATGTGTCGGGAGGCAAAATCACCATATCCGAGATAAGAGCTTATGACGTGCCGGATGACGGTCTTACAGATCCAATGCCTTGGTATCCGTCCAAATGGGACAATGAAGTGTTATCCAGCGAAATCAAACAGACCGCCGAAAGCATTGGCCTTAAAATCAACCAATCAATAGGGGGAGAGAATCTGATTGATAATTCGTCATTTCAAAATGACATCAAAGGATGGTACACCAATGGGGCAAGTGGGACATATACAGCTTCGGTAGTCAATGATTCTGCGGCCGGGAAGTGCTTACAGCTATGGTTCTCTGCCAATTATTGCGGTTTGTTCCGAGGCTTGTCGGATCAGGGGAAAGCGTATGTATGCGAAGGAGCAACTTTCACGGTCAGTTTTGACCTGTATAAAAAAGCATCCGTGCCCTCACAGATTGCCGTGGGGTTCGAAGACGGTGGAGTTAGCGCATCCAACACGATCAATATATCCAGTCATCCACTCAATAGCTGGAAAAGAATCAGTGTAACACAGACACTGAAAACCAATAAAGCGTCTATTATCATATACGGACTGGGCACAGGGGGAGCCACCGTATATATCCGGAACCTCAAAGTGGAGCGGGGAAGCCTGGCCACACCTTGGAGTGCGTCTGAGAACGAAAGGCTGTTGGATACCGGCATTGATATTCTCAACCGCAAGATGATATTCACCGCTGACAATACATTGATTCAGGATAACACTGGAAAGCAGATTGCCATGTTCACGACAAAGGACGGCAAGCCGTTGCTGGCTGCCGAGAATATAGATGTGGATAATCTAACGGTAAACTTCTTACAAACAAGAGGCGTTAAGCCTCCTGTAAGTCTGTATGTAAATGGAGACGATGCAACGATTAACTTTTGGGGACTTGAAACTGTTGGGTCAAATCCGTATAGAATGGATGCAAGAATGGGAGGCATTAATGATGTGTATGGCAAGGGTATACTTGGGGCATATTGGAAGATTATCGGATATAGAAAGAATAGTGGAAGCGGTATGAACAAACTATATGCTCTTTTTGGCAATGAAGAAATTGTAATGATAGACAAAGCCAACAATTGCCGTTGTAGAGTTTCACCAAAAGTTATAAAAATCGAACATGTTGATGCGTATGGAAAAGTTGACCGGTCGTTCGCATTTGGTTCTTTTGGTTCCGAAGTATATAAAAATGGAAAATATTACAGAGGATATAATGGAGCGGTTGGTGGAGGACAAGTTGTGGACGGAATTATATGTGAAAACAACCCTATATCCTTACCATACGAAGAGATAAATGAGTTAGATTATATTAATTAAAAACAAAAACAACTATGAACGAATTAAAGACAATCAGAAGCGCAAGTATCGTTGATGCAAGAACAGAAACCGAGAATGCGACTTATAGCGTGCGTTATCAGTATGACGAATATGATGGAAAAAAGAGCTTACAAGCCATTCATGTAGAAATTTCCGAAAGACAAGAAGGAAACCTTGTGAATGTAGGCAGTATGGACTACAACAGTGATCAAATTTCGATGTCAGGTTTCCCGTATTCAGACAAGACGAGTACTTACATAGATGAATTTACAGCGATTGTAGAGGAGATCAAGAAACTAATGATATAATCAAATTATAATAACCATAAAACAAAAATAGTATGAAAGAATTAATCAAGAAGAACTATGTAACATTGGTAACCTCTGGTTATGTTTGTTCATTACTGACATTTGTGGCAATGCTCCAAGAGAATGATCTGAGCAATGCCGGTAAAATCGGAATCGTCAGCATAGGCGCTATTGCCATGCTGGTACTGACGCTGGCTATATCGTTGGTGGTGGACGGAAAAGTATGCTGGCAGAGCCTTGTCGCCTGTCTGGTGGGATGCGCAACGGTATATGCTGCTGTTGCTCTGGGAGTACTATTTAACATTTTATCGGTATGAGAAAAGTATGGGATTGGCTCAAACAGAGTAACCACTACAAACACCTTGTTGGTGGTATGGCTATCGGATTGATGGCCGACGATTGGTATTGTGCAACTTTGTCCGGTGTGGGCATTGCTTCAGCCCTAGAATATAAGGATCGGGCGCATGGCGGTGCCTGGGATTGGATTGATTGGGGGCTTACCTTGATTGGGGTTCTTGTTGGGTATGGAGTTAAAAAAGCCCCCAGCCTGTAATTAAGACGCCAATCATTAATTAACACACGCAACGAGTACGTGACTGGGGGCTTAAGACCTCCATCATACTCGTTGTTTTTATATTGTTAAATAATGATTGGCAATGCAAATATAATAATTATAGAGCATTTAAGCAAAGTTTAAATGACATTTATATAAATCACTATTTTAGTGCAAAATAAAAATACACAAATCGTTTTGAGTTAATGAAAACAAATACATTTTAAATCAAAACATTTTGTTTTGCCAATACATCACAAATCGTTTTGCGGTTTGTAAATGCCACCTTTATTCATAAAAACAACAGCATCCAGTCTTTCTTTTGACAGACTGGATGCTGTTGTTTTATCGTCTCATACATTTCTTATAAATCAAGAAACGAACATTAGTCGGAACAAGACGCACGATACTTCTCACGGAGATATTGTAAACCAAATCAAACAAACTCAAAAATCCAAGCTTGTAAAAGCCCCATTGAGAAAGTACATCCGAAATAGCATATTTCATACCGCCACGTCTCTTTATCGTGGCACGAGAGAAGCGGAAATAAAGCAAACTCTCCTGAATATTGTAGAATTTACAGCCATGTAAAATCATTTTAATCCATAAACGATAGTCTTCGGGAAAGCCTTCATACCCACCGACCCCCAGAACAACATGCTTTCGATACATAACTGCGGGATGATTTACAGGACAACGATGTCTGGCGTACTGAATAATTTCCTCATGCTTCTCGGGCACTTTTTTCACGGCCAACAGACATTGAGGACTTGATTCGAATTCCTCAATCCAAGAACTGCAAATATCCAAATACGGATATTTGGAGAACACCTCCATCTGTTTGGCAAAACGATTCGGTTTGGCAATATCGTCAGTATCCATACGAGCCACCAAATCAAAGCTACATGCTTTCAAACCTTCGTTCAAGGCATGTCCTAATCCCTGATTACAAGGAAGCTCTACTATTTTTATCAAATTCTCATAAGCACTCAAATACGTATCAATGACTTGCTCCAAGGCGTCTGTCAAGGGGCCATCCTTAACCAACACAATCTCTGCTGGCATTAAAGTTTGATGAACAATGCTTGATAAGGCCTGATCTAAATACTCGGCATGTTCACCAGAATATACTGATAATAATACAGAAAACATGAAACCTAAAATTTAATCCAACAAAGAATTATATATCTTCTCATAACCACGATAAAAACATTCCGGAGAAAAATATTGCTCATAACGCTCATATAAGCAATCGCCTTTTTCCGGATGATCTTTCAAATAAAGAATGGCCTTGCGCAAAGACTCCTCATTCTCCAATGTAAAGAATACCGTTTCTTTCTCCGTCAGCAACTCGCGGAAAATCGGAATATCCGAGCATAAAAGGCGCTTGTGATATTGTGCCGCTTCCAAAATGGTCAATCCAAAACCTTCACTACGACTTGGCATGGCAAAGAGATCATAATACGGTAGAAAACGATAAGCATCCTCCTGATAACCTAAAAACAGTACCCGATCAGTCACCCCCATCTCAACACATAAATTCTCAAGACCTATCTTTTCTTTACCTTCTCCTACCACAAGCAGTTTACAAAATGGTAAACCCGGAAGTACTTTTATTAATTGGTCGATGCCTTTTCTTTTCGTTAAGATAGCATTTGCTCCAATCAGAAAACTATCTCCTTTAAAGGCTATGATTTGTTCGCGAAGTGCTTGTGGCAGCACTTTCGTCTGATCCAATGATCGGGTGTTATAAACATAAGCTAACTTAGACTCCGGCAAAAAGGAACGGTAATATCCTAAAGCATCCTGGCTCAAGGTTACAATCTTATCATGGCGCTTCAAAGACCAAAGCCACACTCGTCCGAATACCTGCGCCACAACCTTATTATATTCATAAGCCAAATCACGGAGAATATAGTTATGCATTGTAGAAACCAGCTTTGCCTTGCAAGAAAGAGGCTTATGGTAAAAAGCATATATATCCGGACGTATCCCATGAGTATGCACAATGTCATAACGATTAAAATCTATCGTTTGGGAAAAAGAAAGATACTCCGTCTCACAAGGAAAAGAAAGTTCTCCCCCTTCATCCATATAATACACCTTGCAATGATGATTATGAAGTAATAATTGTCTTACCAATTCCAGAACAACAAGAACCGGCCCCCTATTTACTCTTTTTGGTATTATAAAGGCAATATCCATTCTCTTATCTCTTAATATTAAATCAAAGGTACA
Source organism: Bacteroides sp. OF04-15BH (assembly GCF_003477995.1). Taxonomy (GTDB): domain Bacteria; phylum Bacteroidota; class Bacteroidia; order Bacteroidales; family Bacteroidaceae; genus Paraprevotella. The sequence goes on from NZ_QUEM01000003.1 coordinate 133,512, forward strand.
AATTATTTTCATGGTAAGATAAATATACAGACAAGATTTTCTGAAAAAGCCTTTATTGTTTGCCTTTATCCTACTTTACTTTAGATTTTGACCTAAAGTCATAACTTTGTACCTTGCATTTAATGATTCATGTAAGGTCTGACCAACATCTTAAGCAGTAACAGATATCTGCGGTTGTATAATCTGAAGTGATGCTTCCACACACGCCATAATCTGCGGAATGGTGCACAATGCTCCAATCCGAAGAAGATCTCCAGTACTCTCAATTTTGAATCCGGAATCTGATTCCGGTAGTGTGAATAAAAACTTTTTATGGCTTCGTAATGAGAAGAATCCAATATCGGACTTTTCTTACTGATAAATGCACTTGTCTTTTCGCGGAAATTACCATCCACAGCATCGGTAACCGTAGCAGAATGTCTCCGATACAACATCAGATAACGGTCAACAAACGTAAACTCACCAAAAGTAAGGGCTACTAAGGTAAACAAATGATCGTGCATGGCAATTTTCTGAGGACGGTCCAAACAGATTTCACGCATTTTTCGGTTGAACAAGATGGCACATCCCTGTATGCCACCGTTCAGAAACAACGCATCCTTTAATGTTTCCGGAGGAGTAAGCACGGAACGTCCCTGAATAACTCCCCGGTCACAATGATACATATAGCCGTTACCATAAACAGCCTGCACGCGAGAATTGTCGCGGCAACGGATAGCATCATAAAGCACTTGCAGTTTGTCTTCCAGCCAAATATCATCTTGATCACAACAAATGGTATAATCGGCCGTAGAAAAACGCAGTAAATGCATGAAATTCTCAGAAGCGCTATGCAGCAGGACATCATCCTTAATCCAGGTTATTCGAGAATCTTCGCGCACAAAACGCTCCAACAATGCAGGCGTTTCATCCTTGGAACCATCGTCATGAATCCATAAATGCCAGTTCTGGAAGGTTTGATTCTGCAAAGACTGAATCTGAGGAATCAGATAACGCCCCCCGTTATAGGTCGCAAGCAAAATATCTATGATAGCCGGACTTTCCATAAGTTTTTCAAATAAAATTAATCAACTGATTATACCATAAGTTTAAGGACAACAATCCCAACGCAAAGATAACAAGCAACAAACGCCCAAAAGCTAAAGGACGTATGGTTTTCAGAAGCATCGGGAAAAGAATAATCTCTACGACACCATAAAGTTCGCAGATACGTCCGGCCACAATCGGCAAACTTGCCAATCCTACATAAGAAGCCAGAGAACAGCAATACACCTTGAGCAGTAAGGTTGCATTGGGATAATGCTTCACCAGTCGGGAATATTTCAACAGAAAATAAAAAAACAGAAGGACACGAAACAAGAAAATGACATTGAAGACATTGATCTCATCTCCCATAATTCCCATATCACGCATTCGCTCATAATCATCCAGTTTGTTCTGCATGTATGGAATTGGCAACGATACAATCAAATCAATATGCGCGAAATACAGTGCATAAACAAAAACGATAATTCCTCCCAAGAAGAAACGTCCTTTCAGCGTGAGCGGCTTGTTTGAGAAAAACAGAGGCAACAGATAGGCCACGGCCGAATAATGAAAGAATATGGCCAACAAGACGAAAAAAAAATATTTCAACCGTTTGTTGTCACCAAGATACACCAAGCCTACGAACCACAGTCCGATGGATACGGCTACACGAATCTGAGTATAATCCTGAATGAGGAAATAATGTGCAAACCAGAGTAGCAACGACAACAGTATGTAAGGCGAAAGGCGAAACACCCCATAAATATGTACCGGAATCGCCAAGAGTGCATAGATCACAAAAAGCCAACGGACATCTTCAAACAGCACATGCACCAACTGCACAATCCAAACAAAGGACAACTCGATAAACTCAGCACGCACATTCTCATACAAATAGGCATACGTACGCGAATCAGCGTCCGCTCCGATTGGACGTAAAGCGGCAAACAAACAGAGTACCAATGCCGCTGCCACAAAAAAGCCGCGTGTATAGATATCCTTTTTGTCTTCGAAGAAAACAAAAAAAGACAAAACCAGGGCTATTAAGTAAAAAGAAGCTAGCAGCAACATATTTAAATGGTCACACTATTTTTTAAAGATAATATAACAGGTTGTTCCCAAGAAAGTCAGGAAACAGAACATGATGACAATCAACGAACGCTTGGGGCCGGCAGGCAAAACCGGTACGGTGGCATTCTGAATCACCGTAAAGGCCGGTGTGCGTTCCAACACTTTAGACCGGGCCAGCTCCACCTGCTGTACCAACTGATTGTAGATATTATACGAAGTCTGCGTGGCATTCTTCAGTTCATCCATTTGTGATTTATAAATCTGAAGGACGACACCTCTGTTGGCATCGGCATAGGCCGTATACTTATCCAGATTACGTTTATAAGTACGTTCAGCCTCATCGCGCAACTGCTCCATACGCACCAAATCATTGCAAGCCTTCTTTGTACGGTATTCCGTAATGAAATCCTGCAATCGCATCCGCACCGTATCAACCAGCAGAGCTGATACCAGAGGGTCCTGATCGGTAGCAACCAGGGTAATCACATTTGTTTTCTTATCCACTGCGCACTCAAACTTACCGGCTATCATTTTGGTCATAATCATATCCGATTTGGACAGATAGAACGGATCTGGAGTCAGCGCATTTCCATCCTCAGATTCCGGACTTTTGAACAGATTCTTAATGCTGTTCATTCCCATTGTCCACCAAGGCTCCTTCTGCTCGTTCTGCATATATTCCTTCAAAGAGCCACGATAAGTGGAATCTTTAGTAATGATCTGCACGTCGAACAAAGACACCAGGAAATCAGTCGAAGCAATCAAATCCGGATAGAGAGTAGGCACAAGAGCATCCTCTCCTCCCATACTTCCCAGATTGATGCCGGCCAATGAAGCCAGGCCGCCTAAATTACCCAGACTGCTACCTCCGTTGGAATACTCCGGTGCCAACAACACTTTTGTTTCATAATAGCGGGGCAAGCTGAGCGCATAAATCACCGCTACGACAAAGGCAATTCCCAGATTGATGAGATATAATTTACGAAAACGCCACATGAGCTTGAACAAAGCGTCGAACTTCAATTCACCATGCAGGAGTTTAAAGCTATTTGAATTTTCCTTCATATTCTTTTTCTTTGAATTCATTAAGAAGTAAACTCTTCCTTACTTTTATTTAACCAAAGTAGAAATCATCGTACCCAGAGCGGCTGCAGTGGTTCCAATGCTCAGGATCTCTCCAAGAGATACCGCACGCTTTCTTTCTTCTTTCGTCGGCACAACAATCTCACATCCCGGCTGAATATCCTTTGCCTTGCGTACACGAGTCACCGTACCGTTCATATTCACGGCAAACACTTTCTTACGACGTGCCTTGACACTGAATCCTCCCGCCTGGTTGATATAATAGTCCAATCCTTTTCCCGGCATGTAAGCCACGGAATTAGGATACATCACTTCTCCGTTGATTGTTACCGTATTTGAATACTGAGGGATAATCAGTCGGTCGCCATCCTGCAAAACCAGATCCCACTCATTGCTACCCTCATTTTCAATCGCTTTGTCCAGATTAATACCCACGTAACGGATATTATTCAAATCAAATTTCTTGATTTCGGCAGAGTCCTTTGAAACGATAAACTTCTTCAAAGACTGCTGCTTCATACGTTCAGCCTCTGTCAAGGTGCGAATCAGTCGTGCTCCCTTCGGATAAGCCTCCGAAGTCAGTCCGCCCGCCATCTTAATCAAGTCACTCAAACGCTCTCCCTTAGTTGTCAGCGTATAAGTTCCGGCAAAGGCCACCTCACCTTCAATGGTGATGTGCTTCTGCTCCACATAGCCTGGGCTCTTTCTCACGAAGACTTCGTCAAACGGCTGCAACTTGAATCCAGGCTCCCCGTCAATGACAAATCCGTCTTTCAGTTCGAAGGTGAAAGTCTCTGCCACAACAGATGATGGGTTTTTCGCTTTGGCATTACGAATACGACGAGACACATCCACCTTGACCGTAGAAGCGGCATCCTTCAATCCACCGGCCTGCAGCACCAGATCCTCGATACAAGTATTCTCGGCATAATTATAGATACCCGGATAATATACCTCTCCAAAAATAGAAAGTGTGCGCTCATCCTGGCTTTCCTTCAGACTCGGAATATATAATACATCTTCATTCTTCAGAGTAATATCCGGCTGTTCGTGGGCCATAATCTCCTTGATCGGAACAGGGATTACTTCCAAGGTCCGGTCAGCCTTACGGCGATGCATGACAGCACGGGCTGTGAAAGCATCCTCAGAAAGTCCGCCGGCCTGCTCTACCAATTGGCGCACTGTAGCCACATTTCCACCCACCTGATACATTCCGGGACGGAACACGGCGCCTTTGATCTCTACCATATTGGCATAACGGTCCAATACGGAATCCACAAAAATCGAGTCACCATCGGCAACCTTAAAGGTACCCATCTGGAACTCATCAATACTGAACACTTCCTTACGTCCAGAATTGCTTCGGATCAGTCGCACCTGATCCTGATAGGCATCGCCGGCAAATCCTCCGGAATACTTCAACAGAGTAGCCACACTTTCCGTAGGACGCATTTCATAATACATCGGACGTTTTACCTTTCCGGCTACCTGTACCAAAGCTTCATACGGCCCTACAACGATGACATCATTGGAAGCCAGACGAATACTTCCGGACAGTTTTCCATTCAGAATATAGTCATAGAGGTCGACGGTAGAAACCAGACGGTTGTTCCGATACACCTTGATATTTCTCAATGTACCGATATCATTGGCACCACCGGCCATGTATAAGGCGTGAAACACAGTTGCAAAAGCCGAAAGTGTATAGGTACCCGGCATGTTAACCTCTCCCATCACATTCACCGTAATACTCTTTGTCTGGCCTACGGTCAAGGTCACGCGTGATCCGGCAAAATAGCGTCCCAACAGACGTTGTGCCTGAGCATTAGCCTGTGCCAGAGTCAATCCGCCCACCTGAATCGGGCCGTATCCTTCCAGATGTACCGTTCCTTCGGGAGAAACCTCTCCGTTAAAAGAAACCTGTGAGGCTCCGGAAACATCAATAAATACCATATCCCCAGCTCCCAACTGATAGTCATCCGGAGCCGGAATATTCATATCCGTTTCAAAAGTCAGTTCTTTCTTATTGAAGATGTCATGACCGAAAATTTTCTTTTTATTGGTTTCTTCTTTCGGATTCATGATATCATTGAACATGGCCGAAGAGTCGGGCAGCACAAAGCCCAGCCCGTTAAGATACTGGCTCTGCTGTCTCTCCAGATACTGCTGTTTCTGAAAAGCCGACATGGTTGAAAAGTCAATCTGCTGCTCTTCTCCCTTACGCATGGAGTTTCCTTTCAGCGTATTTTTTGTATTGCCGTTATTCGTTCTTAAACGCGAAGCACCTGTTAAATCCTGAGCTCCCATGACACTTCCGTCATTCTGCTTGGAATATTTGGTTTTAAGTCTCTGAATCTGATCTAAAGACACACCCTGTTTCATCAGGTTAGAAATGATTTCACTCTGTGGTGTTCCTTTTTGATTTTCTTCCAGGACATACTGCATCACCTGCTCATCCGACATGGTACTTTGAGCAGAAACCATTTGTGCCAAACCACAAAAGAGAAAAAATGCAACCAAAATTTTCTTTATCATAATGCTTCAATTTTTTTCCGTTTATATATTATTAAGATGGCGGTTGATTGAACAAATTTCAAAATCATCAACAATGAGCCATGCACGCAATAGATCTTCATCAAGATATTCCACGACAGAGGCAATTCATCCCGAGAGTCTCCATACAAGGGCCGAACAACATTCGGATACGGTCCGAATATTCAAAAGATAAAATGCTCCTGACTACCTGGATGTTTCAGTTTAAAAACGGTCTGTCACGGCTCCCCCCAAGCAAAAGCAAAGCACAAGAAAAACAGCGAGCAGTAGAATGAATCCAAGAAACGATGCCACGATGTCAAACAGACGTTTGACACTCCGCTCCCATAAGTTCATTCCATCCTCCATGTTCGCCATATTTTTATAATGGCTCAAACGCCATTCTTCCTTACTTTCCCTGCAAAAGATTCTATTGTCTAAATGTTTGCAAAATAAACATATTTTTCCGGTAGAAACAAATATAGGCCACATTATTAGGCATTTTACAGACTTCCGTCTATTTTTAAGTTAAATTCTTTGCGGAATCGAAACTTCTATATAACTTTGCAGAAAGTTTATTCAGAAAAGATCTTGGGGTTGACACGGATTTGACAGCAGGATGGAATGGCGTGTAAGCACGCAGAGGGTCGGTGATTGCCTCTATAATCTCAGTTACCAGAAATTTATCTGGCGAAAACAACTACGCTCTCGCTGCGTAATCGAAGTACAGTAGATTACCTTTATTTCGGCACCAGGTGCTGAAACGAGACATCACTCAGAAGCTGTTGCTCCGAAGCATTCTGATCCAGTGGTGCAGCTAAATCGGGGATAGTTCCGTATGGCCTCGCATAGGGGATGAAATTTTAGAGGATAAGGCAAAAGTGGGTGGCCCGGGTCTTGCTTTTGCTCGAAAACCGAAGGCCGGGATAAGCGTGTAGAAAGCATGTGATTTCCCTGTTTGGACGAGGGTTCGATTCCCTCCAGCTCCACAAAAGATTTTAAAAGCCGCTGAAATTCAGCGGCTTTTCTTTTTTAATACTATCTATGAAACTAGACATCAATAAATTCAAATGGACACGCAAGCCTCAGAGCTATGCAGTCCATGAAGAGGTCATCGAAGTGGTCACAAAACCTCAAACCGATCTCTGGCAGCGTACCTATTACCATTTTCAAAACGACAATGCCCCTGTCTTTCAGATGGAAACAGAAGAGAAATTTTTCAGTTTCACCGTAAAAACAGACTTTTCCGAGAGCCACCACCGCTTTGACCAATGCGGCATCGTGATGTACCTTGACAGCGAGAATTGGCTGAAAGGAAGTGTAGAATATGAAAATGAAACCTTCCAACACTTGGGCAGCGTCGTCACAAATTGCGGATATTCCGACTGGGCCACAACAGCCATCGACGCAAAAATAAAAACGATGTGGTATCGCCTTTCACGACGACAAGACGACTTCTGCATCGAGTGTTCACAGGACGGAGAACATTTCACTCAAATGCGTATCTGCCACATGCATCATGGTGACGGAAAAATACAATTCGGCATTTACGCCTGCTCACCAGAAAACTCATCGTTCAAAGCGATATTCAGCAATCTGACCCTGAGCGAATGTGTCTGGAAAGCCCATGACGGACAGCAACCGGACTGAAATAACTTTCAGTCCTAAAACTCATAAGCCGCCCCGAGCGTAAACAGATGCATCAGCTTTTTATTTTGCAGATTCAGTTCTTTTCCCTCTATCTGAAGCCGGCGCATACCGCCATACAGGTCGTAGTCTGAGAGAGTATATCCCAAAGAGATGTGGAAATTGCGGTCCACATGATAGTTGAGCTGCACGCGTGCCGAATAATAGACCGGCCGCGCGCCGCTTCCCTTCACAGTGCCGACTTTTACCGGCGACCCGACAAACTGGTCTACATTTGGAATATAATTTACGGTATAAGACGGATTCATAGGAAAAGGCACGACAATACCCGGATACAGGGATATGCTGAATCCGCTCTCGCGGTCTGAACCCAAAGAAAAAACCGGCGTGGACAGACGCATCTTGGGACGAAAGCTGAACGGATACCAGGGACGGTCCTCATCCAACAGCCAACGGTATCTTCCGTCGGCAGAAACGCCTTGATGGTTGTCTGTACCGAGCATTCCGGTATAGGCCAAACCGGCACCGATCCCCCAATAACGGCAGGGATTGTAAAAAAACTCCGGCTCCAGCTCCCAGCCATAGCTGTTGTTCACTCCAGCGTGCAGAGCAACTTCAAACTTCGGCGGCCTTGAGGTCTGAGCCTTAAGCCCGGTCAGCCCCATCAGGCAGCATAATCCTAAAATCAGTTTCTGAACATTCATCATCATTTTCATCCGTTCACTTTTTTATCTTATAATACTTATTCTGTTTTTAAAACGCAAAAAGGTTTAAAAACCCCTATCCTTTTTCTCTGAAAAAATCATCAGCATGAATTTTTCATTTCATCAAAATGAAAATTGCATTTGTTCTCAATGAATATAAAATGCTGTCGGCATGCCCCTCCTGTTTACAGTTCTGTTTCTGAAATGATACATCAGATTCGCAATATGATGAACATAAAATTTCAATCCTTTTACATATCTTTATTTATTAAAATCTTTATCTAATTGTAAAAATATCGTAAGAACTTGCATCTAGTTTTGCAGCGGAAAACAAAAGGAAACTAGAGCATGAACCAAAGAAACAGATTAAGATTTTGCGCCGCTCTGCTGGCAGCCTCATCCATGCAGCAGGCATTTGCCGGTGACATTTTGGGAACGGTTATCGATACGGATCTGAACGAACCGCTTTATGGTGCCGTCATTAAAATATTGAACTCGAAAACCGGAGCGGTAGCTGATCTCGACGGAAACTTCAACATTAAGAATCTCAAAAAAGGAAAGTATATCTTGGAAGTTTCCTACTTGTCCTTCCTGACCAAACATGTTGAAATAGAAGTTCCCGCAAAAGGAACCGTGAAGATTCAGGTGGACATGAAACCGGATGACAAGTCACTCGATGAGGTTATGGTCACCGCACGCAAGAACCTGGAACTGGAGCGCATGTTGCTGGCTGAAAGAAAACAGTCGAACATTGCCATTGAGAATCTGGGCGCCGGAGAAATGAGCGTCAAGGGTATCTCGAACGTGCAGGAAGGTGTCAAGCGCATTTCGGGCATTTCCATTGCCGATGCCGGACAGCTGGTGGTGCGCGGACTGGGTGACCGTTATAGTATCACGACCCTGAACGGAATGCCGATTGCTTCGCCCAATCCGGACAACAAGCTGATTCCGCTCGATCTGTTCCCGTCTTCCACGGTGCAGAACATCACGGTGAGCAAGGTATACAGTCCTTCTACCTTTGCCGACTACTCGGGAGCTCATGTCAATATCAGCACCAAGGAAAACAAGACGGACGACTTCCTTTCACTCTCCTTCAACACGGGAGGAACTCTGGGTAGTGTCTTCAACGATTTCTATCAGATGGACCGCCAGGGCACGCTCTTCACGTCGGGCAAGATTGACCGGAATGCTCTTGACTTGCCGTTGCAGGATTATGACAGTTACGCACAGACGCACGACATCTTCCCTACCTCCTTCCAAACCCGTAAAAGAAAGGCTCTGCCCAATCTGGGCGGTAATGTGGGATGGGGAAAGACCTTCAACCTGAATCAGGGCGACCTGGATCTGATGGCCTCTCTGGGTGTCAGTTCGGATTACAAGAACATTTACGATGCATACAACAAATCGTATGATGCTACGGGAGTGCTTAAAAGCGAATACACCTACGACAAATACACACAGGAAAACAAGTTGTCGGGACTCTTCAACGCCAACTACCGGTTCAGACGCTTTGACTTTATCCGCGGAACGTTCTTCTATGCCCGCAATGCTTCGGACAGCTACATGAACAGAAACGTGCTCGACGAGGAGAAGCATCATCTGCTGAGCAGCAACCAGACAACACATATCTATAATCTGCAGGACTATCAGCTGGCAGGACACCACGAATTCGGAAGTCATTGGAAAGCGGACTGGAGCGGATCGTACAATATCTCCAAGAGTGACGAGCCGGACCGCCGTCAGGTGATGTACGAGATTCAGGACGACGAATCGCTGAAACTCTTTACGCTGAACCAGCAGGAAATCATGCGCTACTACGGGGAACTGAATGAGGATGAATGGGTGGGCGACCTGAAAGTGGCCTATCACTTCAACAAGAACGACAAAATCAGAATGGGAGCTGCCCTCAAAGACAAGAAGAGAGACTTCACGGGCGTGGATTTCTTTTATAATGTAGACAAAATCAACGAGCAGTTTGCTCCCTTCGACAATATCTACGACACGGACGGATATCTGAACTTTGAGCAGGTGCAGCAGGGTAACATCACGATAAACCGCCGTAAGGTGCCCAGCAACAGTTACCGTGCCGGAAACCGTATTGCCGCGGGATTCATTGATGCCGACTTTCTGCTGTGGGACAAGCTGTCGCTGAATGCGGGTGTCCGTTTCGAAAACAGTCACCAGTGGGTGGAATACTATGAGGATGGAGACAACAGAGCCAAAACCCGGAATCTGGACTGCAACGACTTCTTCCCGGCACTGAACCTGAAATATGACTTGAACAAGGCTCATGCCATCCGACTGTCAGCATCACGCACCATCACGCGTCCGCAGTTTGTAGAAATGGCTCCGTTCAAATATCAGGAGTCTTACGGATCGGCCAACCTGCGCGGTAACGCCGACCTGACCAACGGTTATAACTACAACTTTGACTTGCGTTATGAATGGTTCCGCCCGAACAGCAACGACATGATTGCCATTACGGGATACTACAAATATCTGGAAACTCCGATCGAAAGAACCCAATGGGTGTCCGGCGGTGCGCGTGAGTACTCTTTCCAGAACGCCACAGACGGTCTGGCTGCCGGAATTGAGGTGGAGGTACGGAAAGAAATCATCAAAGACCTGAGCACTTCGGTCAATGCATCTTACATGTATACCAATGTGCAGCTTCCCAGCGGAATGGTCTACACCAACACCGAACGACAACTGCAAGGTGCCTCTCCCTATATCGTCAATGCCGACCTGAGCTATACGCCTTCTTTCGGCAAAGACCGCAAACTGTCGGTAGCCCTGCTCTACAATCTTCAGGGCAAGCGCATCCAGGCAGTAGGTATCCAAAAGCAGGGCGATGTGTATCAGGAAACCTTGCACACCCTGAATCTGAATCTGGGCTATCAGTTCAACAAACGGCTCAGTGCCAAAGTGCAGGTCAAGAATCTGCTGAACTCCGACTTTGTGCTCTCGCAGGAACTGCCTGTCGCCAACAAGACAGTGGAGGTTGAGCGCTACGAAGACGGTATCGATCTGGACCTGAGTGTATCTTACAAATTCTAGAAAACAAAACAATAACAACCACTTTTAAAAAAAGAAACAATGAAAAAGAACATTTTTAAGTTTGCGACTTTAAGCATGGCTCTTTGCGCTTCTGTAGCCTGTGTATCTTGTTCTGAAAATGAAGAAAACGGTGACAACAATCTTCCATCCGGTAACAACGAAGTTCTGGTGGGTAATGAGCTGAACGGAATCACCGATAAGGATGTAACCCTGAAACAGGGACAGACCTACAAACTGACCGGTAAGCTGCAGATTCAGGCTCCGGGTAAACTGACTATCGAACCGGGAGTGAAAATCATTTCTGCCTATACAGACAATATCTCTTATATCCTTATCGAGCAGGGTGCTCAGATCTATGCCGTAGGTACAGCCGAGCAGCCTATCGTGATGACAGCCGAAAGAGCTCAGGCCGGTTCCTGGGGTGGTCTGCACATCTGCGGAAAGGCTTCGATCAACGTAGAGGGCGGACAGGGTAAATCTGAAATCGGTAATGCCGTTTATGGCGGAAGCTATGATCAGGACAACTCCGGTAAACTGAAATACATCCGCATGGAATACACCGGACAGTCTCTGTCTTCTGACACAGAATCAAACGGTATTACTTTCTACGGTGTAGGTAGCGGCACTGAGGCTTCTTACCTTCAGATTTGCGACGGTAACGACGACGGTATCGAGTTCTTCGGCGGTACGGTAAACGTGGATCACGCCATCGTGGAAAACTGCGGTGATGACTCTTTCGACTGGACCGAAGGCTGGCGTGGTCAGGGCAGCAACTGGATTGCCTACCAGGCCGAAGGTGCCGACTGTGACTGCCTGATCGAGGCAGACAACAACGGCGACAACATGATCGCTTCTCCTTTCTCTCAGCCGGTATTGAAAAACCTGACTCTGATCGGCAACAAGGATACCGGTGCCAAGGCTGCCGGTGTGAAACTGAGAGCAGGAACTCACGCAGTTATCGAGAATGCAGTTATCACAGGAAAGACCAACGACCTGTGGGTGGAAACCAGCGAAACTGGTAAATATCTGATGAACAATCCTGCAAGCCTCAAGAACATCGGCATTACTTCTGCCAGCGTATTGGTGAAACAGGTTGAAGGCGACGAGAACAATCCTTACACCAACGATATGTTCCTGAGCAGCGGCAACCAGACCGGACAGAACTTCACCTTCACAAACAAATATGTAGGTACTTTCGACGGCAAGGGCGCACTGGATGCTTCTGACCTGTGGACAGCCGGATGGACCAAATAAGCAAAAACATTCCTTGATAGAGGACCCCGCCGCCATGCATGGACTTCCTGCATGGCGGTTTTATTCGTTAATAAAGATATTTCTTTGTTGCTCCGTTTTCTCTTCTCTGCATTTTGTAGTATCTTTGCCTTATCGTTTTTGCAAACAATCACCAAAATATTTTATAACATGAAAGAATTGGCATTGAAGTACGGATGCAATCCGAATCAGAAACCTTCGCGCATCTACATGACCGAAGGTGAGTTACCAATCGAAGTCCTGAACGGCCGTCCGGGATATATCAACTTTCTGGATGCTCTGAACAGCTGGCAGCTGGTCAAGGAGTTGAAAGAAGCAACCGGCATGCCTGCTGCGGCATCTTTCAAACATGTTTCTCCTGCCGGAGCTGCCTTGGGCCTCCCGCTGAGCGACACCCTCAAGAAAGTCTACTTTGTGGACGATGTGAAGATTCCGCTCTCTCCTATTGCCTGTGCTTATGCCCGAGCACGCGGCGCCGACCGTATGTCAAGCTACGGTGACTTCATCGCGCTGAGCGACACTTGCGACGCGGCTACAGCTACCCTGATCAAAAGAGAAGTTTCTGACGGCGTCATCGCTCCTGACTTCACCGAAGAGGCTATGGAAATCTTGCGCGCCAAGAGAAACGGTACTTACAACGTCATCAAAATTGACCCGAACTATACTCCGGCTCCTATCGAAACCAAGCAGGTTTTCGGAATCACCTTCGAGCAGGGACGCAACGAAGTGAAGCTCAACGATCCGAGCCTCTTCGAGAATATCCCGACCGTAAACAAGAATTTCCCGGAAGAAGCAAAACGTGACCTGATCATCGCTCTGATTACCTTGAAATACACTCAGAGTAACTCTGTTTGTTATGTGAAGGACGGTCAGGCTATCGGTATCGGTGCCGGACAGCAGAGCCGTATCCACTGTACTCGTCTGGCCGGTAACAAGGCTGACATCTGGTGGTTGCGCCAGCACCCGAAGGTAATGAACCTGCCGTTCGTTGAGAAGATCCGCCGCGCAGACCGCGACAACACCATCGACATCTACATCAGCGATGATTATATGGATGTATTGGCTGACGGAGAATGGCAGAAGTTCTTCACCGAAAAACCGGAACCACTCACCCGCGAGGAAAAGGCTGCATGGATTGCACAGAACACGAATGTGGCTTTGGGTTCGGATGCTTTCTTCCCATTCGGCGACAACATCGAGCGCGCTCACAAGAGCGGAGTATGCTATGTGGCTCAGGCCGGAGGTAGCGTACGCGATGACCATGTGATCGAAACTTGCGACAAATATGGTATTGCCATGGCATTTACCGGTGTACGTCTGTTCCATCATTAATCTGTCCGTCTGTCTTTATGGCTAAGTTTGGAGGAGATGACATCGACCAGGTCATTACCGGAGGAATCGTCTTCAAAGGGGGCGGAAACAAAAAGAAAGGCCCTCAGGAAGAGAAGGTAAAGACCAAGGCTAAAAAGAAAGCCTATATCACCGGTGCACACGGTTCGGGTGCCGCCAAAATGAAGGCGGACATCAGACGCCGACGCGCCAACCGGCACAAAGGGAACTGATTCTTATCAGGTTTATTGAACGACCCTTCTATAAAAAAGTCATACCGGTTCTGTAGTTTCTCAGGAAACTCGGAACCGGTATGATTGTTTTGATACAAAAAAATCTCCTCTTGGGGAGGAGACTTTATTGCTTTAACAAAATTCCATTGTAGATTCTTCCGGAATTGATGCCCAGACGCCGGGCAGAAAAGAATTCATCGGCATGCTGATAAGTACAGATACCTGCCAGATGAATGTGTTCCGGCAACACGCCCCGCGATTCCAGTTGCAGGCGGTTGGCCTCCCACAGGTCTATAAACCAGCTTTGCTCTGCTGTATTCCGGATAGAAGGCTTCTGCACTGCCAGGCGGTCCATCGGGAAACCGGCCGAAACAAAGGTTTCATACACTTCATTACCCACTTCAAACGCATCACCGGAAATACCGGGACCGATAGCGACACGCAGATCGGCAGCTGAAGTCTGAAAGGTGCGGAACATTTCCGAAAGTGTTTCCACAACAATACGTCCCACCGTACCTCGCCATCCGGCATGCACGGCTGCAATAACCTCATGCACCGGATCATAAAGAAGCACCGGAATGCAGTCGGCAGTGGAAACACCGATGCAGACACCCCGTTGGGCTGTAATCAGTCCGTCCACTCCCTCAAGCACGGCTGCGCGCTGCAAGGGCGAAAGGTTCATCACAGCCTCATCAATCACCTTCACACGGGTGCTATGGGTCTGATGGGGCAATACAAGGCACGACGGTTCTATATGGAGATAGTCACAAAGAAGCTGCCGGTTTGTCGAAACATGCAGCGTGTTGTCTCCGCAATAGCCGTTGACATTGAACGATGCATAGTTGCCTTCACTGACTCCTCCGGCTCTCCGGGAACTGAAGGCAATGACCTCCTCTCCCAAATCATAATGCAAAAGGTCCGGAGTCATTGCTGCGGTGTTCTGATCATTTCTGCTCATCCCAATCCTCTTCTTCGTATTCAAAGTCATCAAGGTCCTCGATATCCGCATCATCGATAAACTCAAAATCTTCGTCCTCACCCATAGCCTTCAGCTCGTTGCGCAGGAAGTTCACATCCTTGTTCTTGTGCACAATGTTCTGCTGGTCGGTAATGGCCTGCAACTTGTTGCTTTCGCTGTTCAGCTCTGTCCACAACAGGTCTTTCAGTTTGGCAATACCCATGCCGGTTACTGACGAAATAAAGACATGAGGCACATCGGGCAGATTCTCCGAGAGCATTTCCATCAGTTCCTCATCCAACAGGTCGCTCTTCGTGATGGCCAGCACACGCTGTTTGTCCATCAGCTCGGGGTTGAAGGTAGCCACCTCGTTGAGCAGAATCTCATATTCTTTCTTGATGTCGTCCGTATCACCGGGTACCATGAAAAGCAACAGGGAGTTACGCTCGATATGACGCAGGAAGCGCAAGCCCAATCCCTTTCCTTCGCTGGCTCCTTCGATGATTCCGGGGATATCGGCCATCACAAACGACTGGTTGTCACGATAGGAAACAATACCCAGGCTCGGCTCCAGAGTGGTAAACGGATAGTTGGCAATTTTAGGACGTGCAGAAGAAACGGCACTCAGCAAAGTGGACTTACCGGCATTTGGAAAGCCTACAAGTCCCACATCGGCCAACAGTTTCAACTCAAGGATCACCATCATCTCGCGCATCGGCTCGCCCGGCTGCGCGTAACGCGGTGCCTGATTGGTAGCCGTACGGAAGTTCCAGTTACCCAGACCTCCACGACCGCCCTTGAGCAGCATGACCACCTGACCGTGCTCGGTTACATCGCAAATGTACTCACCCGTGTCGGCATTATAGACCACCGTTCCACAAGGCACATCAATATACTTGTCTTCGCCATCCTTTCCGGTGGAACGGCATTTGGAGCCGTTACCTCCATGTCCGGCAAAGACATGACGCTCATAGCGAAGGTGCAATAAAGTCCAATAGTTTCTGTTACCACGTAAATAGACATGGCCACCCCGTCCTCCGTCGCCTCCGTCTGGGCCGCCATTAGGGACATATTTGGCTCGGTGCATGTGCATGGAGCCTCTTCCGCCCTTTCCGGAACGGCAATAAATTTTTACGTAGTCTACAAAATTCGATTCAGCCATATCTATTTACTTCATTAATAATATGTGTGGTTTTTAAATTACTTGATTATGCACGGTCGATAGCAGCACAGATATCTGCAAAGATAGTGTCCAGCTCACCGGTACCCTTGATGTGAGTGTACTTACCGTCGTTCTTGTACCAGTCGATCAGCGGAGAAGTCTGGTTGTGGTAAACAGTCAGACGCTTCTTGATAGTCTCCTCGTTGTCGTCAGCACGTCCTGAAATCTGTCCGCGCTTGATCAGACGGTCCATCAGCTCTTCTTCTGGAACTTCCAGATCGAGCATTACGCTTACCTCTGTTCCGCGCTCTGCCAACATAGCTTTCAGTGCCTCAGCCTGCGGGATAGTACGTGGGAAACCGTCGAAGATAACGCCTTCAACTGCTCCGAAGCTGTCATAAACGCTTGCCAGGATGTCGATCATCAATGAATCCGGTATCAACTGTCCGTTGTCGATGTATGACTTGGCAGTCTTACCCAGCTCGGTACCGTTCTTGATCTCTCCGCGCAAAACATCACCGGTAGAGATGTGTTTGAAACCATACTTAGCCACAATCTTGTCGCTCTGAGTTCCTTTACCAGATCCCGGAGCACCGAAAATTACAATATTCTTCATTTCTTTATTTAGTTAATAAAATAGGATTTTCTGTGATTATTCCACCACGGTGTAAATGTCACGGGTGTTGCGTCCGAATCCATCGTAGTCCAGTCCATAGCCCACAATGAAGTCGTTGGGAATCTCCAGACAAGTATAGCGGATGTCCAAAGAAACCTTCAGATTATCAGGCTTAACCAGCAGAGCACAGATATCGATTGACTTAGGTTCGTGCTGCTTGAGCTGGTCAAGCAAGTGTACCATAGTCAGACCTGAATCAATGATGTCCTCGATAATGATTACCGGACGGCCCTTCAGGTCTACATTCAGACCGATCAGGTCCTTTACGGCACCGGTTGAAGACACACCGGCATAGGATGCCAGTTTGACGAAAGTGATTTCTGAAGGCAGATTGATTTCGCGCATCAGGTCGGCCGCAAATATAAACGAACCGTTGAGAACTGCAAGAAACACAGGGGCCTGGCCCTCATAATCACGGTTTATTTCGGATGCTACTCGTTTCACCTGCTGCAAAATATTTGCCTCATTTATAGAAACTGTGAAAGTTTTATCTTTAATTTGAATGGTCTGCATGGCTATTTTTAGTAAATTTGTTGCAAAGATACAAAAATTCCGCAAGCCAAAAACTTGCTAACCGCTATTTTAGTTATATTTGCATTATGAAATTACTTACAGGAGCACAATTTAAAGAACTCGATCAGTACACCATAGAACATGAACCGATCAGTGCCATCGACCTGATGGAAAGGGCTGCAAAGGCCATTGCAGAGGAGGTATCCAAACGTTGGAACCTGCAAACTCACTTCTACGTTTTTGCCGGACCGGGCAACAACGGCGGAGACGCTCTTGCCGTGGCTCGACTGCTTGCCGAGAAAGGATACAGAGCTACCGTTTACCTGTTCAACATCAATCAGAAACTCAGCGAAGAATGTGCCTTCAACAAAGAGTGTCTGGCAGAATACAGCAACATCAAGTTCCACGAGGTGCGCGACCAGTTTTCGTTCCCGACCATTGAGCCCAAGACGGATGTCATCATTGACGGCCTTTTCGGTACCGGACTGAACAAACCGCTCAACGGCGGCTTTGCCTCACTGGCACAAAGCATCAACAAAACCAATGTGCCGGTAGTCAGCATCGACATCCCATCGGGACTGATGTGTGAGGACAATACCTACAACGATATGAGCACAGTGGTACGCGCCACCCTCACCCTCACTTTGCAACTGCCTAAAATGGCTTTCCTCTTCCCCGAAAACCAACCGTATGTGGGGGAACTGAAAGTGCTCGACATACAGCTCGACATGAGATATATGGAGCAGGCTCCGACAAACATGTACCTGCTCGAAAGCAACACGGCACGCAAACTGCTCAAAACCAGAAACGCGTTTGTGCATAAAGGCAATATGGGACACGCCCTGATCGTTGCCGGCAGTTTCGGCATGGCAGGGGCTTCTATCTTCTGTGCCAAAGCCTGCATGAAGGCCGGAGCCGGAAAAGTTACGATCCACACTCCGAAAATGAATAATGACATTCTGCAGATTGCCGTGCCGGAAGCGATTCTCAGCCACGATTTCGACGACGACATCATTACCGGAGCCATAGAAACCAGCAGTTTCAACGCTATGGCCATAGGCCCTGGAATCGGTAAAAACGAAACAACAGCCATCGCCATGCGCGACTTTATGCTGCAACAGTCATTACCGATGATTCTGGATGCCGACGCACTGAATATTCTGGGTAATCATAAGGAGTGGATTCAGGACATCCCGAAGTTCTCTATCCTCACCCCGCATCCAAAAGAACTGACCAACCTGATAGGAAGATGCCAGGACAGCTACGAACAGCTGACCAAAGCTCGTGATCTGGCCATCAAGCAGCAACTTTATATCGTCATCAAAGGCCACTACAGCATCATCTGTCTGCCTAACGGCATTGTGCTGTTCAATATGTCCGGCAACGCGGGCATGGCTACTGCCGGAAGCGGCGATGTGCTCTCAGGTATTCTGGCAGGACTGCTGGCACAGGGATATTCCAACGAGGCAGCCGTTTTGTTGGGAGTGCATCTGCACGGACTGGCAGGCGACTTTGCAGCTGCCGATCTGGAAGAAGAATGTGTTACGGCCAGCGATCTGATCACCTATCTGCCTAAAGCATTTAAAGAATTAAGAAAGAAACAAGCATAATAGAGAGGTATGAAGAAAAAACTATTGTTGTATAGTCTGGCCCTGCTCCCTCTTTGCGGAAGTGCCCAGACTGAAGTGACACCTTACATGCCGGGGGTAACGGTAGAAGGAGTTACCTATTGTCTTCCGAAAACTGCACTCCGGTTTACGGTTGTGGCGGAAAAGGAAGTCTACACTCCGGGAGAATATGCCAAATATGCCGACCGGTATCTGCGTCTGAAGGATGTGGATTTCGAAGGTTATACCCGATGGACCATCAAAAGCATCAAAGTAGAACCTTACGGAGTACCGGACAAAAATAAGATTTACAGTATCGCACTGAAGAAACGCACGGTTGCTCCTCTGGTAAAGCTGACCAAAGACGGCATCCTGCTGGCAATCAATACAGACAAGGAAGCAGAAACGCTGCCGGAACTTCCCAAAGCGCAACCTGCCGAAAAACTGCTGAATCCGCGTAACTTTATGAATCAGGAGATTCTGGCTGCGGGAAGCAGTGCCAAAATCGCGGAACTGACCGCTCAGGAGATTTATGACATACGCGACAGCAGAAACGCCCTGATTCGTGGTGAAGCCGACAATACTCCTAAAGACGGTGCCCAGTTGAAACTGATGCTGGACCAACTGAACAAGCAGGAGGAAGCCTTGAGCCAGCTGTTTGTGGGATACAAACAAAAAAGCACCGAGGTATTTTCATTCACGACCACTCCGGAGCAGGAAATGGAACATGCCGTGCTGTTCCGCTTTTCTGAGAAACTTGGTGTAGTCAGCAACGAGGATCTGGCCGGAGAACCGATTTATATCGACTTGAAATCGGCTCAGGAAATCCCGACATCAGTGGAGGATGAAAAGACAGCCAAAAAGAAAGCCAAAATGGAAGAAGGAGTCACTTATAATGTTCCGGCACGTGCTTTCCTGAAAATATACAACCCAAGCAAAGTATTCTGTGAGGAAGAAGTGTCTATGGGACAGTTTGGCAATACGGAAATTCTGAGCAATGCTCTGTTTGATAAAAAGACAACCACACAGGTTCTTTTCTATCAGAACAATGGCGGTATAGAAAAACTCACGGCTCAGGAACCGGAATAAAAATATTTTCACTTCTATAAAAGATAAACAGCAGAGAAATTACAGTACAGTTCTAAAGCTGACTGAAATTCTCTGCTGTTTGTCTTTATTTATAATTACCTATATTTCTATAACATAAAAATCAAAACCTCGACTTCAATTAAAAGCGGAATGACAAAAAGACACGCATTCCCTTAGTTCTCCACTTCATATTCTGGGACTCGTAATCACCCAATTCCTCATTATATACTTCCTGAGAAAAAGTGCTGCTTCCCCAGCGTGCTTCCAATCCAAAACCTATAACCTTATAAGAAAGAGTTACACCAGAATTAAAGAAAGAAGCATAAGAACTATAATAAGAAAGCTCATCATCCAATAAAATAGAGAAAGTAGGCGAATAATGGAAATAAGCCTGAATCATAAGATCACCTATAGGGTTTACCCAAATAGATGGACCAAACTGCATGCCTGCCTCAATTTTATATTGTGAATCGGTATTTCCCTCTTCGTCATCATCGTAGATATCTTCTATAAAACCAGGAATTCTATTTCCCACTTTATATATTTCCGAAGAATTTCCATAAACTCCGTCTGTAATCGAACTGCTACCATCTTCGTCTATTCGATCGCTGTATGGAATAGAATACTGGGCCATATTCAAGTCTAAATAGCTCCAATTTAAAGCAAAACGAATCATATTTGCCAATGGTTTCTTGTGAAGATAGTAAGTACGACCAAAAGTAACACCAAATGCATAATCCGGCTGCAACTCGGTACGATACAAATCACTATTCATTTTCTGCAAAGAATAAGACAGATTAAACCAAGAAGTACGTGCCCAACGTTTCATATCCACAAACTCTTGCTGCTTATGCTCCTGCAGAGCCATCAAACTGTCTACATATCCAATTAAGACTTCTCGCTCTGCCATCAATGCCTGAATACGTGCATTCAATGAATCATTGGTAAGCTGCAAGGCATACAATTCAGAAGACTGCAAGGCATTAACTTCCAGCAAGGAATCCACCAGTGTTCCAGAATTAGTCACTTGTTCCTTTATTTTCACATAATCAGAATTCAGTTTCTGCTGCAATGATTTTACAGAATCCAAAGCATGAGTCAAGCTTTCTATGGAATCAAGCAGAACGACCTCCTCAGTCTGTAAAGCAGCGCTCTGCATCATTTGAGCATGAGTTGTAATATGTTCACTGCTACAGAACAATAGAACTAAAAAAAGAATCAGTTTATTTTTCATAATTTCACTTTTTTAAATTTACGGCAAAGGTAATAATTTTTCCACATTCAAAGTAAATAAAAGCAACATTTCTTAAAATATTTTCTAAACAGAGATAAATCGGAAATGTATTAAGGCAGCTATCCGAACATAAATTATCTTTATTTCTTATCCTCAAAACATCTACACACAATAAAAAAGGAGCCATGCCCTAAGGCACAGCTCCCTATCTTAAAAAACTAAAATGCAATCGGATGATTACAACTTGTTGTCAGATCCCAATACGTTGATGATCTTGTGCTTGTACAACTTCTCCATGTTGTCACGAGCAGGACCCAAGTACTTACGAGGATCGAACTCAGCTGGCTTCTCTGCGAATACCTGACGGATAGCAGCAGTCATAGCCAAACGAGAGTCAGAGTCGATATTGATCTTGCAAACTGCAGACTTAGCAGCCTTACGCAACTCCTCTTCTGGAATACCGATAGCAGCCTTCAAAGCACCACCGAACTTGTTGATAGTCTCAACTTCTTCCTGAGGAACTGAAGAAGAACCGTGCAGTACGATTGGGAATCCAGGAAGTTTCTCCATAACAGCGTCCAAAACGTCGAATGCCAATGGAGGAGGAACCAAACGGCCAGTCTTAGGATCTACAGTACACTGCTCTGGAGTGAACTTGTAAGCACCGTGAGAAGTACCGATTGAGATAGCCAAAGAATCGCAACCTGTACGAGTAGCGAAGTCGATAACTTCTTCTGGGTTAGTATAAGTGTGGTGGTCTGAAGAAACTTCATCCTCAACGCCAGCCAATACACCCAGCTCGCCTTCTACAGTTACATCGAACTGATGAGCGTAGTCAACAACCTTCTTAGTCAAAGCAACGTTCTCTTCGTATGGCAAGTGAGAACCGTCGATCATTACTGAAGAGAAACCAGAGTCGATACAGCTCTTGCAGGTTTCGAAAGTATCTCCGTGATCGAGGTGCAATACAATCTGAGGATTCTCGCAGCCCAACTCCTTAGCGTACTCAACGGCACCCTGAGCCATGTAACGCAACAAAGTAGCGTTAGCATACTGACGAGCACCCTTAGATACCTGAAGGATAACCGGAGACTTAGTCTCTACAGCAGCCTTAATGATAGCCTGCATCTGCTCCATGT
The DNA here is from genome assembly GCF_003477995.1 of Bacteroides sp. OF04-15BH. Lineage (GTDB taxonomy): Bacteria > Bacteroidota > Bacteroidia > Bacteroidales > Bacteroidaceae > Paraprevotella. The sequence goes on from NZ_QUEM01000003.1 coordinate 155,844, forward strand.
TGTTGAAGTTGAATGCTGGGATTGCGTAACCACCTTTAATGGCCTTAGCAAACATGTCTTTGGTATTAACCAAACCTAAATCTTTGTAATTTACCATGTCTTTATAAATTTAAAAACGTAATGTATCTTTCTCAGGGCAAAGATAGCGAAAATTCTGCAACCGGACACTGAAAAAATCAGTTTTTTTACTTTTTCTCTTTCAAGAGATAGATCACCACCGGCAAATGGTCGCTATAACCGTTCAGCCAAACACCGCTGGCCGTGGTTCTCTTGATGTTTCCTTTATATTTTCCTTCGGTCTGGAACAGATAATCGCGCATAAAGATCTCATTCTTGAAAAACTTCAAGGTAGAAAAGTCGCGCTCACCTTTTTTATTAAGCAAATTCGGCGAAACGACAATCTGGTCAAACAGATTCCACTTGCCGTCATAGAGCAGGGTACCCTGTCCCTTATCGGTCAGAATGCTCCACCAAGGGTTAAACATGTCGTCACGTCCCACCTTTTCAATTTCTTTCTTTGCCGAAAGTTCCTTAGCCATACTGGCATTGAACGGATCGTCGTTCATATCGCCCATCACGATCACCTTCATCTGTGGATTCGAAGCCAGAATACTGTCCTTTAAAACCTTCACCTGTTTTCCCGCCAGTTCACGATGATAGGAACCGGCAAAACGGCTGGGCCAGTGACAAACAATAAAGGTGATGGAATCACCGGCCAGTGTACCCTGTACGGTCAGGAAGCCACGGGTCTTATAAGTGGTGTCCACCGGTTCAAACACATAAGGCTTCAGAAAACTCTTTGCCGGAGTGAACAACTGCGGGTTATAAAGCAGGGCGCAATCCACACCGCGGGTGTCGGGACCTTCGATATGTACAAAACGCATTCCTTTCTTCTGCAAAGCCGGCTGGTTCACCAGATCGGTCAGTGCACGGGCATTCTCCACCTCAGATACTCCGATGACGGCAGCTCCCACATTGGGCAAACGGTCTGTTCCCAACTCCGACAATACCGTAGACATATTTTTGAGCTTCGAAAAATATTTCAAACCGTTCCAGCGTCCTGTTCCCTGCGGCAGGTACTCATAGTCATTTTTTCCTTCATCATGAATGGTATCGAACAAATTTTCCAAATTATAAAACCCAACGGCATACATGGAGTATTTTTTCTCCTGTGCAAAAGCAGACAACAGCATGCCACAACCCAAAACAAAGAACCAAAATCTCTTCATAAAATCTCTTATTTTACATTTCACTTTAAAATTCAGTCTACAAATATGCAATATTTTTATGAGTTTTTCCAACTAAAATGAATTCCACTTATGATTTAATGCCTAAGAATTCAAAAACTTTAATCATTCATTATACAATTCGACACTCGCATGTAACAGGATTCAGATAAGGAAATTAAAATTAAGCCTTTTAAAATTAAAAAAGATAGAAGAAAATAGGTACTTTGAGATTATCACCTATCTTTGTGGAAAAATCATATAAATAGCTTTAATTTATGAACAAGAGACTTGCTTTAATAGCGTCTGCATGTTGTTTTTCCACTTATCTTCTTGCCCAGCAAAAAGATACGGTTGCTATTGCCGAGACCATAGCAAAAATGGAAAACGCGGACTTTACATTCACCGAATCGCAACTGGACGAAGACAATGACAACGGGCGCACTGTGAATTCCATATTGGGAGTCAACAACGACCTTTATCTCTCTAATGTCGGATATCTGTTCAGTCCGATGCGTTTCCGGTATCGCAGCTATAACAACCAGCAGAGTGAGACATATATCAACGGGGTTCAGATGAACGATGCCGAGCGCGGTCAGTTCAGTTACAGTTCCATCGGTGGACTGAATGATGCTACCCGCAACCGTGAAGGCTCTCCGTTCTTCAACATGAATAACTTCGGCTTCTCGGCCTTAGGAGGTTCTACGGATATCAATGTCAGAGCAAGCCAATATAGCCCGGGCAACAAGATTACCCTTTCGGGCTGTAACCGTAATTATGTGGCACGCGGTGCCTACACTTTCTCAACCGGTCTGATGAACAACGGATGGGCGGTAACCGGTTCTTTGGCTTACCGCTGGGCCAACGAAGGATTTATCGAAGGAACATTCTATAATTCTTTGGGATACTTTCTGGCCGTGCAGAAGGTCTTCAACGACCGTCACAGCCTGAATCTGAGCACCTGGGGCTCACCGACTGAAAGAGCTCAGCAGGGTGCCTCTACCGAGGAAGCTTACTGGTTGGCCAACAGTCACTACTACAACCCGAACTGGGGTTACCAGAATGGCGAGAAGAGAAATGCTCGCGTGGTAAATTCCTATGAGCCGACCGCAATCCTTACCTGGGATTTCAACATCAATGACAATACCAAGTTGAGCACCTCGTTCATGGGTAAGTACAGCATGTACGGCAATACAGCTCTGGGTTGGTCGGGCAATGCCTCAGACCCTCGTCCGGACTATTACAAGAAGCTCCCGAGCGGACAGATTACCGGTAATGTATTCAACCAGCCGCTCAGCGACGAGGATGTGCAAATTTGGAAAGACGCTTACGAGTATTGGACCAGCGACAAGGCACACCGCCAGATTGACTGGGATGCCATGTATTTTGCCAATGCACAGCAAAAGGCTCTGGGAGGAGAAGCACTTTACTATGTAGAGGAAAGACACAATGACCAGATGGCATTCAATCTGAACTCAACCTTGAAGCACTCATTCCAGAAAAACGGAGCCATCTCTGCCGGCTTCAATGTGGGAACCACAAAAGGTATGCACTACAAAACCATGAGCGATCTGCTGGGTGCCGACTATATGACCGATATCGACAAGTTCTCTGTACGCGATTACGGCTACAACTCTCCACTGATCCAAAACGATCTGGACAATCCGAACCGCATTATTAAGGAAGGCGACATCTTCGGCTATAATTATAATGTATACGTAAATCGTGCCAACGTATGGAGTAACTACCAGCTCACCAAAGGCATCACGACCCTGTTTGCCGCCTTCCGTCTGGGTGGAAGCACCATCGAGCGCGACGGTCTGATGCGTAACGGTCGTGCCGCCAACAAGTCAAAAGGCAGCAGCGGAGTGGCCAAGTTCCTGGAATCAGGCGGTAAGATCGGACTGACCTTCAAGCCCAACGGCAAGCATACCATCAATATCGGACTGGGATACGAAGAGAATGCTCCTACGGCATACAACGCCTTCATTGCACCGCGTCTGAAGAATGACTTCGTGGACAATCTGACCAACGAGGAAATGTATTCGGCCGAAGCCAGCTATGCGCTGACCTTGCCGCGCTTCACGATGAAGGTGAGCGGTTACTACACCCGCTTCAATGATCTGGTGGAAATGGATGCCTTCTACAACGATCAGGAATCCCGATTCACTTATCTGTCCATGAGCGGTATTCAGAAGGAATACATGGGTGTGGAACTGGCTGCCAGCGTGAAGATCACTTCAAACCTGAGTTTGAACGCCATCGGTACCTTCAGCAATGCGGAATACATCAACAATCCGAATGCGACCCTGACTTACGAAAACGAAAGCGAATCTACCTCGGACATGGTTTATGCCAAGGGTATGAAAGACAGCGGCACCCCGCTCTCTGCCTATAGCCTGGGACTGGATTACAGCGTAAACGGATGGTTCTTCAATGTAAACGGAAACTACTACCACCGCGGTTTCATCGACTTCTCTACTTACCGCCGTTTGGGCAGCATCCTGAACAAGAATGCTTCATCGGGCACTGTAGATGAAAACGGTAATCCGGTAGGCGTGCAGGTTCCGGAACAGGAGGAGTTCAAGGGTGGTTTCATGCTCGACGCTTCTATCGGCAAATACATCCGTCTGAAGAAAGGCCGCAGCCTGAGCCTCAACCTGAGTGTGAACAACATTCTGAACAACACCAATATGAAAACCGGAGGATATGAGCAGAGCCGTGATGACAGCTATGATGACGGCCGCGAACGTCCATACCAGTTCTCAAAACACTCTAAATATTATTATGCACAGGGAGTCAATGCATTCATGAACATTGGATTCCGTTTTTAAAAACTAACAACAAGAGAGGTATCATATGAAAAAGATAGCATTATTCATGGTTGCCCTGGTGGCTGTAATCCTGACCGGCTGTATGGACCAGCACGATGTACCGAATGTGGAGGTTTACGGAAATCCCAGTGTACCGGAAGCCAATACCACCATTGCCAACCTGAAAAAACAGTTCAAGAGCATTACCGCCAGCAGCGGAGTGCAGCAGATTGAAGACAGCATCGTCATCAGCGGTGTCATCGTGGCGGATGATGAATCCGGAAACGTTTACAAACAGATTTATCTGCGCGACACCACAGCGGCAATCGTAATCGGTATCAACACCACCGGTATCTATTCCAAACTTCCTGTGGGACAAAGAATCGTAGTAAACTGCAAGGGACTCTATATCGGAGGCTACGGTGCCATGGCCCAGTTGGGAACTCTGTATCAGGGCAAAATCGGACGTATGTCTGAAAACGTATGGAAAGAGCACATGCGCACCGAAGGAAAACCTTCTTTGAGCTACAAGGAGCTGGTGCCGGACACCATTGATGCCAGCTGGTTGAGCTCGGCCAACAAAGACGATGCTCCGTTCTTTGTATACATTCAGGACGCAACCATTGAAGAGGCCGACGGAAATACCGTATACGCTCCCGAAGAACTGGGTGACGGCGGAAACGGTGTGAACCGTACCCTGAAAATCGGTAATACCACCATCCCGTTCCGAATCAGCACATACGCCAACTTTGCAAACGATTACATGCCGAACAGACCGTTTAACATGTGTGGTCTGCTCACCCGTTACAACAACGACTGGCAAATAACCGTAAGAACTTCTAGAGATATTGAAAGATAAAAAACTAATAGAGATATATTATGAAAATTAAGAAGATTATCAGTTCACTGTTCCTGGCTTCCATGGCATTGTTCACATTCAATGCCTGTAGCGATGTTCCTGCTCCTTATGACATTCCGGGAACCGGAGGCAACACCAGTATTTACGGCGAAGGAACCATGCAGAATCCTTATACCGTAAAAGGAGCCATGCTTAACCAAAACGGAAAATTGGGTTGGGTAAAGGCATATATCGTAGGTTACATCCCATCGGGAGGTGACGTCAGCTCAACCATTTCCGATGTGGTATTCGGTGCCGAAGGCGCAGGAGAAACCAACATGGTGGTATCTGTCGGTCCTGATGACAAAAACATCAATAACTGCCTGGCCGTGCAGTTGCCGTCCGGTGCAATCAGAGACTCTCTGAACCTGAAAGGACATCCGCAGAACCTGTATCAGGAAGTAATGCTTCTGGGTACTATGGAGAAGTATTTCGGCGGTTCCGGTATCAAGAACGTGCAGGCTTATATCATGAATGGCGATACCATCGGTGATATTCCGGCAGAAGAGGTTGAAGCTATCTTCAGCGAAACATTTGCTTCTAACCAGGGTGAGTTCACCGTGAAGAATGTGAATGTACCGGCTGAAATGGGTGCTGAGGTATGGACTTGGGATTCTTACAAATACATGAAGGCCACTTCATTTGTGAACTATACAGACTATGCAGCCGAAAGCTGGTTGATCTCTCCGGAAATCGATTTGAGCAACGCTACCAATGCAACGCTGACTTTCGAATATGTGGCACGCTACTTCACAAACCTGCCAGAGAACATCACTTTGTGGATTACCGAAAGCAGTGCTGAGAACTGGCAGCAACTGACCATTCCGAACCACGTATTGCAGGATGCATGGACTCCGTTTGCCAAGTCTGGCGACATCGACTTGAATGCTTACAAGGGCAAGAAGGTGAAAATCGGATTCAAGTATGCTTGTACAGAAAAGGCCGGAACTTATGAGTTGAAGAATATTTCTATCGAGGACCGTGTAGCCGGTGAAACTCCGGAAGAACCGGTGAACCCGGGCGACAACGAAAGCAGCAAGGAGAATCCGTTCACCGTAGCCACTGCTATCTCCAAGTATAATTCCAGCAAACCGTTGGCAGATACTTGGGTGAAGGGTTATGTTGTAGGCTATGTAAACGGTATGAGCATCGACGGTTCTATCCTGAATGACCTGAGCGGTATTACAGATGACAACAAGACCAACCTGTTGATTTCTGACAACAAGAACGAAACCGACTACAAGAACTGTCTGGTACTGCAATTGCCAAGCGGTGATGTACGCAATTCCTTGAACCTGAAAGATAATCCGGAAAATCTGGGCAAAGAACTGATCGTCAAGGGTTCTTTGGAGAAATACTTCGGAACTGCCGGACTGAAATCTATCACCGAGTATGTGCTCGACGGTCAGGGTTCTGGCGGTACAGAAGAACCGGGCGGTGACGCTATTCTGGAAGAATCTTTCAACAATACATTCGGCAGCTTCACTCCGGTAAGCGTGAGCGGTGCTCAGGAATGGAAGGCCGACAGTTACGGCTATGTAAAAATGTCAGCTTACTCAGGCGGCAAATCTCTGGAGAATGAAGACTGGTTGGTTTCTCCGGCAGTTGATTTGAGCAAGGAACGCACCCTGACTTTCGACCATGCTATGGGTCCTAAGAACCAGGATTTGAGCAACGCTGCCGACCAGTACACCGTTTGGGTGTCTACAGACTACAGTGGTGATGTTACAACAGCTACCTGGACTCAGGTAAACATTACCTACCCTGCCACTTCCGGTTGGGACTTCGAAACCGTAACCACCAAACTGCCGGCTGTAGGTGCCAAAGCATATATTGCATTCAAATACAAGAATGCGGATAATGCCAACACCATCACTTGGGAAATCAAGAATCTGAGCGTTAAATAACCTCTTAATTGATAATACTACGAAGAATTGTCATTCTGGGATTTACCTCCTGGAATGACAATTCTTTGTTTAAAATCCACAACAAAGAATGTTCCTTAAAAAGATTCATACCTTTATATTTATTCTGGCCACCATACTGGTGTCTTCCTGCTCCAGCGACAATGAGGGCAGCAGCAGTTCGCAGAACTCCAACGGCAATCCGCTGGTAATCCAGAATGCCGGAAACCTGGAAATCCCCCGCATTGACGACAATGCCGGAAAAATCATCTCACATTATGCTTCGGGCATCCTGAACTATACCGTAGACTGGCATGCCGACAAAAAGCACTCCCGCTGGGTGGCTTTCACTTTCACTCCAGAAAACTCCAAACAGAACTGGAACCGGAATAACTGGAACAACACGGAATGGAAGGGTGATCCTTTTCAGCCCGATCCGGCCCTGTCTGCCGGAGAGCGTACCGAACTGAGCGACTTTAGAGGCAGCGGATACGACCGCGGACACCTTTGTGCCTCGGCCGACCGCCTGAACAGCAAAGATTGCAACGAACAGACGTTCTACCTCTCCAATATGAGTCCACAGATCGGACGTTTCAACCAGCAGGACTGGGTAGATCTGGAAGGCCTCGTGCAGAACTGGGGACGCAGCAACACGTTCCGCGACACACTTTATGTAGTCAAGGGAGGAACCATCCGCGACGACCAGATTCTGCGCTACACCAAGAGCGGCATGCCCGTTCCGAAATACTATTTCATGGCGCTGATGTGTAAAAAGTCCGGCACCTACAAAGCCATCGGTTTCTGGGTGGAACACAAGTCCTACGGAGGCAATCCAGATGTCAGTTCGTGGGCGGTCAGCATCGACGAACTGGAGGAAAAAACCGGTATCGATTTCTTCTGTAATCTGCCGGACCGAATTGAAAATCCGATAGAAAAGGCATTCAGTCTGGAAAGTTGGCCCGGATTAAATTAATTTGCTACATTTTTTGGCGGATAAATTTGGTAAATATAAAGAAAACAAGTAATTTTGCACCTCGTAAACAGACCATTACACATTATAGTTACCAGCTATATGTTTAATTGATAAAAATTTTAAATTATGAAGAAAGATATCCATCCAGAAAATTACCGTCCTGTTGTATTCAAAGACATGAGTAACGGTGACATGTTCCTTTCACGTTCTACTTGCAAGACTACTGACACTGTAGAATTCGAAGGCGAAACTTACCCAGTAGTAAAGCTTGAAATCTCTAACACTTCTCACCCGTTCTACACTGGTAAGAGCAAGTTGGTTGATACCGCTGGTCGCGTTGATAAGTTCATGAGCCGCTACGCTAAGACTCGTAAATAATATCAGGACTCAAGATATTCAGAAAAGAGTTGCTTCGCAAACATGTGAAGCAACTCTTTTTGTTTTCTGCAACCCGGAGTTTCTTCCCGCACTTCTTTTAAAATGATTGGGATGAATTCTGAAAATCATCGAAATCAAATTTCCGATTCATCAGGATGTTTTTTTTAACGCTCTCACTCCGGCTCTTGACATGCCGTATTTCTTTCGCAGAAAAAGCATGGCACCGTTCATTTGCCAGAGCCGCAACAAAGCCGGGAAAACGGCCGTAAGGCCGCAAGATGCTGCTTCTGCAAACAAAAAAATATCCGCTTGAGTCTGAGCGATTCCGGATAACATCCGGGCAGACCCAAGCGGACAATTTATATTTGTGGTTGCGACTTATTTCTTGAACTCCTGATAATATTTCAGGAAACGGTTCAGACCTTCTTCCAGAGTAACACGCGGACAGGCCAGATTCCAACGCAGGAATCCGTCACCCTCGGTGCCGTACATTGTTCCGGCATTCAGCCACAGACAGTATTTTGACTTCAGGTCGTCGTTCATCTCCTCTGAAGTCTTGTTCAGCACACGGCAGTCCAACCAAGCCAGATAAGTACCTTCCAGAGGCACGAGATACAAGTCCGGCATGTTGGTCTCCACAAAGTTCTTCATGAAGAGATAGTTCTCATGGATGTACACATTCAGTTCATCCAACCAGTCTTCACTCTCGTTATAGGCAGCAATCAGAGCTTCCACGGCAAAGCAGTTCAGGCTTTCGATGTCCATGCCCTGCAGCACCCCGTTCACCTTGTCGCGCAACTCCGGATTCGGAGCAAAGATATTGGCCACCTGGAAACCAGCCAGATTAAATGCCTTGCTTGGTGAAGCGCAGATCACCGAGTTCATGCGCAACTCTTCAGAAAGAGAAGCAAACGGCGTGTAGGTGAATCCCGGAGCCACCAGCTCGCAATGAATTTCGTCAGAAATGATATATACATGATGACGCAGACAGATCTCGCCCATACGAAGCAGTTCTTCGCGTGTCCATACGCGTCCGGCCGGATTGTGAGGGTTGCAGATAATCATCAGCTTCACCGTAGGATCGGCAGCCTTCTTTTCGAGGTCCTCCCAATCTATGGAATAACGACCGTTTTCATAGTGCAGCGGATTAGTAACCAAACGGCGGTTATTGCCTTCGATACAGCTAAAGAAATGATTGTATACCGGCGGCTGAATCAACACTCCGTCTCCCGGCTGGGTCAGGGCTGTAACCACTGCTGCCAGAGCCGGTACGACTCCAATGGTATAGAGAATCCATTCGCGCTCAATACGGACCTGATGACGGCGGTCGAACCAATGGATGATGGCATCATAAAACGCATCCGGAATATGGGCATAGCCAAACACACCCTGCTCCAGACGACGGCTCACGGCTTCTTTGATCTTCGGTGCCAAACGGAAATCCATATCGGCAATCCACATAGGCAGCATATCTGCACAACAGTCAGTATCCCATTTGATGGAATTTGTTCCACGACGCGGAATCACTTCGTCAAAATTGTATTTCATCTGTTCTTCTTTTTAAGTTTTGATGATACAATATTACAAAAAATATACGTAAAAAAAGAGGCATTTCTCTTATTTTTACGTATATCTAAAAAAGAAAAATCTGCACCGAAAAACAAAATGAAAGCGTTCATCGGAGAGCGTATTCACCAAAAATATTTTTAGGACATTTTTCGAAAAAAGTGTTCCGGAAAGCCCGCTTCGGAATGGCAGAATGGCAAAGGAAAAAGATTATTCCTTGTCTGCCGGAAGCACAAACTGTTTGCGGTTCCACTCATATACCAGCGGCTGAATCTGCCGGCTTACCTTAACGGAATCTTCCTTTTCCAGCTGCACAGGCTGAAGCCGGAAAGTCAGGCTTTCATCGCTGTCGGAGAAAGAAGCCGTTGTCAGTCGTAAATCCATCTTTTGCTTCAGGGCTGCCAGAGTATCTGCTTCGGCCGGAGTCATGGAAGCAGACTGTTTCCAGAAAGCATCAAAAGCAGGAGCTTTGAGATAGCGCTCCAAAGGAAGCTTCTTCCAGTCCAGCGTATAAAGGGACACCAAGCTGCTCTTGGCCGGCGCGCTGAATGTTTTCGACAAGGCAATATATTCCAAGGAATCGGCTCCGCTCAGCAGCTTCATCTCCACTTCCGTAGAAGCGGTCAGCTGCAACTTCAGATAATTGTCCGTAAGCTTCTGCAGCACAGAAAAGCCGTCCAGACGGTTTCTGACCTTGGCTTCCTGCCCGTTTTCAATAAAATCTATGCAGTCCAGACGATTATACTCGGTCAGCAGATTCAACACGCTGTCTGGCATGTGTGCAAACACATCCCGCATTTTCTGCGCCTGTACCGGTAACAAAGCGCCGCATACGAACAGGAATAAAAAAAATCTTTTCATGATCCTATCTAATCGTTATAATAATAAATGTTGCTATCTTGGTTAATCTGATGCAAACTTAATGATTTTTTTCGGGGAACGGAACACCGCTCTCCGGCTTATAACATCTATTCACTTATCGCGAGCCCCAATAGAGGAACAGCATGCCGAGCAGTACCAGCAGCAAATCGAAGGCTTTGCTCCGTAAATTCTTTTCACGGAAAACCATGGCTCCAAACAGGAACGAAACAAGCACGCTTCCTCTGCGGATCATAGATACAATGGAAATCATCGCTCCTTCCATACTCAGAGCATAGAAATACACAAAGTCGGCCGCACAAAGAAAAATGGAAATCAGCAGAATGCACCAGTCCCAACGGAAGGGAGTGGTCTGTTTCCGTTTCGGGAACCACAGCAGCAGAAGCATTATGCCCATCAGGATGCACTGATAGATGTTATAATAGCTCTGAACAACCATACGGTCCAGTCCGACACCTCCTGCCTCGGGAGCAGCCATCAGGAATTTATCATACAGTCCGCTCGCAGCTCCCAACAAGGCAGCCAGAGCAATGAAGAACACCCAACGGTTGTGCGTAAAGTCTATTCCTTCGCGTTTGCCGCTACGGCCCAACAGAAAGAGCGAAAGCATGGCCAGCAAAACACCGATCCACTGATATACGTTGAGCACCTCGCCATAAATCAGCATCGCTCCCAACAGCACCAGCACCGGACGGGTGGCGTTAATCGGACCCACCAAGGTAATCGGCAAATGTTTGATGCCAAAATAACCGAATATCCACGAAGACAATACAATCAGAGATTTCAGCAGAATGTATTTCTGTACGTCCCAACCGGCAGTAGGAATATAAAACAGCGAATCACCCTGTAAGGCTCCACTGCGTGACAAAAGTATCAGAGGCAGAAAAATGAGACTGCAAAACAGGGTGTTCAGAAACAACACTGGAACTACGGCATTGTTGCGCAACGATTTCTTTTTGAACACATCGTAAAATCCCAAAAGGGCGGCCGAAGTAAAGGCGCCCATCAGCCATACTGCATTATTTTCCATCCTGCTCTCCTTCCTTATCTAATTGAAACAAACTTTCCGGATAGGACACATCCACCAGAAACAAGGCATTGCCGGGCATGGATTCACCGGCACGGCAACGGTCTTTCCCTTCAATCACCTGACGGAAACCATGCTCATCCATTTTTCCGCGCCCAACCTCAACCAGTGTTCCGACTACGGCACGCACCATATTACGCAGGAATCGGTCTGCCTGAATCTCGAAACGCCAGGCACCGTCCGGCATCTGCTGCCATTCTGCTTTCATAATCTTGCAGTTGTTTGTCTTTGTGTCGGTATGAGTCTTGCTGAAGCTTGTAAAATCCGTGTACTCAAAAAGGATCTTGGCCGCACGGTTCATCTTTTCAAAATCCAATGCCTGATACAGGCGACAGGAATAATGCCGCAGAAACGGATTCTTTCCCAGATGCACAAAATAGTGATATGTACGCGCCGTAGCATCGAAACGTGCATGTGCATCGGGACGTACTTGCCGGATGCGGTGAATGCCGATATCCGGAGGAAGCAGACGGTTCAGTTTATCAGCCAAACGCTGTGCATCCAGCTCCGTGTCAAAATCAAAATGTGCCGTCATCATCGAAGCATGCACACCGGTATCTGTTCTTCCGGCTCCTACCACAGAAATCTCTTTTCGCAAAATCGTGGATAAAGCCTTCTGTAAGGTTTCCTGTACACTGCTTCCGTTCGGTTGGATCTGCCAGCCGTGATAGGCTGTGCCGTCATACGCCAAATCAATAAAGTATCTGTTCATCGTTTTCCGTTATCTGTTTTTTTATGCAAAGATACAAAAAAAAGAATCCCTCCGGAGATTGCTCTCTGAAGGGATTC
>NZ_QUEM01000030.1:0-23326 GCF_003477995.1 Bacteroides sp. OF04-15BH
CCTGCGGTAATGTCTTCGGCCTTTAATGCTTTTTCTTGCACAAAGATTGACTGTGCAATAGCCTGACTCCATCCGGTGAGCAGAAGGAACAGGGCTGTGGTTAGACGGGTAATTTTTTTCATGATAATTATTTTAATTAAAGTATGTATCAAGATTTTATTTTATGGTAACTAGGCGCAAAAGTAGATATTTTTTTGGCATTTGTTGTTTTCTGCATGTTAAAAATGGTGGTGTTCTGACAAATTCAAGATTCTGGATACCTATTGGTCTGATGTGGACAGGCGGTAGGGGAACGGAAAACAAAAAAGCAGGGAGAACGTTCTCCCTGCTTTGTCATAGTAATATCCGGTGTTTGTTAGTCCCAAACATTGATATCGCTTTCTTCATTGCTCAGTGCATCGCTGGCGCCCATGCTGTCCTCGTAGATACCGAGGCTGCTGGCTGCCATCATGCTTTCCTGTTCCATGCCCATAACCTCAAGGGCCGGTTTCTGATATGCTTTCTTCATGAACCTGTATTTATTTTAAAGGTGATACATCATTTTATTACTTGTTGAATATAACTTTCTTGCCATTCTTGGTTACGTAGATTCCCTTTGTTGGGTTCATTACGCGGCGTCCCTGCAAGTCGTAGTACTCTTCGGTCTGAGCATCCTCGGCAACGCTGTCTTCAATACCGGTAGTAGGACCACCGATGGTGATAGAGCGGATATGGCTTACAGATGTCGGCAGAGCCAGATAAGCTTTGTTGGCTCCCAAAGTGCGGTCTTCGGCATTCATCTGATAGAATCCGATGCCGTTGCTGCCGTTACCCAGAATATAGGCGTTAACATCTGCAGCAATTTCTGTAGAGGTGTAAACTCCTACCATATTGTTGCTGTTTGCTGTAGTGCCTTCTGCTGCCAATGTAAAGTCGAAGCTGCTTTCAGAACCTTCTTTCTTCAATACAACTGCCACACCGGCTGGGATAACTTCGGTTACCTCCTCCAGAACAGCGCTTTCCTTATCTACATCTACTGTTACGGTGTATGCTTTCACTCCTTCTGGAATGTTCAGGGCTACCGGAGCGGCCAGAGTTGCATAGTCGGCAGTCATAGCCTTGCTCAGTTTAGGCTGCTGGGCTTCATCGGTTACTTCTTCCAGAATCCATGCGCAGTTTGCCTGATTGTTGATGGCTTCACTTTCATTGCCCCAGCGGTCTAATGCTTCGCCGGTTGCTTTGGCATAGTATGAATGGCCGTTGTTGCGGATCACGTAAGTACCAATCTTATTGTTGGATGCCTTGAAAGTGGTTGCCTGACCTAAGTTGGCCACAACATTATAGTTGTCCATAGCCAGCAGGTTGCTAGTGATGAGCTTGCTGTCTGCTGTCAGGTAGAATACGGCTTCGTCTGCATTGTCTGTCATCAGCGGACGACCACTGATTCCGTTGGAAGCAATGTAGTTGTTCTGGGTTGCGCTCTTGAAACGATAGAATTTTCCTGCGGCCGGCTGATTGATAGCCAGAGCATTCTTGGCGTTCTCCAGATTCTCCTTGATTGCAATCACATCCAAGTCTGCATTCTCGTAGATATCCTGTTCGGCAGCCTTCTTGGCTTCGTTGAAGATCTGTACGAAGTCATAACCGTTGCAAGTGAATTGGCCTAATCCGTCACCGATCTTGTCAGAATAAGGTTCGCATTCTGCAACCAGAGTCTTCAGGGCTGCATAAGCGGCCAGCTGTTCGTCGTTAATCTTTTCGATATCGTAGCTTTCGCCTACATAAGTGATGGTCCAGGCTGAAGCGCTGGTCGGAGCAGAGGCGTTCCATCTTACAATAGTTCCGGAACGGTCGGCGTGAACCGGAGTATTGTTTCCTGCAGTCTTGACCAAAACGATGCCGTCCTGATTTTCCGGATCTGTTTGAGTAATATTCAAAGATTCTACGTCCCAGAAATATACTTCGGCAGACAAGTTCATGGCAGTGTAAGTCTGGCCTACTTCTGCAGTAGTGCTGGTAGAACCGGCAAACTTCCAAAGCATGGTCTTGTCATATTTATTGGTAGCCTTGTCCCACCACAATGGATTGGCGCTATTGTCTGCCTTGTAGTAGATTGATTTGCCAGTAGTCTGATAGTCTCCGCTAAATGCACCGTTGATGGTGAACACAGGAGCGTTGATAGAGAACTTGAAGGTGCGTACTGCTGTTCCCAGTTCTTCTGCTGTGATGTCAGATTTCTCGATGGCTGTCTTGAAAGTATTGTAAGCCTCGGTCGGATACTGGCCTAAAGCCGGATCGGCTGCATGGTTGTTTGCATTGGCTTCCAGCAATGCGCGTGCTTCGGCTTTGTACAAACTCAGATTCAGAGTTTCCTGAACTTCCTTGACTGCTGTATATCCGCTCAGAACGTTTGTTTCGAAGTTTTCGTCCTTGATGCTGAGGCTTCTGTCATTGTAGAAAGCTTTGATTTTGCTGATGGCATCATCTGTCTCAGAGTTTGCTTCAATCAGATAGAACTCAGAATAGGTAAAGAAACGAGTTCCTGTATTGATGGTCTGCGGAGTGAAGCGAATGTACTTGTAGGCCGTGCTGCTGCTGATTTTATTTGAGAAGTAATAGTACTCGGTATCAGTTGTAGGCAAACCTTCCAAAGTAGCGATAGTGGTGTAAGTACCGTTTTCTTCATTGCTTCCTTCTACCAGAATATTGGTCGGACGGTTGTTGTTATTGCTCGTGCGGCGCTTGGTAATCAGATAGAAACTGCTCTGAGGAGTTTCCAGTTCGGCACGCAGATAGTGTTTGGGATCTGTATCTGCACCGGAAGCACTCCAGGATGAATGGAAGATACTGTTGTCGTTGCCGTCAATCAGATTGGCGTAAGAGCTGTTTTCGGCAGGTGTGGTTTCCGGATAGTTGCTGTAGTATTTGTTGCCGTCTTTAACCAGACCATAAGCCTTTTGCAATGAGAAGGCTACATCGCTGATCAGTCCCGTACGGTTAGTCTTCTCCTGATTATTGCTTATAGCCTGATCGCTGATTTCTTTTGAAGAAATAGTATAGAAGGCGTATGGATGAGCCTGTGCCCATCTGGTCCATGCATTGCCCAGACCTGCTCCAGAACTGTTTCCGTTCCAAGCATAACTGTTATCGCTGGAGTTCGGGTTCTTTTCCGGTTTGATGGTAATGGCCCATGTTTTAGTGTCCACTTCATTGGGGTTCTGCAAGTTTCCGTCTGCATCCTCACTTTTTGCCCCTCCCTTCAGGATCTGGTCATTTCCATACCAATATGAGATGAAGAGGTCGCGGGTTTCTGTGTTGTTGGTCTGTCCACCGTGTCCTACAATACCGTGGATACAGTTCAGATACCAATGGCTGTCGGCAATAGGAGCCTCCGGTTTTTTAGCGGTAAACAGATAACTTGCGTCTGAAGTGGTAAATGTTTTTGGCGAAACATTGTTTGTTCTTAATTCACTTCCGTTTGAATAAAGAAAGTAAGAGCGGTCTTGTCCGTCGTTGGCAGTATTGTAGATGAAATACTGTGTTCCGTCCGTGATTTCCGTGACACGCTCGTTAGGCCAATAATAGGTTGTTTTGCCCGTCTCTTGTGCCTGCATTGCTGTGGCCGTGATAAGGCTTCCTAGAAGTAGTAGTTTCTTCATAAAGGTTTTTCTTTTAGGTTTTTAGTTTACTTTTGTTTTATAGGGTGTAGTTCGGTGACAAATATACAGACTCTTTTTTAAAATACCGTTATTATAATGTTAAAAAAATATCTTTCATTGAAACTGTTTCTTTATTTTTTTGCCTTTTTTTATTTTAGTGCGTTTTTATAATATTGAAATGCAGTGAGATATGAGTGGTCTTCTATGTTTTCTCATCAGATGTTAGCTTGTATTTTTATTTTTCTATTAAATTGAATTTGAAAATTCATTATTAAAGATGTTAATTAATTTGATGTTTTATTTTTATGCTCTCTTTTTGTAAATCTGGAACAGATAGGCCGCATTGGATGTTGTGAATGCATTTGCATACTGCTTGGGATTCAATGTGCCGAAGTTGCTGTTTCCGTTGGCATACAGAAAGCTGCCGCGGTCGTTGGGGTTGCTGCCAGGGTCGTAAGCGGCATTATAAATGAAATACTGTGTTCCGCTTGTGATTTCCGTTACCCGCTCGTTAGGCCAATAATAAATGGTTTTGCCGACAGGCTGTGCTTGTATTGCGGAAGCCGCAATAAGGCCTCCTAAAACAAATAATTTTTTCATAAAGGTTTTAGTTTGTCTGTTTTAATTGGTTTAGTTCTCGAAACTTGGTAATTTTTGCAAAGGTATTTGCATACCCGACTTTTTTTAGAAGAAAAACCCATAAATTAGGTTAAGGAGAATCCTCCTTTTTGTTATTTTCAATGAAGAACAGAATCGCTTCTGTATGAATTCGTTACGGGTGAGCCGGATTGATAAAAGAAAGAGCCTATGCGAAAAAAGAAAGAACTTTTTTGCATAGGCTTGTAAGTTACATCTGGCAGAAGAGGGTTACGAAAAACGGAACGCTCATGTCGAGCAGGATACCGTGCAGAATGGCCACCGGAATCATTTCCTTACCCGAAAAGCGGGTGATGGTTGGTAACACCACATCCATGGAATTGACGCCGGCTGCCGATACTGGTGCCAGACTACCGAAATATTTGCGGAACCAGGGCGCGCCGACCAGTGAGAGCAACTCTCGGAAAATGTTGGTCAGCAGGGCTATGGTACCTAATTCACTGGCGATCTGAATTCCCACGCTGGCTTCCTTGAGCTGCGTAATGAGCAGTGAGGACAGAGAGTAGTAAGCAAATCCGCTTCCTACTGCCATACAGTCGGCTGCAGTCCATTTCGTCAGAATCAGGCTGGCTGCCGCTGAAAAGATCAGGGTGCCTACAATTGTTGAGAGAGGGATGAGCAGCAGGCGGAAATCAAAATTGCGAATCAGCTTTTTCAGACTGTCGCTGCATCCCAGACTGATACCGACCTGAAGCATCAGGGCGTAAAGGATGTAAGTACTCAGACTTTTGTCGAGCAGAGCATCGGGGATGGGAAGGCTTAATCCCAGAACCACTCCCATACCCAGAACCAAGAGAACAAAAATACTATTTTTCATGTTCTTCCTCCTTTCTGAAAAATAACCGGTAAGTGATCCACGACATGATGAGGCTTCCGGCCAGACCGGCTACAGCCAGTAACAGTGCCTGAAGGCCAAAGGAACTGAAGTTGTGAATCAGACTTTGATTGGAACCAATATTCAATCCGAAGAAGAATAAAAGGAACAGAATGGTGATGCTGATGGTTTTCTCGGTCTTATGAAACAAGACCACGCGACGGAAGCGATAGCCTAAGGCTATTCCCGTCAACATGAATAAAAGTATGCTGAACATAAAATGATCTTCTTTAAAATAATATACTATGGTACGCGCGTACGCATAACAGCACGAGCTGATATGTCCGTACGGTTCTTGAATTTATAAAAAGGTATATTATTTATAAGGAAGAAAAACCGGTAAACCAATGAGCACACACCGCCATGAAGCATACCAAAGTGCGGCTATGCTTCAACAAAAGGTTGTGAATGTAATTGTTATATGCGCTCATAAGTCATAAACTGAATTGTGCGGCAAAGGTAGATATTGTTTACGGATAAAACAAGAGTTGGTACTTAAAATTTTGAAAAAGATGATAGTAAGCATTTAGAACCGGCGGTCATCTATTGTGTGTACCGGAGTGATGCTGTATCTTTGCGACCCCAACGGGTTGTGGAGATTGTCCACACTTTCCACAACCCGTTTCTTGACCTTATCCTTTTATAAATCTGGATCTGAAAAAAATGCCGGTTATGTCTAATGCATTGAGCGGCATGGAGTTGACCCCGGAAATGTGTTTCCGGAGCCGGCATTTGCTGTCTCTGTCCGAATCCGTGGCATGAGATTTGCCGTAGATCAATACATAAAGAGGTAAAAATAGAATATTAATATCAAAACCATTGTTTCTTATGAAAATCCCGTTTCGTAATGTGCGTGCTTATTTTTTTATTAAAAAGAGAAATCTGGCTCTTGTCTGTCTGTTGATAGCCGCCGGAGTGGCTGCTTATTATTACTTCACCCGCAAGGAAGTGATCCGTGAGGAGAGTGCCATCGTGTCGGTGATGAAGGTAGGCAAGCATGATGTCAGTGTGTATGGAGAGTATGTGGGACGCATCCGTGCCCAGCAGTTTGTCGAGGTTCATGCCCGAGTAGAAGGATTCCTGGAGCAGATGTTGTTTGAAGAAGGAACGCATGTGAAGAAGGGGCAGACGCTGTTCGTGATTGACCAGCGCCAGTATAAGGCCAAGGTGGATAAGGCGCGTGCCCAATTGAACAAGGACAAGGCTCAGGAGCGCAAGGCGCAGCATGACCTGAACCGTATCCGTCCGCTGTATGAGCAGAATGCAGCCAGCCAGTTGGATCTGGACAATGCCGTAGCGGCGTATGAGAGTGCAAAAGCTTCGGTGAGCATGAGTCAGGCCGATCTGGATCAGGCCGAAATGGAATTGGGATATACGGTGGTGCGTTCGCCGATTTCCGGTAATATCAGTGAGCGACTGGTGGATTTGGGAACTCTGGTCGGTTCCGGTGGTAAATCCAAGCTGGCCACAGTGATGAAAAGTGACACCGTGCTGGTGGATTTCAGCATGACGGCTTTGGATTACCTGAAGAGTAAGGAGCGCAATGTAAATTTGGGACGTCAGGTGGAAAACCGTTCCTGGCAGCCTTATATCACGATTACTTTGGCAGACAACACCCAGTATCCGTATAAAGGACTGGTTGACTTTGCGGAACCGCAGGTAGATCCGCGCACCGGAACCTTCTCGGTACGTGCGGAGATGCCGAACCCCGAAAACACACTTTTGCCGGGACAGTTTACCAAAGTAAAACTTTTGCTGGATGTAAGAGAGGATGCCGTTTCGGTTCCGATGAAGGCAGTTATCATTGAAAAGGGCGGTGCTTATATCTATGTGGTGCGCAAGAACCAGACGGTAGAAAAGCGATTCATCGAACTGGGGCCGGAGCAGGATAATCAGGTGGTCGTGGAGCGCGGACTGGCTCCGGGTGAAGAGATTGTCATTGAGGGTTATCACAAGTTGTCTCCGGGAATGAAAGTACAGATCACCAATCAGCCGGCCAAGGCCGTGAATGCCCAGCCGGCAGCGGCAACTTCTCAAACCAAGTAAGTAGAACTAAACCGGAATCTCAATTATGAAAGTAAACTTCTTTATAGACCACCCGGTATTTTCGGCGGTGGTTTCCATAGTTATTGTCATTGTGGGTATGATCGGACTGACCATGCTCCCAGTGGACCAGTATCCACAGATAACACCTCCTGTAGTAAAAATCAGCGCTTCTTATCCGGGAGCCAGTGCCATGACGGTGTCGCAGGCTGTGGCCACTCCCATCGAGCAGGAACTGAACGGTACTCCGGGTATGCTTTACATGGAGTCAAGCAGTTCCAACTCGGGAGGATTCTCGGCAACGGTGACTTTTGATGTATCAAGTGATCCGGATTTGGCAGCCGTAGAAATCCAGAACCGTTTGAAACTGGCCGAATCCCGTCTGCCTGCCGAAGTGGTGCAGAACGGTATTTCTGTGGAGAAGCAGGCGGCCAGTCAGCTGATGACCATCTGTCTGACTTCGACCGATCCGAAATTCGATGAGATTTATCTGAGTAACTTTGCCACGCTGAATGTGCAGGACCTGCTGCGCCGTATTCCCGGAGTGGGTCGCGTTTCCAGTGTGGGAGGACGATATTATGCCATGCAGATCTGGGTGCAGCCGGACAAACTGGCCAATTTCGGGCTGACTGTAAAGGATTTGCAGACGGCCTTGAAAGACCAGAACAGTGAGGCGGCTGCCGGTGTTCTAGGACAGCAGCCGGTGGATGGACTGGATATCACCATTCCGATTACCACCAAAGGCCGTTTGTCTACGGTCAGTCAGTTTGAAGATATTGTGATTCGGGCCAATGCCGACGGTTCGATTATCCGTTTGCGCGATGTGGCACGGGTATCACTCGAGGCTTCATCCTATAATACCGAGAGTGGTATCAATGGAGGAAATGCGGCAGTGCTGGGCATCTATATGTTGCCGGGAGCCAATGCCATGGAAGTGGCAAACCGCGTGAAGCAGACCATGGACGAGTTGAGTAAGAACTTCCCCGAGGGAGTTTCCTATGAGGTGCCGTTTGATATGACCACTTACATTTCGGAGTCCATTCACGAAGTGTATAAAACCCTGTTCGAGGCTTTGGTGCTGGTGATTTTCGTGGTGTTCCTTTCTTTGCAGAGCTGGCGGGCAACTTTGATTCCGATTGTGGCTGTGCCTATTTCTTTGATCGGAACCTTCGGCTTCATGCTGATTTTCGGCTTCTCGCTGAATATGCTCACCCTGTTGGGACTCGTATTGGCCATCGGTATTGTGGTGGACGATGCCATCGTGGTGGTGGAGAATGTGGAACGCATCATGGAAGAAGAACATCTGGGGGCCTATGAGGCTACCAAGAAGGCGATGGACGGACTTTGCGGCGCTTTGATTGCCACTTCATTGGTGCTTGTTGCCGTATTTGTTCCGGTAAGTTTCCTTTCCGGAATCACGGGAATGCTCTACCGTCAGTTTACCATCACCATTGCCGTTTCCGTAATTATCTCTACGGTGGTGGCCCTGACTCTGAGTCCGGTGATGTGTTCGCTGATCTTGAAGCCTTCAGTTCCCGGAAAGAAAAAGAATATAGTATTTCGTAAGATCAACCACTGGCTCGGTATCGGTAACCGAAGTTATGAGCGGGGTATCCGCGGATTTATCGGCAATCCCCGCCGTGTGATGGCTTCCTTCGGTACTGCCATAGTATTGATTCTGGTGTTGCACCAGTTGATTCCGACCAGCTTCCTGCCGGTAGAGGACCAGGGTTACTTCAAGGTAGAGTTGGAATTGCCCGAAGGAGCTACTTTGGAACGTACCCGTAAAGTGACCGACCGGGCTATTGATTTCATCATGAAACAGCCGTCGGTAGCCTATGTGCAGAATGTCACCGGTAGCAGTCCCCGTGTGGGAACCAATCAGAGCCGCAGCGAGTTGACGGTGATTCTGAAACCGTGGCAGGAGCGCGAAGACGAAACGATCGAAGATATCATGGCCAATATCCGTCGGGAACTTTCCACTTATCCCGAGTGTAAGGTCTATCTTTCCACGCCGCCTGTTATTCCGGGACTTGGTGCTTCCGGAGGTTTTGAAATGCAGCTGGAGGCGCGTGGCGACGCTTCGTTCGAGACACTGGTACAGGCGGTAGACACACTGATGCATTATGCGTCGCAGCGTAAGGAACTGACCGGTTTGTCTTCTTCACTTCAGGCAGAGATTCCACAGTTGTATTTCGATGTGGACCGTGACAAGGTGAAATTCTCGGGAGTGCCGTTGGCAGATGTATTCTCGACCATGAAGGCTTATACCGGTTCGCTGTATGTGAACGACTTCAATATGTTCAACCGAGTTTATAAGGTATATATTCAGGCAGAGGCTCCTTATCGGGAGCACAAGGAAAACATCAATCTGTTCTTTGTGCGCGGTGAGAACAACGCCATGATTCCGCTGACCTCGTTTGGCGATGCCACCTATACGACTGGTCCGGGAAGCATCAAGCGCTTCAACATGTTTACTTCATCCGTAATTCGCGGTGAGGCGGCGAAAGGATACTCCACCGGTCAGGCTATGGCCATTCTGGAAGAGATTGCCCAGAAGCATCTGCCCGAGAATATCGGTCTGGAATGGAGCGGTCTTTCCTATCAGGAGAAGCAGGCCGGCGGACAGACCGGTCTGGTGCTGACGCTGGTGTTCGTCTTCGTGTTCCTGTTCCTGGCAGCGCTGTATGAAAGCTGGCTCATTCCGGTGGCCGTGCTTCTTTCTCTGCCGGTAGCGGCATTGGGAGCCTATCTGGGTGTATGGCTGTGCGGACTGGAAAACGATGTCTATTTCCAGATTGGTCTGGTGATGCTGATGGGTCTGGCTGCCAAGAACGCCATTTTGATTGTAGAGTTCGCCAAGGAGCAGGTAGATGCCGGAAAGGGACTGATCGAAGCCACCCTGCATGCTGCCAGCCTTCGTTTCCGACCGATTTTGATGACCTCTCTGGCATTCATTCTGGGTATGCTGCCCATGGTAATGGCTGCCGGACCGGGATCGGCCAGCCGTCGTGCCATCGGTACCGGAGTGTTCTTCGGAATGATTGTGGCCGTGGTGATTGGTATTCTGCTGGTACCTTTCTTCTTTGTTTACATCAACAAAATGAAAAATAAACTCACATTAAAGTTCAAGAAGTCATGAAGTCCTATAAGATAAGTACATATATAGTTTGCTGTTTGGCGGCGGTGCTGCTGGCTTCGTGCAAGCTGGGCAAGGAATATGTACGCCCCGAAATGAAGCTGCCGGAGCTGAAGACCGATACGGTAGCTGCTGCCGACACAACGTCCTTTGCCGACATGCAGTGGTGGGAAGTGTATGGAGATACCATCCTGCAAGGATTGATCCGCAAAACTCTGGAAGAGAACAAGGATATGCTCACGGCGCAGGCCAAGATCAAGGAGCTGGCAGCGCTGAAGCGTGTAGACCTGAGCAAACTCTTTCCGCAGTTGGATGGAAAAATCTATGCCGAGAAAGATGCCAAGAACTATGGAGGCGATCATTATAAGTCCACACCCAAGAATATGGCCCGTTTCCTGTTGTCCTGGGAACTTGACCTTTGGGGAAATCTGCGCTGGGGAGTAGAGAAAAGCCGGGCACAGTTGTTGGGAGCGATGGACAACCAGCAGGCATTGCAGGTGAGTCTGGTGGCACAGATGGCCCAGTCCTATTTCGAACTGGTGGCGTTGGACCATCGCTTGAAGATTGTGCGCCAGACCTTGCGGGCCCGTGAAGAAGGTGTGCGGCTGGCCAAAATCCGTTTCGAAGGTGGTTTGACCTCAGAAACCTCGTATCAGCAGGCACAGGTGGAGTTGGCGCGTACGGCCACTCTGGTGCCCGATCTGGAGCGTTCCATCTCTGAAAAAGAGAATGAAATAGCACTGCTCACCGGCGATTTCCCGTATCAGATTCCTCGGGTGGAGCTGGAGCATATCGTAGAGGTTTGGGCCAATGAGGAAATCCCCACCGGTTTATCTTCGGCCCTGTTGGAGCGCCGCCCTGATGTGCGGGCAGCCGAGAAAGCCTTGATGGCGGCCAATGCCGATGTCGGAGTGGCTTTTACGAACCTGTTTCCCCGTTTGACACTGACGGCCCAGTTTGGAGTGGAGAGTGGTGAACTGAAAGATTTCTTCCGTTCGCCAGCCCATTTCCTGAGTGCCAATCTGCTGACGCCTATCTTTGCCATGGGGCGCAACCGGGCGCAGCTCAAAGCCAAGAAAGCGGTTTATGAGCAGCAGGTGTACCAATACGAAAAGCAGGTCATCATCGCCTTTAAGGAAGTGCGTAATGCCCTGATCGGTTTCAATAAGAGCAAGGAGGTATTCGCTTCGCGCAAGAAACTCGAAGAGGCTGCCTACAGCAACAACAAATTGGCCAATCTGCAGTATCTGAACGGCTACATCAGTTATCTGGATGTGCTGGATGCCCAGCGTGGATATTTCGATGCCCAGCTGAGCATGAGCGATGCCGTTTTGGGCAAACAGTTGGCTTTGGTGCAGCTTTATAAAGCCTTGGGAGGTGGATGGGAACGATAGAATATAGTCGGTTAAAATCTTTATACAAAAAGATTTTAACCGACTATGTTTTTTTTTGTCTGTGTAATTTGTATATTTGTTCTGACTTAGAGAATTTCCTCATTTTATTTCGAATATTTATTTATAGAGACAGATTTATGGCTTCTATAGCAGTTGAAAATATAGGTCCATTAAAACAGACCGGGCAGATAGATCTGAAAATGGTCAATCTATTCATTGGCAAGCAAAGTACCGGAAAAAGTACACTGATGAAAATCCTTTGCTATTGCCGATGGGTGGAAAAGAAAATTATGACAGGAAATGATTCCGTATTGTCTGCTTATACTCATAATAATAAGTTTTTAAAGGAGCTGATGCAGTTTTATCGTTTTAATGAAAGTGCTTTTTCCGAAAACAGCTGTGTCATTTATCAGGGAGACTGTGTGACCATTTATTGGGATGGAACCCGAAATAATGCACGTATTGAGCGTCTGGATCATTTCGAAAAAGAACGGTATAATACGAAACTATGTTTTATCCCATCTGAAAGAAACTTGCTTTCCGCCATACGAAATCTGGATCGTTCTTATCGGACCTCGGATCTGGATGTTTTGTTCAATTATATTCTGGAATGGGATGAGACCCGTGATATGTATACTAGAACAGAACCTAAAACGCTGACTGTGGCTCCTGTGATGGAATACTACTTTGACCGGGAAAAGAATACGGATATGATTCGCTTGAAGGCTACTGGAAAAGAATTTTCTACTTTCTATGCATCCAGTGGAATACAATCTGCACTTCCTGTTGAAGTACTGGTTGATTATATCTGTGGAATGGCTGGAAAATCGGCTCCTGTAACCAAAGACGAACTATATGACCTGCTCAAAAAGTTCCTGCAAAGAACGCCTGCCGAGAATGATTCCGCAGTTTCTGCGGAAAAAATGAATGATCTGCCTTATCACCTGATAAACTATCAGTCGGTGCAGTTGTATATTGAGGAA
This sequence comes from Bacteroides sp. OF04-15BH, assembly GCF_003477995.1. GTDB lineage: Bacteria > Bacteroidota > Bacteroidia > Bacteroidales > Bacteroidaceae > Paraprevotella. The sequence continues at coordinate 12,729 of NZ_QUEM01000030.1, forward strand.
CTGGAACAGAATCTTTATCCGGAGTCACAGTGGGAACTGGTGCGTCATATCGTTTCCTCAATAAAGAAGGCAACGGAAACCACAGCCTTTAACAGCATGTTGACTCTGACAACACACAGTCCATATGTATTGACGGCCCTGAATGTGCTGATGCTGGCTTCACGCGCGTTTCAGAAAAATCAACAGGCGACTTTAAATATAATACCCCAAAAATATATTCTTCCGGAAAACAGTTATGGAGCTTACTATCTTACGGAGCAGGGAGATCTGGAAAATATCTTGGATTCAGACTTGGGTATGATCAGCGGTATGCAGTTGGATGGTGTGTCTGACAGGGTGGATGAGTGTATTGCCGAGCTAAATGCTATTATCTATGGCGGAGAGAAACTTACATGAGAAACTGATGGCTCTGGGCTATAATCCGGAGCAGGGTATGGCTGTAAGGAAAATGGTCAGCGTCAGCGAAAAAGGGAAAGCATATAAATTGCAGGTAAACGGTTCCCGAGAATCCGTAATCTATCAGGTGGACGGAAATATCATTACCGACGGTAACAAATGTGATAAAATGATTCTGGTGGAGCATACGGCTGATGACTGGACACAGATTCTAGTGGAACTGAAAGGGGCGGATGTGGGGCATGCCATTTTGCAACTGGAAAGTACTTTGAAATATCCTAAATTGCGACATGTATCGAATAAGGTGAAGATGGCTCGTATTGTGGCCACTTCGTTTCCTTCCAGCCGTGGAAATCCAATTCTTGAAAAAGCCAAGATCCGTTTTTTGAGGAATTACAATTGTGATTTGAGGGGAATGAAATCAAATCAGCCCGATAAAATATAAGTTATATAAGAGTTTTGATTACTAACCCAAATTATGAAAAAATGAGAAAAAGTTTTTTGAAAGCTCTGGGCCTGATGGCCCTGATGGCCTTCTTTCGGACGATGGAGTCGCAGGCCTGTACCGGTATTACATTGAAAACCAAGACGGGAGCAACCGTTCTTTCGCGCACCATAGAGTGGGGTGGAAGCTTGCTCAACAGCCAGTATGTGGTGGTGCCTCGCGGTTATGAACAGCAGTCATACACTCCGAACGGAGTGCAGGGCATGCGTTTTAAGGCTCGTTATGGCTATGTGGGCCTGAGTGTGGAGCAGAAAGAGTTTGTGACCGAGGGGATCAACGAATGCGGTCTGTCGGCCGGTCTGTTCTATTTCCCGGGTTACGGAGGTTATCCGGCTTATGATCCGGCCAAGAACGATATCACGATTTCTGATTTTCAGCTGGTATCGTGGATGCTGTCCTCCTTTGCCACAGTGGATGAGGTAAAGCAGGCTTTGCCTACTGTGCGGGTGACTTCCATTGATCCGCGGGCCTCTACCGTTCACTGGCGCATTGCCGACAAGAGCGGCCGCCAGGTGGTGCTGGAGATTGTGAACGGAGGAGAAATCCGACTGTATGAGAACGAAATCGGAGTGCTGACCAACTCGCCGGGATTCGACTGGCAGTGTACAAACCTGAATAATTATGTGAACCTGCTTCCGGGTACGGCACCGCAGAACAAGCTGGGCACACTCACCCTGAATTCCTTTGGTGCGGGCAGCGCCCAACTGGGATTGCCGGGTGATGTCACACCGCCGTCGCGCTTTGTGCGGGCTGCCTTCTATCAGGCTACGGCTCCGCTGCAGGAAACCACACACGCCGCTGTGCTGCAGGCTTTCCAGATTATGAACAACTTTGATATTCCAATCGGAATCGAGCATTCCGGTACGGAACATCTGCCTGAAGGACTGCCCAGTGCCACCCAGTGGACCACAGCAACCGATCTGGAGGCCTTGCGCATTTACTACCGCACGGCCTGGAATTCGGCCATACGGTGCATTGATTTGAAAACCATTAATTTCCAGAAGGTGAAGTTCCAGGCCTATCCGCTGGATCAGGTTACGGAACAGCCTGTTGAAATGATTCGCATTAAATAAGCATTTTCTGATGAAAGAACAATTGGGAATGGACCATATTATCGCTTCCCTGAAGAAGAACAACATGAGCGACTCCTCCATCGAGGAGTTGCTTTTGTATGCAGTTCCGCGTCGTTATGCCAAGCGTGAGATTCTCACCTCTACGGCGGCGAAAGACCCTTATTTCTATCTGATAGAGCAGGGCATTACGCGGTCGTACAGCATCATCGACGGGCATGAAGTTACTTCCTGGTTCAGCATGGAGGGAGACATCACTTTCTCTTCGCCCAGTTTTTATGGTGTTCTGGAGGGCTATGAAACAGAAACGGTTCAGGTGCTTGAACCTTCTTTGATTTATGCCCTGCCGATTGCATGGCTCGAAGAGTTATATACGCGGAATCTGGAGGTGGCCAACTGGTCGCGTTGCCTGCATCAGGATGCGCACATCGGCAGTGTGCACCGGCTGATTTCTTTATTGTATCATTCGGCCGAAGAGCGTTATGTAGAACTGCTGAAGAAGAATCCCCAATTGTTTCAGCGTGTGAATCTAGGATATATTGCTTCTTATTTAGGTATTTCCCAAGTAACCCTGTCGCAGTTGCGCCGTCGGGTATTGATCTGACGACAAGGTTCGGATAAACAAAGGGCAAGGGCCGCCGCAAACTCTTTTGTAGAGAAATGCGGCGGCCCTTGGCTTTTTTTGTTTTTATCTCCCCGATGGTAATCTATTATCTTCCCAATGATAATTTATTATCAACGTGATGTTAATCATTTACGATCTAGAGAGCAAAAGTTTTTTGGGAGGATGTCTCCGTTGCTTTCCCGATATTATTCGAATACGCGGAGCAGGATCTTGCGGGCAGTAGCACCGTCTACCAGCCCGTCCTCACCGAAGTGAACGTTACGCTCGTTGAAGCGACGCTCGATTTCGTCGATGGTCTCCATTGTTACTCCGGCTTCGCTCAGACGGGTGCGCAAGCCCAGAGAGCGGAAGAACTCCTCGGTTTTGCGGATAATCTCGGTGATGCGGGCATCGCGGATACCGGAGTTGATACCCATTACGCGGGTTCCGAACTGGAGTATCTTGTCACCTTTCTGTTCGCGCAGCACATCCATAGTACCCGGCAATACCATTGCCAGTGTCTCCCCGTGAGTGATGCCGTGCAGGGCAGTCAGTTCGTGGCCGATCATGTGAGTGGCCCAATCCTGCTCTACACCCATGGCGATAAATCCGTTGAGGCCCATAGTGGCCGACATCATGAAATCTGCCATCAGGTCGTAATCCATCTGGTTCTCCTTGATTTTGGGAGCAATCTCAATCAGGGTCTGCAAGATACCTTCGGCCCAGCGATCCATGATGCGTGACTGTCCGCACTTGGTGAGGTACTGTTCCATAACGTGAACGAAGGTGTCGGCCAGTCCGCAGGCCACCTGATGTGCCGGCAGGCTGAAAGTTACTTCTGGATCAAGGATGGAGAATACCGGATAGTTGCTGTAGAAGGCATATTTTTCCTTGGTTTCCTTGCGTGAGATGACGGCACCGTTGTTCATCTCCGAACCGGTAGCCGGCAGAGTCAGCACAGTGCCGAGCGGAACGCAGTCATAAGAGGCTCCTTTAAGTACCAGATCCCAGGCGTCGCCTTCGTATTTCAGTCCGGCGGCAATCAGCTTGGTGCCGTCGATAACAGAACCGCCACCTACGGCCAGCAGAAAGTCTACCTTCTCTTTCTTGCCCAGCTCGATGGCCTGACGCAGGGTTTCAATGGCCGGATTCGGCTCGATGCCCCAGAACTCGATGGTCTGATGACCGGACAGAGCTTCTTTTACCTGCTCATATACACCGTTCTTCTTGACGCTGCCGCCGCCAAAAGTAATCATGATTTTCTTGTCAGTCGGGATTTCTTCTTTCAGAGAAGCAATCATACCTTTTCCCATAATCAGTTTTACGGGATTGCAAAAGCTGAAATTCTTCATAAGTCTTCAATTCGATAAATGATTCTTGTGGATACAAATTTAATCAAAAAGCCATATCCCTCCATCATGAAAACACTTGTTTTTCCTAAAATATTGTGATACGAAAAATCCCTTATTCTGCCGGAATGCAATTTTTCCGGAAGAATAAGGGAGAAATGGTTTCAGTCCGTGTTTACGGATTATTTCTTTTTGAAAACATGTTTGCCGTAGCACCAGTCTTTCAGATTATATACTTTCTGCTGGCTCTGCAGACGGTTCTCAAAGCTGGTATAGTCTCTCTTTGCCTGTGGAGTCCATCCGGCTTCGGCAACAGCTGCCAGTCGGGGGAGCATCAGATACTCCAGAGTGTCTGCTTCACAAACCCATTCGGTCCAGAAATTGGCCTGCACCCCTTTGTATTTTGGCTGCAGATTCTCCGGTACTCCGTTCATAGGCTGATAAGCATAGACGGCCTCTACAGTTTCAGAACCGTTACCCTGTGACATCGGTTCGGTAGGCAGGTTAGACTGCTTGCGGTTGATATAATATGGTATCTGCGGCGACAGGATGGTTTCCATACCTCTTTGGGCGGCATCCTTGGCTGCGGCGTTGGCGCCTACCCAAGCCATGATGGTAATGTCGGTACCCAGTGGCGCTGTGTTTCCGTGGAGCACCTCGTTCCAGAAGATGAGGCGCTTCTGCTTGCTGCTTTCTTTACCGGCAATATGATCCTGTAACTGCTTGTAGAAATGAATCTGCAGGTCTCTGAAATTCTTGGAACCGATTTCTGCCAACAGCTTCTTGCACGCATCATTCTGCTCCCATTTGGTTGTAGGGCACTCGTCGCCGCCCAGATGAATATATCCGAAGGGGAACAGATCGCTGATTTCGTCAATGATATCTTTGGCAAACTGCACGGCTTCGGGCTTGGCCACATTGATCACATCGGTAGATACTCCCTGCCAGAGCCATACTTCGTGCTTGTTTTCCAGATCGCAGGCCAGCAGTTCGGGATAAGAAGCTACGGCAGCCTGTGAGTGTCCCGGTATATCCACTTCCGGCACTATTTCGATGAACCGGTCCTGAGCATATTTTACGATTTCACGAATATCGTCCTGAGTATAGAAACCGCCGTAGTGCTGTCCGTCCGGCTTGTGGTCGCCCCAGCCCAGTCCCATGCTGTTGCGCCAGGCACCCACTTCGGTCAGTTTGGGATATTTCTTGATTTCGATTCTCCAGCCCTGGTCCTCGGTGAGATGCCAGTGGAAACGGTTCATCTTGTAAAGGGCCATCATGTCGATAACTCTCTTCACGGCTTCCTTACCGAAGAAGTGGCGGCCTTCGTCGAGCATGAATCCGCGCCATCCGAACTCCGGCTCGTCCTCGATGCTTACCTGCGGTACGCTCCACTCGGTGATGTCCGTTACGGCTGTAGTGCTGAACACTTCGCCGGGCATAAGCTGTTTCAGGGTGGTCAGGGCATAATGGAAACCTGCCGGGCGCGCAGCCTCGATGGTGATGTTCCGGTCGGTGATGTTCAGCTTGTAGGCTTCGTTGCCAAGCTCCTTGTTCAGCACCAGACGGATATCAGCCTTCTTCGGCTTGCTGTTCTTGAACTGGATGCCGGTGGCCGGTGCGATTTCCTTTTCGAAGTTCTCAAAAACCCATTCAATGCTGTCGCCGGGATAAGCGTCGGCTGCAACCTTCATTTTGGATTTGAAGACAAATTCCTTTCCGGTTGTTTCCTGCATCTCCTTGGGTTGGGGAATCAGGGAAATTTCCTGTGCCATTGCCTGATAGCTTCCTGCCAGCAGGGCCGCAAAAATAAGCGATTTCAATTTCATTTTCTGTATAAGGTATTTCTAAAGTTAGGTCTATGGTATGAAGCGGAGAAGTGGCCCTCTCCGCCAAACGGTTGCAAATATACGATAAATAGGGGGATGGGGTATGCTTGGGTGACGTAAAAAAATAACCATATCCCGGTTTTGCGGTGTACGGGATATGGTTATCATTGATTTATTTTTCTTTCTGTTTGCGTTCTTCTTTCTCCTTATCAGCTGTATAAAGGCTGTCTATGATTCCGTCGGAGAGACCGATTTCGGGAACGTAAATAAAGTCGGAGCCCAAGGTGTCGGCTATGGTCAGGAAGATTCTTCCTGCCGGTACGATTACATCTGCGCGGTCCGGCTTCAGGCTGAAGGCTTCCATTCTCTCTTCCGGAGACATCGGCTCCAGTTTGTCATAGACTTCCTTCAGAGAGGCAATCGGAATCCGTTTGTTTTTCTTGTCTTTGTTGTCCACCAGTCGGTACAGTTTGTTGATATTACCTCCCGAACCGATGATATTCACCACTCCGTAGGCTTTGGTCTCCTTGGCAATCTCGTCGCGCATCAGCTCCCAGGCTGCTTCGGTTACTCCTCCGGTAAGAATACGGACGGTTCCGATATTATAGGATTTGGAGAATCTCAGTTCTCCGTTAATGAGCAGGTTCACTTCTGTACTGCCACCACCCACATCGACATACATATAGTTACCGTTACGGTCTTCCATACATTCCACATGGTTGTTGTAGATAATCTGTGCCTCTTCCTTTCCGTCGATAATCTCGATTTTGATGCCGGTGGATTTCTTTATCTTTTTGATGATATCCTTTCCGTTGCGGGCGTCGCGCATGGCCGAAGTGGCACAGGCACGGTAGCCGTTTACATCATAGATTTTCATCAGGTGACTGTAAGCTTTCATCAGGCGGCACATCCGTTCTTCTTTGGCCGGACTGATTTCGCCTTTCTCGAACACGTCAAAACCCAGTCGCAGCGGCACACGTAACAGAATGTTCTTGGCAAACTTGGCCTCGCCATTGTCTTGAGTAGTTACTTTCTTGATCAGCAGTCGCACGGCATTTGAACCGATGTCAATCGCTGCATAATTCTTGTTTTCCATTCTGATATTATTTTTCGTTTTGGTTTTCCTCAAGATATTCCCGGTATAAGGTTTCCTGAGAGCGGAACGCCTCGTCACCGGTATTTTCAAGATTGGTTCCCAACCCGTCAACGATTCTTCCTTGAAGAGTGTCCTTCAGTCCGTATTCAACCACTTTCCGTAAGTTGGCCTTGATGTCCTCGTCATAAACCGGAGTAATCACTTCAACGCGGTGATCCAGATTACGTGGCATCCAGTCGGCCGAGCCGAGGAAGGTCTTGTTCAGGCCGCCTGCCGCAAAGATAAAGATACGGGCATGCTCCAAATAGCGGTCAATGATACCTACTACCTTCATGTTTCCGTTCAGGCTCTTCAGATTCGGTTTCAGGGAGCAGTTGCCGCGAACCAGCAAGTCCACCTGCACGCCGGCTTCGGCAGCTTCATAAAGCTTTTTCACCATCAGCTCGTCGGTGATGTGATTTATTTTTACTTTGATGTAAGCTTCTTTACCGGCCTTTTTGTTTTTGATTTCCTCGTTGATCAGACGAATGAATTTCTGTTTCATTTCGTTAGGAGAAACCAATAATTCCTTGAATTTAATCATTGTATATGGCTTCTCAATAAAATTGAAAACATTTTCAACATCTTTAACAATAGGACGGGATGCCGTCATCAGCATGAAGTCAGTATACATGCGTGCGTTCCCTTCGTGGAAGTTACCGCTACTGATACAAGCCAGATCGGCACCGCTCTTCATGTGAATCAGGGTAATCTTGGAATGAACCTTCAGACCCTCTACACCGAAAATCACTTCAATGCCGGCATCCTGCATTTTCTTGGACCAAACGATGTTTGAGGCTTCGTCAAAGCGGGCCAGCAATTCGATGATTACGGTAACTTTCTTGCCGTTGTGTGCGGCGGCAATCAGGGCTTCGATTACTTTGGAGTCTTTGGCCAGTCGGTACAGTGTGGTCTTGATGCTCTTCACCTCGCGGTTGATGGCTGCTTCCTGCAGCACACGCAGGTAGGAATCAAAGCTGTGATAGGGCACGTGGATGTAACGGTCCTTTTGGCGGATCAGTTCCAGAATGCTTTCTTCCGGGCTGGCCAGTTCCTTTTTCAGGATAGGCGGCCATGCCGGATACTTCAGGTCCTTGCGGCCGCAGTCGGGGAATTTCATCAGGTCCTTGTGATTCTGATAGCGTCCTCCGGCCAGCACGGTGTCCAGCTTGTCCACATAAAGTGTGTTCATAATATGCTTCAGGAGTACTTTCGGCATGGCGGCATCATAGACGATACGCATCGGCGCACCCTTTTTTCGGCTCTTTACTCCCTTGGAGATCTTTTGCAGCATACCGTTGCGCAAGTCATTGTCGATTTCCATTTCCGCATCACGGGTAAACTTGAAGGAATAAGCCTCGAAGTCTGTATAGTTCTGACCGCTGAAAATAAGCGGCAGGCAGCATCGGATGACATCATCCAGATAAGTCAGATAGCACTTTCCGTCTTTGTCGTTGAGGCGCACAAAGCGTCCGCTGATCGATACAGGGAGTTCCAGAAAGGCATATTCCGCCTTCTTGCTGCTTAGATCCTTGCGGCGCATCTTTACGGCCAGATAAATGCTTTCGTCAGTACTTGACTTGAGCTGTTTGGTGGCTGGAAACCAGGTGGGCAGCACATAGCCGCACAGTTTCTGATAATAAAAGTCTTTGATGAAAGCACGCTGTTCTTCATCCAGTTCATCTTCCTGCAACAGATAAATGTTTTCTTCTCTCAGTTTCTGGTTGATGCTCTTGATGGTCTTTTCGAATTCTTTCGAATAGGCTGCATTCAGTTTGTTGATTTCTTTCAGAATGTAAATAGCTTCCTCGCGGTCGGTCTTGGCTTCTTTATCCTCGCATTCGGCCACACGGTTTTGAGAGGCGACACGCACGCGGAAGAACTCATCTAAGTTATTTGAGTATATTCCCAGAAAGCTCAGTCGTTCCAGCAGAGGTACCTGCTCCTTTTGTGCTTCCTGCAGAATACGGTGATTAAAATACATCCAACTGATGTCTCTGGGCAAATAAGTCTTGCTGTTCTTAGAATTCAAATCCTTTGGCATATCTCTTTTCTTTTATATTTCTGATGATTGATTTATTAGTCTTTATAAAGTTAGTGGTTATTAAGGAAAATAAGATGTTTTTTCTCGTTTTTTTGTTCTTGTTTTTTCATTTCATGGAAAGTGAGGAATGGAAATTACAAAAATAATTCAGAAAAAGTCAGTTCTCAGTTTTTCAGGTATTGCAGAATACCCGTTTTCGGGTATTGACAGCGTCAGAGATTCGCTCTATATTTGCCTTTGGAAAATAAAGTTAGAAACACTTTTAAAAATGAACGACAAGATGAAAATTAAGGAAATAAAAGGAAGAGAGATTCTGGACTCAAGAGGTAATCCGACGGTAGAGGTCGAAGTGATTCTGGAGAGTGGTGTGCACGGACGTGCATCAGTGCCTTCGGGAGCTTCAACCGGTGAGCATGAGGCTCTGGAGTTGCGTGACGGCGACAAAGGCCGTTACGGAGGTAAAGGCGTGCTGAAGGCCGTGGAGAATATTAACCGGATTATCGCTCCGGCTTTGGTTGGATGGTCGGTCTTGGAGCAGCGTGCCATCGATCATAAGATGCTCGAACTGGACGGAACCAAGACAAAATCAAATCTGGGCGCCAACGCCATTCTCGGCGTTTCATTGGCTGTGGCTCATGCTGCGGCAGCCTATCTGAACATCCCGTTGTACCGTTACATCGGTGGCGTGAATACTTATGTCATGCCGGTACCGATGATGAATATCATTAATGGCGGTTCGCACTCGGATGCGCCGATTGCTTTTCAGGAATTTATGATCCGCCCGGTGGGTGCGTCTTCTTTTCGCGAAGGATTGCGTATGGGTGCTGAGGTCTTTCATGCCTTGAAGAAAGTGCTTCACGACCGCGGTCTGAGTACGGCTGTGGGGGATGAGGGCGGTTTTGCTCCGGCACTGAATGGTACGGAAGATGCCCTGGATTCGATTCTCGCTGCCATTGAACTGGCCGGATATGTTCCGGGTAAGGATGTGAAGATCGGAATGGACTGTGCCTCTTCGGAGTTTTATCACGATGGCATTTACGATTACACCAAATTTGAGGGTGAGAAGGGACGCAAGCGTACTTCCGACGAGCAGGTGGATTATCTGGAAGAGCTCATTACCAAATATCCGATTGACTCCATTGAGGACGGTATGAGCGAAAATGACTGGGATGGCTGGAAGAAGTTGACCGACCGTATCGGTTCACGCTGTCAGCTGGTGGGCGACGATTTGTTCGTAACTAATGTAGACTTCCTGGCCAAAGGTATTGCTCAGGGTTGTGCCAACTCGATTCTGATCAAAGTAAATCAGATCGGTTCGTTGAGTGAGACACTGGATGCCATTGAAATGGCCCATCGTCACGGTTATACCACGGTGACTTCACACCGTTCCGGTGAGACAGAAGATGCTACGATTGCCGATATTGCCGTAGCTACAAACAGCGGTCAGATCAAGACCGGTTCCTTGAGCCGTTCTGACCGCATGGCCAAGTATAACCAACTGCTTCGCATTGAAGAGGAATTGCAGCAGTTGCCTGTTTATGGATACCAACGTATCAAATAATTTCAATCTATTCTGATTTAATCAAGTTTTGCGTGCCCTCCGGTTTCATGCCGGAGGGCTTTTTGTGTGTTGTCTGGAAAAACAAAATCGGCAGGGCCTGCTGGCCCT
>NZ_QUEM01000030.1:23336-47565 GCF_003477995.1 Bacteroides sp. OF04-15BH
GATTCTTATGTATGATATCTGAGAACATTCCGTATCTGGTATGTCGCTTACTTGGATGCTTCCAAAGCCTGCTCGATGTCTGCGATGATGTCGTTTACATCTTCAATACCTACTGACAGACGGATCAGGTCAGGAGCAATACCGGCTTCTTTCAACTGCTCGTCGCTCAGCTGACGGTGAGTATGGCTGGCCGGATGCAGTACGCAGGTACGGGCATCAGCTACGTGGGTTACGATGCTGATCATCTTCAGGCTGTCCATAAAGCGGATGGCATCCTCTTTGCTTCCTTTCAAGCCAAAGGCAATAACGCCGGATGAACCGTTTGGCAGATATTTCTTGGCCAGTTCGTGATAAGCGTTTCCTTCCAGTCCGCAGTAGTTTACCCAAGCCACGCGCTCGTTCTTTTGCAGGTACTCGGCTACAGTCTGTGCGTTTTTACAGTGTTGTGGCATGCGCAGATGCAAGGTTTCCAATCCCAGATTCAGCAGGAAGGCGTTCATCGGGCTAGGAGTAGAGCCTAAGTCGCGCATCAGCTGTACGGTAGCTTTGGTAATGAAAGCCATCTTGCCGAATGCTTTGGTATAAGTCAGTCCGTGGTAGCTCTCATCCGGCTCGCAGAGTCCCGGGAACTTATCGTGATATTTTTCCCAGTCAAAGTTTCCGCTGTCTACAACAGCACCGCCCAGAGATACGGCGTGTCCGTCCATATATTTGCTGGTAGAGTGGGTTACGATGTCAGCGCCCCATTCAAAAGGACGGCAATTAATAGGAGTGGCAAACGTATTGTCTACGATCAGAGGTACACCATGCTTGTGAGCCATCTTGGCAAAGCGCTCAATGTCAAAGACATTACCTCCAGGATTAGAGATGGTCTCTCCGAAGACGCACTTCGTGTTTGGACGGAAAGCAGCCTCGATTTCCTCATCGCTCCAGTTGGTGTCGATGAAAGTACATTCAATACCCAGTTTCTTCAGAGTTACTCCAAAGAGATTAAAGGTACCGCCGTAAACAGTATTGGAGCAGATCAGGTGATCGCCGGCTTCGCAGATATTGAACACGGCATAGAAGTTGGCAGCCTGACCCGAAGAAGTCAGCATGGCAGCCACACCGCCTTCCAGTTTGGCGATCTTTTCGGCCACGGCCTCGGTTGTCGGGTTTTGAAGGCGAGTATAGAAGAAACCACTGTCTTTTAAATCAAACAGGCGGGCCATCTGGTCACTGTTTTCATATTTGAAAGTCGTACTCTGATAGATGGGTAATACGCGTGCTTCCCCTTTCTTGGGATTCCATCCGGCCTGTACGCATAAAGAGGCCCTGCTTGTTTTCTTTTCCATTGTGTTTTTGAGTTTTTTCAGTGTTTATTTTTTGATGTTTTTCTTTAAATCCTCGTGTAATATCTTATTTACTTTCTTTTGCAAGTGTTTGATTTTGTGCGGTTGTTTTTTCTTTGCTAGGAAAGCCGAGTCGGTCTGCCAGAATGGAGTAGAGAAACCGGCAGCCGGAATGAAGCTGATGTCCACTTCCTTGTCGTCCGGATCATCATCTGTCCAGCGATAAGGTACTCTACGTTCGTGATAGGGAGTGATTTCCACCATACTGTGTCCAGAGCGTATGATGTCTAGTTTTTTGGCCGCGGCCTTGGATAGGTCAATAACAAAACGCCGTGTATGCGGCCCGCGGTCGGTTACCTTGACAATGACCTCTCTGCCATTGCTTAGGTTGCGTACTTTCAGCAGTGTCCCTAAGGGGTATTTTAAGTGTGCACAGGTCATGCTGTCTTTGTTATAGCGTTCCCCGTTACTCATAAAATTGCCGTGCAGCTTATCCGAATAATAAGATGCCCTGCCTTTGGTTTGTGCGAACAGAATGCCGCCGCCCAATAAAAAAATCAGGCTTAAAGTTAGAAGTCTGTTTTGCATAACACGTATGTTTATTTTACAAAGATGCTATAAAATCATGGAAAAAGCCAAAAAAAGAACGTTTTTTTCGCCAAATTACCCTTTTTTTATCACCAAAAAGCCATTTTGGACATCTGATCAACCTCTTGATGTATAACATTATCTTGGTTTTTTGAGTCGCAAATAAGGCTTTCTCCTTAATTAATATTAACTAAGAGGGATTGCTAGAAAACTTTTTAGCCTCGTAAAGTTTTCTTTTATACTTTTGTATCAGTATCAGAAGTTTTCTGTAAAGGAAGACCTCTGAAATGTGATCTATCTAAAATCAGAATCTTGTGGAAAAAGAACAAAAAGAAGCTATCTTAGCCTGGGTATTGCATCGCTTCAGAGAAAAGGGAGTCCGCTCGGTTACCATGGATGAGATTGCTGCTCATGCCGGTATTTCAAAACGTACCTTATACGAACAGTTCGGCGATAAGGAACAATTGCTTATAGAATGCCTGAAATATCATTGGGCGCAAGAACAGAAAACCTTGATGGAGTATGCTGAGAGTGGCACGCACAATGTGCTGGAACTGATACTTTTTTCTTTCAACCAGAAGCTGGCAGCCTGTCGCAACACTTATCCGGGTTTTACCCGGGATATCATGCGTTACCGGCGTGTGACGGAATACGTGCAACTTTATAACAAGAATTCTTCGCGTGAGTTTATAGCTGCCTTGAAACTAGGGGTGGAGCAGGGACTGATGCGCGGCGACATCCGCTTTGAATTGTTTGAAGAGTTCCTTACGGCCCAGTTGCGTCTGCTTTACGAAGAAGGAGTCTGGCGCAAATATACCCCACAGGAAGTGTTTCGCCTGATTTTGTTGGTATGGCTTCGTGGCATTTCCACCGAAGAGGGAGGCCGGATTATTGACACTTACATGAAGGAGGAAATGGAATTCTAGACTATATATATAATGTAACCATAATATAGAATGATGAAGATGAGTTTAAGAAAAGGAGTATTGCTGTTGTTGGCTTTATGCTTCGGGGCCCGGGTGCACCGTGCGTATGCCGGAGAAGTATTGCAGCTTACACTGGATGAGGCTTTGAAGATTGCTCTGAGCGACAACCCGACCATCAAGGTGGCCGATCAGGACATCGAGCTGAAAAAGGTCTCGGCAAAGGAGGCCTGGCAAAGTCTGTTGCCGACTGTGGATTTGAATGGTACTATCACCTACACCATCAAGACGGCCACCATGAATATCGGCGGTAACCAGGTGAAGATGGGTAACGATGCATCAAACACCTGGAATGGAGCCTTGAATATCAGTCTGCCGGTTTATGCGCCTGCTGTCTATCGTACCATGAAGATGACCAAGGACGATATTGCTTTGGCGGCAGAAAAGAGCCGGGCGTCACGTCTGGATTTGATCAATCAGGTGACTAAGGCTTATTATCAGCTCATGCTGGCGCAGGACAGTTACGCAGTGTTGCAGAAAAGCTATAATTATAGCGAGGAGAACTATAATGTGGTCAAGGCCAAGTTTGAGCAGGGCAGTGTCAGCGAGTACGACAAGATTTCGGCCGAGGTGCAAATGCGCAACATCAAGCCGAATGTTGTGGCGGCCGCCAACGCCGTGAATCTGGCTAAAACCCAGATGAAGGTACTGCTCGGCATCGGCGATCCCGAACTGGAAATCCAGATTCAGGATAACCTGAAAAATTACGAGCAGGCGGTGCATGAATACGACCCGCTGGAGCAGGTTTCTTTGGAGCAGAACACCACTTTGCGTCAGTTTACGTTCAACGAAAAACTGCTGGATCACAGTCTGCGCATTCAGAAGTCAGCCTTTATTCCGACACTGGCTTTGAATTATCAGTACCAGTATCAGGCTCTGTTTAATCAGAATTTCCAGTTCTGGAACTACAACTGGACGCCGAGTTCCACTTTGGCGCTCACGCTGAGCATTCCGCTGTTCCATGCAGATAATTTTACGAAGATGAAGACCACGCGCATCCAGATGCAGCAGCTGGCCGAGAACCGCCTGAATACGGAGCGTCAGTTGAATATGCAGGTGCAGACTTATCTGGACAATATGCAGGCCAGCAACGAACAGATGGCCAGTAACAAGGAGTCTGTGGCACAGGCCGAAAAGGGACTTCTTATCGCCCAGAAACGATACGATGTGGGCCGCGGCACGATTCTGGAACTGAACAGCAGTGAAGTGGCCTTGACTCAGGCAGAGCTGACCTACAATCAGGCCATCTATGATTATCTTACCGCACGTGCCGATTTGGATTGTCTGATCGGCAATGACCAATAAAAAGAATAAAAACAAAGAATAGAGAATATGAGAAAATTAGTGCAAATGGGAGCGTTCCTGCTGGCCTTGTGTTGTCTGCCGGCCTGCTCCGGAAACAAGGAAAACAAAGAACAGCAGCAGGAGGCTGAGGAGAAGCCGAAGGTAAAGATTGCCATGTCTTCTGAGCGTGATGTAGAACAGATCGAGGAATATACGGCCACTGTGGAGAGTGATGTGAAGAACAATATCTCTTCGAATGCGGCACTGCGTATCAAGAATATTCTGGTAGATGTAGGCGATGTGGTGCGTCGCGGACAGCTTTTGGTGCAGATGGACGAGTCGTCTTTGCAGCAATTGAAGTTGCAGATTGAGAATCAGAAGGTGGAATTTAACCGTACCGACCAGTTGTATAAGGTGGGCGGAGCCAGCAAGGCTGAGTGGGACAATGCCAAGATGCAGCTGGACATTAACGAAACGGCCTATCGCAACATGCAGGAAAACACCCGCCTGATCAGTCCGGTGAGCGGTGTGGTCACTGCCCGCAACTACGATAACGGGGATATGGCCGGAGCCAATCCGATTCTGACCATCGAAACACTGTCGCCGGTAAAGATGCTGATTCATGTTTCCGAGACCTACTATCCGCAGGTGAAGAAAGGCATGTCGGTAGCCGTGCGTGTCGATACCTATGGTGAAGAGGAATTCCCCGGAAAGGTAAGCATCGTTTATCCGACGATTGATCCGAACACCCATACTTTCCCTGTGGAGATTACTTTGAGCAATCAGGACAGCCGCGTGCGTCCCGGAATGTTTGCCCGTGCCACATTGACTTTCGGTGTGGAGCGCCACACTCTGGTGCCCGATCAGGCTGTAGTCAAGCAGATGGGAGCCGGCGATCATTATGTCTATGTCTATGAGAAGAATGGAACGGTGAGCCGCAAGAAAGTGGAGATTGGTCGTCGTCTGGGTACGGAATATGAAATCCTGAGTGGAGTAGAGGCCGGTCAGCAGGTTGTCATTGCCGGACAGAACAAGCTGGCCGACGGTGCCGCCGTGGAACTGGTAAAATGATTTTGCCGAATTTGATTAACACTGAAAACCAATTGTTATGAGTTTATATGAAGGAGCGGTAAAGAAACCGATTATGACCACACTCTGTTTTGTGGCCGTGATGATCCTGGGTCTGTTCTCGCTATCCAAACTTCCGGTAGACCTTTATCCGGATATTGACACCAACACCATTATGGTGATTACCACCTATCCCGGTGCTTCGGCTTCGGATATCGAGAACAATGTGACCCGCCCCCTGGAGAATACCCTGAACTCTGTGGAGCATCTGAAGCACATCACTTCGCAGTCGCGTGAAAACACCTCGGTGATTACTCTGGAGTTTGAATATGGAAATGACATTGAGGTGATTACCAACGATGTGCGCGACAAGCTGGACATGGTCAGCTCCATGCTTCCGGACGAGTCGAACACTCCGATTATCTTCAAGTTCTCCACCGATATGATTCCTATTGTCATCCTGTCCGTTCAGGCCGATGAGAGCCAGAATGCGCTGTATAAGATTCTGGACGACAATGTGGCCAATCCGCTGGCCCGTATTGACGGTGTGGGAACCGTATCCATTTCCGGTGCGCCGGAGCGTGAAATCAACATCTATATGGATGCCCGCAAGATGGAAGCCTATGGCATTCCGGTGGAGACGGTCACCCAGATTATCGCTCAGGAAAACAAGAATGTGCCCGGAGGATCGTTTGATGTGGGAAACAACACCTACGCCCTGCGTGTGGAAGGTGAGTTCAAGGACCCGCAGCAGATGCTGAATATCATTGTGGGAACGCACAACGGAGCCCCCGTTTATCTGCGCGACATTGCGCGCATTGTGGACGGAGTGCAGGAGCGTGCCCAGAAAGCCTATAACGGCGGAAAGCAGGGAGCCATGATTGTGGTTCAGAAGCAGACCGGTGCCAACTCCGTGCAGATTGCACAGGATGTCAAGAAGATGCTGCCCACCTTGCAGAAACAGCTTCCTACCGATGTGAAACTGGGTGTGATTACCGATACCTCGGACAACATCCTGAACACCATCGACTCTCTGGTAGAAACCATCCTTTATGCCATCCTCTTTGTGGTGCTGGTGGTGTTTGTCTTCCTGGGTCGTTGGCGTGCCACGGTGATTATCTGTATCACCATCCCGATGTCGTTGATTGCCTCATTCATTTATCTGTTCGTGGCCGACGGTTCGTTGAACATGATTTCTCTGTCGTGTCTGAGTATCGCGATTGGTAATGTGGTGGACGATGCCATTGTGGTGCTGGAGAATGTCACCACCCATATTGAGCGCGGCTCAGATCCGAAACAGGCCGCGGTGCATGGTACCAACGAGGTGGCCATTTCCGTAGTGGCTTCTACACTGACCATGATTGCCGTATTCTTCCCGCTGACCATGGTGACCGGTATGTCCGGAGTGCTGTTCAAGCAGTTGGGTTGGATGATGTGTGTGATTATGACCATCTCTACGATTTCGGCGCTGACCTTCACGCCGATGATGTGTTCACAGCTGTTGCGTTTGCAGAAGAAGCAGAGCAAGCTGTTCCTGATGCTCTTCACTCCGATACAGAAAGCGCTCGACCGTCTGGATTTGTGGTATGCCGCCCGTCTGGACTGGGGTGTGCGCCATCGCAAGACCATCCTTTTCGGTTGTATTGGTCTGTTTGTTCTCAGTTTGGGATGCTGCAGCGGAATTCAGTCCGAGTTCTTCCCGGCCAACGATAGCGGTCGTGTCGGTATCAAGTTGGAGTTGCCGGTCGGTACCCGTGTGGAAGAGGCCGAGCGCCTTTCTCTCGAACTGACAGACAAGTGGCAGAAACGCTATGGCAAAGACATGGAGGCCATCAACTTCAAGGTCGGTCAGGCCAGCGATGATGATACCTACAGTTCTTTGTCGGATAACGGTCCGCACATCATTGAGTTCAATATCTCCATGGTACCTTCGAACGAACGTGACAAGGGACTGGCGCAGATCTGTGATGAAATGCGTGCCGATCTGGCCCAATATCCGGAATTTGTGAAAACCGACGTGATGCTCGGTGGCGGACACGGAGGTATGGGCGGACAGTCTATGGCATCATTCGAAATTTATGGTTATGATTTCGATGCGACCGACCGCGTGGCCCAGCAGCTCAAGGAACAACTTGAAAAGGTGCCGGGTGTCGGTCAGGTGAATATCAGCCGAAGCGACTATCAGCCGGAGTATCAGGTGGATTTCGACCGTGAGAAACTGGCGTTGCACGGACTGAATCTGACTACCGCAGCCACCTATTTGCGTAACCGTATTAACGGAGCCACTGCTTCCTATTATCGTGAGGACGGTGATGAGTACGACATTAAAGTGCGTTACGAGCCCGACCAGCGCCAGAGTATCGAAGCTTTGGAAAACGTGATGATCTATAATGCTGCCGGACAGGGTGTCCGCGTGAAGGATGTCGGTACGGTAGTAGAGCGCTTCTCTCCGCCAACGATTGAGCGTAAGGACCGTGAGCGTATCGTAACCGTAGATGCCGTGCTTTCGGGTATTGCCTTGAGTGAGGGTGTGGCTGCCGGTAATGCCATTATCGAAAAGATGGATTTGCCGCAGGGTATTATGGTGAAGGTGGCCGGTTCGTATGAAGACCAGCAGGATTCCAACAAGGATTTGGGTACGCTGGCCGTGCTGATCCTGATTCTGGTGTTCATTGTGATGGCGGCTCAGTTTGAGTCCATGACCTATCCGTTCATCATCATGTTCTCCATTCCGTTTGCCTTCAGCGGTGTGATTCTGGCCCTGTTCCTTTCCGACACTCCGTTGAGCGTGATGTCCATGTTGGGAGGAATCATGCTGATCGGTATCGTAGTAAAGAACGGTATTGTGCTCATTGACTATATCCTGCTTTGTCGGGAGCGCGGCATGGGTATTATCCGCTCGGTAATTACGGCCGGACGAAGCCGTCTGCGCCCGGTACTGATGACCACGCTGACTACCATTCTGGGTATGGTGCCTATGGCGGTGGGCCAGGGTGTCGGTGCCGAGATGTGGCGTCCGCTGGGCGTGGCCGTAATCGGTGGTCTGACGGTATCTACCGTGCTGACTCTGATTCTGGTGCCGGTGGCCTACTGTATGTTTGCCGGTAACGGAGTGTTCTTCAAGCGCCGTAAGCTGAAGAAACAGCGTGCACTGAACGATTACTATTTGAAACATAAAGATAAGATGACTCGTGTCAAGGCTTCGGGAAAGATACATCATACACACGAGCATGAACCGGAAAAATAAGAATGCGATATGAAGTCAATTATGATAACTTTCGATCAGGCCTATAATGAGCGGATCGTGGAACTGCTGGACCGCATGAACTGCCGTGGGTTTACCCGCTGGGAGCAGGTGCAGGGCCGTGGTTCGAAAACTGGAGAACCACACTACGGTTCGCATGCCTGGCCTTCCATGTGTTCGGCCATCATGACGGTGGTGGACGATCATAAGGTGCAGCCTTTGCTGGACAAGCTGCACGAAATGGATCAGGAAACCGAGATGCTCGGTCTGCGTGCCTTTGTCTGGAACGTGGAACAGTGCATCTGATATTTTCTAGCTGTAGCGACAAGAGTCATGGCAAATCCCTGGTGGGATTTGTTGTGACTCTTTGTTTTTTTCGGCCCCGTGATGTCCTTTAAAAATCATTGTGATGTTTTTCAAAAAACATCGAGATGCTTTCCCATTTTCATCGTGATGATTTTTTCTTGTCATTTTTTGTTATATCGGCTTGATTTAAGTCAATATATGAAAACATGTTCTTGAAGACTTTGCCTTATTGCTTAAAAATGAGTACTTTTGCAGCCGATTTATGGAATACTACAAGAGAACATGGATTCTGTGCCTCATGATTGTTGCCGCATTGATGGGGTTACATTTTCTGCCACGGATGGAAATCTTTGGCATGGAGCTGCGTCGTGTGGACTTGCTTTCAGACCTTTTTCCGGACACCCCCGATGTATCGGAAAAGGAGCTGGCTGAGGCCATGAAGCAGCAGCGCCCGCATCCGGCGCATCGGAAAACGAACGACTGTCCCAAGGGAATGGTCTGCATTGAAGATTATGCCACAGACGAGAAGAGAAGCATGGATGTGTTTTATCGTCGTCTGATGGAACTGAATACCCGGAAAAAACCGGTTCGCATTGCCTATTTCGGCGACTCCTTTATCGAAGGAGATATCTTTACGGCCGATCTGCGTGATCTGCTCCAGTCCCGTTTCGGCGGTGCCGGGGTGGGTTTTGTCGATATGGCGTCGCAGACAGCCGGCTTCCGGCAGACAGTGCGTGCCTATTCGCAGAATGTGGAGTCGCACAGCGTGATGGATTCCGTGCATAAGAATGCTTTTCTGGGCATCAACTGCCGTTATTTCTTCCCGTTGGGCGGGCAGGTGAGCCTGACGCTCAAAGGTACGGGATACGGCAAGAATACACAAAAGGCCCAGAAGTCGCAGCTGTTCCTGAAGACCGAAGTTCCGTTGCAGGTTACGGCCGAGGTAAACGACGGTCAGCAACAGACCTTTGATTTGAAAGGAGCCGACCGCATTCAGTGTCTGACAACCACTGGAGCCATCAGTCAGGTAAAATGGTCCTTCTATGCCGATTCGCTGGCGCGCCGCCGTGTGGTGCTCTATGGAGCCACAATGGACAACGAGCAGGGCGTGGTGGTGGACAACTTCTCTTTGCGCGGTAGCGGCGGAGGAGTCTTGCTGTCTATCCCCGATGAGAACCTGAAACAGTTCTTTGACTATCGTCCTTACAATCTGATCGTATTGCACTATGGACTGAATGTGGTAGGACCGGGCAGCGGCAAGAAGGCTGCGGATAATTACGGCCGCATTCTGGACCGCATGATCCGAAAGTTCCAGGCTTTGCAGCCGGGTACACCGATTCTGGTGGTGAGCGTGAGCGACCGGAACAGCCGCGATAAGGACGGAAAGATTACCACAATCGGCGGAATCCGTTATCTGGTGAACGAGCAGCAGCAGGCAGCTGTCCGTAATGGAGTGGCTTTCTGGAATCTGTTCGAGGCGATGGGAGGTACGGCCAGCATCAAGCGTATGGCCGAGCAGAAGCCGGCACTGGCCAACAAAGATTATACCCATCTGAATTTCCGGGGAGGAAAAGTATTGGCAGAAAAACTGTATGAGGCATTGGTGAATGCCGTGAAGAATTATACAAAAGAAAATCAATATGAGGATTAAAAGATGTTTTTTGGGGATATTAGGATTGTTTTTGGGAATGCAACTGACGCTTATGGCCAGACAGGTGCCGGAAATGACCGCCTCCATGCCGCCAACATTCCGTCAGACGCAGGTAAATCAGATTCTCGGTTCTGATCTGCTGACCCCTTTCTTCGAGAAAATCAAAAAGGCCGACCGCCCGGTACGTGTCCTGCATCTGGGTGATTCACACGTGCGGGGGCATGTCTTTACCGTAGAAACCCGCCAGTGCCTGGAGCAGGCTTGGGGCGACTCGGCTGTCTATGATGATAAAATCACCTATAAGACTTCGGCACTGGCCCGCGAAACCGGTAAGGCCGGTTTGGTGTACCATGCCTACGGCATCAACGGAGCCACGTATGCCCAGTTTAATAACGAACAGACCCTGAGCAAGTTCGATGATCTGAACCCGGACCTGATCATTCTTTCCTTCGGAACGAATGAGGCTCATGGACGCAATTATACCGAAGAATGGCAGATTCAGGAAATGGATGCCCTGCTGGCCACTCTGAGAGAGCGCTTTCCCGAAGCGGATTTCCTGCTGACCACACCGCCGGGATCTTACTGGCGTAAACGGGTGAAGACCACGCTGAAGAACGGAAGAAAAACTTATGTGACCCGTCATATCCTGAACGAACAGGTGGAGCAGGTGGCCCTGACACAAGTAGCCTACGGTGCCGAGCACGGCATTCCGGTGTGGGACCTGTATCACGTAGTGGGCGGAGCCGACTATGCCTGCCGTAACTGGCGCAGCGCCGGCTTGCAGCGTTCAGACTATATTCATTACACCCCAGAGGGGTATATCTTACAAGGAAAGCTTCTGGCGGAAGCCATCCTAAAGGCTTATTATTCTTATGAAACAAATACTCTTTGATTTTCTCGACGGGCTTCGGGCAAATCTGCTGTACGATCCGGCTTCGCCGATGATATTCAGCACTTCGCTGTTTCTTTTCCTGTTTTTAGGGGTGGCGCTGGTTTATACGGCGCTGGACAAGAAAGTGACAGCACGCTTGCTTTTCATAACTCTGTTCTCTTATTATTTCTATTATAAGAGCAGCGGTTTCTATTTTTTCCTGCTGGCGGTGGTCACCGTGTCCGATTTTCTGCTGGCTTTGGCCGTGGACTGGTCTTTTAACCGTTCAACCCGATATGCCGAAACAGGTCGCAAGCCCTGGTCGGCACGTTTTTTCATGTTCCTGAGTCTGCTCATCGACCTGGGACTGCTGGCCTATTTCAAGTATGCACATTTCTTTTCCGATATCTGGGCCTCTCTGTCCGGAAAGAACTGGATTACCTGGGACATTTTTCTGCCTGTGGGTATTTCTTTCTTTACCTTTCAGAGTATGTCCTACACCATCGACGTGTACCGTCGCGAGCTGAAACCGCTGCACAACCTGTTGGATTACGCTTTTTATGTATCGTTCTTCCCGCAGCTGGTGGCCGGTCCTATTGTGCGTGCTCGCGACTTTATTCCGCAGATCCGTAAGCCGCTGGCGGTGGATTCCGTAATGTTCGGGCAGGGAGTGTTCCTGATTTTTGCGGGACTTTTCAAGAAAGCCATTATTTCAGACTATATCAGTGTCAATTTCGTGGAGCGTATCTTTGACAATCCGTCGCTCTATTCCGGTGTGGAGAATCTTTTCGGTGTGTATGGTTATGCCTTGCAAATCTATTGCGACTTCTCCGGTTATAGCGATATGGCCATCGGACTGGCTCTGCTGCTGGGCTTCCATTTCCCGCAGAACTTCAACTCTCCCTACAAGGCCTGGAGTGTCACCGAGTTCTGGCATCGCTGGCACATCAGTCTGTCCACCTGGTTGCGCGACTATCTTTATATCTCTATGGGTGGAAACCGGAAGGGAAAGATCCGAACCTATTTCAATCTGTTTATGACCATGCTGCTGGGTGGCCTGTGGCACGGAGCCAGCTGGAACTTTGTGATGTGGGGCGGTCTGCACGGTGTGGCTTTGGCGCTGCACAAGGGATTCCGTTCGCTGCTGGGACGCAAAAAGGGAGAAGAAAGTCATGGATGGAAAAAGGCGATGGCCGTGTTCCTCACGTTCCATTTTGTCTGCTTCTGCTGGATTTTTTTCCGCAACCAGAGTTTCGAGAACTCCTGGGTCATGATCGGGCGTATTTTTACAGCCTTCCATCCGGAAGTCTTTGTACAGATGATTCAGGGATATAAAGGCGTGTTCATACTCATGCTTTTGGGATATCTGCTTCATTTCTGTCCCGACCGCTGGCAACAGTGGGCCGAGCGTGGCATGATCCGTTTGCCGTTGATTGGTCAGGCTTTGCTTCTGGTTGCTCTGATTTATTGCGTGATACAGATTAAGTCAAGCGATATACAGCCTTTCATTTACTTCCAGTTCTGATCTTATTTAAAAGAATATGAGTCCGATATAAAATCAGAAAATATTGAGTTACACCGTCATTGATAAATTTACATCAATGGCGGTTTTCTTTTTTTCAGGTAAATATCTTCTTGCTTATATCAAGTTCATGTCAAGATATTCGGTGATGTTCCAATAAAAGTTCAGGTGTTTAGAAATTATTAACGTAAAGAATTAGTTTATGAACTATAAAATCTCGTTATTTGCCGAAAACAACTTGAATATCATGAAACGACTGACTGCTAAAGAAGAAGAAATCATGGGCTTCTTTTGGAAGGAAGGTCCCATGTTTGTGAAGCAACTGCTTCCGTTTTATTCCGAGCCCAGACCACATTTCAATACCCTGTCTACGATTGTCCGCGGACTGGAGGAGAAAGGTTTTCTTGCCCATAAAGCATATGGGAACACATATGAGTATTATCCGGTGATATCGGAGGATGAGTTCAAGAAAGGGACGCTTCGTGCTGTGATTGATAAATATTTCAATAAATCTGTGCTCGGTGCTGTTTCTTCTTTGGTTGAGGAAGAGGAGATTTCAATTGATGAATTGAATGATCTGATCCGTCAAGTGAAAAAAGGAAAATCATCCATATAAAAACTGCCGGCTCAAGGCTCTACTCTTTTGCCGGCAGCGGATGCATCTGTTATAAATAAAAACGTATTACGATGATGCATGGAACAAAGGTACGAATAGATTTTCTGGCAGCATAGAGATTGTTGTTAAAAATCGCAGAGGCCCGATGAGTTTCATGTGTTTTCTGCTTTTCATACTCTAAAATCTGACTTATGGAAACCTTCTTTGTTTATCTGATCAAATCATCGGTTTGCATTCTGCTTTATGAACTGTTCTACCGATTGTTTTTACGGGGAGAGACTTTTCACCGTTTGAACCGGATTGTGTTATTGATGTCGCTGATCTTGTCTTTATTGCTTCCGCTGTTCGATGTATCGGAATGGTTTGCTACTACCGAACAGAATAGAGCTCTTCCTTTGACAGAGCTGACCGGCTCACTGCAAGAACTGGTTGTTGAACAGAAAGCTGTGGCATTATCGAATCGCAACGGTATGACTGTGAGTGTTGTGCTTTGGGGAATCTATTTGACAGGTGTTGTGCTGTTGCTGCTGAAGAATTTATTTGTTTTTGTTTATTTACACCGGTTGTTGAAACGATGCCGTCGGGAACAGACCACTGACGGGCAAATATATTACCGCTACCCGGATCGAATCGGCCCATTCAGCTGGTTAGGGCGTGTTGTGCTTTCTTCGGCAGATGACGGGGCTTTGACTAGTTGTATTCTGGCTCACGAAAGAGCGCATGTCCTATTGGGGCATTCCTTGGATTTAGTGCTCGTTGAATTGTTCCTTTGCTTCCAATGGTTCAATCCGGCGGCATGGTGGTTGAAAAAAGATTTGAGGCTGGTTCATGAGTATGAAGCCGACCGGTATGTACTTTCTTCCGGCTTTGACGCATGCACTTATCAGTTATTGTTAATCAGAAAATCTGTCGGACCAAAGCTCTACAATATGGTCCACAGCTTCAATAATTATTCACTTAAAAAACGTATTACGATGATGATGAAACGTAAATCAAGATTCTGGACGCAGGCTAAGAGTCTGTATGTCTTGCCGCTTGGCGGATTCGTATTGTCTTTGTTTGCTTGCACCGACGGAAAGAAGCCGTCCGTACAAGAGCCCCAGCCGATGGAAACTCAGTCGGTAGAGGCTCAATCTGCAAAACCTCAAGAAGTAGCTGTTAAGGAGCAGCCCCGTGATACCGTTGCTTCTTTCCAAGAAGAGCAGCAGCGTGTTACCACTACAACACCTGTCAAAAAACCGGTGAAGAAATCTTCAGGAAAGGATGCTCATGAGAACCTTGAGGATCCGTCTTTTCCGGGAGGTGATGTTGCATGCATGAAATGGCTGACAAACAACATCAACTATCCGAAAGAAGCCATGGAAAAGGGGATAGAAGGGAAAGTCATTGTTAGATTTGTCGTGACAAAAAACGGAAAGATTACGAATGCGGAAGTTGTCCGTCCTGTAGATCCGTTGCTTGAAACAGAAGCTTTGCGGGCGATTCGTTCCATGCCCGATTGGATACCGGGGAAGCGCAACGGGCAGAATGTTGATCTGCAATTTACCTTACCGATAGCTTTCCGATTGCAGTAGATGAGTCGTTGGGCGGCAGTTGCCCCAACAGATTTTGACCGTTTGTCTCATTTAACGTGGGTTTGATATGATTGAAGAAATTTCTGATTTTATGTCAGGCTCACGTTAATATCAATGTAAAAATAAGTTAAACCTTTATTATTGCGCAGTCTTTCTGCTTTTTGATGCATCTTTCTGATATTTGTTTTTGAAAAATAGCATGGAAAAGGAGTTGCAAGAATGCATTGAAGGTTGTCGTCATGGAGATCCGAAGGCCCAATCGGATCTCTATGTTCGTTATGCCCCCCGAATGAAACGGAGCGTGCTGCCGCTTGTGGGGGATGAGGCTTTGGCCGAAGACCTGGTGCACGATACCTTTATCTTGATTCTGGAACATATCGGAGAACTGAAAGATGCTTCCCGGCTGGAGCCTTGGATGAGTCTGACTTTACGGCGGGTTGCCCTGCAATATTTGCGTAGCTGGTATGCCCGGCATATATCTTTTCCCGGTGAGCTGCCCGAAAGGAAACCGGGTGGGGCAGATGCTGCCGCTCCTCTTACTCTGGAAGAATTGTATCGTCTGTCCGGACGTTTACCTGAAGGTTACCGAAGGGTGTTCCGTCTGGCCTATTTTCAGGGAA
This sequence comes from Bacteroides sp. OF04-15BH, assembly GCF_003477995.1. Lineage (GTDB taxonomy): Bacteria > Bacteroidota > Bacteroidia > Bacteroidales > Bacteroidaceae > Paraprevotella. Next base: position 38,995 of record NZ_QUEM01000030.1, read on the forward strand.
TGAGTCATGGAGAAATCGCGCAGATTCTGGGCATTCGTCCGCACACCTCTTCTTCGCAGCTGGCGCGGGCACGAGCCTTGTTTCGCAAGCTTCTGAAAGAATACGGTATAGGAACTTCCGCCTTGTTGTTTTGGCTCTGGCTGGCGCAGAATCCGGAGGGATATGAATCTGTCAAGCATGTTCCTGCAATTCCTCAGGAACCGGGGCAGTATTCTGTTCCGGCTCTCCGTTCTGCAGACTCTCAAAATATCCCTGGTTCTCATGGAACAGCAGTTGTCCGCTCGTCGGAGTCAGATACCACAGTCTGTTCGGATACGCTTCGTCGAAAGACTCCGGAACTTGACCGGCAGCCGGAAGAACCGCAGCACGAACGGAAAAACGATGAAGGCAAATCGGAAAGATTTCCGGTGAGGTATCCAAACGGGCGTCTTCCTATGGCAGAATCCTGGAAAAAGAAGGTACAGCGCAGAAACCGGTGGGCAGTATCTTTGGCATACAGTCAGAACCGCGGACTGGAGACCGTTGCTCCTAAGGCCATGCCGATCCTGAAACGGACTGCCGGTTCCGGCGGTACGGTGCTGGTACCGGAGATGACAACTTCATGGGATGAGTATTATGAATACCTGACAACCTATTTCCCTTCTTTTGAAGATCCCGAGAAAGTGCTGAATCTGATTGATATTGCGAATCAGAATAAAGGTCAGCAAATTCGGGAAACCGCATATTATGACCAGCCTTTTGTCTTTAAACTTGCGGCAAGCTACCGGTGGAACGAGCGGTGGCAGGTAGATATGGGCATTCAGTACAAGAAACTCGGTGCCCGGTTCAAACTTGGAACGGATTCCCTTTTACTTACGCGGCAAACAGTTCATTATGTTGGATTGTCATCCGGGCTGGGATGGACCTGGTGGCAAGGACGTCGTTTCAGTTTGCAGGCCACTGTGGGAGCTGCTTTGGATATTCCTGTATCCTGGTCATCGCGCACGGATTATGTCTTTGAAGGACGGTCGTTCTATTCGGAAACCAATGAAATTCGTCCTCGAGTGCAGGGTTCGGTGTTTGGCGGTGTCGGGATAGAGGTGCCGTTGAACCGGCATTTCAGTCTGCATCTGGGGCCTCAGGTGAATTATTATCTGCCGACCGGTGGGGGAGTGAAAACCATTCATACCGACCGTCCTTTTGAGTTCAGTGTGCCGGTTGGCATCCGATGGACTTATTAAAAAGAATTTTCGAAGCAGTGTTTTGCTGCTTTGCTGCATCATTTATTCATGTTTCACGCAAACAGAATAGAAAGATGCAGAAAAGACATACAGACAGAGAAATGTATTTTGAGGAGCAAAGCCGGACGGCTTCACAGTATTATTGGCCTTATTTGCAGCAATATGGAATAATAAAGCCCCGTAAAGTGTTGGAAATAGGTTGTGGCGAAGGGGGAAATCTGTTGCCTTTTGCCCAAGCCGGTTGCGAGGTCTATGGTATGGACCTTTGCCGACAGAGAATCAGACAGGCCGAGCAGTTTTTTCGGAAACGCGGTTTAAGACCTCATTTGTGGGTTGGAGATGCCGTAACCTATAATTGGGGGGAAGAGCGTTTCGACCTGATCTTGCTGCACGATGTCATCGAGCATGTGGCGGACAAGAAAGGACTTTTACGGAAGATGCACGATCTGTTGGCTCCCGGAGGAGTGGCTTTTGTGGGCTTTCCGGCCTGGCAGATGCCTTTTGGCGGGCATCAGCAGATTGCGCGCAGCCGTTTGTCTCTTTGTCCCTGGATACATCTGTTGCCGGCATCGGTTTATCAGAAATTGCTCTATAAGGCCGGAGAGACCGATGAAACGGTGCGGGAACTGTTGGCCATCCGCGACACTCGGTGCACGATAGAACACTTTCAGCATGTGGTGCAGGAGAGTGGCTTTCGGGTGCAGCAACGCACTTTGTTTTTGATTAATCCGCACTATCAGATCAAATTCGGGCTGCATCCTGTGGCATTGCCTTCACTGATAGCACGGCTGCCCTGGTTACGGAATTTTTGTTGCAGCGGCACTTTTTATCTGTTGAAAAGTGCCCGCTGAAACCATTTACTTCTTATTTTAAAGGATTGTCTTCGCTCAAATACCAGTTGACGAATCGGCGGATGCCTTCCTGAAGCGAAACCTGAGGCTGATATCCGGTGTCCGTTTTCAGTTTATGGGTATCGGCATAAGTCTGATACACATCGCCCGGCTGCATGGGCAGATATTCTTTGACGGCTTCACATTGCAGGTTCTTTTCCAGTTCGTGAATGAAGTCCATAAGCTGCACCGGTTGTGAACAGCCGATGTTGTAAATCTTGTAGGCAATCTGGTTGGGACATTCCTCGGCAACCGGCGGACAGTCTATTACGCGAATGGTGCCTTCAACAATGTCATCGATATAAGTGAAGTCGCGGCTCAGATTGCCCTGATTGAAAATCTTGATGGGTTCGCCGGCACGGATGGCCTTGGTAAAGAGCATGGGAGCCATATCCGGGCGTCCCCACGGACCATAGACGGTGAAATAGCGCAGCCCCGTTACGGCAAAGCCATACAGTTTGCTGTAACAATGTGCCATGAGCTCGTTGCTCTTCTTGGTTGCCGCATAAAGGCTTACCGGATTGTCTACCTGATCCTCTTCCTGATAAGGAACCTTCTGGTTCAGGCCATAGACAGAACTGCTGGAGGCAAAGATCAGATGAGGCACCTGAAAATTGCGGCAGCATTCCAGCAACACCAGAAAACCTTGCAGGTTGCTTTCCAGATAAGCATAAGGATTTACAATTGAATAGCGTACACCGGCCTGGGCGGCAAGATTGACCACCTTGTCAAAAGAGTGCTCGCGGAACAGAGCTTCCATTTGAGGGCGGTCTTCAATTCCCATACGGATGAACTGAAGATGTTCAAAGCGGCTGCTTGAATACACTTTATGCCATTCAAAGTTGTTGTCCGGCGCTGTGATGCCGCATTCTTTCAGGCGGCCGTATTTCATACGCACGTCGTAATAGTCGTTTATATTGTCTATTCCAATAACCTCATTGCCTCTCTGGGCCAGCATATAGCTTAATTTTGATCCGATAAAACCAGCGGCTCCGGTAACTAGTATTTTCATAAAGTGTTCGTTTTTTGACGATGTAATCAGACTTGTTGCTTGCAAAGGTATAAATAATCAGCCTTAAATGTTTTCTTTTTGCATGAAAATATGTGGCAAATGAAATGAGAAGAAATCTGTCAAAATGAAAATAATTGTTTTTTTTTCAGATTTGAGCCCATTTTTATTTACTCAATGACTATATTTGCAAGAATCATTTTGAGATTTAATACCTAAAAAACAATCGAAAACAAAATCAAAGGGACGTTATTTATGAGAAAAAAAGACTTATCGAGATCGGTCTTTTCTTTTCTTTTCCTTTTCCTGCTCGGCACGTGGAGTGGCGGAATGCAGGCGCAAGGATTAGAGGATGGAAAGATGTACCGTGTGTTGAACAAGGCGAAAAATCTGGCTGTTTCCAATGGAAGCAAGGCAGAGAATGATGCTCCGATTATTCTGGAAAAGGAGGACGAGAACAGTCTGGGGCAGGAGTGGATGTTGGTAGAGCGTGATGCCAAACAGAAAATATATGTTTTTGTCAATCCGAATTATAATAAGGCGATTGACATGGCTTTGACTTCCAAAAACTATTTGCTTCAGTGGGATGTGAATCTGACTAATGACAATCAGGCGATTCAGATTGCTGCCGTAGACGAAGAGAACGGTGTGTATCAGCTGCTCAATTCCGGAAATACCAGTCAGATGGCAGTCCCGTTTGAATCGAACGGAAAATGGCAGTTGCGGATGCAGGCCGGAAGCCAGGCTGAAGATACTTATTTTACCTTTAAGGCTTTGGACAAGGAGGCACCTGCCATTCCGCTTGCCGGAAAATATTATATCATCACTAATGTAAAGACCGGACAGGTGGTCAGCAATGGCGGAAGCAGTTCGACGAATGCACGTGTGATTTCCGAGCCTTACGAAAAAGGAAGTTATGAACAGGTGTGGAAACTGCTTTCCGGAAATACCGGTTTGATAGTCATGAATCCTACTTTCGGGGGATTGGCTATAGACTTTTCAACCGATGGCAAGAAATATCCTTTGCTTTGGACGGTTTCTACCAATAATGTCAACCAGAATCTGACTTTCTCTAAGGTTGAAGGGCACGACGGATATTATCAGCTGTCTGCAAAGGCTTCAGATAAAACAGTTTATTATCTCAAGGGAGTGGAGTCCGGAAATATGGAACTGACTACGGACGCTGCCGATGAGGCTACTTATTTTACATTACAGTTTACTGAAAAGTCTCCTTCTAACTATTGGGAAGACCAGTCTGTTTATGAAGAAAACAAGGAGCCGGGACATGCTACTTACATGCCGTATGCTTCTGCTGCCGAGATGCGTGCCGATGAGTTTTATCAGACTCCGTGGACAACTCCGAAGAGCAGCCGTGTGTTGAGCCTGAACGGTGTGTGGAAATTTAACTTCGTCGGTGCTCCTGAAGAAAGACCGGGTGAGGACACTTTCTACGGAGACAAGGCTGATGTGTCGGAATGGGATACGATTTCTGTTCCTTCATGCTGGGAAATGAAGGGCTACGACAAACCGATGTATATCAACGTGCAGTATGCCTTCCCGGATAATCCTCCTTATGTAAGTACCAATATTAACGGAGTAGGAAAGAATCCGGTTGGTTCCTATCGCCGCACCTTTAACTTGCCGGAAGATTGGGCCGACAAACGTGTCTTCGTTCATTTCGACGGTATTTACAGTGCCGCTTTTGTATGGGTGAACGGTCAGTATGTGGGTTATACTCAGGGTGCAAACAATGCGGCTGAATTTGATTTGACTAAGTTTGTGCGTTCTGGTGAGAATAACATTTCCGTTCAGGTATTCCGTTGGTCTGACGGTTCTTATCTGGAAGGACAGGATATGTTCCACATGAGCGGTATCCACCGTGATGTATATCTTTTCGCAACTCCGAAAACTTATGTACGCGACCACTATATTACCAGTGAACTGGACGCCGGTGCACAGTACAAAGCCGGTAAGATGAATGTGGCTCTGACTCTGAACAATCGTGACAAGGCATCGGGCACCAAGACTTTGCAGGTGGATCTGATTGCCCCGGACGGTTCCGTGGTTGCTACACAGAACAAGGCGGTGAACTTCTCTGCGGATACAGAAGAGCAGGTCATAAATCTGGAGTTTGCCGGATTGAGCAATCTGTTGCCGTGGACTGCCGAAACTCCGAACCTTTATACCGTAGAGGTAAGTCAGAAGGATGAAAACGGAGTAGAAGAGTCTGTATTCTCTACCAAATACGGTTTCCGTCATATTGAAATCAAGAATGCATTGGTATATATCAATGGCCAGCAGATCTATTTCAAGGGTGTGAACAATCAGGATACTCATCCTTTATATGGACGTTCTATCGATGTGCCGACCATGCTGAAGGATATTACCATGATGAAGCAGGCCAATATGAATACCGTGCGCACCAGTCATTATCCGCGTCAGGCCAAGATGAATGCCATGTTCGACTATTATGGTCTGTATGTGATGGATGAGGCTGATCTGGAGTGTCATAAGAACTGGGATGATCATTTCTATGGCGACGGAACCATTACCGAAGATCCAACCTGGGAGGGACAGTATGTGGACCGTACCACCCGTATGGTATACCGTGACCGCAATCACCCTTCAGTGATTTTCTGGTCTATGGGTAACGAGTCTCAGAATGGCAGAAACTTTGCCAAGGCATTCGCTGCCATGAAGGCATTGGATAACCGTATCATCCATTATGAGGGAGCTACACGCTTTAGTGGTCGCGGTCGTGACAACACGGAAATTTACTCTGTGATGTATCCTTCTTTGTCGGAGGTAACACAAAATGCGACTGTAAATTCAGATGGTAAGCCTTATTTCATGTGTGAGTATGCACATGCTATGGGTAATGCCGTGGGTAATCTGCAGGAATATTGGGACATCATCGAAGGCAGCCGTTATGGAATCGGTGGCTGTATCTGGGATTGGGTGGATCAGTCTATTTACGATGCACAGTCTATCAAGGACGGTGAGCTGACCAAGAATGGTTTCAATTATTATATGTCCGGTTATGACTATCCGGGTCCTCATCAGGGTAACTTCGTGAACAATGGTCTGGTTACTGCCGACAGAGCATGGACCGCAAAACTGACAGAGGTGAAGCGTGTATATCAGTATGTTAAGTTCAAGAACTTTGATGCTGCAACCCAGACACTTACTTTGGAGAATAAGTACGACTTTACAGACTTGAACAAGTTCGTTCTTTCTTATGATATTCTGAAGGATGGTATTGTGGTAGAGCAGAAAGAAGTGGAACTTCCTTCTGTGGCTCCGGATGCTACCGCTCAGGTGCAGACGCCATTCGATACCAAGTTTGAAGAGGGTGCCGAATATGCCATTACGTTCCAGGTGAATCTGAAAGAGAAAACAGCTTGGGCCGATGCCGGCTATATGATGGCCAGCAACCAGTATGTACTGCAGGAGCGTCCGGAAACTTTGCCGCAGCCGGTTTTGCCTGCTACCTCGGATCTGCTCTGCTTCTCTATGGGTTCTGACCTGAATGTGAAGAATGAGAATATTCAGTTTATAATCAACAAGACAACCGGAGTGGTGAAGACCTGGAGAGTAGGAGGTGTGGATGTGATTGCTGCTAACGGTGGTCCGCAATATTCTAACTTCCTTTATATCGAGAATGACCGCAACAATGATCTGTCTACCGGTGCAACCGGAGTAAACGTAAACTATACGTTGGCCGATGACAAGCAGTCTTGCGCAGTTGAAGTAACCGTGAATGGCAACACTTGTCCTTATACAGTGGTCTATACGGTATATGCTGCCGGTGTCGTTGATATGGAGACAACTTATCGTCCGGCTAAAGCCGACTTGCGTCGTATCGGTATGTATATGCAGTTCGATAGCAACTGGGAAGGAATTGAGTATTATGCCAAGGGGCCGTGGGAGAATTATATCGACCGTCAGAGCGGTTCTTATCTGGGACGCTATACGACAACCATTTCCGATATGTTCGAGAATTATTCACGTCCACAAAGTATGGGTAACCGTATGGCATTGCGCGAACTGTTGCTGGTTAACGGCACTAAGGACACATTGCAGATCCAGACAGAGGGTCAGGTGGCATTCTCTATCCTGCATTATGAGGATAACCAGTTCTCTAAGGGAGAATACACACCGTGGCATCCGTGGAATCTGACTAAGAGAGCCGAAAGCTATGCTCATTTCGATTACATGCAGCGTGGCTTGGGTAATGCAAGCTGTGGCCCGGGTACTATTGAGAAATATTTCTGTCCGTCATCAGGTTCTTATACGAACAAGTTGCGTTTCTCTTTAAGAGGCTTCAAAGTTCCTACCGGAATCTGTGAAGAGGTGACTGCAGATGTAAATCAGGCACAGATTGTTTATAATCGTGCTGCTGATGCCGTTGTATGTAACGGATTGCCGGAAAATGCCCTTGTGCAGATTACAAATCTGGGCGGTGTTGTTTTGGCAAAGGAAATCAATACAAGCGATAACGGTCAGTTGAGCCTTTCTTTGAAGGGACAGCCTTTGGGTACTTACTTGGTTACAGTGAAAGCTGAAAAGCAGGTGCGTGTACACAAACTGCAAAAATAAATCGAACGGATTTAAACTTGAAGACAAGGGTACACTCCTCCACTATAGTGGATAAGTAATAGGAATAGCCGTCCAATTTTTTGGGCGGCTATTCTTTTGTTTTATTCCATCGTCCTGAAAACGGCCTTTTGTATCTTTCTTGATTCTGGATATGACTCTTTTGGGGAGGAGGACTTTTATAAATATGTTTTTGGGGAAATAAAGAATCTTGCGAAAGTTTCTTTGAACAGAAGAAAAATGCTTATCTTACCATCCGTTTGAATAATAAAAGGAGGAATGATGGAAACAAATGTGATACATGATGAGAAAAACCGGGAGTTTTATTTGCTGACAGAAGGAGTAAAGTCTTATGTCTCTTATGAAATGATAGGAGAAAAAATGTTGGATTTGCAGCATACTATAGTCCCAAAGGCTGTTTCCGGAAGAGGAATCGCAGCACAATTGGTGCAGATTGCGTGTGATTATGCCCATGCCCAAGGATATAAGATCAGGGCAACATGTGCTTATGCTCAGGTTTGGCTGGAGCGCCATCCGGGGTATGATTATGAGATTGCCGACTGTGGGGCATCATGTTCTCTATAGTGGTTGCAGGGAATACTTTGAAACAAATAGGAGTTGATCTTCTTCTCTGGGATGATTCTTCAGAGTTGCTTTAAGGAATTGGTGGCTTGTTTTTAGGCCATCAGGCTCCTATAAAAAGAAGAAAAGGTTAAATTCGTTAGTAAAATGAGAACTTATAGGCGGATTATGAATTTTGATTTTAAGATTTCATACTTGTGAGGATACAGAAAAATGTCTCTTAAGAACAGAAAAAGCGCATATTTTGTCCCGTAACTGCAAAAAGACGCATAAA
>NZ_QUEM01000031.1 GCF_003477995.1 Bacteroides sp. OF04-15BH
GGGTTAAGTATGCGCTAAATTAATTCCGCCAACGGGTTTATGAAATATTCCGGTTAACATTAAAACATCAATAATATGAAAAAAATATTCTTGCTTCTTGCTTGGTGCCTGTGTTCTTTTTCTATTCAGGCCAGGACTTTAGAGTTCCAGATCATTCCCCAGTCGCAACATATAGAAATGCACAAAGGCAGGGGGATAAACTATGATGAAATCCGTTTTATACTCAATAAATCACAAACTCAATATCCCGTTTTAGGTTCCTTTCTGGATGCCTTGCCACGAACGGAAAAACCGGGCAAGGGTGTCTTTCTTCATATCCATACGGAAAATGTGCCCGACTCTCCCGAAGGATATGTTTTAACCGTACAGAGAGACGGAATACATATTTCGTCCAAAAGTTCAGCAGGACTTTTTTATGGATGCCAGACTTTGGAACAGCTGATGGAAGACAGCAGGGATTTTCAGACTCCGATACCATATATGAAAATAACCGATTATCCGGCCGTTTCCTATCGGGCTGTTCATTTGGACACCAAGCATCATTTAGACAGAATGGAATATTATTATCGGATGATGGATAAACTGTCCAGATACAAGATCAACGCAGTGATCTGGGAGCTCGAAGACAAGTTCCGATACTCCAGCCATCCCGAGTTGGCCGCATCAAATGCGATCAGCAAACAGGAAATGCAGGCTCTGTGTCGTTACGCCAAGGAACGGAATATCGAAATCTCTCCTCTGGTTCAAGGTTTGGGGCATGCAAGCTATATTCTGAAGCATCACCGGGACTTGCGCGAGAATCCGAAAAGCGACTGGGAACTCTGTCCTTCAAATCCCAAAACCTATGAATTATTGTTCGATTTATATGGAGAAGCCATTAAAGCCATGCCCTATGGAAAATATCTGCATATAGGTGGAGATGAAATTACAGCAATAGGCATTGATGAGCGGTGTCGTGCTACCGGAAAATCGGCGTTTGAACTGCAGATGGATTGGCTCGACAAGGTTTGTCAGTATGCCCGCGAGAACGGACGTATTCCTATCTTCTGGGACGACATGCCCTTGAAATATGCGGGCTTGTGGACTACGATTTTAAGTGATAAAACCGAAGAAGAATTGGACAAGGTCTGGAATACCGAGAAACTGGATCGTGCTATAGATCTGTTTCCGAAGAACTGTATCTATATGAGATGGAACTATGGCGATCCCACTAAACCGGCTCACAAAAGGCTGTTAAACTGGTATCAGGAGAAAGGACTTCCGGTAATGGCGGCCACTGCGGCCAGTTCCGGCGACTCCCCATTTATGCCCCGTGAGCATACCAAAAGCGGTTATATTAAAAGCTTCTGTCAGCTTACCACTGAAAACAAGCTTCAGGGCGTTCTTGCTACAGCCTGGGATGACGGTTCGCCCCATTTGGAAACAGTCTGGCGGGGATTGATTGCACTGGGTGAATTTTCATGGAATCCTGACGGGCGCGAGATATCAGACTTTATTGAGGCGCATGGACAAAGAGAGTTCGGCTTTGAGGCAGGAAAGGGGAAAATGAATTTCTTGCAGGAGCTGGAAAAATCCTTTTTCTTTTTTGACGGGGCTCTCGTCAAGTCAGGCAGAAGAAATCCGGCCTGGGGCGTTACAGCTTTCACGCTGATTGATCTGCCTGATAAGAATCATCGTGGTTTGTGGAGTGAAAAATACAGCGACAAGATCAAGCGTGCCCAGGAAGAGGACATACGCTATGAGGAGATAAAGAAAGGACTGGCGGAAGCAAAGGCAGAAGCCTTGCGCAACCGTTATACCTTGAATGTCTATGAGCAAAACAATAATCTGCAAAACTTTCCGGTTAAACTGTTATTGGCATTGTATCATTACGACCAGGCGAAAGACGATCAGCAGCTCAAGCAGGCTGCCATGCAACTGAAAGATATCTGCCATAGTCTTCCTCATTTGCAAAAGTCTTTGGAAGAGGTCTACTCAGAAACCCGGTTTATGGAGCAACCTGAGGGGTATGTGGAAGATATGAATCATCACAACCATTTGTCTGTCAAATCCCTGAATAGCGACTGGATTTTCCTTTATGAATTGCCTATGGTAACCAAAATATTGAATTGGCTCGATGCTGATTAATTTTTTATATCATCGTGTTTTTCATGAATATTTCTAATGATGTATCTTTGTTGCATAGCGTAGTTTAATTCAGATTATGAGAATAAGCAAAATTGATACGGATAAGAAAAGATGTCAGGAACTTCCGTTGCTTGGGGTATACCCGAATGTGGTACACAGAGATAAGAGAACATATATTCTTATTTTATCATTGACCGAGGTATGGGAAAGGTCTGTGAGAGCAAGCCATGATTTTCTTGCGGAAGAGGATATTCAGAAGCTGATTCCGGCAGTACGTGAGGCTTTGGAAATGATCGCTAATCTTGTAGTATTATATCACGGTGATGATCCTGTCGGATTTATCGGAATGGAAGACCGTAAGGTAGAAATGTTGTTTCTTGCCCCCGAATATTGGGGATATGGTTTTGGAGCGCTTCTTATAGATATGGCAATCAAGGATTATGGATGCGTGTTTGTGGATGTAAATGAGCAGAATCCTAAGGCCAGACATTTCTATATGCACATGGGGTTCCGGGAATACGAAAGAACAGAAACTGACGATCAGGGAAATCCTTTTCCGATAATCAGGATGAGGCTGGCGGATATATAGGTCGAAATGTTTGCAATGCTCTGAAATATCAAGAATGGAAACAAACGGATGATAATAGGCTTTGAAAGTAAGTTCGCAAAGAACAGAGAAAAGAGATAAACCAGTACTGACCATAAGCAGAAAAGGGGAGCGCCCACTTGTTGGGCGCTCCCCTTTCCATTTTTGGATATAAGAATGTTTTGGGCTATTTCGTTTTTCCTATTTTTTTCCTGGATTCTTGTTGAAATGATAAACGAGATGCGCCATGAAATAATGCGGAAGCGAACGATACCATGTTTCGATGCGTCCCTGGGCATTTACCTGATATTGTGTAGACGAGAGTTGATGCAGAACATCAAATGCTTCAATGCGGGCCACCAGTTTCCCTTTCAGGAAAGGCTGGGAGATGGAAGCATTCAGCACAAAGTCATCCGTATTCAGTTCCGCACTGCCATAGCCACGGCGGGAATACATGTTTCCGTCGGCAGAAATTGTCGTTTTCAGCTTCGGAATCGTGTAACGGGCAGACAACCCATACTTGAAGTCCGTGACATTCAGGGTCTCGAAATCGCGCATCTTGCCCTCGCTGTGCCGCCAGGTTATGTCGCCTGTGGCACGGATGTTAAACGCGCCCTTGTCATATTGCACATATACACCTTCATACAAAGTCAGGGTGTTGACCGCATTCACATGACTTTCGGTCTCGCCGGCGAGCAGGGTGTGATCAAGACTGTGGAAGAATAAGCCGTTAGAGCTACTCTCCATGCTCCAATGTCTGTCTTTATCAAGAGTATGAAAGACTTTTGCCATTGCCGAGGCCCGATAAGAGCCTTTTATATTCTCCGGCCGATACGTATAAACACCCGAGGTAGGATTGAAACTTACGGACTGGGAGATACTGTTCAGATCATAGGAGAATTGGGCGTACGTAAAGAGTGAGTATCCGGAAGTACTTCTGTCTTGGTGTCCTATTTCAAAATAAGCCATGGAGTTATAGGACTTCAAGTCCGGATTTCCGAGACGGACCACAAGAGGGGTGGCATCATCCCGAAAACCAATCTGGTTCAGCAGCGGTGAGTTGTATTCTCTGTAGCCAAAAACTAAATGCACAGGACGATTCACGTGCTTCTTTACATAGAAATGCATTTTCATGGATCCGTCCAGGAGCATGGAATTACGTGTTGCCACCGTATCAAGCATTCCACGCTGATAGCACAACCGCTCATGTTCGGACGACAATTTCAGGTCAAACTCCAGAAGTTCACGTGTCCAATCATAATCTTTACTGGAGAGAATTTGCTTACGGTCAAAATGAAGCGTAACGTCTCCTTTGAAATTTTGCAATTCGCTGTCGTAAGAGTTCGAACGGTCGGTTATGGCTTGAAGCATGTCCAGCTGGGATGGAAGCAAAAGCGTGTCCGGATGATACAACCAGTCTTTCGTTTTGTTCCGGCTGTATGATGGATCTACTGTTATATTCATGTAATATCTGTTTCTCTTCAAACCATAGAAAATGGGGGTATGCACAGTCAAATTGCGGTTCGAGTAATCATTGCTGTTGTACGACTTGCTATTGGAAGGCTTGACCAGATCGTTTATATGGAAACGTTGGGCCTGTTGGTTCTCATCGGACGCATGGTCTAACTCCGTTATGAATACGAAATATTGATTCCAATTCCCGAGATTCTTCAAATAGGGTTGTGTGCGTGCGTAGAAATGAGTCTTCCATGATTTGCCGTCATTGAAGCCGTCATTACGTTGACGTACGATGAGTGTGTCGGCATATTGCTCAGACAGCATGGAAGAGTTACCGCTGTATGATCTGTGGTTTATTGCCAGGTCTGTGGTGAGCATGAAGCGTTCGGGCTTGATGTATGTGAATTTATTGCCTAAACTCAACCGATTCTCCTTGTTCAACGAATTCTGGCGGGTTGTCTGCAATGGATTGTCTGGAAGGAACAACTCGTTGCGTTGGGCCATTTCCACCTCGTTGCGGCTGGACGTGAAATCCACGTTCAGGTTTTCCTTTACATTCTTGTCGGTTGACTGATAATCTATTTCGCCCTTAACGCTATGGGTTGTCAATAAGGAGTTCGGCATGGATTGGGGAGTCCACTGATCCGAGCTGCCTATGTGGCGGCTCTCATTCACGTTGTTTGAGTTGGCCGCCAGGGTGTAACGGGTATTTTTAGTAAAACTGAGCAGGAACGCACGTCCCAACCAACGTTCTTCCGTACCTCCGGCAGCCTCTACATTGGCTATATATCCTCTTTGGTACTCAGGCTTCAGATTCACGTCCATAACGAACTTTTTCTTTTCAATCTGCTCATTAAAGGCACGGTTTAAGTCTGTGTCCTGCTCATATACCTTTATGTCCTTTACCGTATAGTAAGGTAGGTTTTCCAGCAGAACCTTTGAGTTGCCGCGCATAAACGAGCGCGAACCGAGTTGCAATTCGTCTATCTTGCGGCCGTTTACGAAGATTTCGCCGTTGTTGTTCATCGTCACACCCGGCATCTGGCGTATGAGGTCATCCAGCATCGAACCGTCGGGCAGCTTGAATGCTGTGGCATCATAGACGATGGTATCGCCTTTATAGTACATCTTCACTTTGGTTGCTGTCACTGTTACTCCATCCAAGCTCATTTGCTTGATCTTGCGCAATTCGAGCGGATCGTCAAGCTTTATGGCACTTTTGTCGTTTTCGTAAATAGACAATAACTGGTATGCGTCTTCATAGCCGGCAAGCCTGGCCCGAAGCAGGTATTTGCAGGTCTTGCGCTCCGGCCGGAATACAAACTCCGCCGCCTGAAGAGTCCCGTCACTTCGGTGGCTTTTTGAAATAGGAATGGAATCTATAACTACAGTGCTATCTGCGGCAAGAAGTACCGACACCTTTGCTTCCGGCAACGGGTATTTCAGGAAGGCGTCCTGTACACATCCTAAAATGAAACTTTGTGAGAACGCATTCAAGGCGAAAACAAGTGTCAAAAGTGATGTGATGATTCTTTTGAGTTTTCTCATGGCATTTATTTTTTATATTGTATTTAATCTGTCTATACTCTGAAAGACAAAAACCATGCCAAAATGTTATTTAATTAAATATCAGTAGTTTAGTGAAAAAATGTAGTGTCCGGAAATGGACACACTGTCCATTTCCGGACACAAAAGTGGACATAATTTTTTATGTTTATATAAGGATATCGAGGGTGTGTCAAAATACCCTCTTTATAACAGAAGATCGCTATATAGCCGAACTTTCTTATGAAGTGGCCATATAGCGATCTTCATTTGTTTATGGCCTAAAAAGGCAATAGAATTGAGTTTGAGTCGTAAAACCCATTCAAAAAAGCGTTTTATTAGTGCCTGTAAGTTGTTATAGTCTCCATTCAGAAGTGTTTTGCATAATTTTTTGATGTTAAATGCGATTGCGAAGAAGGAAAAGTCCATAGTAATCTTGTCCTTTCCAAAATGACGGAAACGACGGTATGCCATATTGTTTTTGATTTGTCCGAAGACTGCCTCCGGCTCAATACATCGTCTGCCCCGATGCCTGATTCCTTCTTCTGAGGTCAATAAGCCTGCGGCTTTCTTTTTATAGGCATTCAGTCTGTGGTTTACTTCTATAACACGATTTCCCTTAGCCTTAAAGCATTGCCCGCGTAGAGGACATCCGGAACAGTTCCTTGCCCGGTAACGGGCGGACTCCGTAATATATCCGCTATCGGTTTTTCCATGCCTTGTTCCTATCCGTTCCATATGCTGCCCCATGGGACAACATAGAAATCCTTTTCTTTATTATAAAACATTCCCTCGGCACTAAAGGGATTGGGAGTATAATGCATCCTATGCTCTATATGGAAACGGTTGTATTTGACGTAAGCTTCCATATCATGTTCTTCCATGTAACGATAGTTCTCTTCAGATCCATAACCTGAATCGGCTATAATTGTAGAGGCAAAATGACCGTATCTCTCCTTGAAGGATGCCAGAAAGGAAGGCATGGTCAACGTATCTGTGGGATTAGGATAAAAAGCAAAGTCCGTGATGAACTGGTTTTCCGTGGAAGTCTGTAGATTATATCCGGGTTTGGTCTGTCCGTTTCTCATCGCATCTTCTTTCATGTGCATAAAGGTGGCGTCCTTGTCGGTCTTGGAATAAGAATTGCGCTTACCTAAGGTTAAAAGCTTTCTGTTGTATTCTTCAAGCTTATCCTTATGTTTCTCCAGCTCCTTTATCTGCTTTTTCTTCTCTCTAAGGACCGCTTTGCTTTCCTTGCCGGCAGGTTCAGGAACAGAGGCAAGTGACCTGTTCAGCATTTCTGATAGAGCAGACAACATTTCCGGGGTAATATCCGCCTCATTTTCCGGAAGAAGACTTTCACCGGCAATGTTCTCGTCTATCTGCTCAAGCAGTGCAGATATCTTTTTCAGCAGCTTTTCACGGTTTTTCTCTGTTGTTTTTCTCCAGACAAACGTATACTTGTTTGCCTTGGATTCTATTTTGCTACCGTCAATATACTCTACGTCAAGACTGATCAGACCATACTCACAAAGCATAAGAACCACTTGAGTAAAGATGTTGGTGATTTCATCTTTCAGACGGTTACGGAAACGGTTGATAGTAATGAAGTCGGGTTTGGAGGAACCTGCAAGCCATATGAAGTGGATGTCACGACGAAGAAGCCTCTCTATCTTACGACAGGAGTAGATGTTGTTCATATAGGCATAAAGAATGACCTTAAGCATCATCTTGGGATGATACGGAGAACGACCCTTTTCTCTATAAAGGTTTTTCACATGGGTAAGATCGAGATGCTCTACTATATGATTCAGAATACGCACAGGATCATTTTCTGCAATATCTTCATCTATTCGTTGCGGAAAAAGAACCGTCTGGTTTTGTATGTAAGAAATATAATGTAATTTTGACATGTAATTTTGACTTTTCCTAAAGTTACGAAAACTTTAGGTAACAACAAAGGCCCGAGCTTGTGAAAGTACGGGCCCTTTTTCATTAAATAAAGAAAGTGCATCAAAATGCATATTAACATACATTTTGACACACCCTCGATTTTTATTGATTCAAAAGGTAATTCCCTATATTAACGAGTAGCTCTCAAAGGTAATCGGTGAGGTTCCTAAGTCATAATAATCTATTTTCTCGGCCACTATGCTGAAGTAGGCGATTGTGCGATAGGTATTGTGAAAACGGTGCAACACCGGGTTGTTGCGATAGATTTCCTGTGCTACGTCGTCTGCTACCTGAAGACTGGCTTCACCAGCCACCCGAACAGAAATATTTCCATCCATGACTAAAAACTCCACATGCCTGTTCTGCTGTAGCTGACTGTAGATTTCCTTTTTCGGGTTGGTTGCGAAATAAAACACCGTGCCTTCCTGTTTCATGATCTGAAAAACACGGATTTTCGGACTGTCGTTTTCCACTGTGGCCAAGGCCACAGTCGTGTGTTCTTTTAAGAATGCAAGTGCTTTTTCCATATATTATTTTTTAGTTTTAAGCGGTTTCTGTTGAGGCTGAGGGCTTCACGCAGCGCTTGATTTTATAACCCAATGCGGCCAGCAGCAGCGTCATCAGCGGACTCAGATAGTTGAAGAAACAGAAGGGGAAATAAACGAAGGTAGACACGCCCAATACCATAGACTGCGTCATACCGCACGTGCTCCACGGAATCAGAGCCGAAGTCACAGTCACCGAGTCTTCAATGGTGCGGCTCAGCAGACGGCTTTCATAGCCCCGCTGTTTATAAATGTCGCGGAACATGTTTCCCGTCAGGATGATGCCCAGATACTGGTCGGCACAGACTACCGTAGAGAAAAAGCCCACTCCGGCTGTCGAAGCCACGATAGAGAAGGTTTTCTGGGTGAAGGACACAAAGATATGCATGATGCTGCGCAGCATGCCGGAGGCCTTCATCGAAGCGCCGAAGGTCATGGCACAGAGAATCAGCCAGATGGTTCCCATCATGCCCGACATGCCTCGTGTGGCTACCAGGCTGTTCAGTTCCGGCACTCCGGTGTCCAGACTGGTACTTCCGTAGAGCAGAATCATCACGCCCCGGAAGCGGTTCATCAGCGAGCCGGCATCCCCTCCGGCAATCTCGTCTACCAGATTGATCTGTACAAAGATGGCTGTGATGCAGGCCATCAGGGTGGCCAGAAAAAGAATGATGATGGCCGGCAGACGACGGATAATCATCAGCAGGGTTACCACCGGCACCAGCAGCAGCCACGGGGTGATGCGGAACACCTGGCTCAGTCCTCTGGAGAAATCCCCGATCTGATTGCTCAGTTCTCCGCCGTGGTTCATACCCATAAAGACAAAGATGATGATGGTCAGAATGAAGGCGGGCACCGTGGTGTAGAGCATATAACGGATGTGCTCAAACAAGGGCGTGTTGGTTGTAGAGGCTGCCAGCACGGTGGTATCGCTCAAGGGCGACATCTTGTCGCCGAAATAAGCTCCGGAGATAATGGCTCCGGCAATCCAGCCTTCGTGAAAGCCTTGAGCCTTGCCGATACCCAGCAGGGCGATTCCGATGGTGGCTACAGTGGTCCACGAGCTTCCGGTCATGACCGATACGATGGCGCAAATCACACAGGTGGACACCAGGAACCATTGCGGACTGATGATCTGCATGCCGTAGTAGATCATGGTGGGCACCACGCCGCTGATCATCCAGGAGCCGGCCACGGCGCCGATGAGCAGAAGAATCAGAATGGCCTGTCCCAAATCTCCGATATGCCGGTTGATCTCATATTCAAAATCGCTCCATTTCATGGTCTTGAACAGCAGACCGAGGGTGATGCAGGAGGCTGAGGCTACCAGAAGAGCAATCTGGCTGGCTCCGGACAGAGAGTCGCTGCCGAATGCCAGCACTACGCTGACCAGCATCACCATTAAAATGACTAGGGGAATGAGGGAAAGCCACAAGGGCGGGTTTTTCTTGATTTCTTGCATATAATTACGTTTTTTGTTTGTGTCAGCAGTATTCCCTGAAAACAGCATGGAGACAGGGACAAAAAATCATCTCAATGATTTTTGAAAACCATTGAGATGAATCTTATCATTCATTGGGATGATTTTCTCAGACTGTCGGCCCGAGATTTTTGAGGAACGGAAATCCTTTATTTTTTCCGGTCGTTTTTTCGGTAAAGGAACTCCCGGTGGCAGTTTTCACACAGATATGTTCCTTCGGGCAGTTCACGCAGCAACTGATATTTCAACTGCTGCATGAAAACTTGTACTTTTCTCCACAGCCGGTTGCGGGCGGCCGATGAAATGCGTACCTGTTCCGAACCGCAGTGCGGGCAGACTATCTTCCGGTCAAACTCTTCCGGATACAGGTCGCGTAACACCTCCAGAGCTCCGTGGACATCCTTTTGGTCAACTTGCAGTTCGATATAGCCCACATTGTAGGGGCGGAACTCATTCTTGACACACGACTCGATGCCCGCATTTTGCAGCTGGTTATGCGCCATGTATATCTTTCCCAAATCCTGACTCTGGAAGATCGTGGTCATCTGAAACTCTTTCTGCTTCATATCCGTGCTGGTTTTTTCGCAAATATAATGGATTTCTCCGATAGGTTGCAAGTGTGCTTTCGGATGTTTTGCAGCCTCACAACTTGGATTTTTATGGATTGTCTGCATAAATATGCATATCTGTAGTATTATTGTATAATTATAATATATTGTTTTATAGTATATTATCTGATAATTTGAATTTTCGCGAAAAGAAATAATGCATAAAAATACCGCAATTCGGAATAAATATGTAATTTTGCAAATGAAAAAGAAATGGTTTTAAGATGAAAAATAAGAACAGTCGTCTGGAGGTCATCAAGATGATTCTTTCCAGTCAGGAAATTTCCAGCCAGGAGGCGCTTCTGATCGAATTGGATAAGGCCGGCTTTAAGCTGACGCAGGCCACACTGTCGCGCGACCTGAAGCAGCTGAAGGTGGTGAAGGCCACGACGGCATCCGGTGACTATGCCTACATGCTGCCGGGCAACCAGACCTACCGACGGGTGTCTGACGCGCATCTGACCATGACGGAGAGCAACCGGGTGGGCCTTTTGTCCGTGAAGTTTTCGGGCAATATTCTGGTGATGCACACCCTGCCCGGACATGCCAGTCACATAGCTTATGATATAGATAACGCCAAAATAGATGAATTTATAGGAACAATAGCCGGCGACGACACCATTTTTCTGGTAATGGCAGAGCACGTGGAGCGCAAGGCAGCGCTGAAACGCCTGGCCGAGGTTGTTCCCAATATCAAGTAAAGAAATGGAAAAGGACGAATACAATGATGGTATTAGAGTAGTGGTTGCGGATGCAAGCCACGAAAAGTATGTGGACACGATTTTGACAACGATTACCGATGCTGCCAAGAAGAGAGGCTCGGGTATCGCTTCGCGTACTCATGAATATCTGGCTACCAAGATGAAGGAGCGCAAGGCTGTCATCGCACTGGCCGGAGAGGGCGAGAACGAGGAGTTTGCCGGTTTCTGCTATATCGAAAGTTGGGGAAACAAGCAGTATGTGGCCAACTCCGGACTGATTGTTGTGGAGAAATTCCGTCGTCATCATTTGGCGACGAGAATCAAGCGTACGGCCTTTACCTTGTCACGTCTGCGCTGGCCGCATGCCAAGTTGTTCGGACTGACCAGCCAGCGTGCTGTGATGAAAATCAACACCGAACTGGGATATGTGCCGGTAACCTTCGCCGAGCTGACCGACGATGACGCTTACTGGAAGGGATGCGGTACTCCGGAAGAGCCTTGCTGCGTGAACTGTGATATTTTGGCCCGCACCGGACGTAAATATTGTGTATGCACAGCCATGCTGTATGATCCGGCCGATCATCCGAACGAGGTGCTGCCGGTAGAACTGCCTGAGGATGTGGTCAAGATGGCTCGTGAGGCAGCCGAGCACGACATGAGATAAAAACGATTTAACTGCAAAGAACAAAAAAACGAACTAAGAATATGGCAAAGAAAGTAGTAGTAGCATTTAGCGGTGGTCTGGATACTTCATACACCGTGATGTATCTGGCTAAGGAAAAGGGATATGAAGTATATGCAGCCTGTGCCAACACAGGCGGATTCAGCGCCGAGCAGCTCAAGGCAAACGAGGAGAATGCCTATAAACTGGGTGCCAAGGAGTACGTTACACTCGACGTAACCAAGGAATATTATGAGAAGAGCTTGCGCTATATGATTTACGGAAATGTGTTGCGCAACAACTGTTATCCTATTTCCGTTTCTTCGGAGCGTATCTTCCAGGCTATTGCCATCGCCCGTTATGCCAAGGAAATCGGTGCGGAGGCTATTGCACACGGTTCAACCGGTGCCGGCAACGACCAGATCCGTTTTGATATGACTTTCATGGTGATGGCTCCGGACATGGAAATCATCACACTCACCCGCGACAACAACCTGAGCCGTCAGGAAGAAGTGGATTATCTGAACAGTCATGGCTACTTTGCTGACTTTACCAAACTGAAATATTCTTATAATGTAGGTATCTGGGGTACTTCAATCTGTGGCGGTGAGCTGCTCGACAGCAATCAGGGACTGCCGGAAAGCGCTTTCCTGAAACATCCTACCAAAGAGGGAACCGAACTGCTGAAGATCGGATTCAAGAAGGGTGAGATCTGCAGCGTAAACGGTGTGGAGTATGACGATAAGGTGAAGGCCATCCAGAAGATTGAGGAAATCGGTGCGGCATATGCCATCGGCCGTGACTGCCACGTGGGTGATACGATTATCGGTATCAAGGGACGTGTAGGCTTCGAGGCTGCTGCTCCAATGCTGATTATCGGCGCACACCGCTTCCTGGAGAAATACACGCTGAGCAAATGGCAGCAGTACTGGAAAGAGCAGGTGGCCAACTGGTATGGCATGTTCCTGCACGAGAGCCAGTATCTGGAGCCGGTGATGCCGGATATCGAGGCTATGCTGACCAGCTCACAGCGTAACGTAAACGGTGTGGTTACTCTGGAACTGCGTCCTTACGGATTCAGCACCGTGGGTGTGGACTCTGCCGACGATCTGGTGAAGAACAAGTTCGGAGAGTATGGCGAGACTCAGAAGGGATGGACTGCCGATGATGCCAAGGGCTTCATCAAGGTGACTTCTACTCCGCTGCGTCTGTACTACGCAAACCACAAGGACGAGGAACGTATTAAATAAAAAACATAGCAAGGTTCTGGGAACAGAAGCGATGTCGGGTGTTCATCCGGTTTCTGGCCGGATGGACTGACAGAACAAATAAACGAAAAAAGGAACAGAGAAATGGAACAGGAAAGACGGAAAATGGAACGGCCCCGCAAAGAACGCATGCTGGCTGGCGTGTGTGCCGCCATTGCGAATTATTTTGGCTGGGATCCCACACTGGTGCGTATCGTATATGCTTTGCTCACGGTGTTTACGGCTTTTTCGGGGATTATCATTTATTTTATCCTGCTTCTGATTATTCCTGAGGAACCGAACAGATTTTTTGGAAGATGATAAAAGTAGGAATTATCGGAGGCGCCGGCTATACGGCCGGCGAACTCTGTCGCATATTATTGAACCATCCGCAGGCGGAGATCGCGTTTATCAACAGCTCGAGCAACGCCGGAAACAAGATTACGGATGTGCATGAGGGACTTTATGGCGAAACGGATCTGGTTTTTACCGACCAGTTGCCACTCGATGAGGTGGATGTGATTTTCTTCTGCTTCGGTCACGGCAAGAGCGAGGAGTTCCTGAAGGAACACGCCATCCCGGCTCACGTGAAAATCATTGACCTGGCTCAGGACTTCCGTCTGGCAGCTCCGGGCAATGACTATGTTTACGGTCTGCCGGAACTGAACAAGGAGGCGATACAGAGCGCACAGCATGTGGCCAATCCGGGCTGCTTTGCCACTTGTATTCAGCTGGGACTGCTGCCGTTGGCGGCTAACGGCTGGCTCAAGGGCGATATCGCTGTGAATGCCATCACCGGAAGCACCGGTGCAGGAGTGAAACCGGGCGCTACCACACACTTCAGCTGGCGTAACAACAACATGAGCATCTACAAGGCTTTCAATCATCAGCATGTGCCTGAAATCCGTCAGTCGCTCAAACAGTTGCAGCCGGATTTCGACGGAGCAGTGGACTTTATCCCTTATCGCGGTGACTTTGCACGCGGCATCTTTGCTACTCTGGTGGTACGCATGCAGGAGGGCATGACGGCTGAGGCGGTTGTTGAGGCTTATCGCAACTACTATAAGGATGCGGCCTTTACCCATTATGTAGAGAAGGGCATCGACATGAAGCAGGTGGTCAATACTAACAAGGCGTTGGTACATGTAGACTGTTTCGGCGACAAACTGTTGATTACTTCTACCATAGACAATCTGCTCAAGGGAGCCAGTGGACAGGCTGTGCAGAATATGAATCTGATGTTCGGACTGGAAGAAACTGCCGGACTGAAACTCAAACCTTCAGCCTTCTAAGAACCTCTCCCGTCATCATCGGAGATTTCTCCCGACATCATTGGGGACTTTGCTCTTCGTCGTCGGGGATTATCTTCCCTTTTAAAAAAGAAAGAATCATGAAATTATTTGATGTATATCCTTTATTTGATGTCAATATCGTAAAGGGATCAGGCTGTCATGTGTGGGACGACAAGGGTCAGGAATATCTGGACCTGTATGGCGGTCACGCCGTGATCAGCATCGGCCATGCGCATCCTCACTATGTGGAGGCTGTAAGCAAGCAGGTGGCCACATTGGGATTTTACAGCAATTCAGTAATTAACAAGTTGCAGGTGGAACTGGCTGAGCGCTTGGGTAAAGCCAGCGGTTATGAAGATTATCAGTTGTTTCTGATCAATTCGGGAGCCGAGGCCAACGAAAACGCACTGAAACTGGCCAGCTTCTACAACGGACGTACCCGTGTGCTTTCTTTCGAGAAAGCGTTCCACGGACGTACTTCATTGGCTGTAGAGGTAACCAATAATCCGAAGATCATTGCTCCGATCAACGATAACGGTCATGTCACTTACCTGCCGTTGAACGACTTGGAGGCTTTCCGTCGTGAGTTGGCTAAGGGTGATGTCTGTGCCGTGATTATCGAGTGTATTCAGGGAGTTGGCGGTATCCGTATGGTGACTCCGGAATTTATGCAGGGGCTGCGTGCCGCCTGTGATGAATACGATACCGTGCTCATCTGTGATGAAATCCAGTGTGGTTATGGCCGTAGCGGTAAGTTCTTCGCACATCAGCATCTGGGCGTGCGTCCGGACATGATTACTGTGGCAAAAGGTATTGCCAACGGTCTGCCGATGGGCGGCGTGCTGATTTCTCCGAAATTCAAACCGGTTTACGGTCAGTTGGGTACCACCTTCGGCGGAAATCATCTGGCTTGTGCTGCGGCTTTGGCAGTGCTCGATGTTATCGAACAGGAAAATCTGGTAGAGAATGCGGCCCGTGTGGGTGAATTCCTGATTCAGGGAATCAAGGCGCTCAACCTGCCTCATGTGGTAGATGTTCGTGGTGAAGGTCTGATGATCGGAATCGAACTGGACGTTCCTTATAAAGAACTGAGAAATCATTTGTTGTTTGAGGAGCATTGCTTCACCGGTTGCAGCGGCACGAATGTGCTTCGTCTGCTTCCTCCTTTGTCACTCACTCAGGAGCAGGCAGCAGACTTCCTGCAGCGCTTGCAGCGTGCGGCTCAGGCTACAAACTAACGGATTTGCAAGATATGGATATAGAGCCAGAAAACGGATTGTGGATGCGTTTCTGGCTCTATTCGTTTTTAGAAAAGAATTAAAAGGAATGAGAATAGCAATTATCGGAGCCGGAAATATGGGTGGAGCCATCGCCCGCGGACTGGCACAGAGCGGTTTGTCTGCTGTGGCTGCATCTGTTTCATCATCTGTGCCATCTGCCGGAACATCGGCTGTACCGACACCTTCGGCTGAGCCAGCAGGCGTTGCATCACCTGTGCCTGCATCTTCGTCCGCTTCATCGACTGTTGCGGCATCTGCTTCCGAGTTATCGTCAGGATTATCATCTGCCGTTGCGTCGCCTGCATCCGCAGCATCGTTTGCACCATCTGCCGTTGGCAGTCAGGGCTCTGCGGGTAATCCGGTCGCTCTTTATGAGCTTGTGGTGGCCAATCCTTCGCGGCAAAAGTTGGAGGCCTTGCAGGCGGAATATCCTTCGGTGCAGATTACGCAAAGTAATGTCGAGGCGGTGCGTGGCGCAGATTTGGTATTGCTGGCTGTAAAACCCTGGAAGATGGAAGAGGTTGCCAGCGAGCTGAAACCGGTTTTGGATTATCGCACCCAAATGGTGGCTTCTGTGGCCGGAGGAGTAGGGCTGGCCGATTTGTCTGCTCTGTATCGTCACAAAAACATGCTGCCGCCTCTGTTTTATGTAATGCCCAATACGGCTGTTGCCGTGCGCCAGAGTATGACTTTTGTGGCAGCGCAGGGAGCTTCCGAGGAACAAACGGCTGCTGTGGTGAATTTGTTCCGTCTTTTGGGTGAGGCCATGTTGGTGGAAGAGCGTCTGATGGATGGCGGCATGGCTTTGGCTTCCTGTGGCATTGCCTTTGCCATGCGCTATATCCGTGCGGCTATGGAAGGCGGGGTGGAACTGGGATTCTATCCCAACGAGGCAAAGCAGATAGTGATGCAAACGCTTCGTGGAGCCGTGGAGCTGTTGCAAAGCACCGGAAACCATCCGGAGGCGGAAATCGACCGGGTGACCACTCCGGGAGGAATTACCATAAGGGGACTGAACGAGATGGAGCATGCCGGCTTTACCGACAGTGTGATTCGCGGATTGCGGGCTGCACGTCCCTTGAAGAAATAAGATTGACAGACTAAAAAGATAAGACACAATGAGAGTATTTCAGAATGTATCAGATCTGGGAGATCTGAATTTGGCCTTGAAGGAGGCTTTTGAGATTAAGAAAGACCGTTTCCAGTTTCAGCATCTGGGAAAGAACAAGACTGCGTTGCTGATTTTCTTCAACAACAGTCTGCGCACCCGTTTGAGTACCCAGAAGGCTGCCATGAATTTGGGCATGAATGTGATTGTACTGGATGTGAATCAGGGAGCGTGGAAATTGGAAACCGAACGTGGCGTGATTATGGACAGCGATAAGAGCGAACATCTGTTGGAAGCCATTCCGGTGATGGGCTCTTATTGTGATATCATCGGAGTGCGTTCGTTTGCTACTTTCGAGAGCCGTAAGGACGACTACGAAGAGAAGATTCTGAATCAGTTCATCAAATATTCCGGCAAACCGGTATTCTTTATGGAGAGTGCTACGGTGCATCCTTTGCAGAGCTTTGCCGATTTGATTACTATCGAAGAGTATAAGAAAACCGCTCGTCCAAAGGTGGTGTTGTCTTGGGCGCCGCATCCAAAGGCGTTGCCGCAGGCCGTTCCTAACAGTTTTGCACAGTGGATGAACGCGGCAGATGTGGATTTTGTCATTACACATCCTGAAGGATATGAGCTGGATCCGATGTTCGTAGGCGATGCAAAGGTAGAATACGACCAGATGAAGGCTTTTGAAGGAGCTGACTTTATCTATGCCAAGAACTGGAGTTGTCCGGGAGTAACGCGTCCGGAAGATTATGGCAAGGTGTTGTCTAAGGATATGAGTTGGACTGTAGATGAGGCTCACATGGCGGTAACCAATAATGCCTACTTCATGCACTGTTTGCCGGTACGTCGTAATATGATTGTTACCGACGATGTAATTGAAAGCCCTCAGTCATTGGTTATTCCCGAAGCTGCCAATCGCGAAATCTCAGCGACAGTAGTGTTGAAGCGTATGCTTGAATCTCTGTAACAGAGTGTTCAAAGAATCAAGGATCTTCGGTCTGGACTTTAAAAAGAATCAGCGACAGATTTAAAATAAGTTCTCTGAAAAGTTCGGAGAATAACGATAGAATAAAAAACAGTCGTATCAGGCTTTGTTCGGAGCCATGATACGACTGTTTTTTTGTTTCTAGGGGTATGAGACTTTAAATCGTAGATACTCTTTGCTGTTTTAGATTTTGAATATTCCACTTTTTGTTTTTGAAGATTGGGATATTTTAATTCTAGCCTGATCTTCTTTGAAAGGGAATTCCGCTATGCGTGCTTGTTTCCTTTCTTTAATAGGACCCTTGGCACGTTATTGTCTGAAAGCATTTTTTTCCTTGATGTATCTTTTCCCTTTGTGCTTTCTTTTACTCTGTGGCAAAACGGTTGTCCTGCCATTCCATAAAGCCGCCTTTCAGGTTATATATGGTTTTAAAGCCTTTTTCTTTTAATTGGTTTGCCGCTTTAAGGCTGCGCATACCGCTGCGACAGTAAACGGCTACCGGAATGTCCTTTTTCAATTTCTCTTCGGCCAGACGGTCGAAGTCTGCACTTTTTACATCTATCAAAAGAGCACCGGGAATATGTCCGGCCTGAAATTCCTCAGGAGTACGTACATCGACTAGCTGAATGGAAGCCTTGTCCTCTATCAGCTGACTGAATTCGGGTGCCTTGACGGTGCGGATGGCTGTATCGGTGCTGTGACATCCGGTGCAGCCCAGCAGACCACCGAAAAGAATGCCCAATAGGTTTCTGTGTTTCATTGTTCGGTTTGTTTTTAGACGGATTATTGATTGTTTTCTTTCCTCATACACGTATTTTGATGTATGCCTGTTCCCTCTTGCCAAGTTGCGCTTTTGAAGTTCTGCCCCATGACATTATGAAAGTTCCGGGAGCGCGTCGGTATGTTTTAGTAGACGAATTTCCAAGAATTCTTTCCTGCAAAAGTATTTATTTGCAGACAAATGCTGTCGCCCGGTTCAATAACGGCTTTCAGACTGTTTTTGGGCAGACTGGCATAAACCTTTTCGCTATAGGAAAGCGGATCATTGTTCTGGTTGTGATAAAGAGTGAGGTAAGCGATGCGCTTTTGTTGTGCGGTGATGCGGATGGAGTCCATTCGATATCCCCAATGCTGGGTGCCGCTTTGAGTCTTTACCGAGAGATGCAGATTAATGAAATCCCCTCCATCCCAAAGGCTGACTACCTGAAGCGGATCCGTGCCCGGATAGCTTTGTTGGGTGGAATCCTGCAAAACAACGACTCTTTCCAGACCGTAAATGCGTACCGTAGTACTGTCATTCCCGGAAAAAGCATAAGTACAGGCAGCCCGATACTCGGTATGCGGATGATAGCCCCGAAGCGGTGACGCCAGATAGTAGGTGGGTTTCCGGTCGGGACGCATCTGGCAGATGTTTCCATCTGCGTCGGCATACAATTCGGCAAATTCGGTTATGAGCGAGGGATATGTTGTCTGTTCGTCTGTCTGGCTACAAGAGTAACTCAGGCAAACGAACAGACAGCATAATAATCGGATTGAAAATTGACGTATCAATGTGATTCCTGTTGTGCTTGTTCTTGATTGAATACCGGATTGGCATACATGGTCAGGATGCGTTCGCGCAGGAATTCCGGATCCGGACGCTTGAGAGTTACTTTCTCCAACTGCTTGTTGAGATAGTCCTCAAAGGTCTTGACGTCGGCTTCTGTGTAATGCTCCTGGTGTTCTGTAGTGCCTTTCAGCAGATCCGCTGCGATATAATTGTTCGGATAAAGACGGTAGGAGAGGAAAATCTCCTGGTCAATCTTATGGGCCACCGTCTTGAACAGTTCGCCTTTAGGCATATTCGGATCGAGTGTGTCCAGCCAGTTGTCCAGACAATTTCCGGTCTTAAAGAAAATATGTCCTTTATAACCGAAGATTCCGGTCTGCATGTTCAGCAGGTCGTCCTGCGGTGATTTCTTGAATCCGGCAAAGTCGCGCTTCTGCTGGAACTCCTGTGCCTTGAGATAATCGCAAGGGTCGTATTCATAAGAAAGCGCCGTTGGAGTAAGATGCATTTCCTTCAGGCGTTCGATGAGGCTGCCTTCTCCCCCCATGGCAATCATTTTGAGCACAGAGTCCTGAGTGCGGTCGTTTGAGTCTTTGGCACGTCCTTCGCGCTGCGCAATCCAGATATTTTCTTTCTTCTGAGTGATGGCGTAGTGCATATATCGGCTCAGGCGTTTGCTGGATTCCAGCATCTGTTTGATATTGACACTGCGCTGCACGATGAACGACTTGTTGGCCCGCACCAGTTTGCGGATCCAGGGCTTGATGAGCAGGTTATCACCAATGGCGATCTCCACTGTGGTTGGAAAACCGTTATCGAGCAGAGCGATGGACAGGAAGGCCGAGTCGAGCACGATATCCCTGTGATTGGTGATGAATGTATGCGGAGCAGTCTTGTCGGATATGCTGGAGCATTCCAAGGTAAGTCCCTTGCCACGGGTGGTAGCCAACTGCTCCAGGAGCGGATAAAAGAACGTCTTTTGCAGTTCCAGACTTGTGTGACACTTGGACAGCATGGCGCAAATCACATCCAAAGGCTGGTCCGGCAAAACCTGTTGTATGATTTTCTGGAATTCCGGATCGGCCACCAGTTCGGAGAACACCTGCGGCAGTTCTTCCGCGTCGTAAGGTCTGATTTCGTCAAATTCTTCTGGTGTACGCATAATTTTTTGTCTTTTGTGAGTGATTCAATGGTTATAGACTGGCAGATCAGCAGGCGAGCTGATCTTCGATAATGTCGCTAAGCACATCTTTGATATCCAATCCGGCGGCACGAACCTGCTGCGGGATGAAGCTGGTGGCGGTCATTCCCGGAGTCGTATTCACCTCAAGCATGTTGATCTGTTCGCATTCGTTACCGTTCTCGTCCAGATTCCGGGTGATGATATAATCTATGCGGACAATACCCCTGCAACCCAGAATATCATAAATGGTAGAAGTGAGCAGACGCACTTTCTCGGCAGTGCTTTCCGGAATGCGGGCAGGAGTGATTTCCTGAACCTGGCCGTTGTATTTGGCGTCATAGTCAAAGAATTCATTGCTGGTTACCACTTCCGTAATCGGGAACACCACCTCCTTGCTGCTTGTTTTGTAACAGCCGCAGGTGATCTCGGTACCCTTCATGAACGATTCGATCATCACCTCATCACTTTCGTTGATGGCTTTGCGGATTGCTTCCTGGAGCTGGCCGATTTCCTTCACCTTGGTCACGCCAAAGCTGGAGCCGCCGGCATTAGGCTTTACGAAGCACGGCAGGCCGATGCGGTCGATGATTTCCTGATCGGTCACCAGATGCTCGAATCCCTTTCGTACAACCATGCTTTCGCTGACGTGTACGCCGAATCCTTTCAGATACTGGTTCAGGGTAAATTTATTGAAAGTCATGGCTTCCACGAGCAGGCTGCTGGTAGAATAGGGCAGGTGGATCAGTTCGAAGTAACCTTGTAATATGCCGTTTTCGCCCGGAGTGCCATGAATGGTGATATAGGCAAAATCCGGACGGATCTTGTTATTGTCCTCGATGAATGAGAAATCGTTTTTGTCTACCGGGGCGGTGCTGCCGTTGTTCAGGCGGGCCTTCCACTCCAGACCTTTCATTTCGATGATGTAAACATTGAATTTCTCTTTGTCCAAGAAAGAGTAAATACCTTCTGCACTGCGCAGAGATACATCGTGTTCGGAAGAGTCACCTCCGGCAACGATTGCAATTGTTTTTTTCATTTTTATCTTCGTTAATATCCTAAAGTTCTCTGTTAGCGGTATAGTTTCTCCATTTCTCCAGCAACTGTTTCATGTCGTCCGGCAGCTCGGAGGTAAAGAACATCTCCTTGCCGGTGGTAGGATGGACAAATCCCAACGTCAGCGCGTGGAGTGCCTGGCGCGGACAGATTTCAAAGCAATTGTGAATGAAATGCTTGTATTTGGCGAACTGAGTGCCTCGCAGAATCTCATTGCCGCCGTAGCGCTCGTCGTTGAAAAGCGTATGTCCCAGGTGCTTCATATGGGCGCGTATCTGATGCGTGCGTCCGGTTTCGAGTACACATTCCACCAGGGTTACGTAGCCAAAACGTTCCAATACCTTATAGTGAGTCACGGCATGCTTTCCGATGCCGGAGTCGGGTGGGAAGACGGCCATCTGCATGCGGTCTTTCGGATTGCGGGCTATGTTGCCCTCGATGCGTCCGCTGTCTTCGTCAAAATTGCCCCACACCAGTGCATTATAAGTGCGCTTGGTGGTTTTATTGTAAAACTGGTTTCCCAGATGAGTCTTTGCATCGGGTGTCTTGGCGATAACCAGCAGACCCGAGGTATCTTTGTCGATGCGGTGCACCAGTCCCACGGTCGGATCATTCGGGTCGTAATTCGGATCATCCTTCAGATGCCAGGCGATGGCATTGACCAGTGTGCCCGTGTAGTTGCCGCATCCCGGGTGTACGACCAGTCCCGGCTGCTTGTTGACCACCATCAGGGCATCGTCCTCATAGACAATCTCAATCGGAATGTCTTCCGGAATAATCTCGTTTTCATATTTGGGATGATCCAGCAGGATGGTGATGACGTCGCCCGGTTTTACCTTATAGCTGCTTTTGACGGGCACGTCGTTCACACGGATATATTCCTGTTCGGCAGCTTTCTGTATTCTGTTGCGCGATGTGTTGAACAGGTGCTCCATGAGGAACTTGTCAATGCGCATCGCTTTCTGTCCTTTGTCCACAGTGAGGCGGTGGTGCTCATAAAGAGTGTCTTCAGCATCCAATTCCGAATCGTTTTCTATTTCCGGATATTCAAAATCTTCCATGTACGTTTTTGTTGAGGTACTCTTTCGTTAATGTGCATCAAAATTCAAAGCCGGCAGGATCACTGCTTTCGGCGTCAGACGAAACCGGCATGTCTGTGTAGATTCCCAGAGAGTCGATAATGTCCAGACTGTCGGAGTAGTCTTCCATGTTGCCGCTTCCCACCTGCAGGATAATGCGTGAGTCAACAGGCAGACGGTCGCCGGCATAGACCATGCGGCCGTTATACTTCACTCCGTAGACCCAATCCTTTTCGCCTTCAATCAGCTCATGCGGTCCGATCTTGAATCCCAGGGAACGAAGGCGGGCTTCCGCCTCGCGCACCGAACTGTTGTCCGCAATGTCCGGCATAGGAATTGTGGGTGTGCTGGTCGTATTGATGATCAGATAAATGGCATGCCCCGACTTGACTTTGGACCCCGGTGCCGGCATCTGTTCCAGAACAGCGCCCGGAGGGCTGTTGCGGTTGTAGCTGGAGTCGGCAATGACGGCATCCAGTCCGGCCTGGTTCAGGGTATAGCGTGCATCACTCACTCCCTGTGCCTTGACATCCGGCACCTGAATAATCTCTCCGTGGTGCGTATAATGTTCCAGGCCTTTCCATACTCCGATGGCCAGAGCGCCCAGCAGGGCGGCCATGCCCAGCAGATTGGC
This sequence comes from Bacteroides sp. OF04-15BH, assembly GCF_003477995.1. Lineage (GTDB taxonomy): Bacteria > Bacteroidota > Bacteroidia > Bacteroidales > Bacteroidaceae > Paraprevotella. The sequence goes on from NZ_QUEM01000031.1 coordinate 23,081, forward strand.
CCAGATGATGGGAGCCGTGATCTTCTTGAAGAATTCTTTTATTGTCATAAGAATGCACTTTGATTGATTTTTCAAAGATAGTAATTAAAAACAAAAAAGAAGTAAAGTCGCCTTTACTTCTTTTTGTTCTTTCTTAAAACAGTGGTTGATTATTTGCCATGTTTTTCGTCTGATACTGTTAACTTCTTGCGACCCTTTGCACGGCGAGAAGCTAATACTTTACGACCGTTGGCAGTTGTCATTCTCTGACGGAAACCATGCTTGTTCTTTCTCTTTCTGTTGTGAGGTTGGAATGTTCTTTTCATTGTAATATGCTTTTTTTGTTATAATTCATCCTACGTAACGGGGTGCAAAAATAGAGACTTTTTTTTAATAAAGCAAGAGATAACTCATTTTTACACAAAAGTTTTGTGTTTTTTTCTAGAAATCAATTAACTTTGTGGCGACTTTTATAGGAATTAAGATTCAAATCTAGTATAAATATAGAAAAAAAGACCTTATGATTAATTCACAAGACATTAAAATTGGAACTTGTATCCGTTTGGATGGCAAATTGTATTTCTGCATCGAGTTTTTGCATGTTAAGCCAGGAAAGGGTAACACCTTCATGCGTACCAAGCTGAAAGATGTAGTAGACGGCTACGTACTGGAGCGTCGCTTCAATATCGGTGAGAAGCTGGAAGATGTACGTGTAGAGCGTCGTCCTTACCAGTACCTGTACAAGGAGGGTGATGACTATATCTTCATGAATCAGGAGACTTTCGAGCAGATTCCTATCGCTCACGACCTGATCAACGGTGTAGACTTCATGAAGGAAAGCGAAATCGTAGAAGTTGTTACTGATGCTTCTTCAGATACAGTTCTGTTTGCAGACGTGCCTACTAAGGTTGTTTTGAAGGTTACTTACACTGAGCCGGGCCTGAAGGGTGATACTGCAACCAACGCTACCAAGCCTGCTACTGTAGAGACCGGAGCTGAAGTACGTGTTCCTTTGTTCATCAACGAAGGTGAGACTATCGAGGTAGACACTCGTGACGGTTCTTATCTGGGACGCGTAAAATAATTCGCTTACTTAATTTCAACATTTATAAAAATGAATAATAAGTGGCTTTTGCCATTTGTTATTCATTTTTTTTGCTACCTTTGTCTGATACGTGATATTAATGACTGATCTATGAAGTATTCTTTGATAATTCCTGTTTATAACCGGCCTGATGAAGTGGACGAACTGTTGGACAGTCTCTGCCGACAGACGCATAAGGACTTTGAGGTGCTGGTGGTAGAGGATGGTTCGCAAAACAAGTGCGAACAGGTGGTACAACAGTATGCTTCCAGCTTGAATGTTCGTTATTTTTACAAGGAAAACTCCGGTCCCGGACAGACACGCAACTATGGTGCGGAGCGGAGCCAGGGAGAGTTCCTCCTGATATTGGATTCTGACTGTGTGCTTCCGCCGGAATATATTCAGGCCATTGATGAAGAGCTGCTTCGTCAGGATGCAGACGCTTTCGGAGGTCCGGACCGTGCACACGAATCTTTCACCCCCATACAGAAGGCGATTAATTACGCCATGACCTCTTTCTTCACAACCGGTGGTATCCGGGGTGGAAAAAAGAAGATGGACAAGTTCTATCCGCGCAGCTTCAATATGGGAGTGCGTGCTGAGGCTTACCGGGCTTTGGGCGGATTTTCCAAGATGCGCTTCGGAGAGGATATTGATTTCAGCATCCGGATTTTCAAGCAAGGCTATGCGTGCCGTCTGTTTCCCGAGGCATGGGTCTGGCACAAGCGCCGCACGGACTTGAAGAAATTCTTCAAGCAAGTGCATAATTCGGGCATCGCGCGCATCAATTTATATAAGAAATATCCCGAATCCCTGAAGCTGGTACACCTTTTGCCGGCCGTATTTACGGCAGGAGTGGGCCTGTTGCTTCTGTTGCTGGTTGTGGGACTGGTTTTGCTGGCCGTGCCGTCGTGTGTCGCAGTGGCACCCTGGCTGATAGGCATTGCCTGTGCGCCGTTGCTTTGCTTTGCCCTGCTGATATTCCTCGATGCTTCCGTGCAGAACAAAAGTCTGTATATCGGTTTGTTGGCCGTAGGAGCATCCTTTATCCAGCTTACCGGTTACGGCAGCGGTTTTCTGAGAGCCTGGTGGCAGCGTTGTGTGCGCGGCAAGGACTCGTTCAGTGCGTTTGAAAAGACCTTTTATAAATAAGCGGCAATCATGGAGCAGGGCAGACTGAATATCAAGCAATGGGCCGAGGAAGACCGTCCACGGGAGAAACTCGTGGCCAAGGGAGTGGAAGCACTTTCGAATGCAGAGTTGCTGGCCATCCTGATCGGCTCGGGAAATACCGAAGAGTCGGCTGTGGAGCTGATGCGCCGTCTGCTTGCCGATTGTGGAAACAGTCTGAATGCTCTGGGAAAGATGTCGCTCGACGAACTGACCGGGACGGTGTCTCAGAGTGAGGAAGGCCGGGTGCGTCCGGTGCGCCGCTATAAAGGGCTGGGTGTGGCCAAGGCCGTTACGATCATGGCTGCCTGTGAACTGGGCAAACGGCGCATGCAGGAAGAAGTAGCCGAGCGGAAGCAGATACGCAGCAGTGAGGATCTGTACCGCTATTATCTGCCTCTGATGCAGGATTTGCAGCATGAAGAATGCCATGTGCTGCTTTTGAACCAGGCATGCCGGATTCTGGAAAATGTGCTGGTGAGCAAAGGAGGGCTTACGGAAACGGCGGTGGATATCCGTCTGATTCTGCGCATGGCCCTGTTGCGTCAGGCCACGGTGATAGCCCTCTGTCATAATCATCCTTCGGGCAATGCACGCCCTAGCGGTGAAGACAACCGCCTGACCGACCGTCTGGCGAAAGCCTGCAAGATGATGAACATTCATTTTCTGGATCACGTCATTGTGACCGATGGAAAATATTACAGTTATAGAGACGAAGGAACGATAATATAAAATACGATAGAAAGATTATATATGGAAGAAAAGCAGACACCGACAAAGTTGGAATTGGAAGAAAGAATCATCGAAGTTTTGAAAACGGTTTACGACCCGGAAATACCGGTCAATATTTACGATCTGGGTCTGATTTACAAGATAGATCTTTCGGATGATTTTGATCTGGTGGTAGACATGACCCTGACGGCTCCGAACTGTCCGGCTGCAGATTTTATCATGGAAGATGTGCGCATGAAGCTCGAAGGCATCGAACATATAAAGTCAGCCACAGTGAATCTGGTGTTCGAGCCGGAGTGGGATAAGGATATGATGACCGAAGAGGCAAAAATGGAACTAGGATTTTTATAATGAAGAATATCTATTTTCTTTCAGACGCTCATCTGGGGAGCCGTGCCATCCCTCATGGGCGAACCCAAGAGCGCAGGCTGGTCCGCTTTCTGGACAGCATCAAGCACAAGGCCATAGCCGTTTACCTGCTGGGAGACATTTTTGACTTCTGGTATGAGTATAAGATGGTTGTGCCGAAGGGCTATACCCGTCTTTTGGGAAAGATCAGTGAGCTGACCGACTTAGGCGTGGAGGTTCACTTCTTCATTGGCAACCACGACATCTGGTGCGGCGATTATCTGCAGCAGGAGTGTGGGGTAATTCTGCATAAGGAACCGGCCACCGTGGAGTGGGGCGACAAGGTGTTTATGCTGGCTCATGGCGACGGTCTGGGCGATCCGTCAAAGAAATTCAAGATGTTGCGCAGTATTTTCCACAATAAATTGTGTCAACGCCTCTTCTCTGCCCTGCATCCGCGTTGGGGTATGGAGTTTGGTCTCTCGTGGGCCAAAAACAGCCGCATGAAGCATGAGCGCGAGGGAGGAGAACCGCCTTATATGGGCGAGGATAAGGAATATCTGGTGGTGTATGCCAAGGAATATCTGAAGACACACGCCGATATCAACTACTTTATCTTTGGCCATCGTCACATTGAGCTCGATCTGATGCTGAACCGGAACAGCCGGGTGTTGATTCTGGGCGACTGGATCAGTCAGTTCACCTATGCCGTGTTCGACGGCGAGCACCTTTTCCTGGAGAATTACATCGAAGGAGAAACAGAGCCTTGATAAGAGAAGGCTTTTTAAAACAGCAAGGGGCTGTAGCGATATTTCCCGCTACAGCCCCTTGCTTGTTTGTTCGTTGAAAAAAATGATGCTGATAAAATGGAAAAAACATCAGCATCATTTTACAAATTCATCTCAATGAAATTTTTGAATGGTTTCTGCGGATGGGGAAAATAATTGGTTAATCACTATTGTCTACTAAAAACGGACAAGGTTAAAAATTAAATAAATTCGGTCCACTTGAATCATATCGGTCTTTGACATTTTTGAATTTCAATTTGTTGAACAAGTCACTGAGATGTGTTTTGTTAGTCAGAGAGATTCCGAAAATTTGGAGACTTCATAGAAACTGCGTCCTAATTTCATATCGTGTTGGACTATTGTAACTAAACAGTAAGTAATTATCGCGCAATATATTTGTATGCGTACAGCGTTTTCCGATGCTCCCCAAAAATTCTTAACTATTCATTTGAGGAATAGTTCAACACTCCATCTGTTTCGATAAAGCGATTACATTAACTCCGCAGATGCGCCAAGATTATTCGTCAGGAATATGTATCGTGTACCGTCTTCTGGATCCTCAACGATGAGTTTTCTAAGTTCTTCGGGGTAATCCTTAGAACTTTTATAAACCATAAAGCTTCCGATTACATCCGAAACTACATCTTTCGGCAATCTTCGTTTCCCGGTTTTAGGTTTGATTCGTAAATTTGTTTTGGCTTGTACAACAAAGAAAGTACCTATGCGATTTATTATATTAAGGTTGCTGAAATCGTTATATCCTCGGTCGAAGATGTAATGTGTTCTAGATTCGTATGGAATCTCAGGCATAGCCTTTGAATCGTGAATATTGGCAGGTGTAATATGTACAAAAGTAGATACTTCTGTTTCAATATCGTAGAGCGTATACAACTTTATTCCGTCTTTATGTTTGCGAAATTTAGCCCATTCAAACACTGACAGGCATAGATCAATCGTTGTAGAGCCAAATACATAAACATGACCGTCAAATTCGAATATTTTATTGATTCTATTCTTGCAGGTCTCGGCAATCATGAATGTTGCATACTCTTCGAAGATGCGGTAGTTACGTTGCTTATTAGTCTTACTAAGATTGTCCCACACTACAGACTTCCCGATTCTGAGATGGTAAAGTTTTCCGGTATGAACTTCCATAGTTGCAACTAAATTTCAGACGCTTTCTCGATTGGATAGCTGACCGAACATCATCGTAAGTAGTTGATTCCAATAGGTATAGCTCTTGATATACTTGTCGTATTTATACTCCTTTATGAGATAGTTGAAGTGATTGCGGTCAAGAATTCGGATTAATTGAGCAAAAGCGAACTTGTCTTTATGCATAATAGTCTGATTGATACCGCAAAAGTAATTTCAAATTCGTTGACTCCCAAAATATCTATAGCAAATTGAATTTCAAATATTTCAAAGGACTTTCCTAATTTTTTAGTGGACACTAATGTGTAAATATATAAAATGAAAATACGGGATTCATGTCATTCTGAATCCCGTATTTCCATTTACACAAAATATTTTATACTGTCAACAAACTTACAGTGTAACTGGGAATTACACGTTATTACACCAATTGTGTCTTGCTATCTTGATATAGTTTTTTCAATCGCCATACTGACATGTCAATAAGCGGTTCAAACATAAAGCTGTTTATGTGAATGTTTTCAGGTGTAATCATATTGACCTCTTTTAACAGCAGATGGATATCGTGGGATGGAGAACAAAGTTTGCTGAATTTCTTTGTAAGTTCAAAAGTTTGGTTTGAGGCAATGCCGTTGTAGAATGCACTGAAATCACCACTTTCCATCACCTCCTTTAATTTGGCAATCATGTAATCTTCCGCTTTTAACCTAGCGGCAGCCGAAAGGACTATCTTATTCTCAATGTTGATTTCATCTAAAGTCATCTGTGGTTGGCAAAGGGTTTCTGCCGTATTATAAATATATTCCTTGATGTTTATATCTGTTTGTACGGTTGGCATATTCTGCATATCAACATTTCTCGTTATTATTTGCTTAATGTCATTCACGGTCAAATTTGCCGTCTCGTTTTTAACATGAAGACAGGATGTCAAATTAAAATAATCGCTCTTTGGCTGACCTGTAGTAATGTCTTTTGTGTATTCAATCAAGTTGCGAGCAAGCGGAATCATGGAGATAAAGAACTCTGGTCTATCCGCCTTGCCCTTTATGTATTTGAACGGATCTTTCAAATACTCGGCAGGATGGAATTTGATTTCTTCATTAGTATCCTTGTAGGCCATGTAGATACTATTTCTCTTTATCCCTAACCGAGAGGCTATGGTGCGATAAAAATCAAAATTGTGTGTCAGTATGATTAGCTTAAAACGATTGTCTCCTTTTAAGTCGCAGAGATATTCCACCATTGCGTATTTGTTCTTGTAGTCATAAGAATCGGAGATATCGTCAAACACAAGCAGATGCTCTTGCCCACCGTCTTTTTTCATCTTTTCGATAGCGAAGAGCAGTTGTAGTGTATAGAACGCACGCAGTTCTCCTTTACTTAGTACGACTTCTTCCAGCACCTTCGACTCAACCTCTTTTTGTCCGGCTGGAGTACGATATTCAAACGACAAGGCAGCAGCCTCCTCGTTGAGCAAGAGATCGGTCTGGTTTTTGATTTTTACTGTGAAAGGGACAGAAAATCTACGATTGAAGATGCTTATAGTTTCTTCCCATGCAGTTCTTTGCTCTGCTGCCTGCTGAAGCACGGAGTTCAATATGGGCTTAGAGTCTTGGTAAGCCGTGAGCAGGTCTTTGGCCTTGTCGATGAATTTGGCAAAATACCCCTTCCACACTTCTCTGTGGAAGTTATCGTAGTCGAGCAGTTTTTCCACCAAATCTGGATGAGTCTCAATTATTCGTTTTAATTGGCGTACGACCTCGTTGGCACTAGCCTTTTTATCAATCTTTTCGAAAGCCTTTTTGACTGACTTGTCGTTTAATATGGTAGACAGTTCATCATTTATCAAAGTAGTAAGTGAATCAATGGAATCGATAGTTGTCTTGCCATCCCCCAATACAATCTTATGACTCACCTCGAAAAATGCATTGTCTGATACGGATTTGGACAACTCTGTGGCTTGATAAGTTCCGAATGTCTTACCGTTGCTTTGCTTAAACAGTTTAGATGATTGTAATATAGCTTGGTACTTTTCTGAATAGTCTTTCAAAGCTTCCTTATTGTCTTCAATGAACTTTTTGACCTTGCCTTCTTTGTCAAAAATGTCGTTATACTTGAATGCATAGCAGGGATTGTTCCCATCAACATCTCCCATCACATACTCAAACTTTTCATAAAAAAGGCTTGGCTTTCCATCACAGAATGTTCGGATAAACTCCAAAACGATATCCGAGCTTATTGCAAAGTTGCTGATATCTTTGAACAATGCCTTCTGCTTTTCCGACAGGCTCTTCAGAATATTGTCATATTGCTGCTTTAATACACTGTCTGCAAGAAACGATGTGATGTTTTTCGGTGTTTCGGAATCAGGTTCTTCACAATTGGAAACATATAGCGAAGCTGGCAATACAACATTGTCCTGTTCGTCCTTAATTTCTATAATTCCGTCTATGTCAGCTACTACATCTTTCACCTTGTCGACCTTTCCTTGTCCATACAGTTGTATAGTTTTTGCAAATGATGTCTTCATCAGACCGTTGGGAGCATATATAAGAGCCACATTCTCACCAGCAAAATTTAGCTTTTGTGAGAGTTTTACAATGCCAAAACAATGTTCTAAATTTATGTTTAATATATTCATAGAATGTAAAAATAATTAATCGCCGTTGTATTCGAAGATAAAGCATACACATATTCTATTAAAGAATTCCATATAATCTTCATCGATTATCTTCCATTTTCCGATTTTGTGTCCTCCAACACGAGCAATCTTTTTCTATTCTTGAAGACGTTTTAAATGTTTCTGAACTTGACGCCTTGATACGCCCATGCTCTCAGACATTTGTACTGCGTTGACTTGAGGATTTTGGGATATTAGTTTATAAATCTGAGGATTCGCTTGTACGAACTCTTGTATAAAAGGTGTGTCATCAGGAGTAATTTCTTCAATGACTTCATTCTCGAAATTCAAAATCCACAGTATCACATGAATTTCCGATGCATTTGACTGAAATTCAGGAATATGATAATTGGGTAGTTTCTCAAACCATTGGCAAGGTGGAAACACTTTTGAACTAGCTTTTAGGCCGTCTGACCTCAAGCACCTGTTTCTTGTTGTAAGCTGTCGCTTCGTTAATATCTAAATCTATTGTATTCGACATTTATTTGTTAATTTTAAATTAGAATTATAGCATACTCTTATTCTATGGGTTTAATCTTGGATTCAATAAAGTCGATTTCTTCGGTTGTTAAACCATATTTTGCATAGAGCTCTGCATCTGTCCAAGATCTTGAAAAATCTTGTATTGGAACAAATGAATAAACTTTTTGCATCGCATTTTGAGTTATTTTAACAATAGAAACTAACAGATGGAACAATTTTGTTTGCATATAAGAAACAACATGTTCTGCAGTTTGCCTGCTATCATATGGACCTATGACTAGGTATGTCTCTGTGCAACAAGAGCCTGGTTCTACAATAAATGGTGTAATCCAATCTACTTTACAGTCTCCAATGCCCCAAGCTTTAGGTATTAATATTTTATAGGTATCTATCCACGCTACATTTTTCCTAACGGTTTCTCGTTTAATATAACCAATTCCATATTTACGCCATCCATTATAATAAAAATTAATACTTCCATCAAATGGGGTTAGTGCAAAATTTGGTTTCACTCGCTTATAACTATTATTTTCCCTAATATCATAACCAAATGGATCATTTGCGCTAATTATATCTGAAAAACTACGCTCATTGAAACTTTGTATTTTCCGTAAAATATCAATAACTTTACTATCTCTTATAAATATCTCTGAATTTTGCTCACGCATTGGACGCTCTACTGCACTAATATCATTTCCATTATGCGTTACTATGTTGCATAAACCCTCTTCATCATTATTTCTTAAGAAATAGCTCACACCGCCTTTAATTTCAACTCCGGGGAAACATTCTGAAGCGTTCGGATAGTCGTGCAAAATTCTAATATGTTTATCATTAAGCATTTTATTCCTGAATTCCTCCAATCCTCGGCCTCCAGTAAACCAACGTGAGGGAGTAATGATGCAAGTATACTTGGGAGATAAAGTAAGCGCAGCATCAACAAAATAGTTATAAATAGCAGGTGCACTTGATCCCATTCCTCCTCCATCGTTTCTTTGATATGGAGGATTACCAACGATGACATCAAATTTCATATCTGTTAATTGTTTTATTATCTCATTATTATTTTCGTCAATCAAGTCATACGACGTAAAATCGGCATAGATGTTTTCAACCGGTATTCCGAGTAGCGAGTAAACCTTGCGCGTAAATTCGTAGGCTAAGGTAGAGGTCGTAATTGCATATAATCTCTGTTTGACCTTCTCGCCAAATCTTCGATACAACGCAACGGAAAACTCGCCCTCTTTGGAGGCTATATCGAGGAATTTAGCATCAGCTTTTTCGCTTAACTCATCAAAAGGCAGGATAGCTACCATCTCGTCAGCGACTTTCGCAGGGGTAACTATCTCTGAATCGGACAAACGTCCGAACCTTCGCATGGCAATCTCTACCCGCTCCATGGGGCGAAGTGCGGCGTCTCGGATTAGATCATTAGTATTCTCGATTTTATAGTCGAGATCATGCAAAATAAACGGATTGCTCTTCTCCTGGATTACCTCCAGAACCTTTCTGTCCAGGCCGAGGTGGTTGGCGATTCGCCGGTTATCCGACGTCTGTGGAATTGCAGCAATCATCTCCTCCAACGATTTGACAGTTGAATCCGTCAGGAAGGCAAAGAAAAGAATACGCGCATAATAGGCGGCACAAGCCGTTTGTCGAGTTTGTCGTCTTCCACTGCCGGGTTCGGCCGATCGGGGTGTTGATTGGGTTGATCTGTCGGTTCAGCATCTCTGTTCCCAGTTCCTTCCGGTGTATCGGGTGTGTCAGGCGTATCAATATCATCACCATTACCCTCTGTCGGTTTTATCTGGAGACCATTTTTTGCATCGATGGGAGCAATCTCCCGCAGAACATTGAGTAGCTCAGTGTCTTCCAATAGAATACTGTCGGTTGGAATTTCCGATGCCTCGTCCAATACGCTGCGGTTTCTGGAATATTCGCGAACCGCATCCGTAATATTGGTCGGAGTCGCTTCCTGCAACTTATGTTTGTTCAGTACGATGATAGGAGAGATTGTCAACTCTTTTGCGATACGTTCTCTCAAGCCTGCATTACCCTGAACCTCTGTATTGACATTGTAGAACTGCGATTTCAACTCCTGCAACCGGAACAGGCGATTCGGATCGAAGTCTACCAATAATGTCTGCGGCTTCATGTTGTACTTGATGGTTCGGCCGTTTTCATCCTTGAAGGTGGTAACGTATTGATTCTGCAGACGGAATATTGCCTGATCGTATTCCTGCGGAGATGACGTTCCCTTGAGGTAAAGCATCGTGTCCCATTGCGGCACGGTTGTTCCTGTCAGCATCCGGTTAACGGTCAATGTCAGTGTCTTGCGGCCATTCTCTTCACAAGTCTTTATCTTCCCTTTGACAATATCCGTAGTCGCGTATCTGCGCTCTTCGTCAAAGCCGGCTATGTTGATAACCTCGTAATTGCATAGATTTTTGAATCGGTCTTTTTCTCGTTGAATCAATGCCGCCATGGCATCGCAGGAGGCACGGAAAGGCAACACGACAACAATATGGCGGCACATCTTACCATCCTTTATTTTGTCGTAATCGAGAAAGCCGAGCAGATTCTCATCCTCTTTCGTACCGTCGATTACCTCCAGCAAATCCAGAATCTCGGGTTCGTGTAAAAATTGCCGATGGCTGCCGTTTCTTTTAGTTGTCATCGACTGAGGTCGGAACAACTCGGAAAATGCGTAGGTAATGCCATTTTTACGTAATTCCTCCATCTTTTTTACGGAAGAGGCATTCGGATTGAACGCAAAGCGAATCATCTGTGGAAATCCATAATAAGGATTGTCCCATTCGTTGCAGTCATCCTCTTTGAGATGTTCGTCGTCCCACTGCTTCTGAGCGTCGATAATGTCCGTAAACTGAACAAAGGCAATGATGTCTTCTTTTTTGAATTCATCGCTCATCAAAATACGGTATGGCGTACCGGAAAGATGTATGCGAATCTTTGTATCCAATGCTTTTACAGCTTCGTCCACCTGCTCGAGCGTTTCAAAGCCGTCAATATTTTGCAGCTCTTTCTCAATCTGTGATTTGCTGAGATTATATTGTTGCAAGACCTTTCCGTAGGAAGCGCCACGAGCTCCGAAATGGGTTTCATCAACGATCAGCAAATCAATCTGATGTTCAAAAACCTCTTTGTGCTTTGCCTTGATTCCTTCCCCTTGCAGATCTTGTAATGTCAAGAATAGTGCGACCTTATCTCCGGCAGCGAGAGTATCGGCAACAATAGTTTCATTACTATTTAATGACGCACTGTCCAGAAACTTGTAGCCAGCAAAGTAAACGTGGCTCTCAACAGTCTTTTTCCATTCTTGTTTTACGTCTGCCTTAGCTGAAACGACGACCACAATTTTCGCGTCCATCTCTTTGGCACAGCACATAGCCGTGAAAGACTTACCGAATCGCATTACTGCATACAGCAACAGATTGGTGCGACCGGCAGCTATAGCATTTTTGAAGTTTTCAATAACCTGCTGCTGATTGGCTCGTGGAGGATAGCTATCCGTTCGTTCGTAGGTAAGTGTTTGAGGTAAGCGGTCAGGAGAATAGAACTGATATTTGCCGTTTTTCTCTCGTGCGCTTTGATATATGTCCGATATAGCCTCTTCCAGATCAGCGGTTGTAGCCCCTTCGAAGAACTCCTTTGAATAGTAAGGCAGATGCCCAAACGTATCCGGCAGCAACCGTCTTCTGCCTTTTTCCTGTTCCAGAAAAGTATGGACAGCAAAATCACGAAAAATAGTCTCATTGTTTATCTGTGCCGAATGTTCGTACTGCTGTATCAGATTTGGGAAAATCTTTCTCCATTCGTCCAGACGGACACGCACTCCTCGGGCCGTGTCACCGACCTTCAGATAGTTTGGAACCGTTTCGGTAGAGAAGGCATATATATGTGGCTCAACCCGCCCTACAATCAGGCCATCGAGAAGAGCAGTGTTTATTTTTAGATTTGCGTCTGCCATACTATTTTTCTTTTTTTAACAATGAAATAAAAGTCAGTGTTTTATTGCTGTTCCAATCCATAATCTTGCAATAGGTGCCATTATGTTTGTGAATATTGCCTTTCTGACAACCTTTACACTCTTGAATCGTTACTTTCGAATCAAACAGGTCCTGGACTGTTTGTTGTACACTATGGCAGCTTCCCGGAATTACTCCTTTCAAACCGTCCATCTGCCAAATATTCCATGAGATGATGGAAGCAATATTTTGCAACGATTTGAGTTGTGGCTTTTTGCCAAACTTTGCTTTGTAATAGTCTATGAAAGTATACAAAAGAGATTCCCGAGCAAGAAAAAGATTATCTCCCTGCCATTCGTAACCATAAACACTCATAAAGGCCGACTGGGCAGCTTTTAGCCATTCGCTTGACGTCTGCGTATTTTCCCCGACGATGCGAAGTTTTCTATCAAGTAATCCTATCCTTCTTTCTATCGGGATAGGTTCTCCAGTTACGGAATCATATCGGCTCACCAGATAGGGAGCCTCTCCACAGGTAATTTCAAGGCGATTCTCATTGATGTAATCATGCCAAGTTTTACCTTCAGGAAATATGATTTTCTTATCTGAAGGGATCCACGAATGTGAACCGTCAGGATTATCCACCTCTATATTAAATACATTTTCCCGTCCAAACCAAGTATTGTCAATCAAGTTATTTTGCTTGTTACAGATCCATGACGGTGTGAAAACTTCTGCCATTTCACGACTACGTTGCTGTTGCATTTCACGGCTTTTGACAGCCCGAGGCTTGATTACCTCTCCATTTTTGCCAGTAATAGCCTCTAAAGTTATTTGATCGCTATACTGATAGCCAACACCCAAATCGGCATAATTGTTTGTCGCCCAAAAAATATTAACTTGACTATTTTCTGAACTTAAAGTGCGATCTATGAGCAACATTGATAGCAGATTGGGGGATTGTTCAAAAATTTCATTTTCGCATATGTCTATCTGTAACAGATTCATATATTATGTATTTTTAACATCTTAATTACCGTTTCAGCGCACCTCTTAACTAAAGTAATTATTCTATATCATAATTAAAATCAGCCTCAATAAGATCTTTAATATCTACTTTAAGTAGTTGGGCAATCTCAACAAATTGGGCCATTGATGGCTGTACCTTATTAGTTTTCCATCGTGAAACAGTCATATCTGTGACACCCATTTGTTCTGCCAACCAGCGATTAGTTATTTCTTTTTCAGCCAAAATTACACGCAACCGATTTGAGCATTCTATTTTCGCCATATTGTTTCATGTTATGTTAACAGTACAAAGTTACACATAAAATGATAATCATCAAAGCAATCTGATAATAATATCATTATATGAGATTTAATAATTGATAAACATTAGTATTTATCTGTTTTCTCTGATTACTTGAAACAGATGTGTGGAAAGTATCTGCCAAATAAAAAATCTATAACTTTGCTTTCGGCTATTATAAGCCTCCATTTAATACAGTTGATGAAATAACACAAAAAAAATGATTATGAATACAGCTTTAAAGTTTGCAGTATTGCCTGTTCTTTTCTTCGGGCAGTCACTTGGTATGGTAGCCCAGACCGACTGGTATAATCCTATGGTTGATTCATTGTTGCCCATTCACGGAAGAGCCTGGAACACGGAAACTGGAAAATACTATCAGCGTCTGCCGCAGCGGGCCAAAGAATTAGTCCGTAAACCAGTGTGGAATCTGTCGTTGCAGACCGCAGGACTCTATGTGAAGTTTTATACCAATGCTCCGAATATTCAGGTGAAATATCAGGTTACAGGGGGATACTCGCTGCCCCACATGCCGGCAACAGGAGTGAGTGGAGTGGATCTTTATACGATGGATTGCAACGGCAAACAGTATTGGTGTGCTGCCAACTATCAGTTTGGCGATACGGTCCGTTATACGTATAACAATCTGACTTATCACAATACGCACGACAAGGGCAATGAGTTTACTCTGTATTTGCCGCTTTACAACGGAGTAAAGTCCTTGCAGATAGGTGTGCCCGAGGGAAGTCGTTTTGACTTTGTACGTCCGTCGGTCGAAAAGCCTGTTGTGGTATACGGAACTTCCATTGCGCAAGGTGCATGTGCTTCGCGTCCCGGCATGGCCTGGACCAATATCTTACAGCGTAAGCTGGATATGCCTGTCGTTAATCTGGGCTTTTCGGGGAACGGGCAGTTGGATGAGGAGTTTTTCCGCCTTCTGGCCGAAGTGGATGCGGCAATGTATGTGATAGACTGTATGCCTAATATGACGGGCGACCGTGTGGCACTTATCCGTCCGCGTCTGGAAAACGGTCTCCGTATCTTGCGCAGCAAGAGCAAGGCACCTGTTCTTCTGGTAGAACATGATGGATATATGGGCTTTTATGCTTCGGATAAGAGAGGAGAGGACTTTCGTCAGACCAATGAGCAGTTGCGTGCCGTGTACGATTCGATGAAGGATGAGGTCGGGAATCTGCATTATCTTACGTTTGACGAACTGGCACTGTCTATGGACAGTCAGGTAGACGGTGTGCATGCCACTGACTTGGGGATGCAGCAGTATGCCGATGCTTACTATAAGAAGATTGCCGGTATCCTTTTTCCGGAACAGAACCGATTATCATTTGTTCCGAGCAGACAGCACCGCGATTCTTTCACATATCAGTGGGCGAAGCGGCACGATGAAATTCTGGAATATAATGCAACGGCCCAGCCCGAAATCGTGATGTTGGGAAATTCTATCACTCATTTCTGGGGAGGACTGCCTTATGAGAAACGGCGGGTGGCCGATGATGTATGGCAAAAACTGTTCAAAGGCAAGTCGGTTGTGAATCTGGGTTACGGATGGGACCGGATTGAGAATATACAGTGGCGGGTGCTGCATGGAGAGCTGGACGGTTTTCGGGCGCAGAAGATATTTATGATGTTGGGTACCAATAATCTGGATATGAATACGGACGAACAGATCATTCAGGGGATTAAGGAAACTGTCGCACTGATTGCCCGAAAACAGCCGCAGGCCAAGCTGTATGTGGTTAAGATTCTGCCGCGCAGAAACTATGAACAACGGTTGGTTACTCTGAATGCCGGACTTGAGCAGGCTTTTGTGGGCAATGCTTCTGTTCAAGTGCTCGACCTGTCGGAGACGCTTACGGGTAAAGACGGGAAAATAAACGAGAAACTGTTCTCGGACGGTCTTCATCCCAATCATGAAGGGTATAAACGGATTGCGAATGAATTGAAGCCTTATGTGAAGTAACAACGAGGGGATGCCAAAACTGGCATCCCCTCGCTATATATTCAGGTTCTTATCTGAAAATTACTTCTTCAGCAGCTCCATAGTGTCGGTAGCGATCATCAACTCCTCGTCAGTTGGGATTACGCAAACGGTAACCTTACTGTTCTCGGTAGAGATGATAGCCTCTTTGCTGCGTACCTTGTTCTTCTCCATGTCGAGTTCTACACCCAGGAAGCCCAGAGTCTTGCAGACACCTGCACGTGCAGTAGCCTGGTTCTCACCAACACCACCAGTGAACAGGATTACGTCTACACCGCCCATAGCAGCTGCATAGGCACCGATATACTTGGTGATGCGGTAGAAGTACATGTTTTCGGTACGGATAGCCAGATCCTCGCCATTAGCTACAGCGTCTTCCAGCTCACGCATATCGCTTGAACGCTTGAACATACCCAGCACACCGCTCTTCTTGTTCAACAGGTCAGAAGTCTGGTCTGGAGTCAGGCCTTCCTTCTTCATGATATACAATACGGCACCGGCGTCGATGTCACCGCTACGGGTACCCATCATCAGTCCTTCCAGCGGAGTCATACCCATACTGGTATCGATGCACTTACCGTCCTTGATAGCAGCGATAGAACCACCGTTACCGATGTGGCAAGTGATGATCTTAGAACCTTCAACCGGAATGTTCAGGTATTCGCAAACGCGCTTAGATACATAGCGGTGAGAAGTTCCGTGGAAACCGTAACGACGTACACCATATTTCTCATACAGTTCGTAAGGAACCGGGTACAGGTATGCGTGCTCCGGCATAGTCTGGTGGAATGCAGTATCGAATACGGCAATCTGAGGAACCTGTGGCATCAGCTTTTGTACAGCATAGATACCCTTCAGGTTGGCCGGGTTGTGAAGCGGACCCAGGTCGCAGCACTCTTCGATGGCGTTGATAACGTCCTGATTGATGACTACAGACTCGCTGAACTTGCTTCCTCCGTGGAGTACGCGGTGGCCTACTGCCTCGATTTCGCTCAGGTCTTTTACAACACCGAACTCAGCATCTGTCAGTACGTCGAAGATCATCTGAACACCGCTGGTGTGCTCCTGAATAGATCTTTCGATGATTTTCTTTTCGCCGTTAGGCAAAGTCAGTTTCAGGAATGAATCAGGCAAACCGATTTTCTCGATACCGCCCTGTGCCAAAACTTCCTTTGAAGGCATCTCAAACAGTTTGTACTTGATAGATGAGCTGCCGCAGTTTAAAACCAATATCTTCATATCAATATATAAATAAGGTGGGGGAATTCTTTTTATTTCTGCTCTTTTGCTGCAATTGCCTGATTAGCGGTGATGGCTACCATGGTGTAAACATCCTCGATAGAGCAACCGCGTGACAGGTCGTTCACCGGACGGGCGATACCCTGAAGGATCGGGCCGATAGCTTCGGCATTACCCAGACGCTGAACCAGCTTGTAAGAAATGTTACCTACTTCCAGATTTGGAACAACCAATACGTTGGCATGTCCGGCAATCAGAGAACCCGGAGCCTTGCTGCTTCCTACTGATGGAACCAGAGCTGCGTCGGCCTGCAATTCACCGTCGATGCTCAGACCCGGAGCCAGTTCGCGGGCGATGCGGGTAGCTTCTACCACCTTGTCTACAACTTCATGCTTGGCAGAACCCTTGGTAGAGAAACTCAACATGGCCACTTTCGGATCGATACCTGCTACTGCTTTTGCAGTCTCGGCAGTACAAACGGCAATCTGTGCCAGCTGGTTGGCATCCGGAACCGGAGTTACAGCTACGTCACCCATTACCAATACACCGTTCTTTCCGTAGTTAGGAGCCTTGGTCAGAAGAAGCATGGCACCAGATACACAAGTCACACCCGGAGCAGTCTTGATGATCTGCAAAGCAGGACGCAATACATCACCGGTAGTGTTGCGGGCACCGGCCAACTGACCGTCTGCATCGCCGGCTTTAATCATCAGGCAGCCGAAATACAACGGATCGAGTACTTTCTTGCGTGCCTCTTCGATGGTCATACCTTTCTTCTTGCGGAGTTCGCAAAGCAGTTCGGCATATTCTTCCTTCTTTTCTGAAGTTTCCGGATCGATGATGGTTGCCTTGTGGATGTTACCCAATCCCCATTTCTTGGCAGCCTCTTCGATTTCGGCTACATTACCCAGGATAATCAGTTCAGCTACCTCGTCGGTCAGAATCTGGTTGGCAGCTTTCAATGTACGTTCTTCTGTTCCTTCCGGAAGCACGATGCGCTGTTTGTTTGCCTGTGCACGTGCTACAATTTCTTTGATCAAGTCCATATCTGTTGTTTTAGAATACTTTCTATTTGTAATATCAACTTTGCAAAAATACGCATTTTTCGGTAAAGTAGCCTAACAAAAAGAATTTTATTTTTTGAGAATCTTCTAGATTTGATAAAATCTTCCTATTTTCGTTTTCCTAATTCATAAACAAGCTGATTCATGGCACTTTCTTTTCACACTCTTTCATTGGATGATCGCGATTTGATCCTCAAATATACCCGAAATGCAGATCTGCAGAATTGCGATCTGGCTTTTGCCAATCTCTATGCCTGGCAGTTCCTTTATCAGACCGAGGTAACCGAATGGAACGGTTTTCTGCTGTTCCGTTTTTATGCCGACGGGCATCTGGCTTATCTGATGCCCTTGGGACAGGGAAACTGGCGCGAGGTGATTGAACTGATGCATCAGGATGCCTGCTTGTTGGGCCATCCGCTGCTGATTCTGGGGGTGACGGAAGAGATGAAGCATTATATTCAGGGAATCTGTTCCAGCAAGTTTGTCATCAATCCGAATCGGGAGTATGCCGATTATATCTATCTGCGCGAGAATCTGGCTACTTTGGCCGGCAAGAAATTACAGCCCAAGAGAAACCATACGAACAAATTCCGCCGCCTTTATCCCGATTATGAGTATCGTCCGCTTACGCGCGAACTGATTCCATTATGCTTGCAACTGGATGAAGAATGGGCGGCGCTGAAAACCGTTCCGGGCGAACAGCGTGCCGTAGAATCTGAAAAGAAAGCCATCCGTCGGGCTCTGGAGCATTTCGAGGAGCTAGGGATTATTGGAGGTACACTTTTTGTGGATGGCAAACTGGTGGCTTTCACTTACGGCGCTCCGATCAATGATTCTACTTTTGATGTTTGTGTAGAGAAGGCGGATACCACTTATGAGGGGGCTTACGCCATGATCAATCAGGAATTTGTGAATCATTTGCCGGAACAGTATCGTTATATCAATCGGGAAGAGGATCTGGGCATCGAGGGCTTGCGTAAGGCGAAACTGTCGTATATGCCCCATCAGGTGCTGATGAAATACAGCATGTGGTCGTCCTGCTCGTTGCAGGGGAAATGTGCCTGTGAGATGCGGAGTGATGACGAACTTCATGTGGAGTGGCAGACGCGTGCGCTCTGGAAACTCTGTTTTGGGGATAGTGATTCGTTTTTGGATTTGTTCTTTTCCAAGAAATACAAGCCTCAGAACAATAGCTTTATCCGTAAGGACGGCAAGGTGGTCAGCGCCTTGCAACGCTTGCCGTATCGCATGAATTATGCGGGGCTGGATGTGGCGGTGGCTTATGTGGCCGGTGCTTCCACTTTGCCGGAGCAGCGCGGCCGCGGGCTGATGACACAGTTGCTGGCCGAAGCGCATGAGCGCATGTATCAGGAGGGTAAGGTGTTTTCTCTGTTGATTCCGGCCAATGAGGGACTAGTGGACTTTTATGCCCGTTCGGGGTATGCTTGTTGTTCCGGAGTGGAGGACACTGAGGACAGGCATTCTGTATCTTCGTTGTCTGTGTCTTGCGAAGATCCTGTGCAGATTTCAGATGAACTTCGTGAAGAGATGGCGGATTTTATGGAGCAGGCTTATCGGCGCATGCCGGCAGCGGTGCTTCATGATGCGGACGACTTGCAGGTGATTTTGCAGGATCTTTCGGATAGCGGCGGCCGGGTATGGATGGCACGAGGCGAAAGCAACAACCGGCTTTGTGGGGTATTGTTGGTCCTGCCGCAGGATAAGGGTTGGCTGGTTAAGGAATGCCTGGCCACGGACAGGACTGTAGCTGCCCGAATGAAAGAAACGGCACAAAAAGAACTCTGCCCGGAAAAGGAACTGGCCGAGGAAACATACTGCACCCAGATTAAGGTGATTCGTGTGTCTGACGCCTTGAAACTTTATGCGCGAGTGCATCCGGAGGCTGATTTTACTCTGGAAGTAACGGAGGACAGCCTGTCGGGAAATGCCGCTCCTGCGACTTATCTGATTCGCGGCGGTCAATGTACCCGGCTGGAAACGTGTGGACCGGCAGACTGTCGTTATACCGTAGAAGAGTTGCCACGGTTGCTTTTCGCACAGGGCGGTCCGTATATGCGGCTGATGCTGAACTGATATCCGGAGTGGGGCAGATCACTCCACTTTGTATTCGGTGAGGATACGTTCCAGTTCCTCGGCAGTGAGGCGCAGCTGGAAGTTTCCTTTGAAGGCGATGGAGATACCGCCGGTCTCTTCGGATACGATGATGGACAGGGCATCTGTCTCCTGGGAAATTCCCATGGCTGCACGATGGCGCAGTCCCAGTTCCTTGGGGATATTCATGCTGTGGGATACCGGGAGGATGCAGCCGGCTGCCTTGATCCGTTTGTGGCTGATGACCATGGCACCGTCGTGCAAGGGGCTGTTCTTGAAGAAGATGTTCTCGATGAGGCGCTGGTTGATCTGGGCGTCAATCATTTCGCCCGAACGGATCACATCGTTCAGCGGCAATTCCCGTTCCAGCACGATCAGGGCACCGACTTTTTGCTTGCTCATACTCATGCAGGCCATGACTATCGGCATGATGTCTTCGTTGTTGGTGCTTTTTATCTTATGCTTGCCCTTGATAAAGTGCAGAATGTTGCGCACTCGTTTATGGGCACCGATGGTGTAGAAGAATTTCCGGATATCCTCCTGAAAAAGAATAATCAGTGCCAGAGCACCTACGCTGACCAGCTTGTCGAGGATAGAGCCCAACAGCTTCATTTCCAATATCTGGGAAATGAAAATCCAGAATACCAGAAATACCAGAACACCGAAAAACACATTCAGTGAGCGTGACTCCTTCATGACTTTATAGGCATAATAAAGGATGAGGGCCACCAGAAAGATATCAATAAGATCTTTTATTCCGAAATTGAAGAACATTGGTTGTACTCTTTAATCAGTTTGATGACTTCGGTACACGCTTTTACATCGTGTACGCGTAATATATGGGCGCCTTTCAGCAGGGCCAGGGTATGCAGCACTGTGGTGCCGTTGAGTGCCTGTTGCGGGTCGGTTTCCAGCACCTTGTAAATCATGGATTTGCGCGAAACGCCTACCAGAATGGGGCATTCCAGAATGTGCAGGTCGTCCAGGTGGTGCAGCAGTTCGTAGTTGTGCTGTATGGTTTTTCCGAATCCGAAACCGGGGTCGATAATGATGTCTTTTACTCCGGCTGCTTGCAGAAAAGCTTTCTTCTTGCTGAAATACTCCAGAATCTCCTGCATGAGGTGCTCATAGTGAGGAGCCTGTTGCATGTTTTGTGGAGTGCCCTGCATGTGCATCATGATATATGGCACTTTGAGCCGGCTTATGGTGTCGAACATCTGGTCGTCCATCTCTCCTCCGGATATGTCATTGATCAAGGCTGCTCCATATTCTTCTACGCAGATCCGTGCAATCTCCGCGCGGAAGGTATCGACGGATACAGGCATCTGTGGGGCTACTTTATGAATGAGGGACAATCCTTTTCTCAGGCGTTCCATTTCTTCTTCTTGCGGGATATGGCTGGCATCGGAGCGTGAAGAATATGCTCCGATATCGATGATGTCGCCCCCCTCACGGACAATCTCCTCAATACGTGAGCAGATTTCCTGTTCGCTTTGCTTTCTGCTTGAGGAATAAAACGAATCGGGAGTGACATTGAGAATTCCCATGACGCGCGGAGTGGACAGGTCCATAATCCGGCCGTTCAGGTTGATTGTAGGCTTTATCGTTGGATTCATTTCTGTATAAACTGTCTGATAAAAAGATTTGATGTCGCAAAAGTACATAGAAATATTTTCTTTTCTGCTTCTGCAGAGGGGGTTTTTTGTGGATAATCTTTTTTTCTCGTGTAAGTTGCACTATCTTTGCGGGGTTAAAAATTAAGCACAAAATGGAAGTAGCTGCACTTTATGAAATTTTTAAGCAACATCCGAATATAACAACGGATAGTCGGAACTGCCCGGAAGGTTCTGTATTCTGGGCTTTGAAAGGGGAATCTTTTAATGGAAATGACTTCGCGGCCAAGGCCCTTGCGGCCGGATGTGCCTATGCAGTGGTGGATGAACCCGGAGCTGCCGATCTGTCCGACGAGCGCTATTTGCTGGTTGACGATAGCCTGAAGGCTTTGCAGGAACTGGCAAACTATCACCGCCGGCAGTTTCATATTCCGGTGTTGCAGATTACCGGAACCAATGGTAAAACCACAACCAAGGAACTGATTGCGGCTGTACTGGAACGGAAATATCAGGTGTTGTTCACCCAGGGAAATCTGAATAATCACATCGGTGTGCCGCGCACCTTGCTGCGTTTGAACGCTTCGCATGAAATTGCCGTGATTGAAACCGGAGCCAATCATCCGGGGGAGATCAAATTCCTGACGGATATCGTGGAACCGGATTATGGCTTGATTACGAATGTGGGAATGGCTCATTTGGCCGGTTTCGGCTCTTTTGAAGGAGTGAAGCGTACTAAGGGCGAATTATATGACTACTTGCGGAATACCGGAAAACCAGCGTTTGTTCATTGTCCGGATGAAAACTTGCAGGAGATGGCTGCCGGTTTGAAGCAGATTCCGTATGCTACGGAGCAGGCACCGGAGAATGTGCCTCAAGGCGAACTGGTGGGATGTGATCCGTTCCTGACTTTCCGTTGGAAATATCAGGGCAATGAGTTTGTCGTGCGTACCCATCTGGTAGGTAGCTATAACCTGGCCAATATGATGGCGGCCGTAGCCGTGGGATTGCATTTCGGGGTGGATTCTCAGGATATCTGTGCTGCTCTGGCAGAGTATATTCCGTCGAATAACCGTTCACAAATGCAGGATACGGCAGAAAATCATCTGGTGGTGGATGCTTATAATGCCAACCCGACCAGCATGAAAGCGGTTATTGAAAACTTCCGTCTGATGCAGAATGAGCCGAAATTGCTGATTCTGGGTGAGATGAAGGAATTGGGTGAGGCCAGTGTCGCCGAACATCAGAAAGTGGTGGATCAGTTGGTCAGCGCCGGTTTTGATAAAGTTTGGCTTGTAGGCGGTGAGTTTGAAAAGACAGAGAACCATTTCCGTCAGTTCCATCATGTAGATGAGGTGGTCGAGGAGTTGAAACAGAACAAGCCAAAAGGCTATTATATATTAATAAAAGGAAGTAACGGTACGAAACTGTTTACTTTGCCGGAATATTTGTAGACTTCAAGGGGGGGAGCTGAAGTGCGCTCCAACAATTGGATATTAAATGAACTTCTTTAATAGGGATGAGCTCGGTATGGTGCCGGGCTCATTTCTTTTTTTAATAGCTTTGGATGTATGCATTGAAAACGCTATCGGGATTTTTTGAAGGAGAGAATCTGCTTTTTACTCGAAAATCCTCAGGTGAGGATAAAAATAGAGAAAAACTTTTTGAAAGCGGGATAGGGTGTTTTTGCTCTTTTGTATGGGCTTTGGGGTTTCAAGGAGAACGTTTTTGTGACTGTTCTGTGATTTTTTGAAAAAAATATTCTTTTTTTTTTCTGCTCTTTGCTTAATTGTTAAAAGTATGTTTTACAGCATGTTATTTGGTAGATTCGGTATGTTTTTCTATCTTTGCAAAGATTTCCCCTTGAAAAATTCTTTGGAAAATATTTGGTGG
>NZ_QUEM01000032.1 GCF_003477995.1 Bacteroides sp. OF04-15BH
AGGGGGGAAGAGGGCAGTAATGCCCTTGACCTACCCGATCGTCCGTCCGACCTCGCCCAGCGTGACGGGCGGGCGGTGAGAAAAGGCAACGAGATAGCGAAGCTGTACGCCGACAACCGGGTGGATGTCATCATCTATGCGGTGGAAAAATCGCTGGACTCGTACAAGTTCAACCTGCTGCACTGCAAGCAGACGTTCATCAGTCAGCTGAAGAGCGGAGCGATGGGCGCGAGAACCATAGACGAGGGAGCGATGGACGAGAAGTCGGGCATGAATTTTTCGGAATACATGGCGATACTGTCGGGAAACACCGACCTGCTGGACAAGGCGAAGCTGGAGAAGAAGATTGCCTCGCTGGAGGGTGAACGCAAGTCCTTCAGCAAGGGCAAGCGCGAGTCCGAACTGAAACTGGAGGGCAAGACTGGAGAACTGAGGAACAACCAGGCCACCATAGTCGCCATGACGGAGGACTGGGAGAAATTCACCGCTGCCGCCCGGACAGACCAGGAAGGCAACCGGCTGAACCTGCTCAGGATTGACGGGCTGGATTCCACCGACGAGAAGACAATCGGCAAGCGCCTGCAGGAGATAGCCAGGAATGCCACGACTGGCGGACAGTACAAGCGCGTGGGAGAACTGTACGGCTTCCCCATTGAGGTGGTCAGCGAAAGGACGCTCAAAGACGGGCTGGAGTTCTGCGACAACCGTTTTGTGGTGGCAGGCAACTACAGGTACAGCTACAACAACGGGCATCTGGCGATGGCTGACACACACGCCGCCGCCATGAATTTTCTGAACGCACTGGAGAGGATACCGGGTATCATCGACCAGTACAGGAAGAAGAACGAGGTGCTGGAGCGGGAAATCCCGCAGTTGCAGGAGATAGCCGGAAAGACATGGAAGAAGGAGGACGAGCTGAAACGGCTGAAGTCCGAACTCGCCGCACTGGACCGCAAGATACAGCTGGAGCTGGCTCCGCCAAACGAAAAAACACTAGAACAAGCACATCAGGAAAATGTACAAGTTTTGCCTAAAAAGGTTGCTAAACCTAATAATGAAGGAAAAGGCTGTGTCACGATAGCTATATCTAAGAAAAGTAATGAGATTAAACTATAAGAAAGAGAGCCAGTGGCAATGATTTTGTCATTGGCTCTTATAGAATTCTATTACATTGCCTAAGAATGTCAGAGTCAATTATTATTTTATTGGAAGCTGAGAAGAGTTTATTCCGTATTTCTCTTTGAACACTCTTGAAAAATGTGCCAAACTTTTGAATCCAACTTGCAGATAGATATCTGAGGCCTTCTTGTGATGATTGATTATCAGGTTATACGCTTCTTCCAATCGCTTATTAATGAGCCATTTTTCTGGTGAAAGAGTGCTGATTTTTCGGAAATCCCGCTTGAAAGAAGTCAGACTACGTCCAGTGGAGTGAGCAAATTGGTTCAGCGACATGTCGCACATATAGTTTTCATTCATGAACTCTTCTATGTCTATCTTATATGACTGATGGAAATTGAATAAGTACTTGTAAAATACCTTATCTGTTTGTAACAGGGCAAGAAGACCTTCATATAGTTTCAATTCCATTAGTTCGGGTGTTGGTTTCACATTAAACTCGAAATAAGGTTGTAGGGAGAGAAACAAACTTTTTAGGTTCGGTTTCAATGGAACTTGTATAATGGGTTGAACATCCAACTTGCTGTTTTCAAAAAAATCAGAAGCGTAATCTGCCAATATCCCCATTTTGCTTTTCAGAAAGTTACGACGAAACACGAGAAATACACCTCGATATTCTTCCCCATTGGACGACGGCTGTTTGACTACTAATATACGCTGGTCTCTGTGCAGAAATACACATTCACCTTTACGGACAACAGTTGTCTTTTTGTTTTGCGTAATGAGCATTTCACCGGAGTATATATATATAAGGTAATGAAAATTCATAAATTTATCAAATACTCGACTTTTTACTGAATGATAACAGAAAAATACGTCCGAGTAATTGAACGAAATATGTTCAGGTCCAAGTGTCATATTAATATGATTAAAGTTATAAATTATAAGCAAAGATAATTCTCTTTTATCATATAATACAATTGATTTTTAGTTTTTTATTACTGTCGGACTTTTAAGACAAGCAGTTTGGTCTTTTGGTGTAAGTCTATACGATTTAATACTATTTACCTTTGTACCAGATATAAAATTCACATAATCATGTTCAAACGAATTGTAGTAATAGATGAAACTCTGCTGGATGAAAATGCCTTGCAGGAACTCTACAAACAAGGTGAAGAAGTTATCGTATATCACGATTTCCCTGATGATGAAGAAATAATAAAGAAACGTATCGGAGATGCAGACTGCTTGTTGGTGTCATATCGTACTCGAATTGACAAAACTATCCTTGACGCTTGTCCTTCTCTTCGTTATATCGGAATGTGTTGTACCATCTATGAACCTCAATGCTGTAATGTGGATCTTCAAGAAGCCTTTAAAAAAGGAGTTATGGTAACGGGGATAAAAGATTATGGTGACGAAGGTGTTGTAGAGTACGTGGTTTCCGAGCTTATAAGGTTACTGCACGGCTTTGGAGGGCAAAGATGGCAGGAGGAAAGTCTTGAACTTACAAAACAGAGGATTGGTATCGTTGGATTGGGTAAAACAGGCCGTATGATTGCGGATGCATTGCACTTCTTTGGGGCGTCGGTTTTTTATTATTGCCGCACGGCCAAAACTGATATATCCGAGTATGCTTATATGCCTTTGCACGAACTTCTTAAAAAATGTGATATTATTTGTACATGCCTTCCGCGCAACACTATATTGTTGGGAAAAGAGGAGTTTAACATAATGGGCAATCGTAAGATTCTGATTAATACGTCCGTTGGAGCAACTTTCGATATAGAAGCACTTAAAATTTGGTTGAATAAAAGTCCACAAAATTTTTATTTGTGTGATGCGGTCGGTATGGGTAACATGATGACGGTTCTGTCCAATCACAAACAGGTTATATATACTCCATATATAGCCGGACTTGCACGCCAAAGTGTGGAAAGACTTGGTCAGAAAGTACTTCAGAATATGCAGAAATACACGATGGACTTTTCAGGTAAGTAGTTGGGGCTTATGAGATAACCTGACAGTTTTTTTTCATACTAATTTTGTATCAGAAAAATTAAGAGCTAAAATGGACGATAAAAAACAGAAAAATGATAAGGGAATGTCCCGCCGAAATATGCTGAAATGGCTGGCAGCAGGGACTATCTCAGCTGTAGCTGGGAGTTATGGCTGGCGGCGGACGATGTCTTGCGGGAAGGATGGATATTCTACGGCAGGAGTCATGCCGGAGATTATTCCTACTGACAAAATGACTTATCGAACCGATCCGCATACGGGGAAAAAGGTTTCCTTGCTGGGCTACGGGTTGATGCGTCTACCGGTAAAGGAGGGAGCCAATCCGAACTCGGACGAAGTGGATCAAGACATGGTGAACAAGCTGGTGGATTATGCTATCGCACACGGTATCAACTACTTTGATACAGCGCATCCGTACCATAAAGGAATGTCGCAGATAGCTATCGGCAAGGCGTTGAAAAAGTACCCGCGCGATAAATTTTTTCTTGCTACCAAGATGCCGACACCCCATATGCCAACACTGGAGCAGGCAAAGGAAATCTTTGAGAAACAACTTAGGGACTGTCAAGTGGAGTATTTTGACTACTACCTACTACACAACCTTCAGACAATTGAGGTATATAAAGAAATCTATGAAAACCGAGGCATACTGCATTATCTGCTGGAACAAAAACGAAAAGGACGTATTCGAAACTTAGGTTTCTCGTTCCACGGCACCCGTTCGCTGATGGAGTATCTGCTGAATCTCGACCTGCAATGGGACTTTGTGCAGATCCAGTGTAACTACCACGACTGGGACCGAGGTGCCGAACTTCCGGCATGGATGCAACAAAGCGAACGGGTCCCAGCACGGTGGATGTATGAAAAACTGACTGAGAAGCAGATTCCCATTACCGTGATGGAGCCACTGCTTGGCGGTCGTCTGACACGATTAAGCCGTAGTGCGATTGCTATACTAAAACAGGCTGCACCAGAGCAAAGCATTGCGTCATGGGCTTTTCGATTTGTCGGATCATTACCCAACATTCTTTGTGTACTGAGTGGTATGACCTATATGGAGAACCTTCAAGAGAATATATGTACGTTTTCACCGCTACAACCACTATCGGAGGAGGAACACAAGGTACTAGATAAAGCTCTGGATGTCTTTTTAGGCAACCGCACCGTACCGTGTACCGGTTGCCAATATTGTACACCTTGTCCTTACGGAGTGGATATTCCTGCTGTTTTTGCCCACTATAATAAGTGCGTGAACGAAGAGCAGATGCCTAAAGATCGTATGGATGAGGACTATCGCCGCGCACGTAGGCGGTTCCTAATAGGTTACGACCGCAGCGTACCTGAATTACAGCAGGCTAACCGCTGTATTCAGTGCGGGCAGTGTGTGTCGAAGTGTCCGCAGTGGATCAACATCCCAAAAGAAATGCAGAAGATAGATCGTTTTGTGGAAAAATTAAAGCTTGAGAAATGAAAAACAGATATAAAATCATAAGGGTCTGGGCAGCGATTATATGCTGGTCTCTCATTACGGGATTATTCCTCGACTTTACTGGAACATTGCATCCCTATTTTGGTTTTCTTGCCAAGTTGCAATTTTTACCAGCATTATTGGCTGCTAACGTGTTGGTTGTTCTGCTCTGGGCGGTCGTGACTTTTGTGTTTGGGCGTATTTACTGCTCGGTCGTCTGCCCGCTAGGCGTGATGCAAGATATCGTTTCCTATTTCTCTGGCAAACGGAAGAAGCATAAGTATCGTTTCTCCTATTCACCCGAAAAAAAACTACTAAGATACAGTGTGCTTGTGGCTTTTATCATCGCAGTTTTTGTAGGATTGACTGTCATATACACAACGCTTGCTCCGTATTCTTCGTATGGAAGGATAGCTACCAACTGGTTCGCACCGATTTGGCGGGGAATGAATAACGTGCTGGCTTACTTATCGGAACAAGCAGACAGCTATGCCTTCTACCGCGTGGATATCTGGATAAAAGGACTAACTACTTTCATCGTCTCAGGCCTTATCTTCGTCGGGATCAGTTTCCTAGCATGGAAGCATGGACGGACCTATTGCAACACAATTTGTCCAGTTGGCACACTGTTGAGTTTTATCAGTCGTCATTCGCTGCTACGCATTACGGTGGACACAACCAAATGCAACAGTTGTGGATTGTGTTCCCGCAATTGCAAGGCTGCCTGCATCGATACCAAACAGCATAGCATCGATGGTAGCCGTTGTATCACCTGTTTCAACTGTATCGAAACCTGCAAGAAAGGAGCGTTGTCTTACAAATTGCACCTTCCGTTTAGGAAAAATAATGAGGCAGATATACCGGAAGTCAAGAAAGAAACAGAAGGACAGGTGAATGAGAGCCGCCGCAAGATGCTGATGTTTACGGCAACGCTGGCAGGAACATCTATATTGGCACAAGCCAAACAAACCACAAAAGAATTTGTAGCGGCTACGGAACGCAAAAGTATCGCTAGACGCAAACAACAGATTGTACCTCCAGGGGCGTTGAATGCTCGTAACATGGCTAACCATTGTACTGCCTGTCAACTCTGTGTAAATTCTTGCCCCAATCAGGTGCTCCAACCATCTGACAGGTTGGAAACATTCATGCAACCCGTCATGTCTTACGAGCATGGTTTTTGCCGAAGTAATTGCAACACGTGCTCGCAGGTCTGCCCTGCAGGGGCCATACGTCCCATATCGTTGGAAAAAAAAGCGTCTGTCCAAGTGGGCCATGCTGTGTGGATTGCAGCCAACTGCGTAGTGAATACCGACGGGGTAAGTTGTGGCAACTGCGAGCGTCACTGTCCCAACGGGGCCATCATGATGGTGGCGAAGGACAAGGATAACCCCGACTCGCTGAAAATCCCGATAGTGGATGCCGAACGGTGCATCGGTTGCGGCGCATGCGAATACGTGTGTCCGGCACGTCCGTTCAGTGCCATATACGTGGAAGGACACGAAAATCACAGAATCTTGTAAACCACGGGAACAATGAAAGATTTAATCGAACTGTTGCATGACGGCAATACGCTGGTTGTGGCGAACGGTGAGGTCTGCGCTTTTCAAGGTCGTGGCATATCCGACCTTTACCACTTGCTCCGTGACGATGCCGGATTTCTGCAAGGAGCCTTCGTAGCCGACAAGGTTGTGGGCAAAGGGGCAGCGGCTTTGATGGTTCTCGGCGGCGTGAGCCGGCTCCATGCCTGCCTAATCAGTGAACCTGCCCTGCTCCTGCTGAGGATAAGCCGGATACGGGTTTCCTATGATAAAAAAGTCCCACAAATCCAGAACCGCACGAAAACCGGCATCTGCCCAGTGGAAGCACTCTGCCGCAATGCGGCAACGGCAGGAGAATGCCTGCCCTTGATAGAAGAATTTATGAACTCAACCAGACAATAGAAGAAACAACAGGAATGAAAAGCCTCAAAGAATATTTGCTGACAGGTGCCGTTTTACCGCTTGCATTTCAGGTACAGGCACAGGTAGCCGACACGACTTCCATAGACAGGACTTACTCCATCGGCGAGGTGGTCGTGACGGGAACACGCAGTGAGACCGATGTGCGACATCTCTCACAGACCGTTTCGGTGGTAAACCGGAGCAAGTTCGAACAGACGATGCAGTCCTCCCTGCTGCCTGTGCTGACGGAACAAGTGCCGGGACTGTTCGTCACCTCACGTGGCGTGATGGGCTACGGCGTGTCGAACGGTGCGGCGGGCGGTATCTCGTTGCGTGGGCTGAGCGGAGGCAACGCCCGGCTGATGGTGCTGATAGACGGGCATCCGCAGTATGCCGGCATCTTCGGCCACCCGATAGCCGACGCTTACCAGACACTGCTTGCCGACCGGGTGGAGGTACTGCGCGGTCCGGCTTCCGTGCTCTACGGTTCTAACGCGATGGGCGGTGTCATCAACATCGTCACCCGGAAAATGCGGGAAGACGGTGTGCGGACGAACCTGCATTTGGGCTACGGCTCTTACAACACGCTGGAAACGGAACTGACCAACCGCATCTGCAAGGGCCGTTTCTCGTCCGTCGTCAGCGGTTCGTACAACCGCACAGACGGGCATCGTGCTGATATGGACTTCGAGCAGTACGGCGGCTACGCCAAGTTAGGATACGAACTGACCGACAACTGGAATTTGAGGGGCGACGTGAACGTGACCCATTTCAACGCCTCCTATCCCGGTCCCGTATCTGCTCTGCTTTTGGACGGTGACCAGCGCATCACACGCGGTATGACCTCGCTGGCCGTGGAGAATAACTACGACCAGACTTCCGGCGCATTGAGTTTCTTCTACAACTGGGGAGACCATTGGATAAACGACGGATATACGCCCTCTGCCGGTGAAACTCCGCAGGATGACCGTTTCAATTCATCCGACGATATGATGGGACTTTCCCTGTACCAGAGTACACGCTTCTTCAAGGGCAACCGCATCACCTTCGGGTTCGACTGGTTTCGTTACGGGGGACACGCATGGAGCGAATATGTAAGTGGCGAGAAGGCAGGAACATGCAGCGACATCGTGGACAGGCATGAAAACGAGGTGGCGGGTTACATGGACATACGTCAGGACTTCGGACGATGGCTGACGCTCAATGCCGGTTTGCGCGTGGACCATCACTCCCGTGTGGGTACAGAATGGGTGCCGCAGATGGGGCTGGCGTTTCATCTGCCCCGTTCCATCGAACTGAAGGCATCGGCTTCGAAAGGTTTCCGTTACCCGATTCTCCGTGAGATGTACATGTTCCCGCCACAGAATCCCGACCTGCAGCCCGAGTCGATGTGGAACTATGAGCTGGCTTTCTCGCAACGGTTGCTCGACGGCCGCTTTCAATACGGAATAAACCTTTTCTATATCGATGGCAAAAACTTGATTCAGACCTTGCCTAATCCAAATGGGAGCGGAATGCTGAACCAAAATTCGGGGAAAATCGACAATACGGGCGTGGAACTACAAGCGGCATACCATATCAGTCCAGTTTGGTCGGTGGATGCCAACTACAGTTTCCTGCACATGGAGAATCCTGTCATCGCCGCACCTGAACACAAGCTTTATACCGGGGTGAACTTCTCGGAAGGACGCTGGACGGTTTCTACCGGATTGCAGTACGTTGAAGGACTTTACACATCGGTCGGCAAAAAGGAAACGAAGGAAAACTTTGTCCTCTGGAACCTGCGCGTTTTCTTCCGTGCATCAAAATGGCTCGACATTTGGGCGCGTGGAGAGAACCTGTTGGCGCAACGCTATGAAATCATGGCGGGTTATCCCATGCCGCAAGCTACGGTTATGGGCGGTATAAACATTAACTTCTGATTAAACAAATAAATTATGCAGACCACAGTAAAACTTTACGTTTATGGCTACCGGGAAGTCAGGACTTACCTTGCAGCCTCCTTGTTCGTTTTGGGCAATATCGCCTTGCCCCAGTTCTTCCATCTCTTTCCACAGGGCGGGGTGACATGGCTTCCCATCTATTTCTTTACATTGGTAGGAGCCTACAAATACGGCTGGAAAGTGGGGCTGCTTACCGCCGTGCTTTCCCCTTTGGTCAATTCTGCACTGTTTGGTATGCCTCCGGCTACTGCTCTTCCGGCCATTTTGCTTAAATCAGGATTACTGGCTTTGGCAGCGGGATTCACGGCACACCGCTATCGGAAAGTTTCCGTGTATCTCTTGTTGGTAGTCGTGCTGTCGTATCAGACTATCGGAACACTGGGCGAATTGATAATAAAAGGGAATTTTTATCTTGCCGTACAGGATTTCCGCATCGGCATACCGGGTATGTTGTTGCAGGTCTTTGGAGGATATTTTTTTATTAACCGCTTAATACGAAAATAACTATGTTTGGAATTGGAACACAAGAAATTCTTTTTATATTACTGATTGTATTGTTGTTTTTCGGAGGCAAGAAAATACCGGAACTGATGAAGGGTCTTGGGAAAGGTGTGCGTTCATTTAAAGACGGAATGAATAATATCGAGAAAGATGCAAATGGGTCTGAAGAGGTTTCTGCTAACACGGAAAAAAGAAATAGTAATGGATAATGACAAGCAATCGTTTTGGGATCATCTTGATGTGTTACGTGCGGCGATAATCAGAATCGTCGCCGTAACCGTTATATTCGGAGTTTTGGCTTTCTTTTTTAAGGAACAACTGTTCGCTGTCGTTCTTGCTCCAAAAGATTCCGGATTCATAACCTACCGATTGTTTGATGTCATAAATGGGATGGTAACAGATTCTTATATTACTGATTTTTCCATAAGGCTCATCAATACTGGATTGGCGGAGCAGTTTATCATACATATGAAAACTGCAATGTATGCAGGAGTATTATGCGCTTCTCCCTATATTCTTTATCAATTATTTAGATTCGTTTCTCCTGCCTTATATACCAATGAACGTAAATATGCTACACGGGTTGTAGGTAGCGGCTATTTGATGTTTGTTGTGGGAGTACTACTCAGTTATTATATGATTTTTCCACTGACATTCCGCTTTTTAGGAACTTACCAAGTAAGCGGAGAGGTTGAAAATATGATAACATTACAATCCTATATATCGACACTTGTAATTATGTCGCTGGCGATGGGAATTGTTTTCGAGATGCCGGTCCTGTCATGGCTGTTTGCCAAACTAGGATTCCTTTCAGCGGATTTTATGTGTCGTTATCGTAAACATGCTGTCATAATCATTCTAATTATTGCAGCTATTATTACACCGACTTCCGACATTTTCACTCTATTGCTTGTCTCCCTGCCAATGTGGATTTTGTATGAGATAAGTATTTATATAGTAAAAATAGCAACAACGTGTAAAAATGAAATTACTATTACAATATAAGATTCTGCTTGGATATTTAATATTAACGACAGTATTGGGTGGTGTAATAGCTATTTTTATACATGAACGACATCAATTAAGAGACATAGAACTAGAAACGGCAAAGATTCGCTCGGTACGTCTTGGCATAAACAAGATGCATCGCAACATAATGGAGCTTGCTATTAGTGGTGAAAGTGTAGTTGTATGGGATAAAGCAGACTATCAAAACTATCTCCATCATCGCCTACAGACAGACAGTATACTACAAACATTGGAGCCTCTTTGTCGGGAGTATGTACAATCCAATCAGATAGATACCCTACGTTATTTGTTAGCTGAAAAAGAAACACATCTGCTACATATTATGCAGAATATCAAACAACGAAATGAAAGGGAGGAAATGCTGGCAAACCAGCTGCCTGAAGTGGCAAAACGGGCAACAAGAGTCCGTACTGTTGAGCAAAAGAAAAAAGGAATTGCCGGATTCTTCGGTATGAAGGAAGAAATACGGATAATGCCATCCAACAAAGAACTGCACGCTTTCAGCGACAGCCTGATAGCCACACAGCAACGACAGGCACAAAAAATGGATACATACGCTGACAGTCTGCGTATTCGCAATAGGGAATTGAACAGAACACTGAACAGTCTATTAAGAGACCTTGACAGGCAGGCATATCTTTTATTTAGCAAAAGCGAACAGAAAATAGAGGATACTTGGAATGAATCATTCTGGCTATTAGCAATAACCTTGTCAGTTGCAATTGGCTTGCTGTTTCTGTCTTACCTCACCATTCACCGTGAAATCAAGCGCAATGTTGACGAAAAAAGAAAATGCGAGAAACTAATCGAAAAATTACAGGAAACCATCCGGCAGAACGAGGAATTGACAAAAGAAAGACAGAACATCATGCAAACTATCACCCATGAACTACGTTCTCCGCTATCTGCTATACGCGGATATGCGGAAATGATAGTTACTGATGAAGAAAGTTCTCTCCGTATCCGCCATGCGAATATCATAGGTGAAGCTTCCGGGCGGATGGCAGGAATGATAGACACACTGCTGAATTATTTTCATTTGGACAGCGGAAAGGAAACTGTTCGTTCCCTTCCATTCAGGTTAAAAAGCATTGCGGACACATTGGAGATAGAGTTTATGCCACAGATGGAAAAGAAGCGGCTGGCATTTGAAACAGTCAATGAGGTGGACAAGGTGGTCATGGGTGACCGAAACCTAATACTTCGCATCGGCAGCAATCTGCTGTCCAATGCGCTGAAGTTTACGCAGAAAGGTTCGATCAAATTAATTACCAAATATTCTGATGGTAATTTCATATTGGTAGTGGACGATACCGGTACAGGGATAGACAAGGAGAAACAAGAACAGATATTCAAGCCATTTGAGCGGCTGGGCAACGCCGCCACGCAGGACGGTTTTGGGTTGGGACTCGCCATCGTAAGGAGTCTTACGGAGCTGATGGGGGGTAACATCAGGGTGGAAAGCGTGCTAGAAAAAGGCAGTCGGTTTACCGTCACACTGCCGCTAGAAAAGGCGACCGAAACAGAAAGACAACCCTATACCATAACGCACAATCTTTCCGGCTGTTCCGTGCTTTCCATAGACAATGACCGGATGATACTTGACATGCTGCATGACATGTTCGAGCAAAGCGGAGTGCATTGTGAAATCTGTACAGACATGGGCCGGCTCACGGAAAAACTACGCGATAACCACTATGACCTGCTGACGACCGACCTGAAGATGCATAATTTCAGCGGCTATGACATTCTGGAACTGCTCCGTACGTCGGACATAGGAAACTCGCGCACCATCCCCGTGATGGTGGTGACCGGCTCGAAAAGTATCACAAAAGAGGAACTGGCAGGTGCGGGCTTCGGCTCGGTACTGTACAAGCCGTTCTCCATCGACGAACTGCTGGCAGCCGCAGAAGAATGTATCAGCGAGGACAGTCCCCCACGCGTAGACCTCGGCCCGCTGTTTGCATACGGCGAGAAGCGGCAGAGGCTGGAATGTCTGGTCAGGGAAACGGAGAAGGAAATGGCCGCCATACGGGAGGAAGCGGAAAGGTGTGACAGGGACAGACTGGACTACTGGATACACCATATCCGCAGCTCGTGGATGCTGATACATGCCGAAGGGCCGCTGCAGGAGCTGTATGACGTGCTCCACGGAAACGGGACAGCAGAAGAAATCAGGGAGTATGCCGGAAAGGTAATCAGTCAAGGCGAAACGATCATCCGGCTCGCTCGAAAGGAAATGGAGAGAACGGTATGGGAAGAATAATAGTGATAGAGGACAACCCGGTATTCCGTGATCATGTCTGCGGAATGCTGGAGAAGGCAGGCTACGAGACCCGCACTGCATACGACTGTGCCGGGGCACGGAGGCTGCTGGAGGAACTGGAGGATGGGGACATCATCGTGTCGGACCTGCGTCTGCCCGACGGAGAATGTACGGAAGTGCTGGAGCGGATGCGGGCAGCGGGTATCAGAAACCCGTTTGTCATCATGACCGACTATGCGCAGGTCGCGTCGGCGGTCAGCTCCATGAGGCTGGGAGCCGAGGACTATATCCCCAAGACCCTGCTGCAGGAAAAGCTGCTTCCGAGGATAAATGAGCTGGTACGCAAATCGGAAAGAAGGCATACCATGCCCATACTGGAGCGCAGAAGTGCCGCATTCCGAACAATCGACCGGCGTATCTCACTGGTAGCCCCGACGGACATAGGGGTGCTGATACTTGGAGAAAACGGCACGGGCAAGGAACACGTAGCAGAAAAGATACATGCGCAGAGTACCCGGCAGAAAGGTCCGTTTGTCGCGATAGACTGCGGTATGCTGACACGGGAGCTGGCGGCATCCGAGCTGTTCGGATACGAGAAAGGCGCATTTACGGGAGCCATAACCGGAAAGAAGGGCTGCATGGCGGAGGCTGACGGCGGCACGCTGTTTCTGGACGAGGTGGGCAACCTGCCCGCTGAGGTACAGCAGAAACTGCTACGTGCGCTGCAGACCAAATGCTACCGTCCGACGGGCTGCACCCGCGAGCGGAAAGCGGATGTGCGCATCGTGGCGGCGACCAACGAGAATCTGGAGAAGGCAGTGGAGGAAGGACGTTTCCGGCGGGACCTGTATCACCGCCTGAAGGAGTTTGTCATCAAGATACCGCCGCTGCGGGAGTGCCGGGAGGACATACTGCCCCTTGCGGAGTTTTTCCGGGAGCTTGCCAACGAGGAACTGGGACGGCATACGGAAGGATTCGACAAGGAGGCGGAAAAGGAACTCATGAGGCGGATGTGGGCAGGAAATGTGAGGGAACTGAAACAGACGGTGCGTTCCGCCGTCCTGCTGACGGAAGGAAGGCTGATAGGAGCCGACAGGCTGGAAGCGGAAAGTACGGCACAGGCAGGCAGCTCCCTGCTGCTGAAAGACGGGAATGAGGAAAGGGAACGCATCGTGCGGGCACTGGCACAGGCGGACGGGAACCGCGAAGTGACTGCCGGACTGCTGGGTATCAGCCGCACGACCCTGTACAACAAGATGAAAGAATACGGTATCATGCAGAAAAAGAGCGAAAAATGAGAAAATTTCGACTGAAAATCCTATCTTTGCATGAACATAGGAGAAAAACGGTACGGAGAAACACGGTTTCCCGTACCGATTAAGATATAGTATAGAATAAGACCGCAAGGCGTTCTAATGGAAATCTGGTAAATTTCGACATCGGGAGCGATTGCGTGATGCTTATGCTATGCCTTGGCATAGCGTGCATTCGCGTATATTTCCCGATTGGCTTTACCAGAGCCTCCATTAGAAATAACGTGTATTGCACGCTATTTTTTTATTTTACGGCTTCCGGTCGCAACAGAATGACCGCTATGGCAAAAGTCCGATTACTCGCCGTCCTGACAATGGACGGCTGTCCGGCAGAAACAACCGGTCTGTCCGGGCGATGGCTTGGTTCCGACCAGTACGGGATAGGTGCGCTGAAAGAGGCTGCTACCTGCGTCCTGACAGAAGACACGTCGCTGACACTCCTCTCCAGCCGGATGGAAAACACCGGCGATTCCCTGAACTATCTGATAGAAGCAACCGAAAAGACGGCAGGCATCATCAACGGCATGATACGGATGCGGCTTGTAGATGAAATCATCCTCTACATGGTTCCCGTCATTGCGGGAAACGGCAGCAGGCTGTTCCAGTCGTCGCTGCCCGAAAGCGAATGGACATGTACGGAAAGCAGACAATGGAAGGATGGTATGGTAAGGATAGCCTACGGACGGAAAACACCCCGCCAACGGGTGGTGACGTTCGGAAAATGAACGTTCCGTACGTTCAAAAAGTGAACGTACGTTCAGATTCTGAACAAAAAATGAGGTGTCGGGAGAAGCTCCAAAAAATATTTTCAGCAAATATTACACTGAATATCAGTAAGATATACGTACGCTAAAAGAAAAACGCTCCCACAGGACCGCAATTTGTCCCATAGTTTTATGTGCGCACACTTCAAACCAAGTGTAATAACATAAAACTGAAAGAAAATGGAACACCTCATATTGACAGAAACAGACTTCTTCCGTCTGATAGACAACCCCGGCTCTACCGGACTGGGAACCGCATACAACGAGTTCACGACCACAGTCGTATCCCTGTGCAAGGAAAAGGAAAGTATCTGCCGGAC
The DNA here is from genome assembly GCF_003477995.1 of Bacteroides sp. OF04-15BH. Classification (GTDB taxonomy): domain Bacteria; phylum Bacteroidota; class Bacteroidia; order Bacteroidales; family Bacteroidaceae; genus Paraprevotella. Next base: position 14,686 of record NZ_QUEM01000032.1, read on the forward strand.
TGTTTTCGCACTGAGCTATGCGGAAACGGAACTGCAATATCACGATGCCATGCAGGAGACGGACTCCAGCCGCAGCATGTATGTGAGAAAGGCGCTGTCGTTTGTGCGCAAGATGCTGAAATATTATCAGGTAGGGCTGCATCGAGGCGGAGCCTTTGACGGAGGCGAAAAGACAAACCAAAGGCAGGACGAAGTCCCAGCGATGCAGTGGACGGGAAGCACGGCCGAGCTGGTGGAACTGATTTACGGTCTGGACGAGATGAAGCTCATCAACGGAGGGGAAACGGGCATCAAGGAACTGCTGGCGAGATTCTGCCGCATGTTCGGTGTGGAGATAAAGGAGAACCAGTGCTACAACACCTATGCGGATATCAAGCGGCGGAAGAACGAGAGCCGGACGTATTTCTTTGACAGGGCGGCGGAACGGCTGAACCGCAGGATGATGCGGGACGAGGAGGCGGAACGGAAGAGGCGGTGAAGCCGTTCGTCAGAAAAACAGGTATCCGAAAAAGGGATTTGCCGAAAAATTCTTATCTTTGCAGCAGAGAACCAAATCATTAACAAGTCATGGCATTAGAAATCAAAGCAATTCCTACGCTGAAAGGGAAAGAAGCCGAACGTTTCGTGAAGGAAGCGGACAAGGCTTACCAAAAGAAGGAGAAAACAGATTTCAGCAAGCAGGTGAAAATAGCCCGTGCCATATTGAAAAAAGCCAATATGTTGTAAGTATGGGATTCCTGTTAGATAAATGCAGTTTCTCTCCATTGGACGAAAAAGTCATTGCAGATTGCAGTCCTTTTTCATGCGGAAATGCAGACCTGGACGAGTTCTTTCAGCATGATGCCCCGCTTTACAGCAGGCAGATGCTGGGAAAGAGTTACTGCTTCAGGCTGGACGAGGACCCATCCGTGATAGTGTGTGCCTTTACGCTGTCGAATGACAGCATCCGTGTAGATATGCTGCCCAACAGCCGGGAGAAAAAAGTGCAGAAAAGCATTCCTTATTCCAAACAGATGCGCCGTTATCCCGGTGTCCTGATTGGACGGTTGGGCATCAATGTGGAATTTGCCCACCGTGGGATAGGAAGCGAACTGATGGAGTTTATCAAATCATGGTTTATCGACACAGGTAACAAGACCGGATGCCGTTTCCTTATCGTGGATGCCTATAATGAAGAAATCCCATTGGGATATTATCTAAAGAACGGCTTCACATTTCTGTTTTCAACGGAAAGTCAGGAAGCGGAGAATACGGGATTTGACAAAGACACGAAACTGAGGACCCGACTGATGTATTTTGACCTCATCGGACTGGTCGGTGAAGTGGAAGAATAAGAAAAGGCAATCACCTGACTAAAAAGACAATAAGCCTCCCAGGCGAGCTGAAAGGCAGCATACTTGGGGGGCGTTCTTTATTTATAACGGGAACAGACAAAAAAGGAAAATCCGTAACACGACAGGGAAAGGCTGTACGTGCTACGGATTTTCTCTTTTCATCTGACCGTATATCCGGTTATCTGCCGCTGAGGAGGTATTGCAGTTCGGGGTCGGACTGTATGCGCTGCAACTCATCAGCGACAATCTGCCGGACCTCGGCACGGATACGGTTGTAGTTATCCTGGATCATCTCCTTCATGCGGTCGTTGCCGCCGGCATCGGTAAAGTCGGTGATGACGGGTATAGGCCGGTAAGCCTGTTCCTCACGCTTCACTTTCTCGGCATCGACCACAATCTCGCAATGGAAAATCTTCTGTTCGATACGCTCGTCATAGTTGTCGGCGACGGCTCCCACGAACATGCCCTGCGTGAGCGTGGAAATCTTGCTCGCCGGGATAAGACTCTCCATCTGCGTATTGATGGAAGTGGACTTGTCCTCGCGGTTGATGGTGATGCTCTGCCGCCTCTGGAGAATCTTGCCGAAACGCTCGGAGAGGGTCTTGGCGGTCTCGCCCACGACTTGACCGGAAAAGATGTTGCCGACGGTGTTCATGACCACGGCGGCCTCCTTGTCGCCGTAGTCACGCTTGAGCTGGGAAAAGTCCTGAAAACCCAGCAGGGTGGAAACCTTGTTGCTTCGGGCGGTGGCAATCAGGTTGTCCAGCCCCTTGAAGTAAATCGTGGGCAGTTCGTCGATGATGATGGAGGACTTCAGCCTGCCCTTCCTGTTGACGAGCTTGACGATGCGCGAGTTGTACAGCCCCAACGCCGCCCCGTAGATATTCTGGCGGTCGGGATTGTTGCCGACACATAGAATCTTCGGCTCGTCGGGATTGTTGATGTCGAGTGTGAACTCACTGTCGGACATGACCCAGTAGAGTTGCGGGGAAATCATGCGCGAGAGCGGAATCTTCGCCGAGGCTATCTGACCGGCGAGCTGTTCCATCGCCCCGCCCTGCCAGGCGTCCATGAACGGAGAAAGGTAGTTCTCCAGTTCGGGATAACTGGTGAGAATCGGGAACAGGTCCTCGTAACGGCGGTTGAGCAGCTCGATGGCATGGGGAAAGGTGCAGTATTTCCCGTCCTGATAGATACGGAGGAACCATATCACGGCGGCGAACAGGATAATCGGAGACTCGACAAAGAAGTCGCCCTGCTTCTGCACCCAGGTCTTGTTCAAATTGAGCATTATCGTGTAGGCACTCTCGTAAGCATCGGTGATGTCCTCCATGAAATCCGGATGGATGGGATTGCAGCGGTGCGAGCGCCGCGGGTCGTCGAAGTTGATGACGTAGAACTTCGGCCTGACCCTGTATGCGTCCATGTGGTTCAGCAGGTGGTTGTAGGCGATGGTGGAAAGGTCGCTGAACTTGAAGTCGTAGATGTACATCGCAAAGCCCTTCTCAATCTGCTGTTTGATAAAGCTGTTCACCACGGCATAGGACTTTCCGCTGCCCGACGTACCCAGTACGATAGTGGCACGGAACGGGTTTACCACATTGATATAGCCATTGTTCCACTTCTTCCTGTAGTAGAAACGTGTGGGCAGATTGACGGAATACCCGTTCTCCATGAGGCGGGTCTCCTGCATGAAACTCTCGTTCTCGACATTGAACACGTCTTCCATGAGGTTGGTACGCAAAAGACGGCTCATCCATGTGCCCGCCATGAGCAGGCAGACATAGCCCGCCGCCATCGAAGCGGTGTAAAGACCCGCAACCGCCTCTACCGGAAGCGGCAGGGAGAGCACCCACCAGTTGCCGAAGAACAGCGCCAGCCCCGCGGCAAGTACCGCCCAGATCCGGCGCCAGGTGATTTTTTCCTCCTTGACACCCTTCGTGCCGAGGCACGAGAGCGCAAGCAGAAGAAGGGCAAAGAGCTTCGTGTAGAGAATGTGATGGAACAGTCCGGCGGTACGGTCGAAGTTCATCAGTACCCGGTCCACGACACCTATGCCGATGCCCCACAGCCTTACGGCTTCGTAACAATACCAGTAAAGGTGGATGACCACCAGAATAATGCTTACGGCACGGAGAAAATCCATGATTTTCGCCAGTGCCCTCAAATCGTCTTCCTGTTGTGACATAATCTGTTTCTGTTTTCAAGTGAATGACTGAATTATAATCCCTGCCCCTTGCGGCGTTTTTTCTGCCTGCGCCTGAGGTCGCGCTCGAAGGCGGCTTCCTCGGCCTGTGCGCCCGAAGCATCGCCACCGAGCAAGCCCAAGCCGGAGGAATACCCCTCGTCGTATTCCACGGCGGGACGGGTGTCGGGCTGCTGCCCGTCCACGGCGATGGTGAACGGTATGGGCGGAGTGCCGGCATACGGCAGGGTGAAATGCTCCTGCAGGGCATTGGCGGAAAACTCCCTGCCCAAGCGCGAGCCGTTGAGCACACAGCCCGTGCGGTGGTCAATGAAGGTCGCCCCGTAGATGCGCCCTTCGTCGGTATGGCGGAACACCACATCCACACCTTTCGCTTTGAGCAGGGCGACAAACTCCTCGCGGCGGTATGTCCGGGCGAGCGCGGCGGCGACGGTCTTACGGGTTATCTCCGCCAGACGTTTATCCCGAATTTGTCCTTTGGAAAATTCAAACCTGCGCTGCACGGCTTCGTAGCCGACAGACTTGCCGATGCGGGAAGCCTTGAAGGGAGTGCCGGTCCTGTTGCCGGAATCGCCGGTGGCGGACGGGTTGTTGAACGATAGCGAAAAATAGACCAGCCCGTGGTACTCGCGCCCGTTCACGATGCCGTGGGCTTCCTCCACGGTGACGTTGTAGAGCGAGAGAAGGGCACGATATTCGCCCATTGTCTGGAACCTGTAGCCTGCCATGACAGCCTTGACGACATTCGATACCTGCCGCCTGACGTCGCCCTGCGAGGTGTCCACCGGGCGGAGCGGATTGTCGGTACGGTGCTGCCGGCGGTCTGCCGGGTGCAGCCCGTATTTCTTTTCCAGCTCGGAGGTGATGCGCCTGCTGCGGCGGTGGATGAAATCGCGGTTGAGCCGTCGTCCCTGCTCGTCCACATTGACGGAGACGATATGCAGGTGGTGGCGGCTGATGTCCTCGTGTTTGAAGACAAGGTAAGGCTGGTCGCCGTAGCCCAGCCTGTCGAGATACTCGCGTGCGAGCTGTTCCAGCTCCACGTCGGTCAGGCGGTCGTCGGGGTGCGGATTGAGGGAAATATGGATGACCTTATTCCGAGTGCGCACCTGCTCCGGCATGAAGCGCATGAAGTCCTGCTCGGCACGGGCTATGTCCACATGTCCGCTGCCGTCGTCGAAAATCCGGTTTACGGCAAGGAGCCTGCCTTCGCCTTCGTTCACCTTCTGCCCGTTGTAGGCAAGCGCACCGTACAGTGACGTGCCTACGGTAATTTTCGCTATCATGACTTTTCCTCCTTTTCCGACAGCTTCTGCCAGAACTCACGTGACAGTTCCATGACCTGCTGCGTCAGGGCGGCCAACTCCCCGGTACACTTCTCCAGACGGTAGAGCAATGCCATCGCCTTCTTCTCCGAAAAATGACAGCGCAGCTCCCTGACCACCTGGTTGTAGTTGTTGCCTACCATGCGGTACTGCGCATGGAAAGCGGAGAGCTTCGTACAGTAATCCAGCAGCGTCCTGTCCGTGACCAGTACCCGGAAGGGCTGCCTGAAAAAGTGCGCTTTGAGAAACACCGCCCTTGCATATACGCCGGACTTCTCGTGCATGGAGAGGAACTTCAGCCATTCCTCATTGTCGAAACGCACCATCACGCAGTGCGACTTGCGGCTTTCCTTGGGATGCCGCCCCCATTTGGAGCCTTCCGCTCCGTTTCCTTTACCATTTCTGTTCATCTTACATAAGGATTTAGTGGTTTGTATAAAAATGTGCCGGACGGCAGCATCCGCAGACACGGCGCAGCCGGGAGACAGGCTTCCCGACTCCGGAGAGGAAGCCCCTCCCCGCATGGGGCAAGGTCGTTTCCGGGAGTAACCGGAAACCCTTTGAGTTACTCAAAGGACACCTTGCTATTAGCGGTTGCTAATAAGAATCCGTCCGCGACGGATTGGAAAGCTAACCTGCCATCACCCACGGGACAGGGTACCGGCCAACCGGTACCCCGGAGCTGCCCAAAAGAGAAAACGGAAGCCCGGCATACACCAGAGGCGTCAGTCTGCCGTCGTGGGTGCAAAGTTAGGGTACGGGACAGAGCCGCGGAACCGCCGGAAAAAGCCACAGACTTCCACATCGGTGCCAAATGCTGCCACGAAGACCCGAAGTGATACAGATACGGGAAAATGCCCCTTCCTTTGCGGACAGGAAAACCGGCACGCCCACCAGCCGGCACGCCGCATTGTCCGCCACACTGCCAGTATGCCTGCCTGCCGGCACGCAGGCATACCGGCGGGAACACGGACAGGCAGACCGGGGAACCGGCACGCCGGCAATGGTACACACAGGCTGACGGGCATGGAGACAGCCCGGCGTGCGCAAGGGCCGGCATCCCGGCCGCCAAGCGGACACGCCAGTGCGGAGGCAGGGACGCCTGCCGGGAAAACAAACTGATGTATAACGAACAAAAGACAAGGAAGCATGAAGAAAGAACCCCTGTTCATCGCCTTCTCCACCCAGAAGGGAGGAGCCGGCAAAACGACACTCACCGTGCTGATGGCGAGTTACCTGTATTATGTGAAGGGATACGACGTGGCAGTCGTGGACTGCGACTATCCCCAGTTCAGCCTGAAGGACATGCGCGAGCGTGACCTGAAGAACATCGAACGCAACCCGCACCTGCGCAGGGCTGCCTACGAGCAGTTCAAACGCCTGGGCAAACGTGCGTACCCGATAGTCGGGAGCCGTCCGGACCATGCGGTGGAAGCGGCAAGGCCGTTTGTGGAATCGGAGACACCGCCCGACTTTGTATTCTTCGACCTGACGGGTACGGTAAACAACATGGGACTGATAAAGACGGTGGCGACGATGGACTACATATTCTGTCCCATAGCCGCCGACCGCTTTATCATGGAAAGCTCGCTGAAATATGCGGGCATACTGAACGACACGCTGGTGACGACGGGAAAGTCGAACATAAAGGGCATCCGCCTGCTGTGGAACATGGTGGACCGGCGCGAGAAGACCGACCTGTACGACATCTACGAGAAGGTAATCGCCGGAATGGGGCTTGAGGTGCTGAAGACGAGCCTGCCGGACAGCAAGCGTTTCCGCAAGGAAGGTGCCGAGGAAGGCGACCGCCCGCTGTTCCGCTCGACGCTGCTGCCTCCGGACAGGACACTGGCAAAGGGCAGCGGCATAGACGCACTGGCGGAAGAGATACTGGAAATAGTAAACCGCTGAACGGATGGCAAAGAAACTCGATGTCGATATTGATCCCGGCAAGTTTCTGGACTCGTTCCGTCCGGAGATGCCCGCGTCCGCCCCCGAGGTGGAGGACAAGGCAGAAGCAAATGCAGGCGGAAAACCCGCAGCAGAGAGGACAAAGGCTCCACAGAAGACCCCAAGGACCGGAAAGGGAAAGGAAGAGGAATATCTGGAACGCTTCCTGAACGCCCCGAAAATTCCGGTATGCTCCGGCAAGACAGCCTATATACGCAAGAGCTACCACGAGCGGATACAGCGCATCGTGCAGGTTATCGGCAAGAACGGGCTTACCCTGTCGGTCTATGTGGACCGCGTACTGGAAGAGCACTTCCGCGAGTATGAGGAAGTAATACGCAAGCTCTACAAAAAGAGCTATGAGGACATTTACTGATTATTCATCCAAAAAGAAAGGAAAAGACAATGGGAAGATTTTTCAAGACAGACAGGAAAAAGGAGACACACGGCAGGTTCACGCTCCCCGTGCGTGCCCTGGCCGGTGACGGCAGCACCACAGGCGGACAGAGAGGGAACATACCGGAAGAACACCCGCAGACATCCGGGGACGGGACCGCCTCCCTGATGTGCCGGGAAAAACCGCAACCGCTTTAGCCTATGGCGACGCTGCTGATAGTGCTGCTGATGGCCTTCAACATGTGGATGGTCATCTACCTGACCTGGGAACGCAGAACGGGAGACACAACCCGAGAGAAGAACGGAAAGGACGGCGGGAACAGGACGGCGGCTTCCGAGATCGTGGGCAGAAGCCGCTTCAGGATGCCGGAAACGAAGCCACAGACTGCCATACCTGCGCCAAATGCCGCCACGGAAATACGAAGCGAAGAGGTGGACGAGAAGGACGTTACCTTTGCCGACGAAGCACAGGAGGACGGCACGGACGCACACCGCCGCCGGATACCGGACGAGGAGCTGGACGAGGTGTTTACGGACAGACGGGTGTCGGACATAGCCGGATATGACGGGGACGAAGAGCCGGATGCGGAACCGGATACTGCCGAAGGGTTCACGTTTGAGGACATCGACCTCGCCGTACGCACGGTGAAGAAAGCGGACGCCACGGGAGATGAACGGCGCCATGCAGGAATGGTATTCTGCGAAATGAAGGGCAACGAGCTGTTTGCCCTGATAGAACGCAGCTCGGAGGCGACACGCAGGAGACTGGACGAACTGATGGACTACTATCTGGACTCCGTAACGGTTGTACAAGCTGCTCCCGTCCGGGCAACAGTACGGAAAGAAGTTCCTGCCGTACCGGACAACTTTGAGGATTTCAATATCCGCGACTATGTATAACACTGTAAAAAACGTAACGAAGATGCGAAAAAAGAAAATTGACTACGGCTGAAATCCCGGCCAGCCACCGGACCGCTAAATCCAGAAGCCGGCTTTATCCGAAGCCGCAAAAATTAAAGAAAAGTATCAACCGCCGAAGGGAATATCCCGCCCGGAGGCATAAAAACAAGAAAAGATTATGACAGAAACATCGAAGAAAAAACAAATCATTCTGGCAGTCCTTCTGACGGCTGCAAACATTTCCGCCTTTGCACAGGGCAACGGCATGGCGGGCATCACGGAGGCAACCAATCTTGTGACCTCATATTTCGACCCGGCGACAAAGCTCATCTATGCCATCGGCGCGGTAGTGGGACTCATAGGAGGCATCAAGGTCTATGGCAAGTTCTCGTCCGGTGATCCGGACACGAGCAAGACTGCCGCAAGCTGGTTCGGAGCCTGTATCTTCCTGATTGTAAGCGCAACCATCCTGCGCTCGTTCTTCCTCTAAACAGGCATTTCCATTATAAAATAAGATAAAAGGACAATGGCTGAATACCCGGTAAACAAGGGCATCGGTCGTCCGGTGGAGTTCAAGGGGCTGAAGGCGCAGTACCTGTTCGTGTTTGCGGGCGGGCTGCTTGCCGCCTTCCTCTTGTTTGTCATCCTGTACATGGCGGGCGTGAGCCAGTGGGTCTGCATCGGCCTGGGAGTCACGGCGGCTTCCGCCGTGGTATGGCTCACGTTCCGGCTGAACGCGAAGTACGGCCAGCACGGACTGATGAAGCTGGGCGCAGCACGGATGCGCCCGCGCTACCTGCTCCACCGCAGACGGGTGTCCCATCTGTTGAGACGAAAAAGGAAAGGAAGGAAAGAATGAGAAACGTAATGAAAGCCACCACACTGGAGAGCCGGTTCCCGCTGCTGGCGGTGGAACACGGGTGTATCATCTCGAAGGATGCAGACATCACCGCAGCCTTCGAGGTGGAGCTGCCGGAGGTCTATACCGTAACGGCGGAAGAATACGAGAGTATCCATGCCACGTGGTGCAAGGCAATCAAGGTACTGCCCGACTATTCGGTACTGCACAAGCAGGACTGGTATATAAAGGAGCTGTACCGCCCCGACTGGGAGAAGGAAGGTACGGGCTTCCTGGCACGGAGCAACGGGATGCACTTCAACGAGCGCCCGTTTCTGAGCCACAGGAGCTACCTGTTCCTGACCAAGACGACGAAGGAACGCATGAGGCGGCAGAGCAACTGGAGCACGCTGTGCCGCGGACATATCATCCCGAAGGAGATACAGGACAGGGAAACGGCGGTGAAGTTCATGGAGGCGGTGGAACAGTTCGCCCGCATCCTGAACGATTCGGGACACGTCCGCCTGCGCCGCCTGAGGGACGATGAGATTACGGGAACGGAAAAGGAAACGGGTATCATAGGCAGATACCTGGCACTGACGACGGAGGATACGGCGTGTCTGGAAGACATCGCCATGAGCGCGGAGGAGATGCGCATCGGCGACAAACGCCTGTGCCTGCACACGCTGTCGGACACGGAAGACCTGCCGGCTGCGGTAGCCACGGACAGCCGTTACGAACGGCTCTCGACCGACCGTTCGGACTGCCGCCTGTCGTTTGCCGCCCCGCTGGGACTACTGCTGCCCTGCAACCATATCTACAACCAGTACGTGTTTGTCGGCAACAGCGACGAGGAGCTGCGCCGCTTCGAGAAGTCGGCAAGGAACATGCAGTCGCTCTCGCGCTACAGCCGCCAGAACGCCATCAACTGCGAGTGGATAGAGGAATATCTGAACGAAGCCCACTCACAGGGGCTGAAGTCCGTCCGCGCCCACTTCAACGTGATGGCGTGGAGCGACGACACGGAGGAGCTGAAACGGATAAGGAACGACGTGGGGAGCCAGCTGGCCTCGATGGGATGCGTGCCCCGCCACAACACGACGGACTGCCCGACGCTGTTCTGGGCGGGCATACCGGGCAATGCGGCGGACTTCCCGGCAGAGGAATCGTTCCACACGTTTGTCGAGCAGGCGGTATGCCTGTTCGCCGGAGAGACCAACTACCGGGACTCGCCCTCGGCTTTCGGCATCCGCATGGCAGACCGCATCAGCGGCAAGCCGCTGCATATCGACATATCCGACCTGCCGATGAAGCGCGGCATCACGACCAACCGCAACAAGTTCGTGCTGGGACCGAGCGGAAGCGGCAAGTCGTTCTTCATGAACCACTTGGTCAGGCAGTATTACGAGCAGGGCACGCACGTGGTACTGGTGGACACGGGAAACTCCTATCAGGGACTGTGCGAGATGATACACCGCCGCACGCACGGAAAGGACGGCATCTACTTCACCTATACGGAGGAGAAGCCCATCTCGTTCAACCCGTTCTACACGGATGACGGGGTGTTCGACGTGGAGAAAAAGGACAGCATCAAGACGCTGCTGCTGACGCTGTGGAAAAGCGAGAACGAACCCGCCACGAAAACGGAATCGGCGGAGCTGGGAAGCGCGGTGAACGCCTATATCCAGCTGCTCGGTCAGGACAAGGGTATCGTGCCGTCGTTTGACTCGTTCTACGAATACATGCGGGACGTGTACCGCAAGGAAATGGAGGAACGCTACATCAAGGTGGAGAAGTCGGACTTCAACATCGACAATTTCCTGACCACCCTGAGGCAGTACTACCGGGGCGGACGCTACGACTTCCTGCTCAACTCGGCGGAGAACATCGACCTGCTGCACAAACGGTTCGTGGTCTTCGAGATTGACTCGATAAAGGACAATGCCGAGCTGTTTCCGGTGGTGACCATCATCATCATGGAGGCGTTCATCAACAAGATGCGCCGGTTGAAAGGCGTAAGGAAACAGCTGATTGTGGAAGAGGCATGGAAAGCCCTTTCTTCGGCAAACATGGCTGATTACCTGCGCTACATGTACAAGACGGTGAGAAAGTATTTCGGGGAGGCGATTGTGGTGACACAGGAAGTGGACGACATCATCAGCTCGCCCATCGTGAAGGAAAGCATCATCAACAACTCGGACTGCAAAATCCTGCTGGACCAGCGCAAGTACATGAACAAGTTCGACCAGATACAGTCGCTGCTGGGTCTGACGGAAAAGGAGAAGTCGCAAATACTCTCGATCAACCAGTCCAACGACCCGTCGAGGCGGTACAAGGAGGTGTGGATAGGACTTGGGGGCACGCACTCGGCGGTATATGCCACGGAGGTGTCGATGCAAGAGTATCTCGCCTATACGACGGAGGAGACGGAGAAGATGGAAGTGCGCGAACTGGCGGAGAAACTGGGAGGCGACATGGAAGCTGCCATCCGTCAGGTGGCGGAGCGACGGCTGGAGGAACGGACGGGACAATGAACCGGCAGGAAATATACAGTAAATGAAAAATAGAAAATGATTTATGAACCAAAAGACTGACAACATGTACATTGATGACCGATACAGCGATGAAGCGCTGCGGAAACGGGAGGAAATCCGAGAGCATATCTCATGGTTCCGTGAGTTCCTGACATTCGGGACTTCGCTACCGGAACATATCAGAAGGCGATACGGACTGGAAGAAGACTACCAGCGGTACAAGAAACTGGAAATACAGGTTCACCGGATGCCTGCTGAACAGGACTGCAGGGGATATGGGAAGGAGCAACGCATGAAAGAACTGTGCGAGGCAGGAAGAGCCAAGGGAAAAATCACTCTTGCGGTGGAAAAGGCTTACGAAAGCATCTGCCCCGCTCCGGCAAGGGACTATCTGGAAGAAAAATATCAGGAACTGCTCTATCTGAGAGGTATGGTGTACCGGAAAGACTATGACGACCCGATGTGGTACAAGCCGGAAATCCTGAACAAATACGGCATTGACCACAAGGGACCGCGCGAAACGGTGCTCAAGCAGGTGGAAAAGGCATACAGGGAACTGGATGCCCGATTCTGCCGGATGACGGGCAAGAAGCCGGATGCGGACGAACTGTTCGGCAAACCCGCAGTACGGCAGTCGGTACCTGCACAGAAGGAGGCGCCGGAGAATGGCGCAAGGGAAAACCGCATGTGCAGGCGTAAAGGCAGAAGACCGGGATTCTGACGGAAAAGGAAACCGGGCGGACTCCGGCTACGGAAAAGACGAAAAGAAAAAAGGATTGAAAAAATGAAAGAACAAAACTTAAAGAAGACAAGAAAATGAACATCAAACTGACAAAGACCGAAAGGCTGCTGCTGTGCGGCGGTCTGATAGGCATGGCATCGCTGATGCTGCAAGCCTGTGATATAATGGCAAAAGAAGACGGCGACACCCGCGACAGAATCTGCGGAAACTGGGAAAACGCGGAAGCCGGTCCCGACATACTGGTGTACAGGGAGGGAGAATCATATAAGGTGACACTGTTCAGACGCAAGGGCGTACGCCGCGTACTGAGACCGGAGACCTATCTGCTGCAGAGGGAGGAGAACGGCAACCTGTATATGAACACGGGGTTCCGCATTGACGTGGCATACAACGAGGAGACGGATGTGCTGACATTTTCGCCGGGCGGTGACTATGTCCGGGTGAACACGGATGCAGGTGACGGCGAAAGGACAAAGGAGAAAGAGAATATGCAATAGCAACTTAACGAACCACTAAATCCAAAAAAAGAATGAGAATGAGACAGAAACTGAAAATACCGCTGATTGCGGTCTGCCTGTGCCTTGCGGGGACAGGCGGGGCAAATGCCCAATGGGTGGTGTCCGACCCCGGAAATCTTGCGCAGAGCATCATCAACTCCGCCAAGGAGATGGTGGAGACAGCCGGGACGAAAGCCAACACCCTGAACGGCTTTCTGGAAACGAAGAAGGTGTTCGAGCAGGGAAAGGCGTATTACGACGCACTTAAATCGGTGCACGACGTGGTAAAGGGCGGTGCGAAGGTGGCGAAAAGCATCTCTCTGGTAATGGAAATATCGGAAATCTATGTGGACAACTACCAGAAGATGCTTTCGGACGAGAACTACACGCCGGAGGAGCTTGCCGCCATCTCGTCGGGCTATGCGATGCTGATAGACGAAAGCTCGGACGTGCTGCAGGACCTGAAGAATGTGGTGAACGTGACGGGCATGTCACTGACGGATGCGGAAAGGCTCGCCGTCATAGACAATGCCTACCGCAGCCTGATGAACTACCGCAACCTCGTGCGCTACTACACGAACAAGACCATATCGGTGTCGTACCTGCGGGCGAGAAAGAAGAACGACATGGACCGGGTGATGGCACTCTACGGGAACTCCAACGAAAAATACTGGTAGCCTATGGGAGAGTTTGACAACCTGCACCAGATACTCCTCTCGCTGTATGAGGAGATGATGCCGCTCTGCTCGGACATGGCAGGAGTGGCAAAGGGGCTTGCCGGACTGGGCGCCCTGTTCTATGTGGCGGTGCGCGTATGGCAGTCGCTCGCCCGTGCCGAGGCGATAGACGTGTACCCGCTGCTGCGGCCGTTTGCCATCGGACTGTGCATCCTCTTCTTCCCGACCATCGTGCTGGGAACGATGAACTCCGTTCTGGGAGTAATCGTACAGGGGACGCACTCGATACTGGAGGAACAGACCTTTGACATGGAGAAGTACAGGGAACAGAAAGACAGGCTGGAATACGAGGCGATGATGCGCAACCCGGAAACCGCCTATCTCGCCTCGGACGAGGAGTTCGACCGCCAGATAGACGAGCTGGGCTGGTCGCCGTCGGACATGATCACCATGACGGGCATGTACATGGACCGTGCGGCGTACAACATCAAGAAGAGCGTGCGTGACTGGTTCCGCGAGCTGCTGGAGCTGATGTTCGCAGCTGCCGCCCTTGTCATCGACACGCTCAGGACGTTCTTCCTGGTGGTGCTGTCGATACTGGGACCCGTCGCCTTCGCCTTCTCGGTATGGGACGGCTTCCACTCCACGCTTTCGGCATGGTTCAGCCGCTACATACAGATTTACCTGTGGCTGCCCGTCTCCGACCTGTTCAGCACGATACTGGCGAAGATACAGATACTGATGCTCCAGAATGACATCGAGGCGATGCAGGCAGACCCGAACTTCTCGGTAGAGGCGAGCAACGGGGTGTACATCGTGTTCCTCGTTATCGGCATCGTGGGATACTTCACCATCCCGACGGTAGCCGGATGGATAATCCAGGCCGGTGGCGGAGTGGGCAGCTACAACAAGAACATCGGTACTGCGGGCGCCCTTGGCGGCAGTCTGGCGGGTGCGGCAGCCGGAAACGTGGCGGGACGCACGGGCAAGTTTATCAGAAAACAGGCAGGACGGCTGCTGAAAAGAAAATAGCCTGATAACCGGGGCGGTACCCTGGCATAGCTGCTGTGCCACCCCGGGAAAGCATACCAAAATGATTTTACAAACCATAAAAAACAGAAAGAATGGAGTTCAAGAGCCTGAATAACATAGAAACGAGTTTCCGGCAGATACGTCTGTTCGGAATCATCTACACGGCGGTATGTGCCGCCATCGTCATCTGCTCGGTGGTATGCGCCTTCCGCTTCGCCGAAGCGCAGAGGCAGAAGATATACGTACTTGACGGGGGAAAGAGCCTGATGCTCGCCCTCTCGCAGGATCTGTCGCAGAACCGTCCGGCGGAAGCAAGGGAGCATGTGCGCCGCTTCCACGAGCTGTTCTTCACCCTCTCGCCGGAGAAAAGCGCAATCGAGCACAACGTGAAGCGTGCGCTGCTGCTGGCGGACAGAAGCGCGTACAACTACTATGCCGACTTTGCGGAAAAGGGATTCTACAACCGCATCATCGCGGGGAACATCAACCAGGTGCTCCAGGTGGACAGCGTGGTCTGCAACTTCGACCGCTATCCCTACGAGGCACGCACCTACGCAAGGCAGATGATCATCAGGGAAAGCAACGTGACGGAGCGCACGCTGGTAACGACCTGCCGGCTGCTGAACGCGAGCCGCTCGGATGACAATCCGAACGGGTTCACCATAGAGGGATTCACGATACTGGAGAACAGGAACATCAGAAGCATGGAGAGATAGGCGTATGGGAAAGATGAATATTCTGACGGGAAAATGCGCTGCCGTTCTCAGGGAAAAACTGCACAGGAGACTGGACGCACTGTCGCCGAAGGCAAGGCTGGCGACGGTGGCAGTGATGTCTGCCGCCTTTGCCGCAGGCTGTCTGTACATGACCGCCACCGCCATTGCCGGCTTCGGGAAAGGAAACGGGACGATGGAGATACGGCACATGAAGAAACCGGAACTGCCGCAAAAAGCGGATTTGCAGGAAGCGTATGAACATTATCATAAAAACAGGATATATGGAAAAGGAACAGAAAAGGAATGAGACAAAAGAGAAAAGACCGCTGACGGAGGAACAGCGCCAGCGGAGAAAGAAGATGCTGGTCTATCCGCTGATGGTGCTGACCTTTCTGGGGTGCATGTGGCTCATCTTTGCCCCCTCGCAGAAGGACGGCGGAAAGGAACGGCAGGGACTGGGATTTAACACGGACATGCCCCTGCCGGAAAACTCCGGAATCATCGGCGACAAGGCGAAGGCATACGAACAGCAGCAGCTGGAGAACAGGAAGAAGGAACGCCGGGGCATGGTGGGCGACCTGTCCGCATTCTGGGACGACAAGACGGAAGGAATGGACACGGCAGACGGAACGGACGACTGCCGCCTGGCACAACCGGAAACATTGCCGAAGACGGGCGGAAGCGGAATACAGACAGGCATCCGCTCCTCGGCTGCCGCCAACGAGCGGCTGAACACCTCGCTGGGTACGTTCTATGAGCCGCCGAAAGAGGACGCCGAGAAGAAGGAGCTCAGGCAGCGCATCGACGAACTGGAACGCATGGTCATGGAACAGGAGAAACAGCCCGCAAGGATGGAGGAACAGGTCGCCCTGCTGGAGAAGTCGTACGAGCTGGCGGCGAAGTACCAGAACGGAGGAAACAATGCCGGGCAGACCGCACGTACCGATGGGACGGAAATGACGGAAAGCAATGCCGGCGAAAATAAAATGAAGGCTGAACCAGTGAGCGGCGTGCGCCCGTCAACGGTGTCCGCCCTGCCGCAGCCCCTGACAGATTCCGCCTTTATAGCGGACTACGGGGGCGAAAGGAACTACGGGTTCTACACTGCCATCGGCAGTACGGAGGCACCGGGAAAGAACACCATAGCAGCCTGCGTGCAAGGCGACCAGACGGTAACGGACGGACAGACGGTAAGGCTGCGGCTGCTGGAGCCGATGCGGGTGTCTGGACGGACAATACCAAGGAACACGCCCCTTGTGGGGACGGCACGCCTGCAGGGTGAGCGTCTGGAGATAGGCATCGGCTCGCTGGAGCATGAGGGAACCATCGTAGGTGTGGAACTGGCGGTGTACGACAGCGACGGACAGGCGGGCATCTTTGTGCCCGGCTCGATGGAAACGGACGCGGCAAAGGAAATCGGGGCGAACATGGGCAGTTCGCTCGGAAGTAGCATCAACATCTCGACCGACGCGGGGGCGCAACTCGCCTCCGATCTGGGAAAGGGAGTGATACAGGGAGTCTCGCAGTATATATCGAAGAGGATGCGCACGGTAAGGGTGCATCTGAAATCGGGATACAGGGTGCTGCTGTATCAGGAAAAATAGACAACAAGAGACGAAAGGAAAAAGAACAGTCAAATTTTATCAACCACTAAATCCAACGTAAAAATGAGTATCAGAAAAGTAATGATGAAGTTTGCCCTTATGACGGGCATTGTCTGTGCAGGACACGCACAGGAAGTGAAAAACGACAGCACCGCCACCACAAAGGCGGAGGAGCTGAAACTGGTAAAGGATGTCTATCCGCAGACGGAGGAAAACGGCGACCTGTATCACGGACTGACCAGGAAGCTGATGTTTGACCGCATGATACCGCCGCACGGTCTGGAGGTCACGTATGACAAGACGGTACATATCCTGTTTCCCTCGGCAGTGCGCTATGTGGACTTGGGTTCTCCCAACCTCATAGCGGGCAAGGCTGACGGTGCGGAGAACGTCATCCGCGTAAAGGCGACGGTAAGGAACTTCCGCACGGAGACGAACATGAGCGTCATCACGGAGGACGGGTCCTACTATTCGTTCAACGTGAAATACGCCGATGAACCGCTGCTGCTCAATGTGGAGATGAAGGACTTCATCCATGACGGCAGCACGGTGAACCGTCCGAACAACGCGCAGGAAATCTATCTGAAGGAACTGGGAAGCGAAAGCCCCATGCTGGTGCATCTCATCATGAAGTCGCTGCACAAGGAGAACAAGCGCAAGGTGAAGCACATCGGCTGCAAGCGTTTCGGCATCCAGTATCTGCTGAAAGGGATATATGTCCACAACGACCTGCTTTACCTGCACACGGAGATAAAGAACCAGAGCAACGTGCCGTTTGACGTGGACTACATCACGTTCAAGATTGTGGACAAGAAGGTGGCGAAACGAACCGCCATCCAGGAACAGGTGCTGTTTCCGCTCCGCGCGTACAACTATGCGGTGCGTGTGGCCGGGAAAAAGTCCGAGCGCACGGTTTTCTGCCTGCAGAAGTTCACCATCCCCGACGGCAAGCAGCTGGTGGTGGAAATGAACGAGAAGAACGGCGGGCGTCACCAGACGTTCACCGTGGAGAACGAAGACCTGGTACAGGCTGAAACCATCAACGAACTGCGTGTACGATGAAAGGCAAGGCAGTGTTTTTAGCAATGCTTCTGTCCGTCCTTCTTGCAGGACGGGCGGAAGCCCAGCGATGCCTGCCGAAGATGCGGGGCATTGAGATGAAAGCCGGAATGACCGGGTCGGACGGATACTGGCTGGGAGCCGCACTGTCGAGCTATGCAAGGGGCGGCAACAAATGGGTGTACGGGGCAGAATACCTGCAGACCAACCATCCGTACAGGAGCGTGAATGTTCCCGTGGCACAGTTCACGGCGGAGGGAGGTTTCTACTACAACTTCCTGTCGGATGTGAAAAAGACGGTGTTCTTCTACGCGGGGGCGTCAGCCCTTGCCGGATACGAGACGGTAAACTGGGGAGAAAGGACGCTGTATGACGGGGCAAGGCTGAACAACAGGGACGGCTTCGTCTATGGCTGCGCCGCCACACTGGACATGGAGCTGTATCTTGCGGACTTCATCGCACTGACGGCTTCGGTAAGGGAGCGTTTCCTATGGGGCGGCAGTACGGGCGTGTGCCGCACGGAGTACGGGATAGGTATAAAGTTCATCATCAACTGACGGCAATCATGAAGAAGGAAGCGATAAAAAAGGAATGGCATGTACCGGAGAAGTACCATGCCCAGGTACGGGAAAAGCCGGAGACCTTCTATAACGTTCCGCACGAATACCGCAGCCCGCAGCTCTGTCTGGAGGCGGTGCGCGGATGGGGATACAATCTGGGAATAGTGCCGGAAGAAATGAAGACACGCGAGATGTGCCGGGAAGCGTTCAACGCCAGTCCCGACCTCGATTATGGGCATTGCGCCATCATCGGCTTCATGCCTTTTGCGGACGTGGTACTCGAATGCCTGAAGGACTCCGCCGGAGGAACGGACATGACGGATCTTGCGGCGACTGTCCGCCCGGAAGTCATGGACAGGGAGATTGCCGGTTTTCTTGTCGGGAAGGACGGGCACTGCCTGCAGTATGTACCCGTGCACCTGCAGACGGAAGAGCTTGCGCTGATGGCAGTCAGGACATCGGGGAATGCGGCGCTGCTGCACCGCAGCGTACGTGAGGACATCAAAACGGAAAAGGTCTATATGGCAGGTATGGAAGAGGACTGTTTCCAGTCGTTCCTGCATATCCCGCCGGACAGACGCACGCCGGAAATATGCCTCGTGGCGGAAAAGCTGTATCCGGACGTGGTACGGGCAAGGCCGGACTCCATACCGGAGGCGGTCAGGAACGGATGCAACATATATACGCTGGGGAATCTGCTGGAAAAGGCCTGCGGTGAGAGATTCGATGCAGGTACGGTAAAGCGGGTCTATGAAGGCAAGCCGCTGCGGGTGAAGCAGTTCACCACACCGACAGGAGTGATGAACGATACGGTTATCCGCTTCTCGAAGGAGAACAGCCGTTTCCAGTATGACCAGCCTCATAAGAACAGGATGATAAAACGGGGGATGAAGCCATGAGTACGGAAACGGAAATAGACAGAATGAAGAGGATACCGATTGAGGAGTTCCTCGCACGGCTGGGCCATTCGCCCGTGCAGCGCAGGACAAACGCGCTGTGGTACAAGGCTCCGTACAGGGAGGAACGCACGGCGTCGTTCAAGGTGAACATGGAGCGAAACCTGTGGTATGACTACGGACTGGGCAAGGGCGGCAATATCTTCGCCCTTGCCGGGGAGTTCATCCATTGCGATGATTTCCTCTCGCAGGTAAGGTATGTGGCGGAAGTGGCGGGTATGCCGCTGCCGGAAAAGAAGGTGTACCACCCATGCGAAGCGAGGCGGCCGGTAGAGCCGTCCTTCGAGAACGTGGAGCTGATGCCGCTCCAGAACCGGGCGCTGCTCAGCTACATGCAGGAAAGGGGCATATCGTCGGGGGTGGCCATCGGCGGATGCAGGGAGATACACTACACCACACACGGGAAGCGGTATTTTGCCGTGGCATTCGGTAACGGAGGGGGCGGCTATGAGATACGCAACCGCTTCTTCAAGGGATGCCTGCCGCCCAAGGATGTGACACTGCTGGCTTACGGTTCGGCAAGCTGCAACCTGTACGAGGGTTTCATGGACTATCTGTCGGCACGTGTGCTTGGAATTGGAAACGGTGAAGACCACCTCGTGCTGAACTCGGTGTCGAACCTGACGAAGGCATACAGGCATCTGGACGGTTACGGGAAGCTGCAATGTCACTTTGACAATGATGAAGCCGGACGGAGGACGCTGGAAGCCCTGCGTGCACGGTACGGCGGAAAGGTGACGGACTGCTCCGGACTGTACGGCGGCTGCAAGGACCTGAACGACTATCTGCAAAAGACGCTTGCCGAAAGGCAGGCATGGCGGGAAAACGAAAAGAAAGGAAAAAACAACGGAATAAAATTATAATGATTATGGACATGAACAGACTTAAAGATGGAATAAGAGTAAAGGTAAATACAGTAAAAATGCTGGCAGTCTTCTGCGCCGGACTGCTTTCTATCGGCATGACGGCCTGTGATGATGGGCTGGACGTGACGCAGGCTTATCCGTTTACGGTGGAAACGATGCCCGTACCGAAGGAGCTGGCAAAGGGTGAAACGGCTGAAATCCGCTGCGAATTGGTACGTGAGGGCGAGTTTGACGGGGCGGTCTATACCATCCGATATTTCCAGTTTGACGGCGAAGGTACGCTGAAGCTCGACAACGGGCTGGTGTTCCAGCCCAACGACCGTTATCTGCTGGAGAACGAGAAGTTCCGCCTGTACTACACATCGGAGTGTGACGAGTCACAGAGCCTGACCATTACGGTGGAGGATAATTTCGGGAACTCTTTTGAATGGGAAACGGACTTCAACAACGATTCGGATGCGGAAGAGGTTCCGTCCGGGAACGATACGCTGAATACGGTGAAAGGAGGTGTCTATCAGTAAGGGGGTAATGAAAAGGCTGCTTGCTCCGGCGGTGCTGGCGGTTGCTTTTTCCGCCAGCCTGCCGGCGCAGAATACGGGTACGGTTGGGACACCCGCCTCGTTCAAAGATGAAGCGAAGGCGGAGTTAGCCGTCGAGCTGATTAAGAAATACGAAGGACTCCATGACCGTTCTGATTATCCGTACTACGGTTACGGACATTGTAAACTTCCGGGAGAGGAACTGTCCTATGATATGACGGAGGCGGAAGCGGAAAAACTGCTGATAAGGGATTTGGAGAAGCGTTACAGGTTGTTCAGCAAGTATGGGAAAGATGCCCTGATCCTGACCGTACTCAGCTACAATGTGGGTCACGGAACTCTGCTCGGATATGGGAAACACCCGAAAAGCCGTCTGCTGAAAAAGCTGGAAGCCGGTGACAGGGACATCTATAAGGAGTATATATCCTACTGCCACTACAAGGGACGGAAAATCCGCTCGATAGAGCGGCGACGGAAGATGGAGTTTTTGCTGCTGTATGAGAGATGACTTCGAACGAGGGGAAACGTCATAAAAACACATTCATAATGTCGCTTCCCCTCTTCCTTTTTAGATTTTACCTAATTCTATTTCTTCTATTAGTTCCTTAATGTTCTTCATTTTTCTTTGTATTGAGCATGGTATATATTTCCCGTTTTTGTTTATGCTAGGAATAAATCCATCCCCTTCTTTAAATAAAGTCAAAGTTGTATTTTGAGTAATATCTTTTGTATAAGTTTTATCACTCGATTCAAGAAATCCCATATCTAAAAGCTCTTGCTCAAGAATTGGATCTGTATTTACATAAACGTGATCTTCAACTTCACAATCATCAATGTTGATTGTTTTTGAGTGCAAAACAACTTCAAATCTTTTAAATAATATGAAAAAATCTTGTATAGACATATCCTCTATTACAAGAGCTGATAAGGAGTTATTTTTTTCTCTATCTTGACATAAAATTTCAACATTACAAAAATAATCACCATACGAAGTATAAAATTTAGCCCCAATAGGGTGGTATCTATTGGTATCAACATTAATTCCATTAAGGTATTTTTCTAATGTTGTGTAATCGCTAATATCAGCTGCCGCTGTTCCTAAAAAATCATTGTATTGAACGTATGCTTTCATATTTAAACACATTTAAAGTTATATTTAATAAAAAACAAAAATAATACCATTTTAAAAGATATGTCATATTGACATATAAAACCTTTAAAAAGTGACAACACGACATGCGATGTGCCATATTGACATTTAAAAGGTAGAAAAAATGCTGAACCATGAAAAAGACTTCCGTTAGTGGAAGTCTTTGAAACAGCGGTTTCTTTGCTACTTTCTTTGTCCGCCTTCTGCTCACCGAAAGAAAGTAGGGCGGCTCTCGCCGCCTCTGCCTAAAGTCGGGTGTAAAGTCCCGTTACATCCGTGAAAATCTGTTGGAGCATATCAAAGTACACTCCCTCATATTTGGCTATCTCCTTGACCTTGATGTCCGCATACTTCGTCAGTGTCTGACGATAGAAATACATGGTGTATGTATCTGTGTCCTCATCCAATATGATTTTCAGTCTGTTGGCTGACGTCTTGTTCCTTGCAAGGCTCATTTGTAGTCCGTTGCCCAAATTGATATAGTTACGGCTTCCCGTCATGACTGTAAATCCATGACCACCCAACTGCTGTAAGATTGTATTCGCTATCATCTGTATATGAATTTAAGTTATTGTCAATGGGTGGCTTTTGCCACCCGATTTTTTTATACGTTCATGCTCTGCCTTATATGCTCCAATGTGCGCTCGGCAATGGGTCGTGTTTCCTCCGTCCAAAGGTCATAGTCATGTACGGATATTCCCACACTCTGCAAGTCACGGATATAGCCGGACACATAATCTCCCGTAGGGAGGTAAACGAACTGCATCCATGCGTCCCTGCTGTCTGTCAATATAAAATAGTATTTCATGCTCTTTCTGTTTTATGGGTTATCTGTTTCGGGTGCGGGCGGTATTGTGTACCGCCACACCTTTAGTATTCTTTCATTTCGGCAATGGGGGTATATTTTCTGAGCCATTCCACCACATGCACCATGTTGTATTCGGAAGTAATGACTGCCGTATGTTCGTTTATCGGAGTCATTCTTGTACTTTCGTAGCTTTCTATCCATTCCTTTAGTGTTGCCACATCACAAGTATCGGTACACATCATATCCAAAATTCTGATAGGGTCGCTGAATGTCACAATCAAAGTATCATAGTATGCTGTCATAATCTGTCCTCCTTTCCTTTTATCCATTCATCACGCAGGTGTCTGCACTCCTTCAATGTCGGTCTCACGCAAGAGAAAAGTTCTCCGTCCGTGTGTCGGTAGTCATACTGGAAAAGGGTTGTTCTTTTCCGTCTGATAGTCGTTTGGTACTTTTCGTACTTCTCAGTACCTGCCGTCTAGCAGGTACTCACTCCGTTGATGGTCATTCTTGTTGTCATGGTAGTCATTTATTAAAATTCAACAATCAGCAGTCGGTTCTCCATTACCTTTTCGGGGTCGGTTATCATCCTTTGGGCTACCCAAAGGTGATGCGCTCCGAAGCCGTAGGCGAACAGCCTTCCGAAGTTCTCGTTTTCTGAAAGTTTCGCCATTGAATTGCGGATTTCCTTTTCACTGAAACTCAAGGACAAGGTGTTTATCAGACTGACAAAGATGTCGGTAACTTTCTCGTCCCATAATATCAGTATGTTTTCTATCTTTATTTCCATATCATGTATATTTTGAAGTCTATAAATCAAGCACTCATCCGTTTGCGGATAAGTTCGGCATTGCTCTCTACAAGGCTGATGATGCGGTCGTGGTATTCGGTATTGGAATTGCATACACCTCTGCTCTGTACCACCTTGAATGTTGTCAGTGAAACCTCTACCGTTTCAATGCGTTTGCCGTCAATGGTTGCGGAAAGTATAAGAGAGTCTGTCCTCTTGTGATAGCTTCCCACACAATGGTGCATCAGTTTTCCTTCAAGTTGCATTTCCGCCACACTCTCAATGACCTTTACAAGAATAAGGTTGTCGGTAAACACAAGTCCGAAGAACTTGCCTTTGGACTTCAGATAATTCTTTTCGTCCTTGACCAACTGCTCCCTGCGTTGCTCCGCTCTTTCCCTTTCAATCTGTTCTTCGCGTTTTCTGACAAGTCGGTCATGTGCCTTTTTCAAGTCTGTCGGACAAACATATTTTGGGCAGTGGGTATCTTTCCCAAAATGTCGGAGCAGTCTTACAAGGTCACACCACATGGAGGCATCTGCAATATGATAGCCGTTTCGGATACAGATTTTTATGGAGTTCCAATATTCATGTAAATTGATATTTGATATGACGGCATATCTGAACATTTCTGTCTGTCCCGCTTTAAGCAATGTTTCTTTTTTGCTGTCGGTCAGAATGGCGGTAAAAAATTCGTATGGGGTCAGTTCGTGGAATGCTCCCTTGAAGCCGTTTCGTTTTAATTCGGGAATGATGCGCATTGCCGGATAAGTCTTGTATGCGTCTATGTTGTATGCTTTCAGCATCTTGTTGCTGCGCAAATCCATATCGCTCCATTCAGTCCAAAGGTCATAGTACATCGTGTGCATGGCTCTCAGTCGGGCAATAACTTCGGTCTTTCCGTTTGGGGCAATCCACCATTGCACCACCTCCCTTATGGAATACTCTGCCTTCTGTCCCACCTTGTATGTTGCTCCTACCATAAAGTAGCGCAACACTTGATAGCCTTTTCGGGTCGTAATGATTTCATAATATGCGCTGTCCCTGAAAACTCTCTTTCGGGTATCAAGTATTTCAAGTTCCTTTCCGCAATGGGGACAGCTACAGCCACATATAGTTTCTGCAAGAGTGTGTCCGCCTTTCCAACGGTGTCCACATTCCGAACAAGTGATAGTTCCGCCTTTTGTGCGGTAGGCATGATGCTTGAAGCAATGTTCAAAAGCGTATGCTTTCTGCTTGTCTGTCAGTTCGGGCAGTCCGCTTGACAAACGGACTACTTCTTTTTGTATGCGTGTTCTCGGTTTCATATCAAAAATCAAATAATGAGGGTTGGACTTGTGTTTCTTTTTTCGCTGTCGGCTTGTTGCGGTTCTGTAGCTTTTGGAGTTCCATCTGCTGATATTGGGCAACCGCCTTTCTTCTTGCTTCCTGCTTTTCCTCTTCTGTCAGTTCCACCACATGGTTTACAACTACTTGACATTGTATAGGCTTGCCTACTTCAATCTCGTTTTCATCGTAATAGTGAATGGCTTGTCCGTAAACCTCTCCGTCTGAAAAGCCGTTGCAACCGCTTTTCTGCACATAGTTCAGAATGTATGTGACACAATCGTCTATGTTCTTGGCTGGGTTGCGGTAGCTTTTGGCGAATAGTTCATCTTCCGCTGCTCTCTGCTCCAAAAACATCTGTATGGTTCGTTTGAAATGGTCTGTTCCTTTCATCATAATCTCAAATTTTAGTCGGGTTGTCGCTCAAATAAAGTATCTCGCAATCTTCCACTTCTGTGGGAAGTCCGAAAAGGGGGTAATGGGTGAAATAAGGCTGTGCGTTCCCTTCTTCATTTGTGAGGGGTGAAACATCTTGTACTTGCCATTGCTTCATCCATCTGTCTATTGTCTGAACTTCATCGTCTGTGAGTGCGGTTGCATCGCCATTGATGATATAGGCTAAACTCCATGTGGGTATCTTTTCCGTTGTCCTGTTCATATCCGTTCCTTTATGTGGTCAGACAATCTCTTGTAAAATCTCTGTGTGGTATTGTGGGGGGCATTCCACCAAAAGAAAACCGATAAAGTCCTTTCTCGCTTCCTTGTTGAGTTCGTGATATAGCCTTCTTAGGGTTGAATGGTTGCCGTTGATGTAGGTTTCCACCATATACTCAAAGATGTTGTCCACTTCGTAAAACCTGCATTGCTGCGCTGCTGTCTTGCTGTATCTTCTTGCCATATCCTTATTTGTTAAATAGTTAATAACCAAATGAAAAAGCCGATTGCCGCCATTACTGAAAATAGGGAGATTAGGATGCCGAACATGATGCTCAACATGCCGAATAGGATTTCTCCTATGATACCTACTACCAAACTGCCAGCACAAAAGGCTATGTTTGATGTTGTCGTTACTACTGCGGATAATGCTTTCCACAATACCTTTCCGATGTCACTCAATATCATTCTCATATTTTCCGATTTTAGATTGTTGATTACCTTGTTCGGATTTGGAGTGGGCGGTTTCTTTTTCTTTTCGCCTCTCTGTATGTCCGATGTTTTCTTGTGACGTCTTCCGACCGCATTGGTCGTTTTCGTTTCGGGGGCTTCTCAAAGGTTAGGGACTAGGATTAGCAAATTTTTTAGACAAAATACTACCCCTGAAAGGGTGTGGAGATTTTTCGACAAAAAATTTGAGTTCCTAATCCCGTCTTTACCTTTGCCCCAAGCAACGAAAATGACACCAGATGCCGTCCTGGATGGCGGCATGGAAACAGAGGCATACGCATAGAGAGGCGGAAAGGAAAAGGGAACAGATGTATTGGCATCAGCGCCATGTGGATAGATTAAGGGCTGTGCTACAAATAAGGGGAAAGTTGGCTTTCCGACCGCCGTGTGGAAGTCCTGTAACCGTCATTGTCATGCGTGCATGGCTTGCGGTTACTGGTGTTCCTCCGGTGGTACATTGTCGTAAAACGGGATTGTCTGCCGTTGCTTTGTCTGCAATGGAAGGCAAACTGGTTTTATGACACGGGCATTGTAGCCGAAAATGGTCACAAGAACAGATCCACGCTTGGAGTGTCCTGTAGAAGTGGCATTTTCGGCTACTTGTATATGGATGAAATAATGACTATAAGAACGGTTTTACCGTTTTAGTACAAGCATATAAAAGAAGTGCCCACGGCGATGGCAGTGTCATTTATGACATTGTGGTCGCTGTGGGCTTTTCTTTTGCTTGTACTGTTTCTGAAATCGGCTTTTGCGCATCAGGCAGAAGTGGTTTTCAGAAGGGAATTAGTCTAAACTAATTTAGATATGCGGTTGCAATTATTTTCGGTTTGCAGTCATGGGTATGGCGCTTTTCATTTATAGGATATGTGGTTGGCAATGAGTTCCGTTTTTGATTAAATAAAACTGAAAAAGAATATCGGTAGGAAACAGACGTAAGATTACTGTGTGTAGCATAAACAAAAAAGAAAGGGGGCTTGCTTTATCAGTCTGAATATTGCTTAGGTGTGAAGCAAACTTTTTTCTATGCTTATGCAATATAGTAGTAGGAACATGGTCGTCAATTGATTGATGATGACGCTCTTACAGTTCAAGAAGATTTTAGGGAAAAACTTGTTTGTAGAGCTTCAAAAATTAGATTTTATTTCAATATGTGCCATTAAAATTTGTACCTTTGTGTACGAAGAGTTTAAAGGTTGCGCAACACACACATAAAAATAAAGTAGCTGATAATTAATTTATAACCTATTACTGCTATGAGTTGATAACTGTAATTTATTTTCAATCACTTAAACATTTTGTAATTTTATATGACAACATATAAACAACCAGAGAAAGATAAATCCCGTATATTATTATGGAATCATGCTGTAGAATCGCTGACTTCTCTCAGGGATAGTAATCGCATCTTGAATACAACCTATATGGAGCATTTGTGGCTGTATTGTCAGCAGCAATTAAATGAAAAACTAGATATTGAAGCTTTTATTCAGTGGAAGCAATATGCAGATATTTGTTACCAGACCAAGAAGCCGGAAGAACTCAAAATTGCTTTCTTCTGCGGTAATGAACCAGAGAATGATGTAAAACATTTGCTTGGGTTAGGTGTAAGAATAGAGAATATTTATGCTTTTGAATGTGATTCAAGTTTGTTTAATCAGGCTGTAAAATCACTCCATAATACATATCCTTTATTAAAAATTTACAAGGGTAAGATTGAAGACTTTGCAGAATTACAGAATACGAAATTTGATATTGTTTATCTTGATTTTACTGGGAGTTTATTTAAAGAGTACCCGTTGGCGGAATTAATTTAGCGCATACTTAACCCTGC
>NZ_QUEM01000033.1:0-480 GCF_003477995.1 Bacteroides sp. OF04-15BH
CCTTCCTCCAAGTTCCAAGGATTGACGACCGCAAGCCAGTCTTCGTCAGTTCCGATGTACGAGACCGTCTTGATCGTGTCGTCCGCATCCTCGGAGGGAGACGCATGAGCGTATCGGGCATCATTGAGAACATCGTGCGCCACCACCTAAGCCTTTATGAAGAGGACTTCGAGGCTTGGCGCAAATTGTGAGAATTAAGGTCTGCGACCTTGGACGTGGATAGCTGAAAGGCAGCAGTTCCAACTAACGTGTTCTGAGAGGGAGCGAGGTTATGTTTTGGGAACCCCAAAACGCCTCGCTCCACCATGAGGGCGGAGATTTTTTGCTCCCAACGGTCGCAGAAAATAAGTGTACCAACTGTAAACAGTATATCGAATGACAAGCATACATGAACAGGACAAGAAAAAGGGCGGAAGACCGCCCACAGGCAGGGTTCGCAAGCTGTCGAAGTCTGTCACAGTGAAGTTCTCGAAGCCAAGC
>NZ_QUEM01000033.1:490-40273 GCF_003477995.1 Bacteroides sp. OF04-15BH
AAGTCTGTCACGGTGAAGTTCTCGAAGCCAAGCTACGAGGCACTGAGGCTGAGGGCGAGAAAAGCCAACCGCAAGTTGGCGGAGTACATCCGTGAGTCCGCCTTGAACGGCGAGGTGATGAGCGGACACAATGCAGAGACGGTAGCCATCGCCAAGAACCTCATTGGCATGGCGAACAACCTCAACCAACTTACCAAGCTGTCGCATCAGAGAGGTTTCCATGAAACCCATGTATATGTGGTGGACTTGTTGAGAAGATTGAAAGAAATCCTTGGCGAGTATCGCCAAGCAAGTTATAAACCGAAGCCAAGCAGTATGGGCAGAAAGGAGGATACCACATGATAGGCAAGCTAAAGAAGGGCAGCTCATTTGGTGGTTGCATCCGCTATGTTACAGGCAAGGACGAGGCGAAAATCATCGTCTCGGATGGTGTGTTACTCGGCACGAATGCCGAGATAACGTAAAGTTTCGAACTACAGAGGCAGCTAAATCCAAGGATTAAGAAGCCTGTGGGACACATTGCATTGAGCTTCAAACCAGAGGACAAGCCACGTTTGACGGATGATTTCATGGCTAAGATAGCCCTTGAATACATGCAGATGATGGGGATAAAAGATACTCAATTCATCATCGTAAGGCATCACAACACAGACAATCCACATTGTCATATCGTGTACAATCGCATCAATAATGAGGGCAAACTCATATCAGACAGGAATGATTACAGGCGTAATGAGCAAGTGACCAAGGCTCTAAAATCCAAGTATGGACTGACCTACGGAACGGACAAGGGCAATACTAATACTCGCAAGTTACGCAATGCAGAGCGTGCCAAATACGAGATTCACAATGCCGTCAAGGATGCCTTGAAAGTTGCAGATAGCTGGCAGAAGTTCAAGAATGAACTTGCAAAACGAGGTGTTCACCTAGAGTTTGTCTATAAGGACAAGGAGCGAACCAAGGTACAAGGCATCCGTTTCAGCAAGGATGGATATAGCTTCAAAGGTACGCAGATTAGCCGAGGCTATAGCTTTGGCAAGTTGGATGCAAGACTTGGCACAGAGTATAATCGTGTATCGCCAAGAGCCGAATCTATGCAGGGAGGACAATCAAGTTGTCACCAAGTAGAACAGACTCAACCAACGGCAGAACATACCCAAGACCCTTGGAGTGGTATTTCTTCCATCGGCTTGTTAGCTCCGTCTAATGCCCAAACTTATGAGCCATTCCCAGAGGATGAATCCGCCAAGAAGAAAAAGAGAAAACGCAGAAAGGGCTTCAGCCTTTGATGCAAGTTACAA
Organism: Bacteroides sp. OF04-15BH; assembly: GCF_003477995.1. Classification (GTDB taxonomy): domain Bacteria; phylum Bacteroidota; class Bacteroidia; order Bacteroidales; family Bacteroidaceae; genus Paraprevotella. The sequence continues at coordinate 1,792 of NZ_QUEM01000033.1, forward strand.
ACTTAAAATTAGAATCGAACATGAAAGAAGAACTATTGGAAGCCATCTACGGCACAGTTGAGAGATTGGAGCAGAAAGTCGATGAACTTTCTGCCTCCACAAAGAACGCAGGAGCAGAAAACGTTCTTGCAAGTAATGACATAACCAAGTTGGATAAGTCAATCAATGCGATGTTTATCAAAGAAGAGGAAGTCAGAGATAAAATATCCAAATTAAGAGATGCCATTATCGTTTTTGCTGACCTTATTAAGGTTGAACTTGGCAAAAATGAGCAGCGAAGCAAGTTCTTGGTTGATGCTGTCAAGCAGATGAAACAAGAGCATACTGTCACCTCAAAGGCATTGCAAGATAAACTTGAATTGATGAACAAATCACCTCAAAAGAAGGTTGTAACCCATCACTTCGAGCCAACCTCAAAGAATGTTCTTCTTTTCATTGGTGGCTTGGCTCTATCCCTTGTCATTTCCATTTGGGGCAATCTCACCCAATGGCGAGATTACCAAGATTGGGAGGAGGCAGACTTGAAATATAGGGCATTGAAGATGGTGCTTTCTACTGATGACCCAAACATTCACTACATTGAAAAGTACTTCTCTATATGTCGAGACGAAAATGTTATAAATAATGTGAGGAATCGTGTTGCTGCTTACGAGGATTCTGTTCGCCACCATATCGAAATGATACAGATGGCAGCAATTAAAGATAGCATTGCTAATAGCCTATTTAAAGAGGCGAATGAAATTAAAAAGAAAATTAATAAGAAATAATAGACAACGACCATCGGCTACAAGCGCATCCTTTGCTTCGATAAAGTAAAGACGAACGGTCTCCGTATCGTGTTTGATAGTGCAAGAACTTGTCCAATGCATCAGCAACATAGCAGAATCCTGACTTTTCATTAACTCTCAACTGTTCATTCGTGTCCGTGATGCCACTCGTTTGACATTGCGGACACTTTTTATTTTTATGATGGCTATGAAGAAGAAATAGATAATTATAGCAGTTTTGGTTATCTCACTTGTTGCATCTTATATCTTATGTAATACGAAACAAAATGATGCCGATATTAATCCTGTTAAAGTCGAAGAATATACGGCAGTCTAAGAAAACAGTATTGACTTGGATTCCATTGCAGGAACATATTGCGGTGTGTTGCCACCTAATGTTGAAACAACACTCACACTAAATGAAGATGGAACGTATTGCTTGAAGCAGGAATCTACAAACGATTCGGATAGTAGTGAAGTGTTGAACGGTATCTTCAAAGTGCTTGACGGCAGTATTCTGATGTTAGAACATTTGTCAAGTGGTTATAATATATTTTACAAGATAAAGAATGATAGTTGCATTATCTAATAGATTCATTTGGGAATGAGCCAAGAAGCGCAAAGACCGGTGTACTGAAGAAAAAATAATAAAAATAAAACCCGTGGGTTGTTGTGTCTCACTCATGGATTTTATTGATATTTTCTCCTAACTAATTATATATTCTTTTTATAGCAAAAATCTTTATAATTAAGGCTCTTGTAATTTCCTACTAGACTTTTCATCACACTTATAATGTAAATTTCCAGAAGAATCTGTATAAAAATACTTTATTATATTTACTTTAGCTCCCATCCCGTTATGTCTTATTACATATTGAGTGTTTGGTAATAGCCTTATATAGGAAGGATTATACCGAAATTCTTGCTTATAAGAAGACGATTCTATCGCTTTAAATTTCTTTGATATTCTTTTTTTTAAACAAATAGTATCCACCTCTCTACATGTTCCCTTTGTCCGCAAAAAGAAGTCATATGTATAAGATTTGCTAAAGCTATCTAATGGCTCAATAGAAAAATGCAACAGATTGTAAATATAAAAAGTCTGTTCCTTTTCATTGAATTCTACATCATGATTGTCACATGAACAAATCAAAAATAAACACATGAAAATTTCTATTATATATTTCATTCTCAAAAATCTATTGTGAATAGCCAAATCTTGACCATTCTTGTTAAACTTGTTTGTTAAGACATTTTTTATATTGGGCGGTATTCACCAATTGTGAAACCGCCCAATTTGAGGTGTCTATAACAGGGTTTCATACAAATCTTTTTCTTCTATCGCAAAATTGAAGAAAATCAGATTCAAATATAAAACAACACTTTGGATATTTCATCGCTACACAAGTAATTTATTGATTTCCTGCTGCAGGCGATCCAGGAACTTTGCAGCATGTGCCCCGTCCATTTGAGTGTGGTGGAATTGGAATGAAACCGTTAGTGTCGTTCTGAAGAAACCTTTATGGTACTTGCCCCATATCATAAACGGATTGTTGAAGATACCGCTGTACATACCTACCGCACCGTCAATTTCATATTGGGCCAGTGCGGAAGTCCCTATTACCATGCTTTCTGTCAAATCGTGGTTCTCACAGCTTCGGGCTACTTCCATTGTCAATTTCAGATAATCTTCATTGAATAGCTGCAAATCATCAGAAAACGGCACATCACATGAACTGACCTCATTGTCCTTGTTCATAACAATGGTATTAACCGCAATAGCATCATATTGCATCAATTTGTCTCCGACAGGCAGCATATAAAATTCCTTGATACTGCTTGCCGCTTTGCCGATGCACCAGCACATCAGCATATTGAATTTCATACCTGACTTTTTGCTGATTTTAACAAGACGACTGACATCCAAAATCTTGAAAAACGTAACCATTGGCATCGGGGCTTTCATCCAAAGCTCAAATGCATATGCACGGGTGGTTTCTTTGGGATTTATTTCTCTCATAGTGCTTAACTTCATATTTTTATCGTTTTTATACTACAAAAATAACGTTTTATTTTGATAATCCATCCAAATCCCTTGAATATCTGCTGTATTCCGTCGTAATTTAGACAAAATAGAAATATAATCTGCAAAAATGGAACTAAGCAATTGATATTCCAACACGGAAAGATGCATGTTTGCAATGAATATATGTTCTTTTGCCATACTCTTGAAATGACAAAACCGGATAATTGCACAGAGTTGTGGAAAATAACAATGCTGTTATGCAGATTATATCCAAACTACACAAAAAAACTAATTCTTGCGAAAGTAGAACAGGTCTCCGCATGAAGAACTATCCTTATCGTTATAATGGAAGAATAATAGTTGTGGTATCGAATCCTTCATATTGATTTTTTTGCTACTTCTTGTTTCTACATTATAGATGCAAATATTGTTAGAGGAAATCTTTACGGAATAAAAGTTGTTCAATCCAGTATATTCTCCGAATAAATTTCCATTTGTAAAGAACCTAATAGAAACTAATGCTCGTTGAGCATCTTTATACTGACCAGACAATACTGTTTTTTGTAACACCTCAAACATTCTGCTGCTTACTTGTAATGAGCCCAAATATCTGTAGTTGTAATCATTGACCATGTTGTCAGAAGTTATCTCCATGGAGAGTGTCATAGAATCATTTTTCGATTTTAAACATAGCAATTCTAATTCATCCTCTATGCTCTCCACAGAACAATTACACATTTCGTTTGTGGAGGAATTTGTTTTTTTGCAACCAACGAACAAAATACATAATGATATATATATGCTGATAGTTATAAATTTCATCATAGTCAATTCTTAATATTTATCTAAGCCTTCAAAAGAGACATTTGAAATATTGTGTCTTTCAATGAGTTCTTTAACTCGTAAAGAACAAACTATAGCCCCACTATCTTTCAAATAAAAGAGTTCTTCTCCATTCCACGAGGTGAAATCTATTTGGAAAGTCCCATAAATATGGTCTCCGTCAGAATCATGTTCACAGATAGAATCTATTTGCGTTTCTAACAGAGCATAGTATTGCAACCTTGAACCATATATTTTTATGGGGATAAAAGAAACTCCCTTTACTCCATTATTTTCTAACAAATCTTTGAAGTTATCGGAAATAAATCTTAATGGTCCTTGGTCACCTATGAAGTCATAAAATACATCTCCTTCATCGATGTGGAAGAGATTGTTGTCTTTTACATGTTGTAAATCAGGAAAAATTTGAAAAGGGTCGTAACTAACATCAGCTTGTAGCCTAACTTGCCTTTTTTTATGTCCTAACATTATAGTTGTAAAATTCATAGTGCTATCGAATTTGTAATCCGTACTCCAATGATTATGATTCACACAAGTCTTTGCATTTCTCCCAATGGACATCAAATTCCTCTTTGCTAATCAACATATTGGTTTCTATTGAATACAAGTCATATTGCAGGATGATGGACATCGGAGGATTGGACTTGGTAAAGTCTTCTGGCACACATTCATCTTCCTCGACATTGACGAAGGTATAATTTCCATCTGAAGATATGGTAACCGCTTTCAGCACTCTCACGCCATCATATTCGCCATAGCAAATCGTGTTGAACACCTTGATTTTAAAATAGACTTCACATACTAAAATGCCATTCTCGTTAGTTCTATATGGGAGCGACTTCTTGAGTTCAAGGAGTATGTGAGCAAATGCCAACAAAAGTGTTTTCTTCGCTTTCTTAGCAGGGATTATCAGACTGAAACCCTGCCCTAATTCACCATGCCTATCTATTACAATTTTTACGTAAGGCGCTTTCTGGGCAATAATTGTATTTATGTCTTCTATTGCTTTGTTCCAAGTCTCTACAATATTGGGGAGAACCATATAAATACAGCAACAGAGGTGAAACTCCTTGGTTTCAGGCTTGTATTGAATGAAGAAATTTCCCAAAGAAAAAGACTCAAACAATGGGTCACCAATCATCCGAAAATCATTTGGAGAATTCGGACAAATGGTTCTCAGCATATTAACTCTCTTTCGGAACCACCGTTCATGTCGATTGAAATATCTCTGAACAATATCAGCAACAACCACGACACAAACTATTATAACTATTCCGATAGTTTCCGAAAATGCATGAGTAAGAGCTTTTAGCCCCAATATGATGCAAATGCACCATAATACGAATAAGCCAAGTTTTTTGATTATCATAAGGCAATTCACTAACTATTGTTTGACATTGTCTTTCATTTTCTATATAGTGGTACGCTCCGTCTCATCCGTAATTAGTTCTTTCATATCCACAGACAATAGCTGCGCTATTTCAAGAAGTGTGGTAAGATTGGGTTGAGTGCGGTTGCATACGTATGCATTGACCGTACTGAAACTCCTTCCCAACTTCTTTGCAAGCCATGTTTGGCTTATCCCTTTGTCCTCCAAAACTGCTCTTATGCGATTTAACTTCATATTTTTATTGTTTTTACGCTACAAAAATAATATTTTATCGTGATAATCCATCCAAATCCCTTGAATATCTGCTGTATTCCGTCGTAATTTAGACAAAATAGAAATATAATCTGCAAAAATGGAACTAAGCAATTGATTTCCCAATATGGCAAGATACATATATGCGTTTATGAATATGTTCTTTTTGCCATACTCTTAAAATGACGTTACATGAAAATTACTATTGGTAACTACTCTTTTACCTTTGCAAAGACTAATCTTAATATTTTGTAAAATCACAGCATAAAATGTTGTTTTTCAGAAATTAGATTTAACTTTGCACTCGAAATCAAAGCGTTCTTTGTATATTGCAAAGTTGTGAAAGAAAAAGAATATAGCTCGTTTCTAAATCGTTAGCAGTCACATTTTTTAAATACTCAACTTGCTGATATTCAATGAATAAAAGAATTTACTGTGACTCGCAAGGTGGAAGGTAATATTTTTATTTATACCGCACAAATCCGCAATCTCTTTTAAGTAAGAATTAAGTTTTTGATTGCTCAGTACAGGCAGCAATTGGCCTTTGGGGAGCTGACCTTCATATTTCTGGAGTATCGCCTGCGGTATTTTCAGCAGCGGTACGTTTACCGGAGTATCTGTCTTATGACGGTGCGTCATAATCCACGGCTTCCCGTCAAACGAGATTCTGATGTCGCTTGCCTTCAGCTCCTTCAAATCAATATAGGACAATCCTGTGAAGCAAGAAAAAATAAATAAATCCCTTACCTGTTCCAGCCTTTTTGTAGGAAAGGACTTGTCCATTATCTTCTTAACCTCCTCATCTGTAAGATAGCCACGGTCAACAGGTTTGGTTTTTATTTTGTAGTTAGCAAAAGGATCTATAAAAATCCAACCATTATTTTTAGCTATAAGAATTATTTTGCGTAAGATCTGAATAAACTTTGCTGTCGTATTTTCATTACAATTATATTTTGTTCTTAGAAAACACTCAAAGTCTGTAATAAAAGCATTATTAATTTCTTTAAGAGGTATATCTGATATTTTGTATTTAAGCCTCATAAATTCCTCCAGGCGATTATGACAGCGTTCGTATTTTTCTATCGTAGCCAGGCTCTTACTGATTCCAACCAGTTTTCTTTCATCCTCATTGTGTTTTTTCAAAATCTCTAATAGGGTTCTCTGTTTAGTCGTTAGACCGAGAAATGCGTTGCGAACTTTCTCTGCAGTAACAAATGTTTCCTGCATTTCAATATCTCTATAATGATTTTTTAAGGAGGTACGAATATCTTCTAGTGTTTCATTTAGTTGGCGTGATTTCAGACTATTTCCCTTAGCTCTACATAAGTTTTTATCCCAAGCATCGGGTTTGACACTTAGTTTAGAACTGAACTGTGAGATTTCACCATTAAGTGACAGACGAATCATAATACAAACTGTTCCGTCCTTGTTTACCTGATTTTTTCTTAGATAGAACAAAATCTTAAATGTACTCTTACTCATATCCTTTTTAATTTAGCTCCGTTACAGTGGGTGTAATGACTTCCCTCTGCAAAGGAATAATTAATAATTGGGTTATAAGCAGACATTTGAACGTCAATAAGCGACAAATCAGGGACTTACATCGAAAATCGTTACTATTTTTACAGGCTGATTTTTAGTAACGATTTAGTAACGGAACTTTGTCAGAAGTAGGCATTTTAGTGTCTTTCGATTGTCCGTCGGATAAATAAAAAAAGTCCCGTAAAACATTGATTTTACGGGACTTGTCTATTTCTTTCCTCCTAATTTCTTAGGTCGTTGCGGAAGCTGGGGGATTCGAACCCCCGGTACGGTAACCCGCACGTCAGTTTAGCAAACTGGTGGTTTCAGCCACTCACCCAAACTTCCTTCCAATAATATTTTCTGATAAGAGTAGCGTCTACGGGAATCGAACCCGTGTTCCATGCGTGAGAGGCATGTGTCCTAGCCGCTAGACGAAGACGCCGTTTGGTTAGATAAGAGAAATCAATTGATTTTGTAGCGTCTACGGGAATCGAACCCGTGTTCCATGCGTGAGAGGCATGTGTCCTAGCCGCTAGACGAAGACGCCAATTTTTGCGGAAGCTGGGGGATTCGAACCCCCGGTACGGTAACCCGCACGTCAGTTTAGCAAACTGGTGGTTTCAGCCACTCACCCAAACTTCCTTCCTTTTTGCAATTTTGAACCGTTGTTTTTCTCAATTGCGATGCAAAGGTAGCGCCTTTTTTTGATATCTCCAAATATTTCGCGCTTTTTTTCTGATATTTTTTTGTTTTTCTGTTGCCCGACCTATGCGAAGAGGGGCTTTTGTTTACTTCTTGTGACTTGTTTTCCAGTAGTTTATGTATGATTGGGCCACTTGAATATGATCGTGATATTTTTTTATGTATTCCCGGCTCATTTTTGAGAGTACTGGCAGAATATCGGGATTTTCCATGATTTCGGACAACTTTCGCACCACATCCTCCTGATTGGGCTGTACGTTGATAATCGGGCGCAGGGTGTCTTCCTGCAACAGATCGTAAGCCTCGGGTTCACCACCGCCCACTAGTACCAGTCCTTTGGCCATGGCCAGCAGGCCGTTCATGGCCGGTGTGTAACTGTAAAGCTGGTCCAGGAGCAGGTCACTGTCGTTCATCATTTCCTGATACTGGGCAAAGGGTACGGATTCAGCCTTTACGATTTCGCAGTTCGGGTAGCGTGCTGCCACTTCTTCCAGCGCACGCAGCATGATGTCGGTACCTTTGTAAGCATTGCGGGTCTTCTGGATGCCGATAAAGCAACGCACTTTCCCGTCGTTACGCGGGTGTATCGGGGTGATCTCGCTTTGGTTGATCGGAAACGGGATAAAGGTTGTCTTGTCTCCGAAATAAGGATGGTAGCTCACCCAGTACTCGTAAAGACCGGCAATGATGCCGTCGCAGTCTTCGGCGATATACTGGTTCAGGCGGCCTTTGCTTCCTTCCAGCCATTCGTTTTTCCATTGCGTGATTTCGGCCGATTCGCGCAGGCTACTGCCGATGTTAAAATCCGAATAGCGGAAACTCTTGCCGTCGCAGCCGGCCTGAACCCAATAACGGTCCATGCCGTATGCTCCCAGAAAGACACGCCCGTTGTGACGGCGAAGATATTTGTAGACGGGGAGCATGCGCTCTGCCTTTATCTCCAGAAACATGGGATTGATGAGTTGCACCACATCATAGCCGCGCAGGCGGGGGAGCAGACGGATCAGGCGGAGCAGATAACGGATGCCGGACAGACGGTTATAAGAGGTGCGTTTCAAATCCAGAGTGCGCGGATAGTTTTTCCATCCGTCTCCATCCGAAAGAACGGTCACTTCGTGGCCTAAAGCGCGCAGGCCTTGCGAGAGCGTCCAATGTACGTTGCTGTATTCTCCGATCAGTAATATCTTCATAGATTGCTATATCTTAATCTTTTGGGGCAAAGTTACCGAATATTTGCACAAAAGAGTGTATATTTGCTTGTTTTTAATTTATTTATTGCGGCTGCATGGATGAAAAATCGAAGACCGGACTGCCTGACGGAGAAAACATACCGCAAAAAAAATCCACCACGTACGGGCAGATCGTCAAATATACGGGAATACTCGGAGGCACTCAGGCACTGACTATGGCGGTGTCGCTGGTGCGAAATAAGCTGGCAACCGTTTTTCTGGGAGCGGTCGGCATGGGATTGGTTGCCCTTTATCAGAGTCTGATGGCTTTTGTGGCCAATATTACCAATCTGGGGCTGGCGATGAGTGCGGTGAAACATGTGTCCGACACTCAGGAGCACTGCTCATCGGAGGAAACAAACCGCTATGTGGCGATGGTGCGCACATGGGTACTGGCCACGGCTGTCGGCGGCACCTTGCTATGCGTTCTGCTGGCTCCTGTGCTCAATTATTTCTCCTTTTCGGGAAAAGAGGACCATACGCTGGATATTGTTTTCCTGGCGCCGATGATCGGATTTCTGGCAGTGACCGGAGGAGAGTTGGCCTTGCTGAAGGCGGCCCGTAGGCTGAAATGGATTGCATGGGCCTCTTTGCTTTGCGGAGGGCTCACTTTGCTGACTACCATTCCTTTTTATTATTTCTTTCGGGAGCAGGGGATTGTGGCCGCGTTGTTGTGCAGCACCTTTGCCGTGATGTGTGTCTACATTTATTATGCGCGGCGGGTATATCCATGGCAGTTGCTCAAGCCTTCGCCGCACCTCTGGCAGCAGGGGATGGGACTGGTACGGTTGGGGATGGCTTTCATCCTCTCTTCCATTTTTGCCAGTCTGGCCGAATGGGTCATTCCGGTGGCCATTCTGCGTCATGCCTCCTTGGAAGAAGTCGCTTTTTTCAAGATGGGTTTCAGTCTGATGGTCACTTATCCGGGCATGGTGTTCGTGGCGTTGGAGGCCGACTATTATCCTCGTCTCTCGGCGGTGCATCAGGATTTGAAGGAGATGACCGCCTCGGTAAACCAGCAGATCGAGGTTTGTGTGATGCTGATTGCTCCGGTGCTCATAGCCTTTATGCTGGCCTTGCCGGTAGTGGTTCCTCTGCTTTACACGCGGGAGTTCCTGCCTATTGTGGATATGGCCGTATGTGCCGGTATCTATATGCTGTTTCGGGGCGTGACGCTTCCGTTGGCTTATCTGCCTTTGGTGAAGAGCGACCTGAAGATATATTTGCTTGTGGAGCTGCTTTATAACCTGTTTTTTGTAGCGCTGGTTGTGGGTTGCTTTGTGCTTTGGGGACTTCCTGGCGGCGGGTTGGCCCTGTCGCTGACCGGTCTGTTGGACATGCTGATGCTGCTCACCCTGTATCGCATGCGCTACGGTTTCGTGTTGCGCCGGAGCATTGTGGGCAATATTCTGGTGCAGGGCGGCCTGATTCTGGCCACAACGCTGCTTTGCTACCTGGTGGACAGTCCGGTGCGCTATCTTCCGGCAGCCTTGGTCTGGCTGGCTTCGGCGGCTTATACCTTCGGGTTTCTGAAGAAGAATACCGGTTTGTGGCTTCGGCTTAAAAACAGGTTCGGGAAATAGAAATATTATTATGTTTAACTTTAAATAAAGAAGATCGGATGAAGAAGAATCTGAACAGATGGATGTGTACCCTCATCGGGTGCCTTTGTGCTTCTGTGTTTGCATGGGGAGCGCAGGCATTTGAAAAGGGACGCTTGTATGTGCTGTATCCCAAATCGAAACCGAATATGGTGTTGGGATATCAGGGCGGAAAGGAGAGTGCAGCCACAGCCCTGAAATGGAATGAGGCGGACAAACAGCTCTACTGGACGGTAACGGAACTGTCCGGCAGTTACCGCATCATGAACCCGTTTGACAATCTGGCTATTCACACCACCGGCAACGGCGAGGTGCGTATGGCCGAGAATAACGGTAGTGACGAATCGCAGTTGTGGAAACTGGAGCCGGCCAAGGACGGAACGTATCTGCTGGTTCCTGCCAACAAGCCGAAAATGGCCGTGACCTGTGAGGCCGACGGTTCATTGGCCCTGAAGGACAAGGAGGCAGTGAAGAATACCAAGGCAGCCTGGTTTGAAGTGAAGGAAAGTGCCGTGGCTGGTTTTGATCAGGATCTGACTTACCAGATTGTCAGTGCCGACGGCAAGTGGGTGCTGGGTAATGGTGACAGTGGCGAGAACAATGCCCGTATCCGTCCGGAGAAGAAGGATGCGCAGAACCGTGGCCAGTACTGGACCGTGAAGATGCTGGATTTGCAGCGCCGTGTTGTAGGTGGTGCTTTCTACGACCAGAATTTTGACGACGGTGGCGGTAATCCGTCTATCGACTATCTGCTGCAATGGCCTGCTGTGGCCGGTGTGTGGAACAATGCACAGTTTGAGTTCCTTCCGGTGAAAGGGAAGACCGGTGTGTTCCAGGTCCGTTCGGCCAATCCGCAAAAGAAGAATTTTGTGTATGCCTTGCAGGACGGCAAGTTGCAGCGTATCGAGAGTGCCAAGGCAGGCGAAAGTTCCTGGTTCCGCTTTGTGCAGGTAGAGAAACCTAAGTTTGAGTCTCCTTTCTGGGAAGACGAAACCATGTTTGAGCAGAACAAGGAGAAGGCGCATGCCACTTATCTGCCTTATCCGAGTGAAGAGGCGATGCTGGCCGACAAGAACTTCTACCGCACTCCTTGGGTGCAGCCCAACAGCAGTTATTATCAGTTGCTGAACGGTAACTGGAAGTTTAACTTTGTGGATGAACCTTCCAAACGTCCGGTGGACTTCTATAAGGAAGACTATGATGTGTCGGGATGGGATGAGATTCCGGTTCCTTCCAACTGGGAGATGCAGGGCTACGACCGTCCGATTTATGCCAATGTGGAGTATCCGCATGCCAATACACCTCCGTTCATTAAGGCCCGTCCGGGATTCAACGACGGGGGCAAGAACTACGGTATCAATCCGGTGGGTTCATACGTACGTACTTTCCAGGTGCCGGCTGACTGGCAGGAGGGACGTACCTTCATTCATTTCGGAGGAATCTACAGTGCCGCTCTGGTTTATCTGAACGGACAGTATGTGGGTTATTCTCAGGGTTCGAACAATGTGGCCGAATTCGATCTGACCAAATATCTGAAGAAAGGTGAGAACAAGTTGGCCGTACAGGTGTTCCGTTGGAGCGACGGTTCGTATCTGGAGTGTCAGGATATGTTCCGTATGAGTGGTATCTTCCGTGACGTGTACTTATATAATACGCCGAAAATTGCCGTTCGTGACCATTATATCACCGCTCAGGTGGCCGGTTTCGACGGAGTGCCGGCAGGAGGAACCAAGGTGAATGTGCGTCTGGAGATTGACAACCGCGATCATCAGCCGTTCAACAAGAGCATCGAAGTGGCACTCTATGACCCGAGCGACAAGCTGGTCACAAAGAAAAACCTGCGTCTGGATCTGGTGGGCGGAACGCTGACCGATGCTGATACGCTGGTTGTGCGCGATGTAACTTTGGAAGTGCCAGGTGAGGTGGCCTTGTGGAGCGCCGAGCATCCGAACCTGTATACGGTGCGCGTGGTACAGTACTCCGAGAATTCGGAAAAGAAACCGGAGATGGCTTTCTCTACCAAATACGGATTCCGTCATATCGAAGTCAAGGATTCCAAGATTTTTGTAAACGGGGTGCGTGTATTCTTCAAGGGTGTGAACCGTCACGACACTCATCCGCTTTACGGACGCGCGGTGACTACGGAGTCTATGTTGCAGGATGTGTTGCTCATGAAGCGCAACAATATCAATACCATCCGTACATCACACTATCCGAATGCGGCCAAGATGTATGCCATGTTCGACTACTACGGACTCTACTGTATGGACGAGGCCGATCTGGAAGACCATGCCAATCAGAGCATCAGCGATCGTCCGTCGTGGATTCCTTCCTTTGTGGACCGCATCGACCGGATGGTGCTGCGTGACCGCAATCACCCGAGTGTGATTTTCTGGAGTTTGGGTAACGAAGCCGGTAACGGACGCAATTTTGAGGCATGTTATGCTGCTGCCCGCAAACTCGATCCAAGACCGATTCACTATGAAGGAACGCGTAACGGATTGCCTTATGGCGGTAACACCTACAGTGACCTGTATTCAAAGATGTATCCGGGTATGGACTGGATGGCCCAGTACACCAGCAACATGGACAAGCCGATGTTCATTTGTGAGTATGCGCATGCTATGGGTAATGCCATCGGTAACCTGAAAGAATATTGGGAGAGCATTGAAAACAGTAATGCCACCTCGGGCGGATGTATCTGGGACTGGGTAGACCAGGCCATTTACGAACCTAAGGAAATCAAGAACGGCACCTGGAAAGGACGTCTGCACACGGGATATGACTTCCCGGGCCCGCACCAGGGTAACTTCTGCAGTAACGGTGTCATTCCGGCTACCCGTAATGAAAGTGCCAAGCTGAAGGAGGTAAAAGCCGCTCACCAGTGGGTGAATTTCCGTCTGCAGCGGTTGGATGAGAAGAAAAATGTGGCCTACATTGCCATCAGAAACAAATACGACTTCACTTCGTTGAAGGATTTTGATCTTTATGCCGAAGTGCTGAAGAATGGTGTCAAGGTAAGCGTCAAGAAACTTGGTTTGCCGGATGTTGCTCCGAAGGATTCTTTCGTTATGGCTGTGAAGCTGAATGAAGTGAAACTCTCAAAAGCCAAGAAACAGGGCGACGAGGTGTTGCTGAACATGATTGTGAAGAGAAGAAATGCCACAGTATGGAGTGCCAAGAACCACGAGGAGGCTATGGCTCAGTTTGTCATCGCCGAGCGTGGCGGTCTGAAGACCCTGAAGCCGCAGGGCAATGAACTGGAAGTCGTGGAGAATGCCGAGGAAGTCGTTATCAAAGGCGAGGGCATCAAGGCTGCCTTTGACGCACGTACCGGTCGGATGACCACTCTGTTGATGAAAGGCAAGAATGTGATTGCCGACGGTCAGGGATTTGTTTACGACAACCACCGTTGGATTGAAAACGACAAGTTTGGCAATACGAATGCCGGACTGAATGAAAAGGGTACCTGCACCGTGAGCCGTGAAGACGATTGTGTGGTCGTGAAGACCTTCCGCGGCAGTTCACTGTGTCCTACAACAATTACCTATAAGTTCTATCCTCAGGGTGTGGTGGACATGGATGTGCAGTTCGATCCGCAGACCGAGGACTTGCGTCGTGCCGGACTGGTTTGCATGGTGGATTCTGCCTTGAATCAGGTGGATTATTATGCCTACGGTCCGTGGGAGAACTATAACGACCGCAAGGACGGTTGTCTGGTGGGCCGTTACAGCACAGAGGTGGACAGCATGACTGCCGAGTATGTCAAGCCGCAGAGCATGGGCAACCGTGAGGGACTGCGCGAACTGGTGCTGACTGATGCCCAGGGCAATGGAGTGAAGATCGAAACCGAAGGCAATGTGTCTTTCTCTACCTTGCCTTATACCGATGCCGACTTCATGAATGCCAACCACATGTGGGAACTGAAAAAGCGTCCGTACATCGTGATGCATCTGGATGCCGTGATGCGCGGTGTGGGAAATGCCAGCTGCGGTCAGAATGTGGATACCCTGGTGAAATACCGGGTTCCGAAGAAGCCGCTGTCTTACAAATTGCGTCTGTCTGCCGTGGGCAACTAATCATGCGGAGACAAACGCCGAAAGTTTGATTCTATAAGAAAATAAGGAGATGCGTCCTCACTGGGGCGCATCTCTTTTTTTGTCTCGCAAGGCCTCAAAAAAACATGGTGATGAAATTTTCATTTCATTTCGATGATCGGATAAAATCATTTCGATGATTTCAGTTTGCGGTGCCCAATCAAAAAATAGAATGTTAAATCCAGAAAAAAAGTTTGTTTTTTTATTTTATTCTTTTACATTTGGGAATTAACAGAGCTGTTAATATATAAAGACATGAATACAAGGAAGATAAACAAGGCAAAAAAGAACACGGAAGAGGCTATTATGGCGGCTGCCGAGGAGTTGTTTCTCGAAAAAGGCTATCTGTTGGCCACAACCACCGAGATAGCCCGCAGGGCAGGGGTGACGCACGCCATGCTTCATTATTATTTTAATACCAAGGAGCAGATTTTCTTCAAGGTATTGGACAAGAATCTGCATGAGCTGTTTTCATCGGTGCGCCAGTCCATGTCGGCCGAGAGACAGTCATTTTGGGAAAATCTGAGTGCCGGTATTTCCATGTTGCTTGCTTTTCTGGACGAGCATACACAACTGGCCGGTCTGCTTTACGAAGTGGCAAAACATAGTCCTGACCTGTTGGAACGCTATCAGGAGAATGTCATCAATCTTATGTGTGCTCTGGGAGGGCATCATAAGGCATTGTTGCAGCATGAGATAGCCGAGGGGAAATGCAATCCGGTTACTTTCGAACAGCTCTTTCTGGATATTGTGACGCTGGTTTTCTCCACCTATATGTTTCTGCCGGCCATTAATCAGATAGCCCATTTTGGAAAGGCGGAAATGGATGCCCTGCTGAAGCGGAGACACGAGGAAATACTTACTTTGATTTATCTCCGTCTTTATGGCAAGGACCCGGTAAAAGGTTAGTTTGATGATTGGCGTAAGAAAATGATGATCCGTGTATCCGATAATTAACAAGGTTGTTAATAAGAAATGTTTAAGATAAACTCAGAAAGGAGGAGAATATGAAAAGGCTTTTCTTTTTGATGGTATGGATTTCGGCGGTTTGCGGCGGTGTGTACGGACAGGTGACGCTGGACGAATGTCTGGAGGCCGCGCGCAACCATTATCCTCTGATTCAGGAACGTGGCCTGATCCGTGAAGTGGAGCAATATGACCTGAAGCGCATCGGCAAGGGGTGGTTGCCCCAGCTGAACGTATCGGCCAAGGCGCAGTATCAGTCCGAGGTGGTGGAGATGCCTTTCGAGATTCCCGGGTTTGAATTTGATTTGCCGCACGACCAGTATTCCGTGGTGGGTGAGCTGAACCAGACCGTGTGGGACGGAGGAAGCAGTGCCAGTCAGAAGAGCAAGGTGCGTGCCGAGGCCGAAGTGCAGAGCCGGCAGCTGGATGTATCTCTGTATGCCATCCGTCAGCAGGTGCAGAACCTGTTTCTGGGGATTCTGCTGATGGACAAACAGATTGCCCAGAACGAGATTGTAATCAAGAGCCTGAACCGCAGTCTGGAAGAGGCCCGTGTGGGACTGGAACAGGGAGTGTCTTATCAGTCGGATGTGGATCAGGTCAAGGTGCGCATTCTGGATTATCAGCAAAAGAAAGATGCCCTGTGTGCCGACCGGAAGACCTATGTGGCGATGTTGGGCAAACTGACCGGAAAAGATCTGGACGGAGCACGGTTCTCTGAGCCCGAGGTGGCGGTTGAGACAGACAGTATGCGGCTGGCTCGTCCGGAGATGAGGCTCTATCAGGCACAGCTTCGGCAGACGGAGGTGCAGCGGAAGGAGTTGCAGACCTATCTTTATCCTAAACTGAATCTGTCCTTTCAGGGAGGATTGGGACGTCCGGGCCTGAATATGCTGAAGAATGAGTTTGAGCCTTACTACACGGTAGGCCTGAAGCTGCAATGGAACATCGGAGCCCTGTATTCCCGAAAAGAGGACTTGCGCAAGGTGAAGGCGCAGGAACGCCGGGTAAAGATCGAGCAGGAAACTTTCGTGTTCAATACTATGCTCGAAGCAACGGAGCAGATGAATGCGGTGGACAAGGCGGAACGCATCTGGAAGCAGGACCGCGAGATTATTCGTTTGCGCGAGTCGTTGCGTCAGGCCGGTGAGGAGCAATACCGTCAGGGAGTGATTCGGATGACCGAACTGATGGACCGGATTGACGATGAGTTTGATGCCCGGGTGGCCGAGTCGATCCATCAGGTGCAGTTCATCATGGCGGTCTATGATTTGAGAAATACGTTGGGACAGTAGAAGAAACTTGAAAAAGAATCAGAATATGAAAAGCGGAACTTTATATCACGGTCTGTTGCTGTTGCTCCTGTTTTGCGGAGCCTGCACGGACAAATCGGGAGAGTTTGATGCCTGCGGTCAGGTGGAAGCTACGGAAGTGATGGTTTCGGCCGAGAGCAACGGACGCATTGTCCGGCTGGATCTTACCGAGGGCGACCGGCTCCGGAAAGGAGCGGTGGTCGGTGTCATTGACTCTGTTCAGACATTTCTGCAAAAGCAGGAACTGCTGCGCAAGAAAGCCAACGCACGCACCAAGCAGGTGGACATTCGGCGGCAACTGGCTTCGCAATACGAACGGTTGAACAATCTGCGGGTGGACTATGAGCGCTATCGCATTCTGGAAGCCAAGGATGCCGGTACGCGTAAGCAGGTGGAGGATCTGGCTTCGCAGATAGCTGTGGCCGAACGCGAGATTGCCGCCCAGAAACAGACTTATGAGCGGAATAATGCGGGCATCAAGGAGGAAGTGGAGCTGTATGATGTGCAGATAGCCGAGAAGGAAGACCAGTTGGCCAAATGCCGTATCGTGGCTCCCATCGACGGGGTGGTGCTGACCAAATTCGCCGAAACCGGTGAGATGGCCACGGCCGGAAAATCCCTGTTCAAGATGGCCGATATGAATCAGGTGTATGTGCGTGCCTATTTCACTACGCCGCAGCTGAGCCAAGTCAAACTGGGTGATTCGCTTCGGGTCACTATTGACGACGGCACGAAGAATCTGCGTTCCTATACCGGCAAACTGATCTGGATTGCTGATGAGATGGAGTTTACCCCCAAGAACATACAGACCAAAGATGAGAGGGCCGACCTGGTTTATGCCGTGAAGATAGCACTCCGCAACGACGGCTATCTGAAATTGGGAATGTATGCGTTTGTTCATTTTAAATAATCATGCACTATGGCTGTCATCAATGTAAAGCAGATCAGTAAGCGTTATGGCTCCTGCGTGGCGCTCGACGGCGTATCATTGCAGGTGAATCCCGGAGAGATATACGGACTGATCGGTCCCGACGGAGCCGGAAAGACAACTCTGTTCCGGATTCTGGTCACGCTGCTTTTGCCGGACGAAGGGCAGGCAGAGGTAGATGGACTGGATACGGTGCGCGACTATCGCAAGATACGCAGCCGCATCGGCTATATGCCCGGACGCTTTTCACTCTATCAGGACCTGTCGGTGGAGGAGAATCTTGACTTCTTTGCCACGATGTTCGGCACTTCCATTGCCGAAAACTATGAGAATATCAAGGAAATCTATGCCCAGATAGAACCCTTCAAGGACCGTAAGGCGGGGGCGCTGTCGGGAGGTATGAAGCAGAAACTTGCGCTGTGTTGTGCGCTGGTGCACCGCCCTTCGGTGCTGTTTCTCGACGAACCGACCACCGGTGTGGATGCTATCAGCCGCAAGGAGTTCTGGAACATGCTTTATCGCATTCGCCGTTCTGGTGTCACCATTCTGGTGTCCACTCCTTATATGGACGAGGCGGCTTTGTGCGACCGCATTTCCCTGATTCAGAAGGGCAGGATTATCGAAACGGGAACGCCCGACGAGATTGTGGGCCGCTATCCGCATCAGCTGTTCGGCGTGTGTGGTGAGCCGGCCTATCCGTTGCTGAAGTTCCTGCGCACCTGTCCCGGAGTGCTTCGCTGCTTCTCTTTCGGTTCGGAGCATCATGTGGCGGCGGAGCCCGGTGTGCTGACGGCCGGAGGCTTGCAGGCTGCGGTCGAAGAAGCCGGATTCCGGAAGGTTTCCGTGCGCGACATCCGTCCGAATATTGAAGATTGTTTTATGGAATTGGCAAAGGAGAATGATTATGGACAAGGAGAATGAGGTTATTGTGGTGCGCGAACTGACCAAGAAGTTCGGCAACTTTACGGCGGTGGACCACATCAGTTTTGAGGTGCACCGTGGGGAGATATTCGGTTTTCTGGGAGCCAACGGAGCCGGGAAAACCACAGCCATGAAGATTCTCTGCGGACTGAGCCTGCCTACCTCGGGGGGCGGAACGGTCAATGGGTTTGATATTTGCCGGGAACAGGAGAAGATAAAACGGAACATCGGATACATGAGCCAGAAGTTTTCTCTTTATGCCGACCTGAAGGTGTGGGAGAACATCCGTCTGTTCGGAGGTATTTACGGACTGAGCAGCAAGGTGATTCGTGAAAAGACCGAGTCGATGCTCCATAATCTGAACATGACGGACCTGCGCAACGAGCTGGTGGGCGATCTGCCGTTGGGCTGGAAACAGAAACTGGCATTCAGCATCGCGCTGATTCATGAGCCCGGAATCGTTTTCCTGGATGAGCCAACCGGAGGCGTGGACCCCGAGACGCGCCGTCTGTTTTGGGAGATGATTTACGAAACGGCTTCGCGCGGCACTACCATATTCGTAACGACACACTATATGGATGAGGCCGAATACTGCGACCGGGTGTCCATCATGGTCGATGGCGTGATTGCCGATCTGGACGCTCCGGCCACCCTGAAAGAACGCTATCAGGCCGCCGACATGGATGCCGTGTTCCGGCAGCTGGCTCTGAAAGCCAAGCGCCAGTGACAGAGAGTGACAACAGAGGTTAAACCATAAAAATAGGACACCATGAAAGGTTTTTTATCATTTGTCAGAAAAGAGTTCTGGCACATCTTCCGCGACAAAAGAACCATTCTGATTGTGCTGGTGATGCCGGTGGTGCAGATCATTCTGTTTGGCTTTGCCATCAGTACGGAGGTGCACGACGCCCGTGTGGATATCGTGGGCAACTGGTCGGACCCGTCCGTGCGTCGTATTGCCGGACGGATGGAGCAGAATCATTATCTGCGTGTGGTGTCGGTTTATGAAACGGTGGCCGATGTGCCGGAGCGCTTCCGCAAGGGACTGACCGATGTGGCGGTGTGCTTTGAGCGCGACTTCGATGCCCGCCTGCGCCATGAGGGTAGGGCCGAAGTGCGTCTGCTGAGCGATGCTTCCGACCCGAACACGGCGCAGATGATTGTGAATTATGTCAACGGGGTGCTCACGGATGCCCAGAGTGATCTGATGCTGAAGGATCGGCCGGAACCGGCAAGCGAGGCATCATTCCCTTATGTGCAGTATATGTATAACCCTTCGGTGCTCTCGGCCTATAACTTTGTGCCCGGAGTGATGGGACTGATCCTGATGCTGGTATGCTCCATGATGACCGCCATCTCCATAGTGCGCGAAAAAGAGTATGGCACGATGGAACTGCTGCTGGTATCGCCTGTGCGCCCGATGAGCGTCATTGTCAGTAAGGCCGTACCTTATCTGGTGCTTTCGGTGGTGAATCTCGTGACGATTCTGCTTCTGGCACGGTGGGTGCTCGATGTGCCCATGAGGGGCAGTCTGCTGCTTTTGCTGCTTGTCTCTGTGCTGTTCATTCTGGCATCCCTGGGACTGGGTTTGCTGATTTCTGTGATAGCCTCCACCCAAAAGACCGCCTTGCTGATTTCCGGTATGGGACTCACGATGCCCACGATGATCTTCTCGGGCATTATCTTCCCTTGTGAAAGCATGCCGGTGATCTTGCAGTATTTTTCCGATATCATTCCGGCAAAGTGGTATATCATTATCGTCAAGAAAGTGATGATAGAGGGAGTAGGCTTTGGTTATATTTATCAGGAGTTTCTGGTGCTGCTCGCGATGACGGTATTCCTGTTGACCGTAAGCATCGGACTGTTTCGAAAAAGATTATAAGAGGAGGAAGGCGTTATGACACTGTGGTATTTGCTCGAAAAAGAGTTCAAGCAGTTTTTCCGGGATCCGGGATTGCCCAAGATGGCAATTGCCTTCCCGGTACTGATGATGCTGGTGTTTCCTTTTGCCGTGAGCATGGAAATCCGGAACATCAACCTGGTGGTTGTGGACGAGAACCGTACAGAAGTCTCATCCGAACTGATTCAGACCTGTACCGCATCGGGATATTTCAATCTGGTGGAAGTCAGCTCCAATCCCGAGCGGGCTATGGACCTGATGGACCGTAACCGGGCCGATGCCATTCTGACCATCGGTTCCGATCTGGACCGCAAGCTGGGACGGGGAGAAGACTTGCCTGTTGGCATCAAGGTGAACACCATCAACGGAACGAAGGGAAGTATCGGTGCGGGCTATCTGACCAGTAGTGTGCGTCAGTTTTACGCCCGCAAGAAAGCCGGACAGGGGGAGAGCGCGGCTTCTCTTTCTCTGGATGTTTCTCCGAAATACTATTTCAATCCGTTCTTGGATTATAAGAAATTCATGGTGCCGGCCCTGATTGTCATTGCCATCACCATGCTGACCGGTTTCTTTCCGGCCCTGAATATCGTGAGCGAAAAGGAACGGGGCACCATCGAGCAAATCAACGTCACGCCCGTGCGTCGCAGTGCCTTTATCCTGTGCAAGATGATTCCCTACTGGCTGGTGGCCTTCTTCGTACTTTCTGCCTGTCTGCTCATAGCCTGGCTGGTGTATGGTTATTCTTGTGCCGGAAGCGTGGGCCTGATGTATCTCTTCACCGCTTTCAATATAATGGTGACGGCCGGTATGGGTCTGCTCATCTCCAATTACAGCGACAATGCGCAGCAGGCCATGTTCATCACCTGGTTCTTTATGATGGTGTTCATGTTGGTGAGCGGCATTTTCACCCCAATCGCTTCCATGCCTTCCTGGGCAAAGGTTCTGACCTATCTGAACCCCATGCGCTACTATGCCGATGCCATGCGTGCGATCTACATGAAAGGAAGCACATTCCTCGATTTGTGGAAAGATGCTTTGGGATTGCTCACCATCGGTTCGGTTATGATTACCTGGGCCATTCTGAGTTATAGAAAAACGAATTGATGGGAACGGCAACCCTATAAAAAATATTAAAGTGATGTTTTTATAAAGGGCTTTCCCTAACTTTGTAGGGACGTAAATTTAATACCATGGCGGATCTTAATCTACTACATAATAACAAAGGCTTGCTCAAGCTGATTACTTTTTTGAAAAACAAAGGCGAACGGAGAACGATGCGAAGACGGGATTTTTTTGTCCGTCAGGGAGAGTATCATGCCGAGATAGCCTATATCCTGCGAGGAAGCTTTAAACTTTTTACATCGGATTATCGGGGAAAGGAGCAGATTCTGTCTTTTTCCTTCGATCATGAATTTGTGGCCTGCTATTTGCCGCCCCGTTATGGCTGCAAGGCCCTGCTCAGCGTGCAGGCTCTGGAAGAGTCGGTGCTTCTGGTGGCTCCTCTTAAAGATATTCTTTCCCAGATACAGATTGAGCAGAACGGTACCATTTATGTTTCGGATTTTGTAGAAAGTCTGGCCTTTGACCTCTTGCGGAAAAACGTGTCTTTCCGCTGTGAGGCCCCCGAAGAACGCTACCGGAAATTGATTGTGCGCATTCCCGATATCCTGAATCGGGTCAGCATGAAAGACATTGCTTCGTATATCGGAGTGACACCCGAAACCTTGAGCCGTATGCGCAGCCGCATGCTTCTGGAAGAAAAATAGAAAATATTGATTAGAATCAAGATTTTGTTTCCTGCTCATTGGAAAAGGCAAAGAAGAAATCATGTTTTTTATTTCTTTGTAAAAGATTAAAGAAAAGCCATGAGAAATTTTTTGTTTTTACTGTTGATATTATTGCCGATACACGGGAATTGTTCCCAACGCAAATCTTCGAAAAGCATATTGGACTATGTGGATTTGTTTGTAGGCACATCCAACTCCAGATGGATGTTGGGACCTTATGCCTCGGTGCCCTACGGAATGGTACAGTTGGGACCGGACAATCAGGACGGAGAGTGGATGGCGGGCTATGAGTATTCTTTTGCCAGCATCCGGGGCTTCAGTCATATCCATGCCTATGCCCATGCCGGTTTGCTGATTATGCCGGCTGCACAGGATTTCACCCAGTATGGAGGAAGTGTCTCTTCTGCCTATCGTGGCGCCGGTGCCGGTTATCATTCCCGCATGTTGAAAAACACGGAAAAGGCTTATCCCGGTTACTATGGCTGTGAGCTGTATGATGCGGAATGCAAGGCCGAGATGACTGCAACGACGCATTGTGGTTTCCACCGTTACACGTTTCACGAGAAGGATAATGTGCGTATCCTGTTGTCTTCTTTGGTGGTTTCCGAATATACTCCCAGCGTAGTGGAGGCTCATTTTGAGCCCAAAAATAATAAGGAAGTGGAAGGCTATGCCCGGATGAGAGGCATTTATGGAGACTATACCCTGTATTTTGCTATTGAGTTTAATAAGCCCTTCAAGGACTTTAACGGATGGGTTGGTGATAAAGTGTTCAGCAATGCGGATTCAATACATGGAAAGGATGATGTCGGAGCCTTTGTGAACTATGCTACCCGTGAAGGCGAAGAAATTATGTTGAAAGTGGGACTGTCTTTGGTGGATCTGGATGGTGCCCGGAATAATCTGCGTCAGGAACTGGCTGCTACGGGTTGGGATTTTGAAGCTGTGGCCCGTCAGGCTGCCGAAGAATGGGAGAAACGGTTGTCATCCATAGAAGTGTATGGAGAGGAACGAGATAAGAAAAAGTTTTATACTAACTTCTATCGCGCCATTTGCAAGCAGACCTGGAGCGATTGCGACGGCAGATACCGAGATACGTATGGCAAGATCCACCAGCTTCCGCAAGGACAGAAAATGTATGGCGGTGACGCCTTCTGGAACACTTATTGGAATGTAAACACCCTGTTGTCACTGGTACATACCGATTTGATGAACGGATGGGTACAGACGCAACTGGAGTTATATAGAACTTTCGGATGGACAAACAACGGACCTACCGGACTGAAAATGTCCGGCATTATGGATGTCACCCACGAAATAGCCCTGATGGTGGCTGCCTATCAGAAAGGAATCCGTGACTATGACGTAGAGAAACTGTATGAGGCAGTAAGTCATAATTCAAAAGAGCAAGGAAGGCGTTTCGGATTCGGAGGCATGGGCTGTCTCTCAGGCATGGAATATCTGAATGTTTATGACTCATTGGGATATGTTCCTTACGAAATGAATCAGGCATCGCGCACCTTGGATTACGCCTTTACAGACTATTGTGCGGCTCAGTTGGCCAAAAGTTTCGGTAAGGAAGCCGATTACAAACTGTTTCTAAAGCGCTCCGAAAACTGGAAGAATCAGTTGCATCCGGAACTTAAATATCAGATGCCGCGCTCTGCCGATGGCAGTTGGAAGACAAATTTCAATAAATTCTCCGGCGAAGGATGGGTGGAAGGAAACAGCTGGCAATATACGTGGTATGTGCCTCATGATGTGCCCGGTCTGGTGGAAGCCATAGGGCGTGATACCTTTAACTGCCGCTTGGAAGAAGGCTTTGAAAAGTCCCGGAAACATAAGTTTGCGGCACATGCTTTTGATCGCTATCAGCCTGTTCCGTTTGAATATTATATCAATCATGGCAATGAAGCCAATATGCAGGCCAGTTTCCTGTTCAACTATTCCGGAAAACCCTGGCTGACGCAGAAATATTCACGGGAGATACTGGATGTGTTTTACGGCGATACGCCTTACGAAGGATGGGGAGGCGATGAAGACGAAGGGCAGATGGGAGCCTGGTTTGTG
The DNA here is from genome assembly GCF_003477995.1 of Bacteroides sp. OF04-15BH. GTDB lineage: Bacteria > Bacteroidota > Bacteroidia > Bacteroidales > Bacteroidaceae > Paraprevotella. The sequence continues at coordinate 26,108 of NZ_QUEM01000033.1, forward strand.
ATTGCTTCAATGGGTCTGTTTGAAATGGATGGAGGTGTTACTTCTGAACCTCAGTTTGACCTGTCGTCTCCTTTGTTTGATAAAGTGGTGATTCACATTGATCCGCGTTATCATGGCGGAAAGCCTTTTGTGATCAAGGCTATCAATAATTCACCGCAGAATGTCTATATCCAGTCTGCTACCTTGAACGGTACACCTTTGCAAAAACCGAAAATTAAGTTTAAAGACGTGGTGGCTGGTGGAACACTGATTTTGAAAATGGGACCGAAACCTAATACCCACTGGGGAGTATAACACTTTGCTTTTACTTTATAAAAATAACACTATGATAAAAAAACATTTCTTATGGTTGCTGATGTCTTTCTGCTTTTTGGCGACATCCGCATGGGCTTTGCCTGAAAAACACTTCAAGCATCCCGACCGTATCAAGTACGATCAGAACTGCTTTCAGATTGAAGGACGCGATGTATTCGTATTCAGCGCCGCTTTCCATTATTTCAGAGTACCTCAGGAACTGTGGCGCGACCGCTTCCGGAAAATCAAGGAAGCAGGTTTCAATACGGTAGAAACCTATGTTCCCTGGAACTGGCATGAGCGTAATATGCCCAAAAACGTGCGTGATTTTTCCCAATGTGATTTTAGCGACCTGAAAGAATGGTTGCGTATGGCTCATGAGGAGTTTGACCTGTATACGATTGTGCGTCCGGGACCTTTTATCTGTGCCGAATGGGCCGGCGGAGCTTATCCGCGCTGGCTGGCCAAATATTGCCCCGAGAAGTATGAAACCAGTTTCTGGCTGCGCAGTAATCATCCCGAGCATCTGAAGTGGGCCCGTCATTGGTATGATGCGGTGTGCCCTGTTTTTGCCCAGGAACAGATTACCCGTAAGAAACCTGGAGAGAAGGGTATCATTATGGTGCAGCTGGAGAATGAATATATCTATTTTGGTATGGAGAGCGAGAAGAAGAAAGAAGTGTTGGCTTTCCTTTCCAAGGCATGTACCGACAACGGCATTGATGTGCCGCTCTTCACTTGTGTCACTCCCGAAGTGCGGGGAGCCTCAGACGAGGTGATCAGTCAGCTTTTTGATATGGACAATCAGTACGTGTGGTGGAATGTCCATGAGGCGAAGAGCAGAATTGAGAATCTGAAGAAAGAACAGCCCAACGCTCCGGCTTTTGTGTGCGAATTGCAGGGCGGCTGGTTCTCTACCGTAGGCGGTGGCCTGAGCGAGGACAGTTATCTGGACGGACGGCATGCACGCGGCATGGCGCTGATGGCCATGGCCGGAGGAGCCACCGGTTTGAATTATTACATGTTCTTTGGCGGTACGCATTTTGCGGGCTGGGGAGCACGTCGCATGACCACGACTTATGACTACGGTGCTGCCTTGAAAGAAAACGGAGGTGTAGGCGAAAAATATTTTGCCGTAAAGGCTGTGGGCCGTTTTGTTGCCAAGTATGGCACGGCTTTGGCTCAAAGTGCTCCGGTTGCTTTCACAGCCAATGTTCCTGAAGAGCGCCTCACGGTAGGGGTGCGTCAGGCAAAGGACGGCACTTTGTTTTTCTTCTTCTTTAATAGAGATAAGAAAGAACGCTTCAATAATCTGGTTCAGATCCAAACAAAGGATGGAAAACTCTATCCGATAGCTTGCGTTCTGGATGCGCTGGACAGTAAGGTTCTGGTATTGCCTTCAGGAGCCTCTCAGGGATTCTGGTATCCGGAGAATGTTACCGGTCCGGCCCGTTCTTCTGTGCACGGCGCGGTAATGTCCGGCGCGGCCTTTACCGGAGAGCAGAATCCGGCCGACCGTCCTGCCTTGTTGCCTTTGCCGATTCGTATCTCTTCTGCCGAATATTGTGTCGAACCATTCTGCGGTGACTGGCAGAAACTGAAACGAGGTGTGTCCTTGCCGGAGCTGGATGTGAACGACTGCCGTTATTCCATGTACCGCAGTCGGGTGAAACTGTCGGAAAAAGATGTTCAGAAGTATGGTTCCTTAATCTTCGAAATGTATACAGGCGACCCGATGTATGTTCAGGTGAACGGTAAGGTTGTGCCGCGTGCTTCTGAAGACGAACTGGATAATACCTTCCTTCTGAAGGATGTATTGCATGCGGGAGAGAATGAGATCATTGCCGTTTATGAGAACCGCGGACATGCTCATGGCTATCGCCCGATGGAGGAACTCAGCGGAATGAAGGCCGGAGGTCTGGGAGCCGGCATGTCCGAAGTGATTCCGGTGGAGGAATGGATGGTCAAGAAGATGGACTCTTCTTCTGATACAGATATTCCGGAATTCCTGTCGAACAAGGAAGGCTGGGACAAGATTATGCTGGATGCAGGAACGATTGCCGATCTGGCTACCCTACAGATAGCCGGATTGAAGCAGCCGAAATGGCCGGCTGCCTGGGTGCTTCAGCAACAGAATGGTACGGCTGTCTATCGGACAACCTTGCATTTCACGGACAAAATGTTGCGCGAAGGTACCACTGTGCTTGAGTTTGCCTGTGTGGATGACGGCGGTGCGCTTTGGGTAAACGGCAAAAAGGTGGCCGAGCATCAGGAATGGGATAAACCTTTTATTACGGACTTGGCAGATTATTTGCATGCCGGTGACAATGAAGTGGCCATTGTGGTCAGCAACAACAGTGGTGCTGGTGGTTTGCTGAAGGCTGTCCGTCTGTACCGCGCCATGACCATCTTGAAGACTTTGAATTGGGAAGTGTCCACCGATCTGGGCGGTGTCTGTGCCGGATTTACCGAAGGACGTAGCGGAGAATATACCTGGAAACCGTGCGCTCTGAAAACAGACGGTGTCGTTCCCCGTAAGGGAAGCTATGCTCCGGCAGGAGAAAGAGACGGCCTGTTGAAATGGTATCGGGTGAAATTCAACCTGCCGAAGAAAGAAAAAGGAATCTGGGTGCCCTGGCGTGCTTTGGTCAATGCCTCAGGAAGCGGATATATGTGGCTGAACGGACACAATATCGGCCGGTATTGGGAAGAAGGACCGCAGCGCGAATTCTTCTTGCCCGAGTGCTGGCTGAAATTCGGCGAAGAAAATGTTCTGATTCTGGGTTTGAGAGAATCCGAGCAGAAGGGCGCTCTTCTGGAAAGTCTCGAAATCCTGCCTTATTATGAAGATGCCGAATACCGTGCAGACTATGAATAAAAAACCTATAAAGTCAACAACAATGAAACTAAGACTGTGTATTTGGGTGATCCTGGTTCTGTGCTGCGGGCATTTGTCCGCCCGGGAAACCTTTCCTCTAATCTATACTATGAATACCGGCTGGGCCTTCTTTCGCGGAGATGTGAAAGAAGGCTACAAGCCAACCCTGGATGTGTCGTCCTGGATGCCCGCTTCCCTGCCGCATATCATGCAGCTGGAACGCAAGCATTGTGGCGGCGATGTGATTTACGATGGAGTGGGTTGGTACCGCCGCAAATTTACGGCGCCCGAATCCTTTCAGGGCAAGCGGGTAGCCGTATCTTTCGAGGGAGTGATGAATGCTTGTACGGTTTATCTTAACGGGGATTCCCTGTATCATCATCGGGGCGGTTATGTCGGATTTACGGTGGATTTATCCAAACATCTGAAGTTCGGAGCCGAAAATGTGTTGGCTCTGCGTGTTTCCGCCGAATACGATCCACTGACTCCTCCGGGAAAGCCGCAGGACCGTCTGGACTTCTATTATTATAGCGGAATCTATCGCGACGTAACTCTGCACGTGACCGACCGCCTTCATATATCCGATGCTCTGGAAGAAGACCTTGTGGCCGGAGGGGGAATTTTTGTGACCTATCCCAAAGTGTCGGCCGAACGCTCTGTGGTATCGGTGCGCTCGCATCTGAAAAACGACGGTCCGACGGCGCGCGCCGGTCAGTATGAGCTTATCCTGAAAGATGCCCGTGGGCGTGCGGTGGCGCGGAAGTTGCAGGATTTTTCCATTCCGGCATACGGACAGAAAGAACTCCCGTTGGAATTTCCGGTAGAGAAACCTCATTTGTGGTTCCCCGACAGTCCTTATCTGTACACCTTGGAATGTCGGGTGAAGGAAGGAAAGCAAGTCATAGACCGGAGAACGGAACAGATTGGTATCCGCTCAATACGCTATTCTACCGAAGACGGTTTCTTTATCAACGGCAAACCGCTTTATCTGGTCGGAGCCAACCGGCACCAGGCATATCCTTATGTTGGCGATGCGGCTTCAAACTCCATGCAGGTGCGTGAGGTTATCGATATGAAGAGAGGCGGATACAACGCCGTGCGTGCGGCGCATTATCCCAACGATCCGGCTTTCCTGGATGCCTGTGACCGTTACGGTCTTCTGGTGGTGGAGTGTATTCCGGGCTGGCAGTATTTCAATGACAATCCGGTATTTGCTGATCGCTTGGAGTCAATCTGTCGCCGTATGATCCGGCGTGACCGCAACCATCCTTCCATTATTCTTTGGGAAACAGCACTCAATGAAACCAATTACCCGATGGAGGTAGTGCGCCGAATCAGTGAGGCTGCCCACAGTGAATATCCCGGCAACCAGTTTTATACCGCAGGCGATTATTTCAGTCACGAAGATACGGAACCCTATTACGATGTGTTCTACAAACAGGTGTCCCGCTTCCCGAAGGATGGCAATGTGTTGAGCAATTTCCTGGAAGACCAGATTGCCGTGAAGCCGTTGCTTACGCGTGAGTGGGGCGACGGAGTGGGCGAGAAGCCCCGTGTCAGCATTCGTGAGGATGAATGGGAACAGCTGAAACAGTGCGACACCCGCATGAAGCACCTCAATGGAGAGGGATATTTCGACTGGTGCATGCTGGATGCCAATCCGCGTATGGCGGGCCGTTTTATGTGGAGCTACAACGACTACAACCGGGGAGCAGAGGAAGAAACCATGTTCTCGGGTGTTGTAGATGTGAACCGCTGGCCCAAGTTCGGTTATTATCTGATGCAGAGCCAGCGTCCGTTGGCTACGGAGCAGGACGGACAGTTTGGCGGCCCGATGGTATTAATCGCTTCTTTCAATTCTTCGGACCGTTATGCTTCGTCCACCAAACAGATTACGGTATTCTCCAATTGTGATGAAGTGCGCTTGTTCCGCAACGGAAAACTGATTGGAAAGCAGACACGTGCCGAGCGCACTCTGCTTTATCCGCACGTCGTTCAGAAGGGAGGCAGCCCGATGTTTGTGTTCGATGCCGGAGGCTACGAGGCTGGAAATCTGCATGCCGAGGGTTATGTGGCTGGAAAGAAGGTGGTCCAGCACGATGTCCATACACCCGGCGCGCCGCATCATATAGAGATTTATGTGCCCGAATATCCAATTGTTCCGTTGGCCGACGGCAGTGACCAGATACCGGTTTACTTTAAGGTATGCGACGAAAAAGGAACCTTGGTCTCACAGTCGGATATGGAGATAAACATTTCCGTTTCCGGTGAGGGCACATTGATCGGCGGAGGCATTGACCGTTTGGGCATCAGTCGCCAGCAGGTTGAAGGAGGAGTCGGTTTTGCCTTGATCAGAACCACGGCAAAGGCCGGTAAGATTCAGATTCAGGCTGAGGCCGAAGGTTTGCAGAGCGGTGCTTGCACCCTGCGTACGGTCCGTCCGGAAGCGAAAGCCCTGCCCGGAGGCTACGGCGCGGAATTGCAGGGACAGGAAGAAGACGGAGTGAAGATAAAAGCCAACAAGGAAGAGCGAGCCATCCTGGCCCGCAAGCAGATCAAGCCGAAGAAGGTAACGGTCACTTCGGAACATGCTGATTATCCGGTGGCCCACCTGACTGACGGTGATGATTTCAGTTGGTGGATTGCCGATACGGATGTATTCCCGCAAACCATTACGCTGGAACTTGAAAAACCGGTAACCATTTACGCATCGCGCATCCGTTTCCAGAAAGACAGTTCTTCTTACCTTCATAAAGTGGAATATTCCGAAGACGGCACTTCCTGGCATCTGGCCTATGAACGCGAATGTACCGGTTGGGACTTCAAACCCGTCAAGATGGAGAAAACAGCCCGGTTCCTGCGGATTACCGTTGAGAAAGTGTCGGAAGGCAGAGCCGGACTGGCCGAAATAACTTTGTTTGAATAACTGTTGACATGCTATGAAAAGAAGAATATTGAAAACGATGCTCCTGTTGGCCGGCTTGGGATTGGTTCAGCCGGCCGTACAGGCCCAGCAGAATGTGTGGAATCCCGATAACGGCGACGGCACCTTTACCAATCCGTTGCTTTGGGGCGACTGGCCGGATCCCGATGTAATCCGTGTGGGAGATGATTTTTATATGGTGTCCACCAGCATGCACTATGTGCCGGGATGTCCGATTCTGCATTCCAAAGATCTGGTGAACTGGGAAATGGTCGGTTATGCCGTGGACTGCTATGATGAAGATCCCCGTTATGATATGCAGGGAGGAAACCTTTATCTGAACGGTTCGTGGGCAGCCAGTATGCGCTATCATAACGGCAAATACTATGTGGCTTTCTGCACCCCGTATGGATGGGGACGTGAAAAAGGAAATTTCTGCATGTGTATTGCCGACCGTCCAGAAGGGCCTTGGGAGCGTGTGATTTTCCCCGAATATATGTACGACCCCGGATTGCTTTTCGATGACGACGGACGTGTCTTTGTCGTGCATGGTCAGGGCACTCTGTATGTCACCGAGCTGACCCCCGATGCCCGAGCCGTGAAATCCGAACCACGCCAGATATGGTCCGGCGGATTCAAAAACGCTCATGAGCTGGGAGGAGGCTTTGGCATGGAAGGAGCGCACGCCTACAAGATAAACGGCAAATACTATATCACCTGTCCGGCAGGCGGCACGGAAGGTTGGCAGATCTGTCTGCGCTCGGATGATATCTACGGACCGTATGAGCACCATCTCATCATGAACGACAGCATTTCCTATCCGCCCAACGGACTGCATCAGGGAGGAATGGTGCAGCTGAAGAACGGCGACTGGTGGTTTGTCATCATGCAGGACCGCGGACCGATAGGACGTGTGCCCAATCTGGTGCCCGTGACCTGGAAAGACGGTTGGCCGATTTTGGGTCATGAAGGCAAAGATGCGGTGACTTACGTCAAGCCCGAGGTGGGCAAACGCTCGCGGGTGATTTCTCCGGCCACGACGGATGAATTTAACAGCCGTACACTCGGTCTGCAATGGCAGTGGAACCACAATCCCGACCCGAAACGGATTATTGCATCAGGAGATCCAGAATCTTGGCATACTCCTTATCCTTGTTGTATTTCTGCTTGTAATCTGCAATCCAACGTTCCACTTCTTCAATGTTCTTGCCCTGAACCACGTAGTCGGTCAGCACTCTGAACAGCACGGCATCCAGCTGTGCATCCTTGAATGTGGCTACAGCCAGTTTGTAGGTATCTTCCACGGTAGTAGGCAGGAATTTTCCCAAACCGGCATCCCGGTCGGCCGATTTCTTGGCTTTTTTGTACACCATGTATTTCACCAGGAAATCCACGTAAGGAGCACATCTCAAAGAAGCCTCGTCCGTGCGTGTCTGATAATTGTCCAGCAGAGTCCAGTAATCACCGATTCCCTGTTCGCTGATCGGTTTCTGTCTCATAGAGGCATAAAGGTCCGGATAGTATATCTGTGATTCGCCTACAAGGGCATCCAGAGTCGCTTCTACATAATTGATGAATGCTTCAGAGAATTTCTTTTTGTTCTCATTCAGCATTTTTCTTGCTTCTTCGGCATATTTCTTTGCGGCGGCGATTCGGTCGGCCGGTTTGTGGTCAAGAACCACGCAGGCATTCAGTGAAGTCTTGAAATGTACTGACAGGCGGTAGCGGTAGAGATCCCAAAGGAACTGGTTCTGGTCTACGGCTCTTTCACTGCCGCTGAACAGAATGGTTTCGGCCAGTCTGTCGCCATAAGTGATGTCGGCATGCAGGCTGTCACCCGGTTCGAGGAAGAATTCCAGTTCCTGACCGTTCACTCTGAAGGTGACGATTTTATCGGTATCGAATGTCAGAAGATGTTCTTCTCCCGGGTTTCGGTGGAACTCCCCCCTGATTTCAGGAGTCTGTGGACAGTCCAGATAAATCATGTCCCGCTTGAAGTTATTGACTACACACGATAATGCTGTGTGCTTTTCTTTTCCCTTACCCTGCACCTGAGGTAATAACGCAGCAGAGAACAGAATGAAAACGATGATTTTTTTAAACATGGCTAATCTTGTATTACATAAAACAATATTTTCATCACTCGATTATGTGTTTGCCTATTTGCAAAGTTTATAAAGCCTATTTTTTTCTATATTTATTAATAAGTAATTTATTTTTTAAATATTGAGGCTAAATTTATCATTTGGATTATTTCGTTGTATATCAATTATTTGCTTGGATAAATTGTGTTGCCGGATAGGACTCTGTTACTAAAACTGCTAATAACATCTTCCCTTTTTATCGAAAAACCGTGGCAAGTTATAAAAAAAGTGATAAAGTTACAATATGGTATCCTATAAATTTTTTAGTGTTTTATTATTATTGTGTTTCTTCTTTTCCGTCGGATTTTCGGGCCTGTTTTCTGCGTTTCTCTCTTGATATTCATAAATTATTACTTTTTCCGGCTGTGCATGTCTTTTGCACGAAAACCGTAGTCGGAAGAATCCTGTTTTTCGGACCGTGAGTATCGGGGTGAAAAATGATTGTGATCAATTGAAAATTTCGTGGTGATGACTTTTCGAAATCATCCTGATGAAATTTCGGAGCCCTGATATACGCAACAGGAGCTGTGCCATTTTCGTGCGACACAGCTCCTGCCTTTTGGAATTTATGTTTTGGGTTTATTTTTGTCTTTTGTACTTCAACATGAAGTTGCCCCGTTTCAGAATCAGACTGTCCTGAGTTACTTTCTCAATGTTCATCGTGTCTGTAAACTCGATGCTGACTCCGTTTCCGATACTTGTGCCTTGCAACAGCAGTTTTTTTCCGTCCTGCTTCCAGCTTTTGTATTGCAGGGTGGCCATGTTTACGGATGAGGCCTTTCCGTCTTTTTCAAGGGTTATTCCCTGTTCCATATTCTCCATGCCGGGTACCGGTTCCAGCCATGTGCCTTCCAGTTTTGCTTCATTCTTGCAGGAACTCAATCCGTAGACTACGGAAAGGCTGCAAATTCCGATTAAAAACAAGCGTTTCATTTTTCTTTTTCTTTTAGGTTAATGATTTTTATTATTTGGTATGTACCAGTATAATCTGCTGCAAATCCGTCCGGGTTGTGTTCAGCCTCCTTTACATACAGTTCCGCTTCAACGGGCGTGCCGTTCTTGATGCCCTGAGTCAGACTGTCGTATCGGGCATACAGTTGTCCGGTCCGGTCAATCACCCAATATTCTTTCTGAGAGTCCGCATCGCGGAACGAGCGGGTTTCGTGTGCCAGAGTCAGAGTGCCTTTAACGCGTTTGGGGTTGATGGTCTGCACGGGCGGCAGCAGGCTGTCGGTAATCAGAATGCTCTGTTCGTCAAAGAGTGGGGCGTCCTGACCGATTTCCACAAACAGAGCCAGCTCCGGATGGTTGGCATGAATCTCAAAATAGCGGATTCCACTGTTACCCACGCCCCATCCGTTGCAGGTAGCGGGGATAGGTTCTTCCTTGCTTTTGGCGAGATATGCCTCTTCATCCGCTCCTTTGGGATGCAGCACATATCTTTTCACTCCTTCGCGATGCGAGTCCACTTCCTGAAACTGGCAATCGGTCTGTTGTGTCCAGCTGGTGTCCGAAGGAAGGATATCCAGCAGATCCTCAATCTTCCCGTTCGGCAGATAAAACAGGCGCATCACCGTGCGTCCGCTTTGCGGCCTGTCCTGCCACACAATTTCGGCACCGGGGATGGCCGCGTTTGTCCGTACCTCAATCTGCGCATTCTTTTGTGCCCAGAATTTCAAACCGTTTTCTTCCACCTTCTCCCAGGTGAATCCCTCATAGGCTTCGCGCCCCGGATTTTCGGGAAATGTGGGTAACTTTTCTGTCTTCCCGCAACTGCAAAGAAGACATCCAAGGACCGTATATACTATCATCTTTTTCATACGCCTCTTTTTCTGAATTTTGTTTGGGAGCAGAATTTGTTCCGGAGCAAAAGTATGAAAAAAGCAAGACCGTGGTTTGTTGGGATGGAGAAAAAACGGAAAACGTTGATTTCAATCAAGATTTCTTTTTTCGGTTATTCGGGAGCAGAACCCGCATTATCCCTTGTTCTGTTTCCGGTAGGCGGAAGGCGACTGTCCCATGATCTTGCAGAACAGTCTGGAAAAGTAATAGCAGTCATCAATGCCTATTTTGTAGCACACCTGATTGATCCGGATATTGGTCGTGTCGAGTAGTTTGCAGGCATATTGGATTTTCAGCTGGTTGAAATAACTGATGGGAGAGTGCCCGGTGCGCTGGGTGAACAGAGCTGTAAAGTGCGAGGTGCTGTAGCCGCAGTGCTGTGCCATTTCCTCCACACTCATTTTCTTTCCGATGTTCTCTTTCATGAAATGGATGGTAGCTTCTATGAGATCTTTGGGGTCGGAACTGCCGTCTGCGCTCCGGTAAGGTTGCAGATAACATAGCGTTCCCATAAAGTAATGCAGGGCAGAGCAGGCATAGAGGATATTGTCCTTGCTGTATCCCATCTCCAGTGTATGAAAGATTTCCTCGAAAAGGCTGATGCGGCCGTTGATCCGTGAGTGGATGCTCGGTTTTATTTCGATGGGGACATAAAGGCGCTGCGCATAGTTTCCGGCCAGTGTCCCCTTGAAATGAATCCAATATAGTCCATGGTTCCTGGTCGTTGGCTCCGTAGCTGTGGCTGCTTCCGGCAGGAATGACAAAACATTGGTTTTTGCCGACTGTGTGTTTGACCTGATTCACCTGAAACCATCCTTTCCCCTCCACACAGTAAATCAAAATATATTGTGAGATGGGTTCCAGGCGCTCCCGAAAATGAAACTGCGCATGAGGGTAAAAGCCTATGTCGGTGATATACAGACTGCTGGCCAAGGGATTCTTTTCAATGTCCGAGATGACCGAGGCTGGGATTACCAGTGCTCTTTCTCCCGAAAAACCGTCTTTGCGTTTAATCATGATATGGTTATTCTATGGTTATTACAGTGCAAAGATATGCGTTTTATCTTATTAATCATAGAATAATCCATTATTTGCGTTTTAAAATCTATTGCAAACCCAACGGAATAGTCGTTGTTTTGCAACCGTAAAAAAGAATTATCCGAAAAAACAAGATGAAACTACAGCACTTACTGTTCGCTTCTATATTCAGTTTTTACTATTCTGCTGCCGGTGCACAGACAGTCATGCAATACGATTTGTCGGGCACCTGGCGTTTTCAGTTGGATCCGATGGGATTCGGAAAGACACCCGGTTCGGAACTTTATCAGGCCAAGTTGGCCGAAACCATTACGTTGCCGGGAAGTACCGATACCGGAGGAAAGGGAATACGTACCACCGCACGATATATTGACCGCCTGACTCGCCAGTTTGAATATTGCGGCATGGCCTGGTATCAGCGTGAGGTGGTGATCCCCGAAAACTGGGCCGGAAAAGTGATTCGGATGAATCTGGAGCGGTGTCATTGGGAAACGGGAGTCTATGTTGACGGAGAACTGGTGGCCTGGGATGAGCGCCTGAGCACCCCGAACCGTTTCGATCTGACCAAACAGCTCACTCCGGGTACGCATACCATAACCCTGTGCATCGACAACCGTCTGAAGTATCCTATGGATCATTGGAACCACGGTACCACCGAATATACCCAGACCAACTGGAACGGTGTGGTGGGAGAGATGATGCTCGAGGCCATCGAACCAGTCTATATCGGCGGAATGGATATTTATCCCGATATAAAGGACCGCAAGGCAGTGCTGAAAACCACCTTGATGAATGTCACGGGAAAGGGGACCGAAGGAACCCTGCATCTGGTGGTTCGCGAGAAACAGAGCGGAAAAACCGTGTATGAAACGCAGCAGAAAGTCGCTTTGGCGCAGCCCGAACAGCAGCAGGAGATGGAGTTGCCTATGGGCAAGAACATGAAATTGTGGGATGAGTTTCATCCTTTTCTCTATGAGGTGACCGCCCGTCTCACGGTGGGAGAGGCAGAACATGCGTGCAGCGAAACCTTTGGAATGCGTCAGGTAGAACAGGGCGCGCACCATATCCGTCTAAACGGCAGAGATATTCATCTGCGTGGAGCGTTGGACTGTGCCGCCTTCCCGCTGACCGGTTATCCGGCCACGGATGTCGCTTCGTGGAAGCGGATATTCCAGACCGTTAAAAGCTATGGATTGAATCACATACGTTTCCACTCCTGGTGCCCGCCCGAGGCTGCCTTTACGGCTGCCGACGAGGTTGGTCTGTATCTACAGGCAGAGTTGCCGATGTGGATCAAGGACGTGGGCAAAAGTCCCGAGCGGCGCGCATTCTTTGAAAATGAAATGCGAGCCATTTTGCGGGAATACGGCAATCATCCGTCTTTCCTGTTGTATTGCAACGGTAATGAGAATGAGGGTGATTTTGCGGTGCTCGAGGATCTGATCCGCAAGGGACAGAGTCTGGACAACCGTCATCTGTATTCCGCTTCCACCGCCAGAACGCATGTGGCTTCCGATCAGTTCTATGTGTCTCACGTAACCCAAAAGGGAGGAATCACCGTTTACGAAGGTATTCCGTCTACGATGTGGGACAAGCGCAAGGAGCACGATATCGACGTTCCGGCCATTGCCCATGAGTCCGGCCAGCGTTGTATGTATCCGAACTTTCAGGAGATGAAAAAATATACAGGCGTACTCCAGCCCCGTAACTTTGAGGTCTATCGCGAGCGCCTGGCCCGCAACGGCATGTTGCATCAGGCAGATGATTTCTTCCGGGCAACAGGAGCGCATACGGTGCTCCAATATAAAGAGGTGAACGAGTCCTTGCTGCGCACCCCGAATTCAGCCGGTTTCCAGTTGTTGGGACTGTCCGACTTCCCGGGTCAGGGTTGTGCTTTTGTGGGAGTGCTCGATGCTTTCTGGGAGAGCAAGGGACTGGTAAGTCCGGAAAAATTCCGCGAATCCTGTGCGCCGGTGGTGCTTCTGGCCCGTTTCCCGAAACGCGCATATACCAATGCGGAAAAACTCGAGGTGCAGTTTGACCTTTATCAATATGGGGCGCAGGATATGCGTCCGTCCAAGCTGAAATGGGATCTCCAGACCGAGAGCGGAGCGTCCTATCAGCAGGGTAGTTTCCGGACCCCGGCAGTCGATGTGGCTTCGGTGGACTCCTTAGGAAAGATTACCATTGATTTGAGCAAAGTGGAGCAGCCCACCCGGATGGTCCTGAAAGCACAGCTGGCCGACAGCGTGCGTAACGAATGGAATTTCTGGGTGTATCCTCAGACTCAGCCGGAGGTTGAGGGGGATTATGTTTATGCCACAGAATATAACGATCAGGTGCGTGAGGCCTTGAAGAACGGCAAGCGCGTTCTTCTGGTGACCGATAAGGTGGCCGGCCGGAAGACACATTTCGCCAGCCATTTCTGGAATCCGATCATGTTCAATTGGGATCCGATGATTGTGGGCACCCTGATTCAGGACCGTCATCCGCTTTTCCGGAATTTCCCCACTCAGGCATGGGCCGACTGGCAGTGGTGGGATATTCTGAATTACGGCAGAGCGGTAGATCTTACGGAGCTCAGAAATCTGACTCCTCTGGTACAGAGTATAGACACATATGAGTATAATCAAAAGTTAGGTATTGTATTTGAAGCGAAGGTCGGTAGCGGACGCTTGTTGTCCCTTTGTCTGGATGCGGTCAGCCGTATTCAGGAGCGTCCGGCTACTCAGGCCTTGATTCATGCAGCCCGTACCTATGTGGCCGATGATTCTCTGTTTGCCCCGGCCGTGTCCTTACAGGCCTACGAGGTGGATGCCCTGTTCGGAAAGCAGTCTCTTCAGGAGAAAAGCCAGAAAGAGAGTGCAGCCGTGAAGCAGTTGCTGAATCAGTGACCGGCATAAATATTGATTGGAATCATATTTCTTGGAAAAAAGCATGTTTCATGCATACGGAAAAAAGCTTTCGTCTCTATCTTTGCTTAACCTAATGTTTAATGAATCTATTTTATCCTTAATTCCGCAACACTATTATAAAATATTTTTTTT
>NZ_QUEM01000034.1 GCF_003477995.1 Bacteroides sp. OF04-15BH
AATTGTTAAAACGGTGTGAAGTATTTCTGTATTAAGACAGACTTCCCGATTCCGAGATGGTAAAGTTTTCCAGCATGAACTTCCATAGCCACAATCAAATCTCTGAGACTCTCTCGATTGGATAGCTGACCGACTTTGTAACGATACGATTGAATTTACTTCGGTCAAGAAACTTAACTAATTGGGCAAAAATATATGGGTCTTTATGCATAACAGTCTGAAAATTACCACAAAAGTAAATTCAAATCCGTTCTCTCCAAAATCTCCTATAACAAATTGAATTTCAATTATTTCAAAGAACTTCTATGATTTTTTAGTGGACACTAATGATATTCTATAACAAATTAATATGCTTTTATAGTTACAGAAGTTACAACCTTAATGGAATCAGTAGTACACTCAAATAACAAGTCATGTGTCCCCTTCACTAAAATTTTCTTTTTAACTGTAAACGGAGTTTTTAATGAATCCTCAACTCCCAAAGATTTAGAAGAAAGAACAACAGGTATGACTTGATCTTTTAAATGTTCCACGTCAATAATAATCTCATCACCACATTTTAAATAAGTTGGATATACTTTTATCTTAACATCATTCACCGTTATTTCTTCATTACTGCCACCACTTACTACAAGTTCTTGAACAATCTCTTCAGTACAGCTTGTCAAAAAACATCCAGCTAATAAGCCAATAAAAAAAATCTTTTTTATAAATCCATTCATAATATTTTCCTTTTTAATAACTATATTAATTATGTCAACAAATCAACTCTTTCTCTATTCCTCTTGTCTTTCTATGATATCATACATATTAATATTTTTGTCACTAGCGCAACACAAATAATATAAAACAATAAAAAAGCCGATTAATGGTATAAAAAAAATCATAAAATCCCATCCACTTCGTCCAGTATCATGCAATCTCCTGACACCAACAGAAAGACTTGGTAACAAAGAAATAAGAACAAAAATTAATTCCAGAATCAAAATGATATCACAAATTTTTGAATTAGAATTAAACGCTATAGCCAAAGCAACCAAAGCACAAGCTACCATCAGATTATATAAGTTAAAACACCAATATTCTTTTCTTGTAGCGCGTCCTCTAAATACTGCATATTTACGATAACAGGTTTTAATAGCATTACCAAAGGTCATTTGCGCTACGGGATGATCCTTTATTACACGGATAGATTCATCAACAGTAGTTTCTGACTCTTTAGATACAGATAAAGGATCTACGATATTAAGAATTTCCTCATTTTTTATATCAATATCTGTAATCGTTTCTGGTGAAAACACTTTTTGCTTTTCTTGCTGACAGTCTTTTTTCCGTTCACATCCCCATCCTGTTATAATAATAAAACATCCTCTATCTTCAAACTTAAAAAAAATGTATTCATTAGAGGGATATGTAACAATCAATTTAGCATAAGGTTTTAATAGAGAATTAGACTCTATTAATTGATGTGCTTTTTGAATATATGACTGCAACTCAAGCTGTACATACTCATATGTATCCTTATCCGCCTCGATTAATGACGTATATTCTTCATTGTTGTCAATTTGCCATAAAACTTCATGCTGCATTATTTGAATTCCAGCAAAAGATATATTGCATTTACCATTTAACAACTTTAAATGCAAAAACAAATTATTGTAATTAAGTTCCATCAGGAAAGTAACATTTTCCTTTGGTACACGTTTTAATATGTTCATAATCCTATATTTTATAAATACCGACCAATAACTTAAACATTATTTTTTACAGAGAGAAATAAAGTCACGATAGGTTCCGCCAAATACATTTATATCCAGTTTATGTTTTTCCGGTATTCCATATACAGCACCTTTATCTGTAAATTGCCATATTAGATAATCCGAATCAGAAGGATATTCATCTGTATAATGAGCCATCCAGAATTTATATTGGGCAAACTGTTTCGAATTGAAAAATTTTTTTCTCATATTTGTTGAAGTGTAAATAATAGGTTTTACATTCAATTCTTTTTCCACGATTTGCAACCATTTCAAGACTTTCTTTTGCGTTTCTTCTACACCTATTTTCTGAGCCTGCTCCATTACTTCAATATCCAAAACAGGAGGAAGATCACCTGATTCATAGATAAGATAGTCTAAAAAATTTGCAGCCTGCTCCTCAGGAGAACTCGATGTCAAATGCATAAAATGATAAGAACCTCTTACCAAATAATGTTTTTTTGCCATAAACATATTATCGATGTATTTTTTATCTCTATGTGTGGCACCTTCTGTCGCCTTAGTAAAAACAAAACTTATCGGATGAAAGAAAAAATCCTTTTCAGGCCTTACAAGAGATATACGCCCATTATTCATTCTATATAAAGCTATATCCCCCCATTTTTCAATATAATTATGATGGGACAAGTCTATTCCATAGACAACATCTTCTACATTTGTATTTTGTGTTCCTCTATCTATTAATCCCCCTTCCCATCTTCCAAAAAGTTTGTGCCCCAAACTATCGACCCGAAGACCGATACCCGATTTTGCGCCACGTCTCCAATTCCCCCTATAATACGAACCATCTTTATAATACATCACTCCATATCCGTCAGGGGATAATCCCTTAAAATCACCGTTATACTCAGCTTTTTCCGTAATCATTGTTCCGAAAATCATCTGATTATCAATCCACTCTCCCTCATAGATTGTTCCTTTGGGAGTAATCATGCGCCCTGTACCATGACGTTTTCCGTTATCCAACTCTCCGGTATATATAAAACCGTCTTCCATCTGAAGATTTTCGACCAGAGACACAACCCCTTTTGAATGATTTTCTGCTTTCTCTATATTAAAATAATCTGTTATCTCTTCAAAAAGCAGTCGATCACACACACCACCTAAAACAAATGCGCCTACCCCTACCAAAACAAACTTCCATTGTGTCTTCATAGCTTATTTTTTTACTTGTATGACCAAATATTTACTGGTTTTCCAGAAAGACTCTTTATCCAAGATATACAATTTATATTTCCCTTTTGAAAGACGTTCCAATTTATAACTGTCTTTCATAACAGGGGTCATAATTTTAGGATCATTACCAGCAATATCAATATAATCCAAACTTCTCACGTCAAACTTATAACTATCTGTGAAAGCTGAGTAATTGATTTTTCCTTTTCGAAGTAAGCCTCCTCCAACTAGTATACCTTGATCCGACAATTCTTTTTTTGTTCCTATAACGTAAAATGCAGTATTAAACTGGGAAACTTGCTTACCCAATTCCTGAGTTTCCTTACTAAGATTACTCAAACTATCTGACAGTAAATTCATTCCGGATCGTACCTCTGCTAACTGTCTGTTTAGTGTATTGATATTATAATTTTTAGATTCAATTACATTTCTCAGATTCTGTATAATAGAATCTTTTTTATTTATTTCAACATTCATATAAGAAATCAGGGTACCCAATTTTTTTATACGATCATCACTTTTATTCACCAAACTGTCCAAATAATGAATGCGTTCCCTCTTTTCCTGAAGAAATGATTCAAAATTTTTTATCTTTTCGATAAGTTGGTGTCGTGTAAATCTTCGTCCCTCCTCATCGTATTGTGAAAAAAGAATACGTTCCTGCATGTTAATCGTATCCAAAATATTGGATATTTCCACAATCGTAAAAGTCATGTCATTCAATACCAGTTGCTGATGTTCATTGAGCGCTCGCAAAGAATCCCGTTCTGAAATCAGAAGCTTTTCTTCTGCACTTTGATTATGACAGGCCCCCAAAGTCATCAACCCTACCCCCAAAAACAAACTTAAAACTTTATTCTTTTCCATATAATTCATTTTTAATATTCTTTGATATTTCTATCACGCATCATCTTACTCATGTTTCTTTTTAAATCAGCAATTGTGCTCACAGAAGTCATGCCTTTCCACAAATTATGAGCCTCTGAATGTTGCCTGAAAAACCAGTCAAGAACCTCTTGTTGTTCTTTAGATAAATCATTTTTTCTTAATTGATAAGCATTTCGAAAAGCTTTTAGATCATGATTAGAAGCAACAATATGTCCAGCCAACAAATGTCGCAATGCCATGATGCGTTCCTTCTGCTCAAAAGAAAGATCGGGAGTATGTTTTTCTATATAAGAAATATCCTTTAAGGAAATCTCAATATCACCCAAATCATGCACTCTCTCATTAAAAGCGTCCTCTGTATTAAAGTCCGAATGTACTTTTTCTTCCTTCTGGTCTGTCAATAAACTTGGTTCCTTTAAAAAAACATAGACCGTTGATAACAGCAATATAAATACAAAAATGCAAGTCAACTGATAAATATGCCTGAAATGTTTCAGATCCAATCCTTTTCCCATTCCTTTCCATTTATCTTTTACGACCATAATACTAATCATAAAACCTAGAAAGAACAGAGCAACTAAAATAAAGAGAGTCCAATAAACATAATCAAAACCAGACTGATACAGAAATATTTTGATTAAAGCCAAACATAAAACAGGAATCAATAAAAAAACTCCCAAACGTAAACTACGCAAGACATAAACCGCGCCTAATATTCCGAAAATATCTATAAAAGAATACTGCACAAGCTCATAAAACATATTAGAGGAATGATTTTCATTCCCCCAATATTGCCCCCACAATATAATAGGAGAAAGCAAACAAAAGATCAGAATAAATTTTAATATCAACTGTATACTTATATTTAACCCATTCTTATTCATTTTACTTTTTTCAACATATTAGACACCTAATTAACTCGTAATATTTTACTATAAACTGTCGTCATTCGTTAAAAGATCTCTAAGCTCATCAATAGGGATCACAATCTTGCATTCTTTTCCGGATGTATCTCCTACATACCGATAACACATCCCTCTCCTTGCTTTAATACACATCTTTACAGAAAAAATCAATGCCTCGTTTGAATTATCTTTCAACGAGTTTACAATATTATTTTTAGCCTCTCTTTTAGATGCCTTTAACAGATCCATATCTATTTTATCCTCATCGCATTCTGCAATATAAACCAGATTTTCTGAATCAACATAAACATTCGTAATAACAACTCCATTTCCTGCATCTATTGGAAGCTTAATTTCTTGAACAGAGCGTTTCAAAAAGATGACATCTGGATCCTCTGTATCTAAATCAGGATCTTTTGTATCTAAATCGGCTTTCTCTGTATCATCATATACGGCAGGGGGTTCGGGGTCATATAAAACAGAATCAATCACTTCCACTGCGACTGTATCAACAGCAATAGAATCTAACAGTTCATATTCTTCGCTATCCTCTCTCTCTATACCTGAATTAGCATCATTTACAACAGCAAAAAGAATCAATATGAATATAAAAAAAGTGAGTCCTAAAAATACTTGATATAAATGCCTGCAATGTTGGTAATCCCATCCGGTTGACATATTCTCCCAAGCAGATACTCCATTTCTCCTAATTTGCAGAATACCTCTCCAAATACACATCGCCAATACCAAAGAAACAATCAGGTAGGGTTCAGAATCAAATAAAAAAACATCTAATAAAACTTGACTGGTCTGACATATCAAGAATAAAAAGAACCCCAACTTATTCCATCTCATTAATAAAATTGCACCAAGAATACAACCAAGGCACATGATAGTAGACAACCCATGTCCCACTATACCTATTACCCCTCCAACTGTAAACATAGCTACAATATAATAAAAAAACATTACTATATTTACAATTAGTACGATCCATAACCAAAACGTGACACAACCATGTCGTTCTTTTAAAGTTTCCATAATAAAAAAATTAAATACAACTTACTTTTACTTCTTTACAGCCTTACAGCAGAATCAAATTCACGAATATCATTGGTATCGCTTCATAACCAACTTTGGTCATATACCAAACTGATTAGTTTTTAAATCTTTAGCAGTTTAATAGTTTTTACTTTATAATAATTTTATATGTAATAATTCTTTCTGTTGTCCCTCTGAATAGATGAATCACCTTTACCTTAAAAATCCCCTTCTTTAAAGATTTTAAGGTATAAGTTTGATTCGCTGAATCACCACCATCTTCATTAGGATCATAATCATCATATTTAATATCGCAAGACAATTTAAAAGCATTTTCATCATATACCATACTATACTCAAAACCAACGGAAGGATGAATTGAATGAGAATATTGTATGATATCACCTAAATTAATCGTGTATTCACTGTCATGTTCTTTAAGTTCAACTACATTCATTTTGACGGTATGACGTCGCCAATAAAGCCAGCTCAATCCTAAAACAGATATACCAATTATAATTACCACTACAAACATCACTCTTTTCATTTCTATTCTTATAATCTTACAAGCCATATAGAGCACACAGAATATTTCATTTTACAGACTGCATAAAATTGAAAATTGCCCATTCTACCATCAAGTATCTGGCTTTCTGTTGTACTTCTTTAAAAATATTTTCTATGAACATTATCAACCTGACTATATTGTTATAGAGATAACTGTTCAGAATAATGTAACATATTTTATTAAGAAAAAACTTAAAGCAAATACTGTAATGAATAGAATGTTTATTCGTTATTTTATTGCAAAAGTTGTTTCAAATATTTTTTTTTGCCCATACCAAAGCTCATACAAGTAAACTCCCCTAGAGAAAATACTGGATGTTTTTTCTCCCCAACCCAACAAGACTATTGAATTTTCTCCCGGTTTTATGGTTACTGTTTTTTCATATGAAAAACAAACTGGCGATTCTCTATCTTTAAACAAGACACCATCAGGTCGAATAATACGTGCCTGCAATTTTATTGATTTTTCAGAAGAAGAAAAACCATAATATTTCATCTTGGGATATATGAATCTTACCAGATCGGCATTAATCGGTGCCCCATCCTGGTTCAATACTTTTTCATTTCTATCCACAGCCATAAAGCTGATAGAATTTACACTAAAGTATTTGCATTTCTCCACAGGACGAGTCCCAGATTTCACAAAAAAGTTTTTTTGGTACAATAACCCTTTTGGACTCCATATTTCATAATCATACTTTCCGGTACTATATACTTTTTGCGTTGTTCCATAACCGGGGAATTGGAAATATTGATTGTTTCCGCGTTTTACAGACACCTTAAAATGAAAAGAAAAATTCTCAGGCGATTTATTTCCTCTGATGACAATTCCTTTTGGAGAAATAATCCGAACACTTAAATCCGTCATCTGAGTAGATTTCACCTTGCCGTCATATAATATTCTTGCTCCCAAAAATTGCAGTTCATCTTCGTAAAGTTCCCCTTCATCTAGAATATGCCCTAAAGAATCCGCATTAAAAAAATCCACATCTGCTACATCCATCAAGAACGATTCAGGCATAAGATCCAATTCTTTTATACGCTCACTGATTGGTTTACCAGATGATTTTTTCTTGGTACTTACTTTTACCGGTATCTGTAACGGGTCAGCAATTATCAAAGTTGGAACATTTCTATCTTTAACCTGTGTATATACCTGAGAAAAAGGAAATCCCAGACATACACACAGAAAAAAGATACGGACTGTAAAAAGAATGGTCTGATTACAATCCTTTACCGTCATTTGTACGTAATCTTTCCAATGCTTTTTTTGCATCGCTACTAGCTTCACTGTCATTTTCAGAACATTTTGTGTACCATTCCTTTGCTTTTCCTATATTAGCAGAAACCCCTAAACCATCTTCATAAAACTTAGCCAGTTCAAACATTGCCTCTCCATGTCCTTCTTCTGCCGCTTTTAAGAAAAACTTAAATGCTTCTGAATAATTCATTTCACTTTTATAGATAACACCTAAACACCATGCAGCTTCGCTCACACCACCAATTGAAGCTTTCTTATAATATGTTTTTGCTTCATTAAGGTCGCGATCTACTCCTAAGCCGTTTTGATATAAATAACCCATTGTATAGCAAGCCTCACTACTATTCTTTACTTCTTTTTTTAATAATTTAAAAGCCTTTTTGTAATATTTCTCAGATTCATCTTTATCATTAAATGGATAAAGTCCATTTACATAAATATTTCCTAGTTTGACATACGCTTTAATTACTCCTTTATCTGCCGCTGCCATGTAATAAGCATAAGCCATTGGCAAAGAAACATATGTGTCATCCGAACCAAACTCTAATTCTTCACCCCGTTCATATATTTCTTCATCCTTCATGCTTGACGAAGCGGAAGCAATAACTTTTCTTGAGTTCTCAAAATCTTTTTTACTCTCAGCTGCAACTCCTAGTCTCATTAATGCGATTCGGGCATCACAATATAATTTTTTAGAATATTTAACCGATTCTTTATAATAGTGAATTGCCTTAGAAGTATTTGCAGGCACCCCATGACCTTGTTCATAAAAATCACCGATAGCATACAAAGCCTTTGAACGGAACAGATGATTGTCTTTGTCACACATTTCAAAATATCTCAGAGCTTCCTTATAATCTGACGCATTTTTATAATATAGCCCCATAGGATAAGCACACCAAAGAAAACCGCTATCTATTGCCTTGGTATAAAAATGTATCATCAGTTCAGAATCCCTCTCTACCCCCTCTCCATACTGGAAGGCCATTCCCATATAGCCGTAAGCCTTGTCATATCCCCTATTGGCCAGATAACTGAACAAACGATATGAAAAATTATAGTCTTCTTTGCGATAAAAGTTTAACGCTTCATCATAAATACCGTCTAAATCATTCAAGACATCCAAATGGCTGACACCGGTAGAAACAAGAGTATAAATATCTTTTTGTGCCTTTTCCATTTCCGAAATAAGCGAATAAAAACTAGCTTTTATAATCTCGGCATCCTGACAAAATATATCCGCACGGTAGGAATATGAATTTTCCATGCAATAAAGTTTTATCAGTTTATGTTGCGCAATAGCAGAAATACAATTATTCAGACTTTTTTTATTGTAGTCCTCATCATAAGAATACTGACAATAAAGCGATACCAAATAGGAGTCTTTCCAATTCTTATTTATAATAAAATAATAATTTGTATCATCTTTAGAAAATTTAACATCACCATCTTTATCAATCTTGGGTGAAAAACCTTCTTCCGTAAGATATTTAACTAAATCCAAACGAATTTCAAGTTGCTTATTATCAAATTCTTGTGAAAATCCAGTCAGGACAGATACAAAACATAAAATAATTATCAAAAATATTTTTCTCATAACATCAATCTTATTCAGTTAATAAATCATATGCACTTTGTGTCTGACGATACATATCACCGAAAATATATTCAAATGTCGATATATCTTGCACATATGCTTCCGCAGATAAGACAATCGCATTTTCCAGACAAAAAGCTTTTACTCCATATTTGACATTGAAGTCATTCAAATTCTCAAAAGCCTTGGCCTTTGTCAATGAACTATCATATTTAACATAGCGACGAAAACGTACATACAAAGGTTTGGTATCTTCTTTACTGATCTCCAGATAATAAACAGCATCTCCACTTTTCAATTTCAGTCCATCATCCTGATACTCAACACTGAATCCCTCCGAATTCAGGTATTTGGCCGCATCAGAACGAAAGGCATTTTGAATCTCATTATAATCTTGTGCAAAAGCTATAATGCAATTAAACACAAACAGTAATGTAAAATATAATCTTCTCATAGTTCTTATTTACTAGTAATATTTCTTTTTTCATTAATTTCTTTTATCAGATCATATAAATACGTCGTTCGTACTCCATATTTAATATTCGTATCTCCATATCCAGAATTATGAACCCCAACCAATTCTCTATTCTTGTTCAATACAGGACTACCGCTTGAACCACCAATATTAGCCATATTATATTGAATACGATACTTATCATTCGTAGATGATATATTTCCTTTAAAATGCTGAGGATGAATACCTAAATCCGTTCCGGCCAGATCTGCCCCAGCATTATAACCAAGTACCCATACTTCATAATCCTCATTATTCTCATTATTATCCGCAAACGGATCTTTTCGAGGTACTTTAAAGATATATGCGTCTTTAGGCATGATCTTTTCTTTTTCATTCAACTGAATAATAGCCACATCATTAGACATAACATCACCTGGTTTTCCTGATGCCAAACAAGTACACGGATGAAATGCCCGATCATCATAAGTTTTAATCATGGAATTATCGAATGCAACAAATACATCGCAATGTGTTTCCACTTTATAATTACTCAATTTCATGATCTGGTCAAAATATCGGGACATATTCTTATAATAATCCAATGAGTCCTGCAGTTCATCCATAATCTGGCGATTGTTTTCACTCAGATGTCTAAGTGCCGAATTCTGGTTCATTATCTTTTGAAGTTCCTGAACTCTTTCCTCCGCATACTCCTGATTTTGGACAAAATATTGTTTTAACATAGAAACAATCTGTTCCTCTGGGGGAATCGGATCTGCGACATGTCGGTTTGTTGCAATCAATCCATCCTTAGAGATAAAAAATCCGGTACCCCAAGAATAGCTGATTTTAGCTTCTCTCTTATCAAATGTTGCATTTAATATTTGCCTCTCATTCGGGCTGTAATTGAAATACAAGCAGGAATATCCTGTTTTTTCGGGCAATCCTGTTGAAACAGAGTAAAGCTCTTCTGTTTTTATCAGTACCACCCCTTTATTCAATTCTTCCCATGTTGGTGTCTTATCCATAAAACTATAGATACCCCATCCTAACAAAAGCAATATCGGCAACAGAAGCAGCCACATCCAGTTCAGTTTCGGAAATGTTCCTTTGCTCTGTAATTTTATGAAGTATTCTGACATATCCTGAGAAAACTCCAGATTATGTCTTATGGGATTCTTTCCCTTACAGATAATGTTCAACGGAATCAAATTTCCCTGAAATACCTCAGCCGGAAACTCGGCACGTCCATCCATTCCGGTTTCCTTTCTACAAGGAATATCCCCGGAAGCAGTTTCTATCATCGCATTCGGAATAGGGCGTCCTTTTTTATCCACCAAAGTGATTCCTATCATTTTTTTTCCGGTCGTAGAAACCCGGAAAACATACGGTTTAGAATCATTCTGACCGACAAAAAACTCTTCACTGTTCGCATAGTTCGCCGTATCGACAACAATGAATTTCTGTCCATCCGTAAGAAGCGGCAACTGGAGCATTCCGTCATTTCCAGAATTATACAGAGATTCCTGTCCTCCGATAATGATCTTTACATCATAATTCTGCACGGTATGCCCTTCATGATCCTCAATAAAAAGAGTCGGTGCATACCGGGTCAGCTTTTTGATATAAGTGTCATAATATTCAATTCCAGATACTACCTCAATATTTCTTTCCGGAACGCCATTAAGATTGGGAAATACCACCCCGAATACATCCGAGTAATTCAGATCTCCCACTTCCACACACCCCTGTTCGTCTGTAAGCTCAGACTTGTCTCCGTGCGATGTACGAATCAAAACAGTCTCATTCGTAACCGGATTGGTGTGTTGGTCCATAACCCGTAATACTACATGTTGTTTGGGCGTTTGTTTCTGCTTTCCTTCGGGAGACACTGGATTTTCCGGAGATTTTTTTTTCTCTTTTATATCATCATCCTCTATTTCAGGATCTTTTTCCCCCCCCTCATGCTTTTCTTTCTTTTCGGATTTCTGCTCCTGTTTCTTTCCGTTTTTCTCTTCGGGAGATTTTTTATCATCCTCCGGAAATTTATCCGAACCAGGATTATTCTCCGGGCCGTCTTCACTTCCGTCTGTGTTTTTAGGCATGGACTGTGGCTTCTTAACCATGCGTCTTACAAACCCGTTATTAAAATCCGCAGAAGTCGTTCTTGCATACCGGCATCCCCAACCGGCCAGAACAAAATCATATTGACCGTCTGTTTCCGCATAAAAAACAAAGCTCGCATCCGGCACTTCCAATATATCATCCACATAAGCCGTCAGTTCCGAAGAACTTTTCAAATCTTTGGCAATCTGCCGGATTTTCTTTCGGAATTCCGCTTCCAGCACCGGACGTACTTCTTCCGGTGCGTCACTCATTCTACGAAAATCCCGTTCGCGATCTGTATACCAGATCGTATTTGCTGATTTCGTTTCCAAATCAGCAAATACCGATGCTTTGCCACCCAATAACATTTTCAGACGGGCAAAGACATTATTGTAATTGAGATTCAGCCGAAAGCTCAACTCACTATTGTTTATT
This sequence comes from Bacteroides sp. OF04-15BH, assembly GCF_003477995.1. Classification (GTDB taxonomy): domain Bacteria; phylum Bacteroidota; class Bacteroidia; order Bacteroidales; family Bacteroidaceae; genus Paraprevotella. The sequence continues at coordinate 12,212 of NZ_QUEM01000034.1, forward strand.
TTTACAAGCTGCTTCATAACCTATCCTACCAATCAAAGTTTTCAAATTCTACCGGATAAGACTCAACCAATTGTTTCTTAACCTCTTCAAAATTATCCACATTCTTCCCTGTGTATTTGGCAACAAAAGTATTAAGAGCTTTTTGAGCGTATGGAATCCTATTTATATATTCCAAATCCTCATCATTTTGAAGTTGCATTATAATCTCGCCTCTCGTTATCCTTGGTTTGTCTCCTATTATTCTCTTAATTTTTCTGAAAACCCGAGCCAAATCAAACATTGTATAAGAATAATCCAATATTCCGTTTTTTAGTTGATCATATTCCTTACGATGTTTTTCCAATGGTTGTGCGATTGTTGTATCCGATAACCAGTCACAAAATGCCTTATTATCTGCCTCTCGATAACCAACATAGGTACTTTCCAACATATCCAGAATCTTCAGATAAGTTTCTGCAAGATTATTTGAGGGGAATTGTTTCAGAACCTTACCCACTTCGTCTTTGTTTTCATATATGGTAGAAATAGAACTATATTGACTTAGATAACCCTTCAGTTCCTCTTCTGTCATTTCCGGTTTTTTCCTCTTTTCATATCTGGCAACCAAATCCCGTTTTTGGTGATAATCTTCAGAAAGTTTCTCACATCGAGCTTTCAAATAATCAACAATGGCCGGGGCACTTTCTGTAACTTTCTTCAACTCCTTTGCTGTAGGCTTTTTCAGCTTTTCTTCTGTTTCTGATGATTTACTTTGTGCCGATATAGAAATACCATAAAGAGAGAAAACAATGATATAGATTATTCTTTTCATATTCATTTTTAATTATCTGTTTTTACATCTTTAATATCAAATCGTTCCTCATCAAGCTCACCCTGACTTTTACCATGAGTCCTTTTTTTTCTTGACACTGTTTTCGCGACGTCATTTTCTTTTGAAATTTTCACTCCTTGTTTATCCGGATCAGCAGGGACAATTCCTACGGGTTCAACATCATCTGCCGGACTCTCTTCTGCATTTCGTAAAGCATCCTCTAGTAGCGTGTATAAATCTCCGTCAAAATTCCGATCAGTATCATCCAATAATTTTTGTATCACACTTTTCGTCGCTCCATTTTCAATGGCCTTCTCGCAGATTTCCCGCCATGATGATTTCAGACTATCCAACCGAAAATTCATTTTTTCTATAGAATCATTCAATGCACTAACAGAATCATACAAGAAAGCAATTTCTTTGCAATAGTCAATAGCTTTATCTAATTGGGCGCTACTTTCATCTTTTTTGTCCTCTGTTTTCTTTTCTGCAAAGACTGATAATCCCGCAAAAAACATACAAAATACGATTAATATCCTGCTTTTCATTTTACTCACTCATTAATTATTAATATTAGTCACAAATTCCGCCAATCTCTCTTTTGCCGATTCATTGGTAGAAATCTTATTAAAATGAATCTGATCTTCCAACAAACGGACAAGATCACCAGTAGCCGTATAATGCTGTTCTATCGCACGCCCCAGATTATGATAGTACTGCCGCTCAGCCCGACTGCGGTCAGCAGGTAAATTGGCAACTTGCGCTTTAATTCGATTGTTCTTCACATAGTGCGACTGAAAATACTTCATGCCTCTAATCCTACTCTGTTGCGCTTCAGCAGAGCGGCCGGAAAAGGCACGCAATGGATTTGAATACTGGGCGTTGCTTCCAAAGCCGACAAGAGACTGAAGGATTTGCTTATATCCCGACAACAGAGCAGCTGTTTCTGTCAAATTACTATTCGTACCAAATGTTGGAACCTTTTTTTCCAGGAAAGCCACAGCATTCTCATATTCTTGAATTTTCTTATCAGAATAAGTGCTCTGCTGAAAATGTTTATCGGCACTGCCAAATAAAGAGCTGCAGGATAAAGAAAAAAGATATTTCTTCAAAACTCTTTCTTCATCATCATTAATCAGATCCCCTTTACTGGTTTTCCGGTCCATACGGATACCATCTTCTATCTGCTGATAGCCTTCCGTACTCCATTTTCCATCCTGACACAATTGTTCAATTTTGGTTTTCCACTCCTTAGCCTGCACAGAAGTCACTTCAACATCTGTATCTGAAACAGACGCTTCGGAAGACTTAGGCTTGATTGTCAATAGAGCGTAAATTGCTCCAATAATCAAGACTGCTATAATTGATAATTTTATGATTTTCATATTTTTAACTTCCTTTTTCAATAAAATTTTTTACCTCATTACTAAAATCCAATATGCTTTGTATCTTAGAAACATTAATCCTATTTTTATTACACGTATTCCAATACTGTTTTATTCTTTCTTGTTCTTTATTATTCTTTGGGTTAAAGCCGAAATTCAATGCTTTTACCTGATCAGGTGAAAGATATTTCGTTTGCTGATCATTAGGTTTCTGTTTGGCTCGCAAATTTGTTATAACCGTCTTTAAAACAGAAACTTTATTTAAGAGTTTTGTTTTGGTCTTTGAGTTTGAGTCATCAAGCGAGTTAATTTTTTGGGATAATTTATCCAATCTTTCCAAAGTAACGCATGCTTTATCAAGCTCTGTTTTTATTTCCTCTATCGTCTCATTTTGGTCCTCCCCCCCGTGGTCTGTAGTTAGGTTGTTTTTTTGAATTTTATCAATGCCTTGCTTAATCTCAATATACAAGTTTGTTGCTGACCATTTAACTCTATCTTTTTGATTTCCATATATTTGATTTCCTTCAATTGATTTCAAATATTTTTGCACCTTTTCTTTATTAACTTTTGAACCATTGTCAAGAGAATCTTTTATTGACTTTAAATTATTAAATATATTTAAGTAAAATGAGTCAATGGGATTTTTATAGCAATGATAAGATTTGACATATTTAAAGATAGTATCTTTATTGTAAACAAGCGAAAGAGTTACAGTGCTATTATTATAAATGGAATCTGGTACTTCTGACTTTGGAGTTAAAATATAAGTCAAAGAATCGTTATCCTCCTCCATGTAAAAATACCTGGTATCATATGCGATTTTACACATTAACCCTAATTTTTCCAAATCTTGTCGTGATAAAATCTTATTTTCAGTTCCTTGTTTTATTATAGGACTTAACCGAATTTTACAGTCATTATCAACATCTTTTGGATTTACCTGTTCTTTTTCTTTCCATTTGTCATAGACAATATAGCCGCCCAACCCCAAAAGAGCCAGAACAGCCACAGAAAGAAAGGAAAATACCACAAGATTGGCTCTGATAAATTTATTTCTTTCTGACTGTTTCCTCTCTCCGCCATCAGAAACTGCTCCGGACTGTCCTTGAGAATCTTTAATCTGAACAGGATACTTGGTCTGAGATGAAAGCTGCGATTTTGATTGATTTTGCGTTCCCTGTTTTTCCTCAAGAGTCAAACCTCCAGCTTGTGAAAAATCTCCCGATACGGTCTTATATTGGTCTGATAAAATCTCATAGCGCCAATCAGATATGGCTCCAGAAACCATTTTTTGCCAGCTTCCTTTCACCTGATTAAAAGATTCCACTCTTCCGGTCGGCTTATTTATTATTCTTATTGTAAACACGCCATCTTTAGGCAGAGTCAACTTCAATTCTGTCTGCTCGGGTTTCCTTACAGTTTTTGACTGCACTTGAACATAAAACTTTTCGTCAGGATATCGGGACAAATCGAATTCAGCTGTACCCGGAACAAATTCATACTTTTCATTCTCACATACCAATCGAATGGGGTGATATATTTCTTTTCCCGAAAATACCAATGAATTGTTTTGCAAATAATTCTCTTGATTTCCAATCCATAATTTTACAGGAAAGATCTCACGCATATCAATTTTTGACGTTCCGAACTGAAATTCAAAAGTAACTTTGCGGTGTTCCTCCTCAAACTGATAAGTCAGATAGATTACCTCATTGCGCAACTGTGCAGTAATCTGTTTGCATGCCCCCTGAAATATCTGTTCATAAGTGTAGTCCTGATTAAAAGCCACATACCCCCGCAAGTTAGGCAACAGATCAATCTTATCCGACATACGTACTTTTTTCGGCAGACTGTATTCAACTCCCGCTTCCATATTGCTCGTATAACGCACCGGATAGAATACCTCCTCAACAGGAGATTCGTTAATATTCTGAGGAGCATCCGAGGCCAAAAAGACATGATGATATCCTTCATAGCTTTCCCGACAAAGAGTTTCCAGATACAGAGAAATATCCGATTCAGCTGCGGCAATATAGCCTACATTATTTTTAGCCAAGGCTACATTGATTCGGGCATTCACATCCCGTTGTTTCGGATCGGGCACCAACTGATATCTTTCCAATATCGGAGAATAATAGTCTTGCATCAGCACCGCTCCGTTCTGATTCATCATACCATTCAGGAAGTTGCGCTGATAAAACATATCATTTACCTCATTCAACAACTGATACAGGGCAGCACCACCTTGCAAACCTCCTTTGTCTGATACCTTATATTTTCTTGGTAAAAGCAATGTCATATTCAGGACACCCGGCCTACGAAAAGAATCCAAAACTCGAGTGACCAAACTTACCGCAATTGTCTTGTCGGTAAACGATACAGCATAAGCTTTCTGTCTATCCTTTAAAAAGAGCAAATAATTTCTGAAATCAAAATCTATTTTTGACTGCTCGTAAAAATCTTTAGCTCCCGCAGAAGCATAAAAATGCGAGAAGCCGGTCAGATTACCGGATATAATCAAATATAAATTCATTTCTCCCTATTATTAACTGTTAAACCAAAATCTTATACGCTCTATTATTGTAGTATCTTTAGATTCCTGTTTGGTTGGAATTGTATTTTCCTGAATAACCCGAAGTATCTTCAAGGCATCCGTTTCGTCGAACGTATATACCTCTCCCGGCATGAATTTACCAACACAATAAGGATAAAGGCCTACTTCACATCCAGTCTGAGTATTAATATTATAGACTGAACATATGTCCTTAATACTTTCAAGGACAGCCTGATATCCCTGTTTCTCCAATAAATTCCTTACCGTCTGCTCATCTACATAATCACCAAGGGTATCGCTTTTAGTCAGAATAATATGTATTCCTACTACTTTTTTCATCAGATTCTTATTTTTGGCCAGCAAAGAAGACACACAGTTCAACACATCACTTTGAGTGACCCACAAGGAACTGTTTTCACCCATCTGAACATTCTTCTCATTGATAGGGTCAATTACAAAGAAAATGAGCTTGTTATTATTATTATTTAATAGTCCGTCGGCCCCCGGTCCTAAATCTCCCAAACTTGTCGCATCCACCATTCCAGCAAACTGCGCAGTTTTTTCTCCAGACATTTCTATAAAAGAAATTTTATGTAAATGTCCCTCCGGATCATTAATTTTAGCGTCAATCACCTGTATATATTCCTGAAGCGTTCCCGGAGGCAGCATACTGGTTCGTGCATAATTGCGCAATTCCATAGCATAATTACCTCCACCTCCCGGGCCCTTAGGATCAAAGCTGAAGCCCAATCTTCCGGTCAGACTCATTAATCCTGCAAGTACACAGGTCTTACCAGATCCTCCAACACCAAAAAAATAGACATCCGTATTGCCCTCTTCACTATGTGGGTTCTCCAAATAAGACAATGGTAATTCACGCTGTTCAGATTGTGTTGTTGGGTATGTCTTAATATGATTATAAGAACGGTCGGTCAGGATATGGCTGTCATCAACCAGTTCCTGCATCGTCAGCGTCTTGGTCGTTATATATTGGTACATTTCTTCCCGGCCAAACTTAAACGGATAGCGCTTCATCTCCGAAAGGAGATCACTTTTCATTTTCCGAATCAGTTCTTCTGCCTCTTCACGATATTCACAATACGGATGTTTACTGATAAAATTTACGTAATCCAATATAGAAGCGCCCCTTTCTTTCAAATCAATCCAGTCTTTTCGGGCTTCTGAAGCATCAGCCAATACATTCATTAAATTACCGGCTTTATCCAAATAACGCTGGACAACATCCGCCGGATTTCCAGTATAGCGTTGAATAAACATATTCAGGCGACGTAATTTCTCGGGATCGGTATTTTTCAGTAGATTCAGTTCTTCCCACTCCGCAATAATGGTTGCGTTGGCCCATTCCTCAAGCAAAGCCTCGGCATCCTTCTGATGGTTGATCGGGTAAAAGCCTGCCCGGCACTTATCTATATAGCCATCGAGTATCACCGGATTTCCCGAATTGCGGGCCATAGTCCAGTCCAAATCCTCGGCCACCATTTTGGCTTCTTTTAAATAAGCCGAAGAAAAGGTTCCTTCTTCGCATTGTTTGATAAATACCATCAACCTTCCGAGATCACCAGATGCTCTGGTTTCCCTCCATCTGGTTTCCTCCAAAGCCTGGGCCAGTTCACGCTGCTTGTCTTTCGCTTCATACAAATGAGCTCCGGAAAAGGTTCCCCGCTCACAATCAGAAATATATTTTGTCAGTGCGTCCAGATCCCCCTGAGCCTTGACCCAGACCAAATCCTCCGCACGCATATTGTATTCACGCTCCAACTGTTCAATTTTATGATAATTGGCAGCTTTCAAACCGCTGACTGTAACTCCCGACTCCAGATCCAGACACAATTGCAGGAGTTGCTCCATTGGTACTCTGGGGTCATTGCAATGCAAATAAATGCTATTGATTTTTTCTTCTGATAACTTTGGCATATCGATTATTTTTATATTCTATATTTATTTAAATTCTTATACCTCCTCCATTTGTAATCACGGAAGCGTCGCCACCCTTTACTTTAACAATATCGGATTTCTTTCCTAAAATATATTTACACATACCCAAACCTCCCAGAACAATCAGTGCCAGAAAGCCCAAGAAAGAAAATCCTACAGAGTCGCTAAAACGTTTTTCCACAGAGCAGGCCTCCTTTGAGTTTCCTGTTTCAAATTGAGGCACATTGCTTTCCAAAGGACTTTTGGGTTCCATAAATATCTGCTGCAGCTGTTCCGCAAAACGTTCTTTGGCATTTCCCAACTCCAAAGCATATTGAGGTATAAACAAAATATCCCAATTCTGAAAGCCTTGCTTACAACTCTCTCCCAAAGCCTCTTTCTCCTTTTGGAGGTTATGATACTCCTGTCCTCCGGTCAAGAATCTCCGGAAACTGTCAACAGCCCCCTCGACATCTTCAGATGAAAGATCCTTTGGTTGCTTTTCCAGTCCCAACGTTTGTACAATCTGGCGCCGGCCTTCAACCGACTTCAGCATCGCTTCCAGTTCCGTCTGATAATTAGTCGTCCGCGACTCACACTGTCTTTTATACGACACAAACAGCTCATTGATATCAGACAACTCCTGTTCCACTTCCTTTATAATCTCTTTTTTCTCAAACTGCACATCAAAAAATTTGGCCACGAACAAATAAGAAGGAATCATGGTCAACAAATACAATACCACCATGGCATATTCCAGTTTCTTCCAACCAGACTCATTCGGATTCTGAGCCTTGGCATATGCAGCCAGAAAAACAGAGGTAAACATCAGGATCAGCAACAGAATCGCAACAAAGGCACTGGTTATCTTATCCCCCAAAGTCTTGAAATTCATTCCTAAAAAGACAAAGACACCCAATAGCATCAAGGTAATAAAGGAAATGATATCACCTTTCGACAATTTTTCTGAATTTGAATTTTTCATAACTTTATATTTTATCTGATTTTAACAAGATTAAATGTCACTTTTTCTAATTGTCCCGAAAAGGCCTTACAGAACAAATAACCATTACGATCCGAGAAACATACATAATGATAAGGCTGGAACAAATCACTGCCACTTTGCGCAGGTCCATGCTGAACAATACTGATCTGTCCGTTTTGAATACTGGCTGTCAAAGGAGCCGTATACTCTCGACCTTTGTTCATAATCGTAAGAGTTCCTTTCAAATCACGGAATGCCATATATAACTCTACCGGTGACCGATCTCCCTCTGCAACCAATACAGTAGTGGCCTTCCAGACTCCGTCAAAAGCGAACTTGTCTTTTATCACTTCCGAATACTTCAAGGTATCCGGTGATACACCGGCATCAGGACAAATCCGGGACAAACTGTCGATCTTAGCCCGCAAGCGGAAAATTTCCTGACGTATCTGCTCACAATTACCGTCCATACCGGAACTACCGGAAAGCATTTGAACCGCCTTTCCAATCTGAATCATCGGACCTATATTCTGGCCGACATGCAAACCGGTGGCCTTTAATATATATATGATGCGTTCGGTAGTCAGATTTCTATCAATGCTCTTTAATAAAGCTACAGCTCCGGTCACAACGGGTGCCGCCATACTGGTTCCCTGCAATGTCGCGTAACTGTTTCCGGGAGCTGCGTTATAGATACCGACTCCAGGAGCTGACACGGTAGAGTATTCACGGTTCAATTGGGCATAAACGCCATAATTACTAAAATCTGCCTTTCTTAAATTCCGGTCTACAGCCGATACGCGGATGGTATTCCTATTTCTCTTTTGAGGATCGACACCGGAAATGGCATTGTCATTTCCGGCGGCAAAAACAATGGTACAATTATTTTTTTCTGCTGCTTCAAAAATCCGGTTCCACATAAATTCTTCCATCAAATAGGAATTACTGATAAAATTCAGCTGCTGGCCTTCACTCATCCTTTTTACCATATCGGGAACCGGCATTCCCAAAGAAAGATTGACAACATCTGCTCCTTGGTTGATGGCATACATCACTCCATCCAGTATAGCCAGATTACTCATGCTTCCGTCCGCATTGTTATTACCCACCTGGATCGGCATCAGTTTGCAGTTCGGCGCGACTCCCAGCAGACCTTTGCCGTTATTACAGACACCCACCGCCGTAGCGGCCACATGGGTACCATGGGCATTAATTCCTTCACGGGTAGTGATCGGAAATACAAAAGAATCTCTGGTCAGAACATTATAAGGCATATACAGATGACCGCTCAATTCCGGATGTTTCAAATCAAATCCGTTATCCACAACTGCAACGATAACATCATCTCCTCCCATGGTTACCGCCCAAGCATCTTCTGCTCCAATAGCCTTCAGATACCATGATTTATCCGGATCCTGATAAGCCGGATCGGTCACCAAAGCATCATACCCGTACAGAATTTCCTCAAAAACATCAAAAGAAAAGCCTGTAAGCTGTTTCGGCAAATCCGTCATGATCTGCTCCCGCTCCTCCGCAGGAACGCGTATCTGAAGAAAACCCAAGGACTGATTATAATAAACAATCTCATATTGTTCGCCATCATAAATATCCTTGAAGGCTTTAGCCCAAGACAGCATGGTTTCCTCATCCGTCTGATTTAACAAAACATTAAACCGATTGGTTGCAATCTTACTGACTCCATCCTTACCCGTCCCAATCTCTCCGTCTTCAACTGGCAACACAATAGGAACTTCCGGCAAAGGGTTATAAAACGGATTTACCTTATGTAATGGTCCCTGACAATTCCGAAAAAGGTACAGTATTCCGAACAACAGCAACAAGAAGGCAAGCAACCACATAATCCTACGAAAAACAGCCTTTATCCAGCTCCACAGTTTCTGCAGATAGTTTCCGGATCCGCGTTTTTCACGTTTTTCTGAGTCATGCTTTTCTTCCTCTTCAACATCTGCTTCAGACCGACCGACCGTCTCCACTTCTTCTGACAGCTCTTCTTTCGATGGAGTTTCTTTGGAAACATTCTGTGTTTCCGTTTCCTTTTGAGGCTCTTCTGGAAGATCATCCGACAATATGTCTGATTGTACGTCGTCCGATAAAGAAGGGGCTTCATTCACCTCCTCTGTAGACAAAATCTCTTTTCTTTCATGAATCACCGCTTCTTCCTTTTTCGGCTGACTCTCAGCCTTTTTATTTGGTTGGCTGATTATAACCTGTTCGTCAACATTTTCTCTCCGGTTTTCGGATGAAATTGTTTTTCCCATAATAATCGGCCTGTGTTTCTGATCCCAACCGGAAATAAACCGACCGCTCCGGAAAATACTTCCGTTACCTATATCCTTTCGGCGGGGGATAATCCCCCAATTCACAAGAACAACCTTGCCCTCACCACAATAGACAAAATCTTCCTCTATACAGGTCAGCGATCTGGAAAGAAGATCACACAACGAGGAATTACCTTCTTCTTGCTTCAGCTGATCAACTAGTCCAAATACGGCATGAATGCACTGATTCAGCAATATGGAATATTTTTCTTTTTCCTCCCCTTGTAACCGGCTCAGGAGAACCGGTTTCTGAGTAAAGGCATCAGAACTCCAGGTTATATCTGTCTGGGTTCTATGTCTTGGATTGGCAAAAAGATTTTTATAAGAAAAATCTTCCCGCCCCTCCAAAACATTACGTAAGCCTTCATAATAGTCAATTACAAAAGAAGCTCTGATTTTAGGTAAAATAAAATCTGCAATTGACGAACGATGAATATCCATAAATATTATTATTCAGATTAATATCTTCTTAGTTTAATTCTTTATAGTCCGCAAGCAACTTGCCTAAAAGTTTGTTTGCCTCTACATTATATGTAGGAATGTTATAAGACGCGACAAAAGAAATAAGCAGCATTTCTATCCATCGATTATAGTTTATAAAAGATGGTAAAGAGGTTAATTGGCTGTTTTCGTCTGTTGGCCTGATATCATCAAACAGTTCTGACAATTCTTCGTTGGACATCGGAATACATTGGGTATCTTCATAATCGAAAGACAGATGTAGATTATTTTTCTCATTGACCATCTTCAATTCTTCCTTTTTCTGACCTGAATAATATCTGTATCCCAAAGTAACGACAAAAGTATTGATGATTTCAGCTGTTGTATCCGCAATCATATCCAATATCTGGTGCGGGACCGAAATCGCATCGACAAACGGACTGATCTTGCGTGCTATGACAGATTTCAATTCAATATAATCGGCCACAGCCTTTAAATTTTCTATGAGATCCAATATAACCAGAGTATTGCATCCCTGTGCCTCATAGAATTTCAAGTTCTTGGAACCTTTTATATCCAGAATCCACTTTTCCAGAATGCCTTCCGCCAATTGCTCCGAATTACTTTTCTGCTTGAAATTACAAGCAAACAGTTTTTCCAGAGAAACCCCCTTGACATTTTCAAAAAATTCCTTACATGAGCCTGTTGAAGAAAAATGATATTCCTGACACAGGATTTCCAGATTCTGCTCGTAAGAATTATTGGCAGACAAACGACCATGACATCGGGAAAGGATCAGATCATATTCCTTCACATCACGCTCTGACGTTGCCTTTGTGTTGTTTAACTCATTGTAATAAAAGTCAAACACATAGTTTTCACTAATCTGAAGGTTTTGTATCATGCGTCCGAAGAAATAATTGTCCTTTCCACAAACGACATCAAACTCGGCAATGATAGAGCCTGCACGCTCGATTGCCTTCTGCATGATATTCTCATCATTTTCATCATGATAATATTCCATCATCAATTGTATCACCTGAGCCTGAAGACTACGCACTTCCTGCTGACACCGGTAAAGTCGGCTTTCTTTAGCGTTCCCCGCCACAATACCCAAGTTTTCAATAATACGGGTAGCACCGTCATTATTCATAGTAGCAGCCGCGTCCCATGCCAGTTCCGGATCATCAAAAAAAGTGTTGACATGGATATTCGAAATAAAACTCTGCTTAAGTCTCTGATGGAAATCAGCATCTATTTCCACGGTTTCCACTCCACCCTGATCATATCCTTCAAACAAACGGTTGGCACTGCCACCAACTGTTCCTGAATATTTATAGTCACGTAAAAGATAAGTATTCTTGAATCCACCACGTTCGGTCCATTCATTAAACCAGCTCCGGCTATTGGCTTCCAGAACCTGATCGTAATATACCACTTTATAACGGTCATCCCACCGTTTGCTGATCTGTGTATCTCCTCCTTCCTGAACCGAGCTGCTCATGTCTATGTTGAATTTTGTCGCGATCATAAACAATGGCGAAATGATACTTTTATCAATATAAGCCGTACGTTCCCGTTTGGTTGCTCCTACATTAAATTTCAGCCATTGTTCCACAAGATCCGGCATTACAGTTGTACCTACATGTATATGATCATGACAAAGCATCAGAACATTGATCAGACGTTCGTCACTGTATTTATTGAACAAATAACTCACCTTGCCACGAAGGACCATCTTTTTGTTCAATTCGAGTTTGACCTGTGATTCATCCAGTCTTAAACGTTCACGTGCTCCGGGGAAGTCAAAAATATCCACAGATTTCAAGAACTGTTTGCTCACCTTCTTGTTCCATCCCTTGGACAACAAATATTGACGGACATCGTCACCAGTTATTCCATTCAAATGATATAAAAGTTCTTCGCTGATTGTTTCTTCCGGTATCTGAAACACGACTTCCGCACAAATAGCAGACAGAATACTTTTCGAGAAACCGTTGATCACCTGATTCTTTTCTGTTAACAAATCGGTCCCATAAACAGGGTTCGTATTACCGACAAGAGGCATTTCCGCATCCAGCGTCTGTAGGCAAATGGCACTCATCAGGGTGTTGGTTGTATTCAACAAAGCAGATACCGGAATATAAACCTTCTTTCCAAAACCTATAGTCTCATAACCTTGCAGTAAACGGGCAAAAAGAGCTGTTATATCAGAATTGTCATACCAAAGTTTGGACAACAGTTGCGGCCATTCTGCCGGTTGTACTTTTGGAATAATACGCATAGCCGAATCAAAGAAGCAAGAAGACAACAGATCTCTGGCCTTTACTTCTCCTATATGGTTCTTAACATATTCATAAATATTCATGATATCATCCTCACCAAGAATATCCTGAACTACAGGAGCATTCTGATAACGACGTTCCTGTGCCTGCATAAACTCATCAATATCTTCCTTATTGATGATGGAATGATTCTTTACATCATTATAAGCACTGTCACATAAAATATTCAGCATGTCCGAAACATGAAGAATCTTTACCATAACAGGAAAATCCACATCAGGGACATCATATTTACAGGTAAAACGTGTAGCTACACCCGTTGCCTCGACATCCCGGCCAATCGGATTGAACTGCTCCACAAAATTATAGGTTTCATTTGTTTTCGGATCGACAAAAACCAACTGTTGTCCTTTTCGGGCCAACAAAGAACTGATGACATAACTTTTTCCTTTCTGACTTTCTCCAAATGCCGCAATAGCAGGATTGCTCTCCAAAGAAAAAAGAAGCCGCTTTAACTGCCGACGCACATTTACAAGTTTCTTAAAGGTCTCTTCTTTACGCCCTTGCTGTAAATAGCCATCAGACCATTTAATAAAATTATTAATAAAGGTTATCTGATTCGTTACATTTTGTATCAAATCCTGATTCCTTGTTTCTACTATATCGTTCATTGCTAATAATCCTAATTATCCGTTAATACTCAAAACAAATTCCCCCTTATCAAGCCAGTAGGCACCATCACCCGCCAAACTCTGAACTCCGAACCGAAGTTTTTGAATTGAAAATGGTTTGCCCATGGCATCTACGGCCGATACAATCTTCAATTGTTCTTTATCTTGTGAATAGTTTCGCACGATTGAAACCTTTAATGGCAAAGAAACCGTATGCAGATCTACCTCATCATTCAAATCCAACGCGAACAAAGGTCGTGCCTGATAAAATCTTGAAATCAGCTGTTTACACCCGATAAACAAAGGAAATCCGTGTACCTCAAAAGTTGCCGTATTTTGATCAGGTGTAAGCATCACTTCTGCAATTTTCTGGTTGACAGCATTATACAAGCCCATATAATTTGCAGTAGAAACCATATCCTTTTTAAGATTGGTCATATCCATATGGAAGCCATGAATACCTCCATTAGAAGACATATATCCAATCATAGCTCCTACAGCAACCAAAGATTTCTGGTCCTTAAAATATCCGAGTCCGTCCGCAAACGGATACCATTCTCCGACACGATAATCATTAAGACGAATCAAACGGTTCGGACTGGTCGGGTAATATTTCAGGAACAGATCGGTAATAGCCGACAAAGAAGTCGGTTTACCGGCCAAAAGTACGATATCACAACCATACGTATTCAAGACAACAGCCAACTGTTTCATTAACGGCTCGATCTTTGTTATGATGATTTTTGAAAGTTCTTCTCCATCAAAATTCCAAACAATCTTCTTAAAATCAAAAGCTACATATGTCTTTTCATTTCGAACAAGACTGAAATGCTTGTTAAAATGATCCAAAATGAATTCTGCCGGTTGGAGTTCATAGAAAAAGTCTTCAAAACGTAAACGCATAGATTTACGTCCCAGACGCAACATATCCAACATTTTCAGTCCCATCGGAACCGATATCTGAATATTGAAATCCTGACGCATCATCCGGTCTTTATAATCCATTAACGCTTTGTCCTTACCGAAAAAATTATGGATGCGTTCTGATGTTTCTCTTGAAGCATACATATACTTTATTTCCTGCTTCTCGGTTTCATTCATCTTATCGAAGTTGACCTTGCCTTTCAAGTCCAAAGCCTCTATAAAATCCACATCGGAAAGCTCCATATAAGCAGAACATACAGCATTAAAAACAGGACCATCGTATACCTGACCTAACTTTTTATTTGAACCTTCAATAATTATGGCCCGAACAATCTCTTCCAGAAGATCGTCTCCGGCATAATAAAAACTATCCCAGAAAAGAGGTTTGGGAGTTAATTTACAAACCCCCTTATCATCATATTTATAAGCACAAATCATCAGGTCAGTTGTACCGGCACCTATATCTATCGAACCTATAGTCAAGGATTTTCTGTTATAGTCATCTTCAAGAAATTCTTTTCTGACATGTCCGTAAAGTTCAAAGAAATCCTCACAATGATTCAAATACCTCTGAGCAACCTCTGCATACAAATATACCAGCTGACAACAGGTTGCCTCATCATAGCCCCATTCCGCCTTGACTCTACTTGAAGCCGGATTATTAGGATTAACAGACAGATCCTTAACAGAAGGAATTATTTTCACCTTATCCTGCCATTCAGACGGATTATAAGGTTGGAAATAAAGATCCGGATCCTTGCAACGTAAAAGAGCGATATAAGCTTCTTCCGCACACTGCCGCAAAATAATCTGCTCTTCTTTAGGCATGGCTGTCGGACAAGTAATAATAATATTGTTCAATTTTCGTGGAATGTTGACATCACCATGCTTGTTTCTGAAGTTTTCTCCATTAATCTGACAATTTGCCTGTTGAAAAATTTCAATCAAAACAAAGGTCATCAAAGAACGTCTTGAGAAAGAACTGAACACGCCTCCTGTTTTGTTTTTTCTCAAGGTTCCATCACTATCAAACTGTTCTGAAAGTCCCTTTATATTAATATAATGATTTAAAGAATAATTCTCATCTTCATCGGTTGTCAGAAAATCCCATTGCCCATTAAATTGTCTGTTATCCCATAAATAACGTTTTGGACTGGAATAGTTCGTCGTTCGTTGAGCAATTCCGTTAGCGGGACGGGATTTATAGATAAGTTTTATCGCCTCATCACCTACGCGTAAAAAGCTTTGCCATGAGAACTGATCCAAGACATCCATCTCTCCAAATTTACAATGATGAAAAGCAAGTCTCATGTCAAAAGGCTTCTTATAAACCTTCCATGGTTCCGATAGATCCTGCAATTGCAACATTTCCACTTTAGTAAAATCAGCATTCTCAAACAAGACTCCGCAAGTTCGGGAATTACCAATATCAAGAACCAAGTCAACCGGTTTTGCTGTTTCCTCATCCGTATATAAAATAATTTCAGGAGTTAATCCTGCCTTTTGCAAATAGGATATGATTGTTATATAATAAGCAATATATCTGAAATGAGTCACATCTCCTTCAGAAGATGTAATTTCTGAATTTTCCTTATTTCCGTGTATCAGAGAAGCGATATATTCATCAACCCATTCACAATTATATGGTGACGCTGAAAAGAAATTGAATAAAAAAGAAAGATCATCACAAATGGCATAATGTTTTTCTACTTCTCCATCATAAAAATAAGGTCTGATATTAGAATCATCATTCTTTATGGAATTTGTATCAAAAGCCCAAACCAAATGATATTTACGTACATTTTTTACTTTTGATGCAGGTACCAATTTTACCCGACACCAACTCGTAGGACCAAACACACTTTTATTTGATGAATTTTTCTCAAACATGGGAACAGGAAGCCATCTATTTTCTATAGTATCCAAAGGACAGTTCCCTTTAACCAGTTTTTCTGTTATAGAACCTCCAAAACAATACTCACTGTAACAATACTTTTCATCAAGCAGATTCAATGTGTCAAAATCAATCTTATTTTCGTCAACCAAACATTCCACACCAGCCGCATTCGTAAAAACATAAGGTACAGGAGCATGCTCCCGAAGCTCTTGTAAACGAACGATCTGACCTCCGGAAAAGCTCACTGCAATTTCGAGGTTCCAGATATCGTCAATGATGTTATAACTTTCGTAAAAAACTAAAGGAACATCAAATCCATTTTCATCTTTTATAGAAACAGGGGACATATAAGCCCCATTTCTGTCAACAAAACTTTCTTCCGGTTTTATTTCAAAATCGTAGGAATGAAATTGTATTCCGGTATTTGCAATTAAGGATATATTCATAATTATTCTATTATAAAAATTATTATCAGAGCTTGAAGTATCAGACAAAACGGAACAAACCAAACAAACAGTTTATGCCTTGTTTTATGTCTAAAAACATACATTCCCAATAAAGCACCCAGAGCACCTAAAAATAAAGAAGAGGACAACAAAACAGCTTCGGGAATCCGCCATTTATTGTGAATGGCACGATATTTATCATAACCATATAAAAAAAAAGTATATAGATTTATCAATATCAGAACAGTTATCATGACTTTTTATCTTTCAGCCTTAAAACGAATTATTCTTCTTTGAAGTAAACATCTTCAAGTCCCAAATTCTCCGCCATTTTATCGGAGAACTTGGCAAAACAAACAGTTGTCATTCGTCGATATCCGTCTTTGACATCCTCAATACCTGTAATTTCATTTCCAGGATCTCCAACTTCAGAATACTCATACGTTATATCCGATCCTGGAATAGAAAATTTCGCGTCAAATTCTACATCTATCGCTAAAATATATGCCTTGGGAGTTTCATCCTGTACATAAGTCCAAATATTAGGTAAGCTTTTTACCTGCTCATCACTTCTATTTTTCACCACATAATTAAAGGACAAGACAGGAGAATTTTCTGCAGCCTCATATGATGATGTAACAACAGATACAAGATCTTTTGAGAACATATTATTAAAGCTCTTTTGAACTCCATCAGCGAGAATCTGCATCAAGGAACCACGATCCTGCTCCGTAAAATTCTCTTTTAGAGATAATAAATTTCCTTCTAATGGTAATTTTTCATCACGATACCAGGAATATAGGAATTCTTTAATATTCTCATCATACTCATCAAAATCTTTCAAGGTTATATTAGGGTTCATATCCAAAAGAATTGTATTGATTCGATTATGCTTCATATAATGAAGCATTGCTGTCATATATTTTACAGCCTTCGGAGATTCTTTTGTTTTATCCCTTTGTTCGTATTTCAAAATTTCAATATCCCACAATGAATCTAAACGACTATTAACTACCGGACTATATTTTCCTTCAGGAAAATCTTTCAAATACTCCATCAAAAGATTCACCGGATTTGATGACAGATTCATTTCCAGAAACATAACATCTTCATAATGCTTACCATTTGGAAATTGCCGACAATAATCCTGACATGTATAAATACTCTGTTCTTTTACAACTTTATTATAAAAACGCTTTTCCTTAAAATAAGGCAGATTATAAATCACAAAAGCAAGAATTATCGCAGCAATAAAACTACCGTAAATAATACGTTTGCGGGATTTTGCCTTTTTCTGTGAAGCTAGAAGTATTTCCTCTTGAGCACTAAAATCCACTTCTTGAACCAATAAATCCAAGCGTTTCCCCTGTCTTAATATTGCAGCTACATCATTTGCTCCTTTTTCCTGCTGTTTTTTATTCTCCTCATCAGAAATCGGAATACGTTGTTCTTCCTCATACCGTTTCTGTTCGCTCCATTTCTGCAACAACTGATTAATGACTGTTTTCTCAATCAGTGTAGATTCAGCCAAAACCTTTTCATATAATGCCTGTAAAGTCAATCCTGCGTTTGGAACTAAAGAGATACCTTTTCTATGTGCCAGATTAACAAGCAAATTCAATAATCTACCATACCACCGGGAAGATAAAAATTTCTGTTTCATACAATGCTAATTAAAGAACACTTCAAAATAAAGAATCAACAGACTCAACTCTAAATATTTATATAACAAGAGATAAAAACCATTCCAAGCTATCAAGCCCATCATTAATTTATGAAAAAATAAATTTTCTAAAAGATATCGGATTTTTGCCTAATGCACTAAAAGCAAACTTTCATACTAAGCAATGATCAACTAA
This sequence comes from Bacteroides sp. OF04-15BH, assembly GCF_003477995.1. Lineage (GTDB taxonomy): Bacteria > Bacteroidota > Bacteroidia > Bacteroidales > Bacteroidaceae > Paraprevotella. The sequence goes on from NZ_QUEM01000034.1 coordinate 30,744, forward strand.
TAAACAACAGTTTACACCCATATATACTAAAAACAATCGATAATATCCAGTAACGGTCAGAGCACGCTTCGCGGTCGTTAGCCACATGAACTAACGAAATAATTACTAACTTCCATATGATTCAGTCTATATCTTATTTTTTAAAGAATAGCCTATACATAGTCTTTTCTCTATTGTAGAGATATACATTTTGAAAAACATTTCTTACACCTGACTTTAGTTCTATTTATAAATCATCAAGGATTGCCCTATTTGCTTCATCCACTCTGGTGGTACGGATTGAATCCAAATAAATCCGCGTAGTTGACTCATTATCATGCCCTAAGCCTTCACTAATAATTGAAAGTTCTATACCTTTATCACGGGCAATTGTGGCCCATGCATGACGTACAACATATGTTGACAACGGAACTGGTAAACTGATCAGCTTTCCTATCGTTTTCAAATGTCGGTTTATCCTCAATAACTGTCCTTGATATTGTTTACGTTCCTCACCGTTTTCAATGGTAATAATAGGCAACAGATATTGTGTTCTATTTGTATATTTTGAAATGATTTTTCTCCCCTCATCCGCTAATTCTACAATCAGCAACTGTCCTGTTTTTTTGCGCCTATATCTAATAAAGCCATTGGCCAAATCTTTTTTACGCAAATAAGCCATATCGACAAAACTCATACCCCGCATATAAAAACTGAACAGAAGCATGTCTCTGGCAAAATCAAGAGCAGGACGAAGACTCAAATCCAATGCCTTTATCTTACGTATATCTTCAATCGCGATAGCCCGTTTTACAGTCTTGTCTACACCTGTATATACTTTACAAAAAGGGTGATTATCCGCAGTCAGCCCTTCTTCTACAGCCAAATGGTATGCACTGCGAAGATTTCTCATATAAAAAGAACTGGTATTCCGAGTCAGTCCCCTGGATTTCAAATATGCTTCATATTGTTGCAAGATATCTTTTGTAAGCTTATGCAAGCTAATGTCAACCCCTCCTCTAAAATGCATAAAGCTTCGTAAGGTACAATCCATTGTCTCACTACAACGCACCCTGCCTAATTGCTTCAATCTTAGCACTTGGGTGCGTAAAAAATCAAATAATCCCTTACCATCTGCGGTCCGCCCCTGAAAAGCATTAATAATTTCTGAAAAGGTATAAGCCTTTGAACTAAAATCTTTTGCCAGATTTTCAAACCGCTTCATATTCCAAATTATTTCATCTTGAATGGAATGTAACCATTCATAGCGTGGATGAGACGAATCCGGGATAATAATGCTTTGCTTTTTGATATCCCATTCTTCAGCATAAATACAGTAACCGGTCTTTATACGACGGATAATGCGATTATGAATAATCTGGTAAAACAAAACCCCTTCTTTTCCGTCTTTTCTTGATGCTCTAAATTTAAGTCTTATTGTATCCATATTCCGTTATATATAATAAAGTGCCACATTTATTATACTGAAAAATAGGCATTGAAAAAAGAAAAATGAAGCATGAAAATAAAATACCAGACTTTTTAAGATAATGGTCTGTACTCAAAATTACTCCCCTATCAGTAATCCATTTCTTCCCCGTCAGTAACGGATTATTGACGGGGGAGTAATTTTCAGGAACCGATATGAATGGTCTATTTTACCAGCAAATACTTTCTTCATAACGGTCAAAAGACAAATCTTCCATCACTCCAGCCTGATGCAGCGCCTGTAACATCATTTTCTGCTCATCAGGAGAAAGAGCCTGTTCGTCGCGACACCACGGATAAAACTTATTAGAGTTAAATTGAATCAAGAGACCAAAGAAATTCACTATCTTTGCAACTTCTTTGCCAAAAGCAAAGAACAATAAGGTATTAATCATTATTCAATCATTTATGCTTAAAAAACTTTTTGGTTTTGACCCGGCCGTGTCACAGATTCGCATTGAAGTACTGGCGGGCATTACAACTTTCCTGACCATGGCCTACATTCTGGCCGTGAATCCGAACATTCTGAGTGCTACCGGAATGGACAAGGGGGCGCTGTTTACCACTACGGTACTGGCCTCAGCCTTTGCCACCCTGCTGATGGCCGTTTACGCCAAACTGCCTTTCGGACTGGCTCCGGGCATGGGACTGAACGCTTTCTTTGCCTACACCGTGTGTCTTACATTGGGCTATAGCTGGCAGTTTGCCCTGACGGCGGTACTGCTCGAGGGACTGATCTTCATTCTGCTCACCGTGACCAATCTGCGCGAGAAAATTGTCGACGCACTGCCCATGAGTATCAAGAATGCCATCGGTGCGGGTATCGGACTTTTCATTGCCTTTATCGGTCTGCAGAATGCAGGAATCATCATCCGCAATGATGCCACGCTCATCAGCTTGGGACATATCACTTCCGGACCGGCTCTGTTGGGACTCATCGGTCTGCTCATCACTTCCATCCTTTTGGTCAAGAAGGTAAAGGGAGCGTTGTTGATCGGAATTCTGCTCACCACACTGATCGGTATCCCGATGGGCATCACCCAGATGAACGGACTCTTCAGCACGCCTCCTTCCATCAAACCGATATTCATGCAGTTTGAATGGCAGCATATCTTTACAAAGGAGATGGTCATCGTGGTGTTTACCTTCCTGTTTGTAGATATGTTCGACACCATCGGAACCTTGGTCGGTGTTACCACCAAAGCGGGCATGATCCGCAAGGACGGAAAGATTCCGCATCTGAAACAGGCTTTTCTGGTGGATGCCGTAGGTACAACCGCCGGCGCCATGCTGGGCACCAGCACCATCACCACATTTGTGGAGAGTGCTTCGGGTGTGGGCGAAGGCGGACGCAGCGGACTGACTGCCTTTGTCACCGCAATGTGTTTCCTGGTATCGCTTTTCTTTGCGCCGTTCTTCCTGGCCGTTCCGGGTGCTGCTACCGCACCGGTGCTGATTCTGGTGGGTCTGATGATGGTGTCGGCCGTACAGAAAATCGACTTCTCGGACTATTCGGAGTCTATCCCGGCCTTTATCTGCGTCATCTTCATGCCGCTGGCATATAGCATTTCCGATGGTATTGTACTGGGTCTGATCAGCTACGTACTCATCAATATGATCTGCGGAAACTTCAAGAAACTCACTCCGGGCATGCTGATCCTGGCCGCCATCTTTGTGCTGAAGTTCTTTGTATAGTTTCGTGCAAAAACGATTTTTCAAAGTCCCGCTTTCAGAGGTCCATCCACCTTTAAAAGCGGGACTTTTCTATTCCGACAGATAGTTCTACAGATTTATCCCTTGTTTTCAAACTTTATGATTCAAATTCCACAAAGCTTTATTTATCAATAGGTTAAAGAATTATCATTTTATGACAGGCTCTATGACCGACTTATGACCGGTTGATTTGAATCGGGTTTCCTTATATTTTTGCAGACAAACCAAACCCCGAAACAACAATCATCAAAAAACAAACAAGAAAATGAGGAAACTGATTCATGTTTTCAGCGCGGCAGCCCTGTTATGCTCTGCGCCGATGAATGCACAGAACAAGGTTCATCTGAACACCTTAAACCTGAACCTGATGACTACGGAATATGGCAGTGTACGGGCTGACCGGAGCTGCGAAAACCGTCCGCTCACCATCAACGGCAAGACCTATAAGGGAGTAGGAACACATGCCTACAGCAAAATGATTGTCTCCCTGCAAGGCAAGGCACAGTCCTTTCAGGCCCTCGTAGGCGTGGACGACGAGGTGTCTCCACGTGCATCGGTGGTGTTCCGTATCAGCGGCGACAACAAGGTGCTGGCCGAATCGCCTGTCATGCGCAAAGGGGATGAGCCCTTTTTGCTGAAAGCGGATCTGAAAGGTGTCAATCAGGCGGTACTCGAAGTGTTGCCTACCGACGACGGAAACAACAACGACCATGCCGACTGGGCCGAAGCTTACTTTACCATGAACGACGGTGCTCTGGCCGTGGCCATACCCGATGCCGAACTGATTGATCTGACCACAGAAAACACACAGTTGACGCTCTGTATGGACAAGAAAAACAACCTTTTCCAACAGTATTTCGGTAGCCGTGGCGGACTGGACAAGGTTTTCCAAAATGGCATGCAACGCCTTCAGGCCTACCCCACCATACGCAGTCACAACGATTTCACTTACTGGGGAGAACCGGCCCTGCATGTAATCCATCACGACGGACACATGTCTACCCAACTGCATTTTGAAAGCAAGGAAGTAAAAACCATCAGCGATAACGTCACCCTGACACGCATACGGATGAAAGATCCGAACTATGACTTCCACACCGACCTTTGTTATAAAATATATAAAAAAGAGAATGTCATAGAGCAATGGGCTGAGATCTATCACGAGGAACCCGAGGCCATCGTCATTAAGAACATGGCTTCGGCAGCCCTTACCTTGCCGGCTGGTGAGCACTGGCTCACTCAGTTTCACGGAGGCTGGGCCAACGAGTTCCATGTAACGGAATCGCCGCTCACCGTGGGACAGAAAGTGATTGACAACAAATGGGGAATCACCAGTTCCAACGAAAAGCAGCAGCATTTCATGATCTCTCTCGACGGAAAACCTCAGGAAAACGAGGGTGAAGTGTTGGCAGGTACCCTGGCCTGGTCGGGCAATTACCGTCTGCTCTTCGAAAAGGACAATTCGGGCAAGTTGACCGTTCAGGCGGGCATCAACCCGTGGGCTTCTGACTATACCCTGCCCCGAGGAGAGCGCTTTACCACTCCGGCCTTGATTTATACCTTCAGCAACAAGGGAAAGGGAGAAGCCAGCCGGAATCTGCACCGCTGGGCACGCAACTATGGCATCCGCGACGGACACAAATTGCTGCGCACCATCTTCAACAACTGGGAGGCTACAGGCATGAATACGGCAGATGATGTGATTATCCCGTTCCTGAAACCGGCCGCCAAGCTGGGTTTCGAGCTGTTCCTGCTCGATGACGGATGGTTCGGACTGCCCGACAAGGCGCGTGTGCTGGGCGAATGGAACCCGACTCCGAAAATGCACCCCGAGGGAATGAAGAATCTGATTCGGGCCGCCGGAAAAACGGGTATTGACTTCGGTCTGTGGGTGGAAATGGAAATGGCCAACCCGGACGCACGCCTCGTTACCGAACATCCGGAATGGCTGTTGTGTGAACCGAAGCGCGAGAAACACCTGCAACGCGGACAGTATGTCCTCGACCTGACCAACCCGGAAGTACAGGATTTCTGTATCGAATCGTTCGACCGCATCCTGAAACAGAATCCGGGAATCACTTTCGTCAAGTGGGATTGCAACAGTCCGTTCCACAATCCGTATTCTCATTATCTGGGTAAGAACCAGGAACATCTGTGGATTAAGTACACCGAAGGATTGTATCGTGTGTTCGAAGAATCCGTTCGCCGGAATCCGGATCTGCAGATGATGCTCTGCTCGGCCGGTGGTGCCCGAAACGACTACGGAGCCCTGCGCTACTTCCATGAGTTCTGGACGAGCGACAATACCACACCGATGTCGCGTGTGTTCATCCAATGGGGTGCCTCACACATTTTCCCGGCCAAGGTTCAGGGAGCGCATGTCACTCATATGGGTAACCAGCCTTTCAAATTCGCTTTCGATGTGGCGATGAGTGGCTGTCTGGGTATGGATGCCAACCCGTTGACCATGAGCAAGAAGGATCAGGAAATCACCCGCAGAGCCGTGAAGGTATACAAGGAAAAGATTCGTCCGGTGGTTCAGCTCGGTGATTTGTACCGACTTGTTTCTCCATACGAAACTTCACGCTCGGTAGTGTCTTTCGTGGAAGAGGACAAAAAGGAGCATGCCGTGGTGTTCTGCTACCAGGTGAAAGATGACTCGGAAGGTGTTAGCGTGAAACTGGAGGGACTGGACCCGAACATTCAGTATCTCATTGAGGAAGTGAATATCGACAGCGCCGAGAAAGCAGCCTGCCAACAGAACGGACAGACACTCAGCGGTAAGGAACTGATGGAAAAAGGCCTGTCCTTTACTTGCAAAAAACGCTTTGACAGTGCCTCAGTTTATCTGAAGAAAATCAAATAAAAACATCGTTTGAATTTAGATTCTCACCTTGCATAACCGCCCATCAACAGAAAATCAAGGCCCGTTCTTTGCGTTCTGTTGATGGGTTTATCTTTTTCACCATGATGCAAGATGAACTTACCGACAAGGTTCCTCACCGATTCCTTGCGGATATGGATTTTTTTTGCTAATTTTGTAGCATCGAATACATACGAAAAACCATTCAAAACAATCTGACCTTTATGAAAAAGATAAAAACACTTTTCCTTATGGCATGGACCTCATCTATAGCCTGGGCCTCCCCTATTGACAACCTTTTGGAGCGTATTGACGAGGGGGCTTCCCAAAAGTTTATCACCGAAGAAATAAACAGCGCCTCCAAACAGGATTTCTTTGAACTGGACCAGAAAGGACAGAAAGTGGTAGTACGCGGTAACAATCCCGTCAGCATTGCCACCGGTATCAACTGGTATCTGAAATATTATGCCGGCATCCATCTCTCATGGAACAACATGAAAGCGGATCTTCCGGAAGTACTCCCGCCCGTAACTCAGGTGGAGCGACACAGTACCGATCAGGTAGAGCGTTACTATCTGAACTATTGCACGCACTCTTACTCCATGGCTTTCTGGGGCTGGGAACGTTGGGAACAGGAAATAGACTGGATGGCGCTTCATGGCATCAATCTGCCGCTTGCTGTAGTCGGCATGGAAGAGGTGTGGTATCGGGTGTTGGACAAATTAGGTTATTCAGACCAGGAAATCGGAGAATTCATTGCCGGACCGGGCTTTCAGGCCTGGTGGCTGATGAACAATCTGGAAGGCTGGGGAGGACCGAATCCCAAGAATTGGTACAAAGACCGTGTGAACTTGCAGAAAAAGATCCTGAAACGGATGCGCGAACTGGGTATCAAACCGGTACTTCCGGGATATTCGGGTATGTTGCCGCATGACGCCCGCGAACATCTGGGTGTTAATGTTTCAGATCCAGGAACCTGGTGCGGTTACCGTCGTCCGGCATTCCTGCAACCTACGGATCCGAATTTCGAGCGCATTGCCAAACTGTATTATCAGGAGCTGACCCGTCTCTATGGCAAGGCGGACTATTATAGCATGGACCCATTCCACGAAGGCGGAAACGTGGCCGGTGTGGATCTGAATGCGGCCGGAATAGCCATCTGGAAAGCCATGAAACAGACCAATAAAAATGCAGTATGGGTAGCTCAGGCCTGGCAGGCCAACCCACGCCCGCAGCTGATTGGCGGTATTCCCAAAGGGGATTTGATTGTGCTCGACCTGTTCTCGGAAAGCCGTCCGCAATGGGGCGACCCGAACTCCACTTGGAAACGCGAAAATGGATTTGACGGACACGACTGGCTATATTGTATGTTGCTGAACTATGGCGGTAATGTGGGACTGCACGGAAAAATGGAAACCGTAATCCGAAAATTCTATCAGGCTAAGGAGAGTCGCTTCGGCGCAACCCTCAAAGGCGTCGGTCTGACGATGGAAGGCATTGAGAACAATCCGGTAATGTACGAACTCTTGTGCGAACTGCCTTGGCGCAGCACTTCCTTCACCAAGGAGCAGTGGTTGGAAGGTTATGTTGCCGCCCGATATGGAAAAAAGGATGAGCGTGTATTGAAAGCATGGACAATTCTGAGCAACTCCATCTATAACTGTCCGGAGAAATCCACTCAGCAGGGAACACACGAATCGCTCTTCTGCGCCCGTCCTTCACTGAATGCTTATCAGGCTTCAAGCTGGTCGGAAATGAGTGACTACTATAACCCGCAGGATGTGATTCAGGCAGCACGCTTGATGGTGGAGGCGGCTCCGGCATTTCAGGGAAACAATAATTTTGAATATGATCTGGTGGATATCGTGCGTCAGGCTGTGGCCGAAAAAGGACGGTTGGTCTACCCGATTGTAGTCAGCGCCTACAAGAGCGGCGAAAAGGAACTCTTCAATCAGGCGGCCGAACGCTTTATCCGTCTGATAGACATGCAGGACAAACTACTGGCTACCCGTCCGGAATTTAAAGTGGGAACCTGGTTGCAGGCGGCCCGCAAGCTGGGACATACCGAAGAGGAAAAGAATCTGTATGAATGGAATGCCCGCGTGCAGATTACCACTTGGGGAAACCGTACGGCAGCCGACCAGGGCGGATTGCGTGACTATGCGCACCGTGAATGGAACGGTCTGCTCCGCGATTTCTATAAGATGAGATGGAACACCTATTTCGACATTCTGCGCCAGCGTCTGGACGGCAAACAGGTGGCCGATCCGGATTATTATGCATTGGAAGAGCCTTGGACGCTGCAACATAACCTTTACTCCTCAGAACCGGAAGGGGAGGCAGTAAAAGTAGCCACAGAGGTTTTCCGGAATTTATAAATAACCCGTTGGCGGAATTAATTTAGCGCATACTTAACCCT
>NZ_QUEM01000035.1:0-31433 GCF_003477995.1 Bacteroides sp. OF04-15BH
CAATCTCCGGAGGGATTCTTTTTTGTATCTACCTCTTTCTTTTTATTATTCCAATTCTTAGGTTCTATATTCTTATGGCTCACCCGATATTTAGTGGGGAAAAATAAAATTATCTATGTATCGTGGGAATTTCGATGATAGAGTCTTTGGTAAGTTTTATATTACCCTTTAATATATTATTCTGTTCTACAGTAGTAAAAGTAGAAAGTAATGCAGAGACTCCGTTCATTCATTTGGATTAGATTGCTTCTGTAGAGTATGTCCATGATTCGAATATAGAATTCAAGGGATGGTTCACCTGATAAATCGTGGGATAAAGAAATAAGCTTATTTTTACGGTATGCAAATTCACTACAGGTGTCTGCATGAAGCCATTTTCAAGGTGTGGATCAATTCGTCAGTGAAGATTCATGATTATCGGATTTTGTTTAACCTTTCTCTTTGAAGCAGGGGCCATGATCAGATACGATGTGATGATAGAAACCATATTGTTAATTCCCTTTTCATTCTATTTTGTACTAAAAATTGAGGGAAATGCGAAAGTGTGCACAAATTGTTTCTTTTTTAACTTCTTTTTGTCGCTACCTCAAATAAAAGCTGTATCTTTGTTTGAAATTTGACAATCCCGTTATTCTGTGAATGTTTTTTGGGCTATAATTTGAGCAAAAAGTAATCAGATATAATAAAGGGAGAACAAAAGGAAAGAATAGAAGCAGATGATAGAACGTTTTTTGAGCAAAACGAAATTTACTTCTCAAGAGGATTTCGTGAAGAACTTCAAGATTAGGGTTCCTGAGAATTTTAATTTTGGATATGATGTAGTGGATGAGTGGGCCAAAGAAGCCCCAGGTAAGATTGCTTTATGTTGGACCAATGACTATGGACGCGTGCGCAGGTTTACTTTTGCTGAAATGAAAGAGTACACGGATCGCACTGCGGCTTATTTCTTGTCTTTGGGTATTCGTAAGGGAGATCGTGTCATGCTGATGCTGAAGCGTCGCTATGAATTCTGGTTTTCTATTATTGCCTTACATAAGATCGGTGCTATTACCATTCCGGCAACTCATTTGCTCACGAAGCATGATATCGTATACCGAAACCGGGCTGCTGAAATCAAGATGATTGTTTGTGCCGGCGAAGACAACATTCTGAATCATGTTCGTGAATCACTGCCAGATTCACCATCTGTTGAAACCGTTATTTCTGTCGGTCCGAAAGTGCCTGAAGGATTTGAAGATTTCTATAAGGGACTGGAAGACGCTCCGGAATTCGAGAAACCGCAGCATCCGAATACAAATGATGATATCTCTTTGATGTATTTTACATCGGGAACTTCCGGCGAACCGAAGATGGTTGCCCACGACTTTACTTATCCGCTTGGTCATATCGCCACCGGATGCTTCTGGCACAACCTGAATGAGCACAGTCTGCATTTGACGGTAGCAGATACCGGTTGGGGTAAGGCCGTGTGGGGAAAGCTTTACGGACAGTGGATTGCAGGAGCTACTGTTTTTGTTTACGACCACGAAAAGTTTGTTCCGGCAGATATTCTGCAGATGATTCAGGACTACAAGATTACTTCCCTGTGTGCTCCTCCGACCGTATTCCGCTTTTTGATTCGTGAAGACCTGTCCCAGTACGACTTGTCATCATTGAAGTATTGTACGATTGCGGGCGAAGCCTTGAATCCGGTGGTTTACGAGAAGTTCTACGAGCAGACCGGCATTAAGCTGATGGAAGGTTTCGGACAGACAGAGACAGCCCTTTCTATTGCCACATTCCCTTGGATGAAGCCGAAGCCAGGTTCCATGGGTAAGCCCAACCCGCAATATCATGTGGGCCTGCTGAAGGAGGACGGAACTCAGGCCGGTCCTAACGAACAGGGACAGATTGTCATTTATACCGATAAGGGAAAACCGCTGGGACTGTTCAAGGAGTATTACCGTAATCCGGAATTAACCCGCTCCGTATGGCACGATGGAATCTACTATACTGGCGATGTGGCCTGGTATGACGAAGACGGTTATTTCTGGTTTATCGGTCGTATTGATGATGTCATCAAGAGTTCCGGCTATCGTATCGGTCCATTCGAAGTGGAGAGTGCGCTGATGACCCATCCTGCCGTTTTGGAATGTGCCATTACGGGAGTTCCTGACGAGATCAGAGGACAGGTAGTCAAGGCTACCATTGTGTTGACCGCTGCCTATAAGGACAAGGCAGGTGAGAATCTGGTTAAGGAACTGCAGAATCACGTGAAGCAGGAAACAGCTCCTTACAAGTATCCGCGTGTGATCGAGTTTGTAGATGCTCTTCCGAAGACCATCAGCGGAAAGATCCGTCGAGTAGAGATTCGCAAAGGCGATGAGAAATAAATCTCTTTTCTTCTTGTAACAGAAAAGAATATAACATAAAGGTATAAATTTCTTTTTGTGAGGGTTCTCCATGTACCGAACTCTGTCAAAAAGAAATTTATACCTTATTTTTTTGATGTTAATGCCTTGGATATGACATTTGATGGGGCTGTGAGCGGGCAGGGCAGATATTCCTTTTAAAGAACGGACTGTTTGTATGTATTGCAGTTGGGGGATTCTCGATTTCTAGTTTGTTGAGAGCAGGATAAAACGGAATTCTAAATCTCTAAAAGGTATTGTGCGAAAAAAGTCTATACAGAAAGAAGTTCTGCAAAGAACGTTTTAGAGAAACGCGCATGGCTTCAGCAGGAACATTTTACAAAGCAAAAGAAAGGCTGATGCTATGGCTTGATAAGGATTTTGACAGGATGCTTTGACTATCCAGTATTTAAACTTATCACTTTTCGGAGTGATCATCTTCTGGTTAAGTTCTCTTCTTTTTTGATTCAGTCAAGGAGATATTCTTTTTTCTTGTTTTATCGGATTATAAGCAATGCTACTTCAGAATCCCGCCTGATAAGATACAAAATTGTTAAAGGATAAGAAAAAAAATGTTTTTGATTTTATCCTGAGTGAATATTTGATTTTTTTTACTTTCTTTGTTTTACATTTGGGAGAAAACTAATATTTTCTAAACATAGAACCGTTACCGGGTTCTTTACTTAAAACGAAAACAGATAATCTAAAACAATGATTGGAAACAAAATGAGAGGTGTGATGCTCTTTTCGTTGGCATGGGCCATGAGCCTGAATGCCCAGACACGTACGGAGCGTTTACTCGAAAAGGGTTGGACTTTTACCAAAGGAGACAGTACTGTTTATTCGGCAGTAGATTTTAATGACAAAGGATGGCAAAAAGTAACAATCCCACACGATTGGGCTATTTACGGTCCTTTCAGTATTGATAATGACAAGCAGAACACTGCCATTCAGCAGGACGGACAGAAAGAGGCTATGGAGCATGCCGGAAGAACCGGAGGTTTGCCTTTTGTGGGCACCGGCTGGTATCGTCTGGATCTGAAGGTTCCTGAATATACCGCAGGAAAGAAGTGTGTGCTGTTGTTCGACGGAGCCATGAGCCATGCCCGTGTGTTCATCAACGGAAAGGAAGCCGCATATTGGCCTAACGGATACAATGCCTTTATGGTAGATGCTACGGATTACCTGAAACAGGGAGAAACCAATGTACTGGCCGTACGTCTGGAGAATGAGAACGAGTCTTCCCGCTGGTATCCCGGTGCCGGACTTTATCGGAATGTCCGTCTGATTGTTACTGACGATGTGCATGTTCCGGTTTGGGGTACGCAGTTGACCACTCCGGTTGTGCAGGAAGATCATGCCAAGATTCTCTTGAAAACCAAATTGGAATTCCCCAAGGACAAGAAGTTAAACGATTATAGAATTGTTACCGAAATTAAGGATGCAGCAGGTAAGGTGGTTGCTACCAACGAGCGTGAAGGAGGTGCCGATGGTGTATTTGCCGGTGCCAACACCTTTGAGCAGGAACTGGTTGTAGCCGATCCTCAGTTGTGGTCGCCCGAAACTCCGGTGCTCTACACGGCTGTGTCTAAAATCTACGAAGGCAGCGAACTGAAGGACGAGTATGAGACTCCGTTCGGAATCCGTACGTTGGAGATTATACCGGACAAGGGATTTTTCCTGAATGGCAAACCGTTGAAGTTTAAGGGAGTCTGCAACCATCATGATCTCGGACCTTTGGGAACGGCTACAAACGAAGCGGCACTTCGCCGTCAGATCCGAATCATGAAGGATATGGGCTGTAATGCCATCAGAACTTCGCACAACATGCCTTCTACCGAGCTGGTGCGTATCTGCGACGAGATGGGTATGATGCTGATGCTGGAATCCTTCGATGAGTGGCAGACAGCCAAGGTGCAGAACGGATACCATAAGTATTTCAAGGATTGGGTGGAAAAGGATCTGGTGAATCTGGTGCATCATTTCCGCAACAATCCGAGTGTGGTGATGTGGTGTATCGGAAACGAGGTGCCCGATCAGTGGAACGGACATGTAGGTGCCAAGCTGACCCGCAAGTTGCAGGACATCTGTCATCGTGAAGATCCTACCCGTCCGGTGACATTGGGAATGGATGCTCCCGATGCGGTGGTCAACAATAATATGGCAGCCGTATTGGATGTGCCGGGCTTCAATTACCGTCCGCACAAGTTCCAGGAGAATTATGCCAAGTTGCCGCAGCAGATCATTTTGGGTAGCGAAACGGCATCTACGTTGAGTTCACGTGGAGTATACAAGTTCCCGGTTGAGCGTCGTTCGATGATGAAGTACGATGACCACCAGGCTTCTTCTTACGATGTGGAGCACTGCTCTTGGTCAAACCTTCCGGAGGACGATTTCATGCAGCACGAAGACAATCCATACTGCATCGGAGAGTTCGTATGGACCGGATTCGATTATCTGGGCGAGCCTACACCTTATTACTCTGATTGGCCAAGCCATTCTTCTCTGTTTGGTATTGTCGATCTGGCCGGTATTCCGAAAGACCGTTACTACCTGTACCGCAGTCATTGGAACAAGGAGAAAGAAACCCTGCATGTGTTGCCGCACTGGACCTGGACCGGTCGTGAGGGCGAGGTGACTCCGGTATTTGTCTATACCAATTATCCGTCTGCCGAGCTCTTCATCAATGGCAAGAGCCAGGGCAAGCGCACCAAGGATACCAGCGTGACCATCGACGGCAGCAAGGACGAGAAGTCGCAGAAAGAGTTCAAGCGCCAGAGCCGTTACCGCCTGATGTGGATGGACACCAAATACGAGCCCGGAACGCTGAAGGTGGTGGCTTATGACGAGCAGGGCAAGGCTGTGGCCGAGAAGGAAATCCACACCGCCGGCAAGCCATACCGCATTGTGCTGAGCGCCGACCGCGATACGATCACTGCCGATGGCAAGGATCTTTCTTTTGTTACGGTAAGTGTGGTAGATAAGGATGGCAATCTCTGTCCGAATGCCGACAATCAGATTTCCTTTAAGGTGAAGGGAGCCGGTACTTATCGTGCGGGAGCCAACGGTGACCCGACCAGTCTGGAGTCCTTCCAGAAACCTCAGATGAAGGTGTTCTCCGGAATGATGACCGCCATTGTCCAGTCCGAAGAAAAGGCCGGAACCATCCGTCTGGAAGCTTCTTCCAAAGGATTGAAGAAAGCGGAAATTATTATCCGCAGTGAGAAGAAATAAAAAATGACCTGTAAAAGTTTTCTTGTGCTTCCCTGTTTCCGGGGAAGACAGGAAAACTTTTCATTTTTAAAACCGTCTGATTTTATGAAACGTTTTCGGTATGCGATACGTCAGTTTCACCGATGGTCGGGTTTGCTGGTTGCGATTCCTTTTGTTGTGATCAGCATTACGGGAGCCTGTCTGGCTTTTGAACCCCAGTTCCTTCGGCTGATGCATTCGGAACTTTATGAGCTTCCCCGGCCTTATGCAGCGGGCGAAGTTTCCATCCGCTCCGTTTCCGAAAAGGTAGAGCGGCAGTTGCCCGTCGGGATGACTTTAGGCGCCTTGCAGATCGGTCGGCCTGATGAAGCCTGGATTTATGAGATCAGCAGCATGCGCAAGGCCGAGCTGTTTGTCGACCCTTCATCCGGAAAGATTCTGGGAATGATTGACCACGATCAGGGAGGCTTCTATCAGTTGCGGAAGCTGCACCGCTGGTTGGGCGATACGCTCAACCGGGAGAGCGATGCGCCGTGCGTCGGTCGGATTGTCGTCGGTGTGTTTACGGCCTGGAGTATTCTGGTGATTCTTTCCGGATTCTATCTGTGGTTTCCCCGAAGCCGCAAGTCTTGGGCTCTGCGTTTCCGTTGGCCCGGATGGAGTGCGTCGGGATATGCACCCGAGTATCAGCGTCACACTCTGATAGGAATCTGGTGCGGTGTTCCGGTAATCGCTCTGGCACTTACCGGACTGACCTGGTCTTTTCCGGCGTATCGTGACGGTTTCTTTGCCTTATGGGGAGCCGATTACAGTCAGCGCAAAATAAAGTCTGCTGAGGCGGACACGACAGACTGCCGGTATTTATGGGATCAGGCATGGCCTTTGATCCGTCAGGCACATCCGTCTTTGAAGAAAGTGCAATTTGAAGAAACGGCGGTAGAGGTTACCTCCTTGCGTCCTTTTCCCGGGATTACCGTAACAGACCGCTATTTGTTGTCGTCGGCTTCCGGAGGGCTGAATTCTTTTCCTCGTGAGGCGGAGCGGGCACGCAATGTCCGTTCCGGAATCGTGCTGGTGCACGAAGGGCTTTGGATGGGACTGTTCTCGCAATGTCTCACTTTTCTTTGGGCCTTGTCCGGCGCTTATCTTTCCTGGTCGGGCGTTCGTTTGTGGAGGTATCGCAGATTGCGGAAAAAATAGAATTTGAAGTGTTTTTCAAATGATCTCGATGAAATGAAAAAATGATTGAGATCATATTGTAAAATCATCAGCATCATTTTTCAGGTTCTTCAGATACTGTTGTTCTTTCAGAAAGTTTCTTTGGAGAAGAAGGAAAAAAGGAGTTGCTTCACCATGCGTGAGGCAACTCCTTTTTCTATCCTGTATTCTTCAGCAGAGCGGTTCACCTTACATGCAATTCCTTCTTTATCCGGGAATCGCAGCATGATTGTATCTTGTTGCTTACTGCTGTTTCTGCAATTTATTGAATTCCTTCTGTGCTTTCTTGATGCGCACTCCATTGATCAGTTCGGCTATTCCGTAGAAGATGGAGGTATAACCCAGAATCAGGAAAGGCAGGGAAGCGGTTTCCATCGGTTTGAGCAGGATGAGCAGTCCCATACCCAGTACGGCCAGTGAGAACACATACATATACCACGCAATCCGGATGATCTTCCGGAATTTGATGAACGTGAAAATCTGGTTGGCACCCGCCAGCATGATGATGATTCCCAGCACAAACATCAGATAGGCGATGAACAGTTCCGGAAATACGGCCATGAAAATACCGAAAAGAAAACTGCCCAGTCCCACAATCGGGAATACCGGTTTGTAATATACCTCCTTGCTTTTGGTGGCAATCAGATAATTGATGAGCGAGTAACATCCGGAGATTCCAAACAGGATGCCGATAATCATGACCAGCGCCACCGTCATGCGTTCCGGATTCAGCACCAGAAGCAGACCGATAAGAATGGAGCAGAGTGCTCTGAATATAAAACTATTCGTATAATTCATAATGGTAGTTGTTTTAGAGATTGATACAAACATACGAAAAAAAACAGACCGGTGAAAGGTTTTCTGCGGAAAAACTGTTTCCCTGAACACCGGATACAGAACAAAAAACTCCGGTTCCCACCAGGAAGTGTAGAGAACCGGAGATTTATATTTTCAGTCTGTAAAAGTCTGGTCTCAGGAATAAGTTTCCCGTGTCTGACGTTTACGGATTACTGACCTTCTTTCTTTTTCAGCTCGGCATCGAACTGACGGATGGCCTGCATACCCTCGTTGCATGCGCAAGGACCGCTGATACAGCCGCCCGGGCAAGCCATTACCTCGATCATCTTTGTCGGGCACTTGCCGGTCTTGGCATAAGCGCGCAGCTGACCGATAGACTTCTTGTCCAGGTTGGCTATGATAGTTCCCTGCATGGTCTGGTCGCCTACCATATTCTTCACGGCAGTGAACACACCACCGGTCTTTGCAAAACCGTGTGCGTCGTGTCCGGCATGCTCTTCCGGCAGGAAGTCCTCGCAATCGTCAATCTTGATGTCCAAGCCTTCCAATACAGCCTCTACCTCGCGGAAAGTCCATACGAAATCCACATTCGGATTCTTGTTTCCTTCGGCACGCTTGGAAGCACAAGGAGCGATGAACACATTGATTCCGTCCGGATATTTCTTGCGTGCATACTCAGCGATGTAATACATTGGAGAACCAGTGGTAGAAACATAAGGTTTCATGTCCGGAATATGCTTGTTGACCAGTTCTACATAAGCCGAGCAGCAGCTGGTGGTCATAAACGGAGCACCTTCTTCCATTCTCTCCTTGAACTCGGCAGCCTCGTTGCGGATGGTCTCTTCGGCACCGTAAGCCACCTCAAGAACATCGTCGAAACCGATGGCCTTGAAAGCACCCAATACCTTTTCGATAGGCTGTTTGAACTGAGCCAGGATAGAAGGAGCCACCATGGCAACCACTTTCTTTTCCTTCTTCTTGATTTCCTTCAGCACATCGAATACGCAGCATGCGTCGAAGATGGCACCAAACGGACAAGCGTTCATACACTTGCCGCAGTAGATACACTTCTCCGGATCGATATGTTCCACTCCGTACTCGTCCTTTGAGATGGCCTTTACCGGGCATGCCTCTTCACAAGGCACAGGGATATAGACGATAGCGTGGTACGGACATACCTGATGACATTTGCCACAGCTGATACAAGTATCGTGGTCAATCACTGCCTTTCCGTCGTGGTCGTAAGAAATGGCATTCTTCGGACAGTTGTTGTAGCAAGACTGGGCTGCACAACCGCGGCACAGATTACTAACCTCGTAGTTGATCTTCACGCAAGAAGAGCAGGCCTCGTCCATCACGCTCAGGATGCTCTTGTTCGGGCGCAGGCCGTTGCGGTCGAGCATCTTCTGGGCATAGCTGGAGAGCGGTTCGTTTTCGTCCTTCTCATCCTCCATGTCGAAGCCCATCATGGCCATGGTTTTATACTTGGTTACGGCGCGTTCCTTGTAAACGCAGCAACGTCCCTTTGGCTTTTGTTTGCGCGGATGCAACTCGATGGGGAGACCGTCGATTTTTTCCAGCAACTCGTCATTTTTCCACATTTTTACCAGTTTAGCCAGCAACTGGTATCGAATGTACATAATATTATTTGTGTATGCCATAATGAATAACAGTAATTGGGTTTGAGTATACAATTGGTGCACAAAAATAATGAAAAAAAGTATTTTTTAAAAGATGCAGCCACTTTTATTTCCCGCTTCTCCCTGTTTTTGATTACTGCTTTGTGTGTTTTTATAAAAAAAGCGAATCCGGCCTACTATTTTTTAATGATTCTTGCGCGTGTTCTATATAAGAATTGATAACTTTGTAATCATTTTAATTATAGACTTTATGTATGATTCGATAAATGACTCCACGCTTGAGGCCTGGGTGGGTACGCTCAGCCGCGGAGAGAGTCTGGGGCGTGAAGACTATCTGCGCCTGCTTTCGCTGTCCGATCACGACCAGCTTGCCTGGCTGATGGGACAGGCACGTGCTGTGGCCGACCGTGAGTTTGGCCGTGGTGTCTACATCCGCGGACTGATCGAGATATCCAACCACTGCAAGAACGGCTGTTATTATTGCGGCATCCGTAATGCCAATGCCTGTGTGGAGCGCTATCGTCTTTCGTCCGAGGAAATCATGGCCTGTTGCCGTCAGGGATATGAACTGGGCTTCCGCACCTTTGTGCTTCAGGGGGGAGAAGACCCGTTTCAGGATGACGACTGGCTGTGCGAGGTCATCGCCCGCATTAAGGAGGAGTATTCCGACTGTGCCCTGACACTGTCTGTCGGTGAGCGCAGCGAGCAGGCTTACGAACGCTTTCGCCGGGCCGGGGCCGACCGCTATCTGTTGCGTCACGAAACGGCCAATGCGGTGCACTATTCCATGTTGCACCCAGAGAGCATGTCCTTTGAAAACCGGATGCTCTGTCTGCGCACCCTCAAGGCCCTGGGATTCCAGACCGGTGCCGGCATGATGGTCGGTTCGCCGGGACAGACCCTGGAATGTCTGGTGGATGATTTGCTGTTTTTGGAGGCCTTACAGCCGCAGATGATCGGCATGGGGCCTTTCATTCCCGCGCCGCACACTCCGTTTGCCAAGGAACCGGCCGGCAGTGTGCCGCTCACCCTGTTGCTGCTTTCGGTGCTCCGTCTGCGCTTTCCACGCGTCCTGCTGCCCGCCACGACGGCCTTGTCGACCCTCGACCCGCAGGGACAGGAGAAAGGACTGTTGGCCGGAGCCAATGTGATTATGCCCAATCTGTCGCCCCTGACGGTGCGCCGCAAGTATGCGCTTTATGCCGACAAGAAGTATCTGGGCAACGAGGCGGCCGAGCAGATCGGGCGTCTGGACGAGAAACTGAAAAAGATCGGTTTTCATATAAGTTACGAGAGAGGAGATTTTAAACCATAACACATAATAACATGATATATAATCTGAAATCATTACGAGCAGAAGAATTTATCAGTCACGAAGAGATTCTGGCTACTCTGGAATATGCGCGGGAGCATAAGAACGACCGCGAACTGATTCTCTCCATTCTGGAGAAAGGCGAACAGATGCAGGGCATCACCCATCGTGAGGCCGCCGTGCTGGTTACGGTGGAAGACCCGGAACTGACCGAGCGCATGTTTCATCTGGCACGCCGCATCAAAGAGCACATCTATGGCAACCGCATCGTGATGTTTGCTCCGTTGTACTTGTCCAACTATTGTATCAACGGCTGTGTCTACTGCCCTTATCATGCCAAGAACAAGACCATTCGCCGCAAGAAACTTTCACAGGAGGAAATCCGTCAGGAAGTGATAGCCTTGCAGGACATGGGTCACAAGCGTCTGGCTCTGGAAACAGGCGAGGACCCTAAGAACAACCCGATAGAATATGTGTTGGAGAGCATCAAGACCATCTACGGTATCAAGCACAAGAACGGTGCCATCCGACGCGTGAATGTAAACATTGCCGCTACCACCGTAGAGAACTACCGCCGTCTGCACGATGCCGGCATCGGTACTTATATCCTGTTCCAGGAAACTTATCATAAGGAGAACTACGAACGTCTGCATCCAACAGGACCCAAGAAGGATTATGCCTACCACACCGAAGCTATGGACCGCGCCATGCAGGGCGGTATTGACGATGTGGGACTGGGTGTTCTCTTCGGTCTGAACAACTATGCCTACGATCTGGTGGGCCTGTTGATGCACGCCGAGCATCTGGATCAGACCTATGGCGTGGGACCGCATACCATCAGTGTGCCTCGTCTCTGTCCGGCCGATGATATTGATACCAAGGATTTTGAGAACTGTCTGCCCGATTCCATTTTCCATAAGATTGTGGCCGCCATCCGTATCGCCGTGCCTTATACCGGCATGATCATCTCAACCCGTGAGAGTAAGGCCAGCCGGGAGAAGGCGCTCGAACTTGGAGTTTCCCAGATCAGTGGCGGATCGCGCACCAGTGTGGGCGGTTATGTGCACGAGGAGAGTGCCGAAGAGAATTCCTCACAGTTTGATGTGAGCGACCGCCGTACACTGGACGAGATTGTGGGCTGGCTGCTCGATTTGGGCTATGTGCCCAGCTTCTGCACGGCCTGCTATCGTGAAGGACGCACTGGCGACCGCTTTATGTCGCTGGCCAAACGCGGACAGATTGTGAACTGCTGTGCCCCGAATGCGCTGATCACCCTGAAAGAATATTTGCAGGACTATGCTTCGGAGCCTACCAAGGCCAAGGGCGTGGAAATGATTCGCCAGGAAATTGCCAAGGTGCCTAACCCGGTTATCCGTGAGCGCGCCGAGCGTTTCCTTCAGGAAATCGAGCAGGGAGCACGCGACTTCCGTTTCTGATTCCACGGCCTTATACCTTATCTTATAAACCAACATCAGAAGAATAGAAAATCAATATGGAAGTTGCACGTTCCAATCGTTTTCACATCGGTTTCTTCGGTCCCTGCAATGCCGGAAAATCCTCCCTGCTGAACGCACTGGTGGGGCAGGATGAGGCCATTGTGTCCGACATGGCCGGAACGACCACCGATGTGGTGAAAAAGAATATGGAGATCAGTGGTGTGGGACCGTGTGTGCTGCTCGATACGGCAGGATATGACGATCAGAGCGAGCTGGGACTGCGCCGTGTGGACAAAACCCGCAAGGAAGCCGCCCGGGTGGATCTGGCCATTCTGGTACTCGGTGCTTATGACTCTCAGGCACTTGCCGATGTTCAGGAGTGGAAACGCCACTTTGAGCGGGCTGGCATCCCCCAAATCTATGTGCTGAACAAGGCCGACCTGTTTGCCGATGCGACCGGACAGGCGGCTCTTTGGGAAGAGGCGCTTCAAGTGGCTTGCTTGCCGGTATCGGCCCGTTATCGTGCTGGCATGGATTCGTTGTTGGGCCGCATTACAGAAGCCTTGAAGCAGAAAGACGAGATAGACGATCTGACCGGCAATCTGGTACAGTCGGGTGATTCGGTGCTGCTGGTCATGCCGCAGGACATTCAGGCTCCGAAGGGACGTCTGATTCTTCCGCAGGTACAGACTTTGCGCAACCTGCTCGACAAGCAATGCTCCGTGATGTGTTGCACACACGACCGCATGGCCGATACGCTGAAGCTGCTGTCCGCACCGCCCAGCCTAATCATTACCGATTCGCAGGTCTTTCCTCAAGTACGTGCCCTGTGCCCGCCGGAAAGCAAACTGACTTCTTTTTCCGTACTCTTTGCCCGTTACAAGGGAGATATTCCAACCTTCTTGCAGGGAGCGGCCGTGTTGCGCAGTTTGCGTCCCGATGCCCGGGTCCTGATAGCCGAATCGTGTTCGCACACGCCCAAGAACGAAGATATCGGTCGTGTCAAGTTGCCCCGTTTGCTGCGTGCCAAGAAAGGCCATGAATTGCAGATAGATATTGTGGCCGGCAACGATTTCCCCGATGATCTGCGCTTTTATGATCTGATTATTCATTGCGGGGCCTGCATGTTCACGCGCCGTCATGTTCTGGCGCGTATTGCGGCAGCACGGGCGCAGGGTGTGCCCATCACCAATTACGGAATAGCCATTGCCGAGCTGAACGGTATTTTGCCCGACGTGGTTTATCCCGGTTAGTTCGGTGACTGAAGAACGATACAAATAATTTTTTATCTTAAAGTAACCCAAACCATGAATTTAAAACTGTTTTGTGTGGCTTGCCTTACGCCCCTGAGTATGGCACTGTATGCCCAGAAGGTATTTGAAATGGAACGCTACGGACTGGTGCCCGATAAGAAAAAGGATATGTCGGTCAAATTGCAGAAGGCTATCGACAAAATCCGTAAGGAAGTGAAGCCCGGCGAAGAATACATCCTTCGTTTCAAGAGTGGCCGTTATAACTTCTATCCGGAGAATGCCGTCAAGAAAACCTATTATGTGTCCAATCACGACCAGCCCAATCCGAAGAGCATCGGTATCGCTCTGGAGGATCTTTCCAACATGACACTCGACGGAGGCGGCGCACAATTCATATTCCACGGTACCATGGTGCCTCTGGCTCTGGTCAATTCCACCAATTGCACGCTGGAGAATTTCTCCATCGACTTTGACAATCCCCACATCACTCAGATTGAGATTGTGAAGAACGAGGGCAAGGGCGGCATGACCTTCCGGGTGGCTCCCTGGGTGCAGTATAAGATTTCGAAGGATACGGTGTTCCATGCCTATGGTTCCGATTGGGATCTGGTGCCGTCTTCGGGCATTGCCTTTGAGAAAGACACCAAACATATTCTTTACAACACCGGCGATCTGTTCTACAGCACCAAGGGAGTGCATGAAGTGGGCGACCGCCTGTTGCATGCCCCTCTGTGGAACGATGCCCGCCTGAAAGAAGGCACAATCGTGGCCATGCGTGCGTGGAACCGTCCTACACCGGGCGTATTCTTGTCGCACAACACCAATACCACTCTGAAGAAAGTCAGCGTGCACTATGCGCAGGGCATGGGACTGATTGCCCAGTTGTGTGACAACATTCACATGGATGGTTTCAATGTGTGTCTGGACAAGAACTCCAACCGTTACTTCACGACTCAGGCGGATGCCACCCACTTCTCACAGTGCAAGGGCAAGATCACCTCGGTGAACGGCCTTTATGAAGGTATGATGGACGACGCCATCAATGTGCATGGCATTTATCTGAAAATCATGGAGCGTCTGGACGACCATACCCTCCGTGCCCGTTACATGCACGACCAGGCCTGGGGATTCGACTGGGGTTATGCTGGCGACACCGTGACCTTTATCCGCACGCAGACCATGGAGTATCTGGACGGCGTGAACCGTATTGCCGAGATTACTCCGCTCGACGGGAAGAACGGTATCGGCATGCGCGAGTTCAAGATCCGCTTCGAGCAGCCTGTTCCGGCAGAGGTAGACGGCAAGACTTCCTTCGGCATTGAGAATCTGACCTGGACTCCGGAGGTTTACTTTGCCGGAAATACCATTCAGAACAACCGTGCCCGCGGTTCTCTTTTCAGCACTCCGAAAAAGACTCTGGTGGAGAACAACCAGTTCCTCAACACCTCTGGTTCGGCCATCCTGTTGTGTGGCGACTGCAACGGCTGGTATGAAACCGGTATGTGCAAGGATGTGACGATTCGCAACAACAAGTTTGTCAATGCCCTCACCAGCATGTATCAGTTTACCAACGCGGTGATTTCCATCTATCCGGAAATTCCCGATCTGAAGAACCAGGTGAAGTACTTCCATAAAGGTTCCGTGCTGATTGAGAACAATGAGTTCCACATGTTCGATGCTCCTGTGCTCTATGCCAAGTCTATTCAGGGACTGGTATTTCAGAACAACAAGATTATCCAGAACAACGATTACAAGCCTTTCCACTGGAACAAGCAGCGTTTCTTCCTGGAAAAGGTAGACCAGGTGAAGATTCAAGACTAAAGGACGCCGCCTCCGTATTTCGGTAGGAGGGTCCTCAAAAACATAGATCCGGAAAGAGAAGGCGCTTCTCTTTCCGGATTTTTTATGCAAAAGCAGGGGAAAAGTAAAAAAATATACGGAAAAATTTGGTTTGCAACCGTAAAATCACTACCTTTGCAACGCAAAAGAAAAAAAGACATGCGGAAATAGCTCAGTTGATAGAGCACTAGCCTTCCAAGCTGGGGGTCGCGGGTTTGAGCCCCGTTTTCCGCTCTGGAGCCAACCTTATTGAGGTTGGCTTTTTTTGTACTTCCGCGCGGCATCATGGAGCGCCGGGAGCCGATAAAAAAATGTTCCCAATGATTTTCGAAAATCATTGGGAACATTTTTTTAAATCATTGAGATGATTTTGAACGCTTGTGCCGCCCCGGTTATCAGAAGGGCAGTCTTTCAGCGTTTATACAGAATCATTTCCCCGTTGTGCGTGGCAATCCAGTTATTGTTGAGTACTTTGATTTCGTCATACTCACAGGGGATGATTTTCTTTCCGTTCCGGTCAGAGAGTCCTTTCTTGTTCTTTTGGGTCAGGATAAACTCTCCATAGAAAAACTGTATCCGGTCATATTCACAGGGAATGATTTTCTTGCCGTTCTGGTCGTACACGCCCCGCTTGTTGTTCTGCACCAGAAAGAAATAATTGTTCTGAAAGGTAATGTCGTCGTAGACACAGGGAAGCACCTTCTTTCCGTTGCGCGTATAGATGCCTTTCTTGTTTTTCTTGGTCAGCATAAATTTGCCGTAGAACGGTTGTATCTGGTCAAACTCGCAGGGGATGATGGTCTTTCCGTTGCGGGTGTAAATACCTTTTTTCCCTTCGTTTTCCAGCAGATAGTCATCATAGTAAAGAGTGATGTTGTCGTTTTCGCAGGCAATGACCTTTTTACCGTTCTTCTTGCAGATTCCTTTTTTATGATCCTTGATAATCAGAAAGTCTCCGTTCTGAAACTTGATGTCATCATATTCACAGGCAATGATCTTCTTGCCGCTTTTGTTGTATAACCCCTGTTTTCCGTCTTTTTCCACCAGATATTCCCCATGAAAATTCTTGATTTTGTCAAATTCGCAGGGAATGATTTTCTTTCCGGTATAGGAGTATAGTCCCTTTTTCCCTTCTTTGGTAATCAGATAGGCTCCCCCAAAGGATTTGATCTGATCGAAAGAGAACGGGATAATCCTTTGTGTATGAATTCTGTTCTGTCTGTTTTGGGCAGACAAAGGGACTGTATGCATACACAAAACACCGTTTAAGAACATGAACGTTAACAGTATTTTGACTATATTCCGATACATGGTATTTATTTAATTATTTTTTCAAAAGCAAATGTAGTATATTTCATAAGATATTACAAGCGGAAATGAAATACATTTTCAGCAGTTTCTGCATTTCTTTCTTTTGGCGGCCTGTTCCTGCACGCCCCGTTTCTTTTTTATGAAATGCCATCCTGTTCCGATGCGCTCATTGCGGGCGGTTGCTCTCTTCCTGCGGCCAGGGCTTCACTTTGAGGAACTCCCCTGGAGTGGTTCCCGTCACCTGTTTGAACACCCGGTTGAAGTTGCCCGGAGTGGAGAACCCGGTTTCGTAGGCGGTTTCCTGAATCGTGTGGTTGCGGTCGGCAAACATTTCGATGGCGCGGGTGATGCGGAGCGTGTTCAGATAGTTGCTGAACCGGATGCCCGAACGGTTCAGCAGGCGGCTCAGGTTGCGCACGGAGAACCCGAACTCGCGGGCCACCTGTTCGATTTTCAGGTCCTCGCAGGCATGTTCGCGCATATAGTTCAGGGCCGGCCGCAGGCGGGTGTCGTTCGGAAGCGTTATTGTTTTGAGCTGGATGCCTTGGCTGGGGCTCAGTTCCGGAAGCATGCGGAAAAAGAAGTACGCGTAGTGATAAAGGTCCGGTCTGTCGTCTTTTCGGATCACCGGTCCGCAGTTGGAGATGAAACGCAGGTTTTCGGCAATGATTCCGTTGCAGTGATACACGGAGAACCGCGCGTTCTCTTTCTCTACCGAGGCGGCATAGAAGATGACCAGCGAGGCCTGCCGGTTGTTGGTGGAGAGGTCGTGCTCCATGTTGGCCGGAATCCAGGCCAGATGCTTTTCCGGCACAAAAAAGTTCTCCTCGCCGATTTGCACATGCAGTGTGCCCGACAGCGTGTAGATAATCTGCGATTTCCGGTGCGTGTGCGGAGTGAGCTTGATGTCCTCCCATCCGGTCCGCTTCACGAGAATCTCCTCTTCGGCAGACTGGTTGATGGTTTGTATATAGTTTCTTTGTTCTTCGTTCATGGGGATTTTCTGTTGGCTTTTTCTGCTAATAATATTGCATAATTTGCAAAATCGGTACAAAAATAATCAATTATCTTTGTCTCACCAATAGAAAATGACTCAAAACAGAGTTTTAGCTATAGGCTGTCGGATGTGAACCCGGCAGATGTGGCCATCTGGAAAAGATTGAGTAACAGTAGTATTTGTATACAGATGACAGGTAAGAGATTGTTTTTGTATTTGGGCTTTCAAAGCCTGTTGGGGTTGGCTGTGGCCCAGCCCCGTGTGGTGACTCTTGAGGAATTGTTTCAGTGTATCGACGCCTACAACCGGAATGTCAAGTCGGGCGAGTTGCAGATCCGACAGTCCGAGGCGGCTATTGAGGTTGCGAAAAACGACCGTTTGCCTTCGTTGCAGCTGTCGGCCGACTGGCGTTATATCGGCGACGGCTTTACGACCGACCGTAACTTCTCCAACGGAGAACCGGCAGACATGCCTCATGCCGGAAATTCCTTCCTCCTGAAGGCTACACAGACGGTTTACCAGGGCGGAGCCATTTCGCGGAATATCGAGCGCAGTAAGATTCATAAGAAAGTAGCCGAGGACCGATTGCACAAAACGCGTCAGGATGTTCGTTTTCTGCTTTTGGGGCACTATCTGGACATCTTCCAGTTGTCCAATCAGAAAAAGGTTTATGAGCGCAACATCGAGCAGACCCGGCTGCTGGTGCGCGATATGGAAGCTGCCTACCGTCAGGGTACGGCTCTGAAGAGCGACATCACCCGTTATGAGCTCCAGTTGCAGAACGTGCAGCTGCGCCTCACCCATGTTCAGAACCAGATGGACATCCTGAACCATCAGCTGGTCACTTCCATCGGCTGGCCCGTTACTACGGTGATCGAGCCGGATACAACGATGCTGAAGCAGACCGCCGTGGAGCGTCTGCCCGAGAAAAGCTGGATTGAAAGAGCGCAGGATGCCCCGCAGATGCGTCTGGCCCGCGCGCAGGTAGATTTAAGCAAGAACAGCGAACAGTTGCTGAAAGCCGGTATGCGTCCGCACCTTTTCCTGAAAGCTGAGCATGAGTTTTCCGGTCCGATATTGGTAGAAGTGCCGGCCATTGACAAGAACTTCGGGTTCTGGAGTGCCGGTGTGGGCTTGTCCTATAATATTGATGCCCTGTACCGCAACCGGCGCAAGCTGAAGCAGAACAAGGTGGAGCAGCTCGACATGCAGGAGAAGGCCGCTTTGGCCGAAGAAGAACTGCTGAACGACATTCACGAGGCTTATGTCAATCTGGATGAGGCTTACGTGCGGTTGGAAACACAGAAGAAGAGCGTGCAGCTGGCGCATGAGAACTATTACATCGTGAAGCAGCGCTACATGAACGGACAGGCGCTGATTACCGATATGCTCGATGCCAGCAACACCCAGCTTGAGATGGAACTGGAACTGGCCAATGCCCAGATCGGCATTCTGTATCAATACTATCTGCTGCGCAAGGTGGCAGGTATTCTGTAAGAAAAACAAAGCAATTCTGTAAAACGAAAATAAAAGGATAACAATAATATGATCAAGAACAAAAGACGGGCTATACCCAATTTCTTCATTGCCTTGTGCTTGGTAGCCGGCATCAGCTGGGTGGGCGGCAAGTTCATTCATCTCTCCAACGTGGAGTTTACAGACAATGCCCAGATCAAACAGCACCTCACTCCGGTGAACACCCGGGTGCAGGGATTTATCAAGAAGATTTATTTCGACGAGTATCAGAATGTGAAGAAAGGCGATACGCTGGTGGTCATTGAGGACATCGAATACCAGCTGCGTGTGGCTCAGGCGGAGGCCGACCTGCAAAATGCCCTCACCGGAAAGGATGTGATGCACACAACGATTAACACAACACACAACAACATACTGGTGACTGATGCCGCCATCGAGGAGCAGCGCATCCGTCTGAAAAATGCCGAGACCGACTACAAGCGTTACCTGGAACTGGTCAAGCAGGAGGCTGTCACCCCGCAACAGTTCGACCGCGTGCAGACGGAGTATGAGGCTACCAAAGCCAAGTATGAACAGCTGTTGCGACAGAAGGAGTCGGCCTCGCTGGTCAAGCAGGAGCAGACCCAGCGTCTGGGACAGAATGAATCGGCCATCAAACTGGCGCAGGCCGCTTTGAAGCTGGCCAAACTGAACCTGTCCTATACCGTTATTCTGGCCACAACCGACGGAGTGACCGGCCGCAAGGATATTCACGAAGGCGAGCTGGTGCAGCCGGGACAGACTCTGGTCACTCTGGTCGACGGTACCGAGAAATGGATTATAGCCAACTATAAGGAAACCCAGACAACCAATATGAAGGAAGGACAGCGGGTGGAAGTGAAAGTCGATGCCATCCCCGATGTGACCTTCGAAGGACGTATCACCTCCATCTCCGATGCCACCGGAGCAGCCTATTCCGTTATTCCGCAGGATAATTCAGCCGGAAACTTCGTCAAGGTGGAGCAGCGCATTCCCGTGCGTATCGAATTCACCGAGAACAATTCCAGAGAGAACCTGTCGCGTCTGCGTGCCGGCATGAACGCGGAATGCTCTGTAAAAATGTAAAGGAGTAGGTGCAGATGGCAGAAGTTCGTCCTAGAATCAGCTATTTCAAGGAGGGGATACCTACTCCCGTCTGTATGTTCCTGTCCATGTTCTTTGCCATGGTCTTCCAGTTCAACGGAGGAGTGTTTCTGCCCACGGCCTATCAGATGTCGAGCGCCCTGGGATGCATACAGGAAGATGTCAATATGGCGGCCTATGCTTCCTACATTGGCATGACGGTGATTTTCCCCATTCTGTTTCGTTTGAAAGCCCGTTTCACCACGCGCCGTATCCTGCTTACGGTGTGCGCCGTGCTGGTTACGTGTAACCTCATTACGCTGCACACCGATCAGGTGCCGGTATTTGTCGTGGTGTGTTTCATCTCCGGATTTTTCCGTATGTGGGGCACCTTCGAGTGCTTCTCCAACACACGGTTGAGTGTCACTCCCTCAGGCAACTTTTCCGTGTTCTATCCGGTGATTTATATCGTGGTACTCGAGAGCATCCAGCTTTCGGGGCTGGTAGCCACACATTTGAGCGACTGGGCCACCTGGCGCTATATGCACTGGCTGGTCATCGCTTTTTTGCTGGTCGTGTGGCTGCTTGTTTTTCTGTGCACCCGCCCGGTACGCAACGGCAAGAAGGTTCCTCTTTACGGAGTGGACTGGGTGAGTGCCTTTTTATGGACCTTGATTCTCTTTTCCGTGGTGTTTATCTGCATCTACGGAGAATACTACGACTGGCTGGACAGTGCCAAGATCCGTCTGGCTCTGGTGGTGGCCGCCGTGTCGCTGATGGTCAATATCAACCGCATGTGTATGCAGAAGCGCCCTTACATTGACATACAGGTGTTCCGCTACCGGCATTTCCCCACCATCCTGTTCCTGTTTCTGATGCTCTGCTTCTTTCTGACGGTTTCGTCCGTGCTTCAGAACCTGTTCATGACTTCGGTGCTGGGCTACGACAGCCTGAATGCCGTGTCGCTCAACTGGTATGTCTTTGTGGGCATTCTCATCGGTGCGGCAACGGTGTTCTACCGTCAGGTAGTCCTGCGCAAGGGCTTCAAATTCTTGATTTTCGTGGGCTTCCTGCTGATTGTCGCCTATCAGTATTACATGTATTTTCTGATTGATCCGGAGCTCAACATCGAGAGTTTCTATGTACCCAATCTGCTCAAGGGCATCGGTTATGGCATCCTTTATATCTGTCTGACCATCTACATTGCCAAGAGTGTCCCTTTCAAGCATTTCTTTCAGGGACTCTGTGTGCTCAGTTTCATCCGTACCAGTGTGGCTACCCCTTTGGGTACTGCTATTTTGAACCGGGCCATGAAATATATGCAGAAAGACAATATCGGGCTGCTCAGCCGCAATATTGACCAGAGCTATACCACGCAGACGGGCCATTCCGGTTTTCAGGAACTCTATGCCGAGGTGATCCGTCAGACCATGCTGACCAGCCTGAAGGAACTGTTCGGAGTGGTGTGTATCATCGGTTCCGTGTTCCTGCTGGCGGTACTGTTCTTTCACCCGATCCGTTCGCGGTGGCACTATTATCAGCGGCGTCACCGCTCACAATCCCTGCAACATCTTCATCGTTCATAATCACGAAGGCCCCGGCGAATGGGAATCAAATCCCATTGCCGGGGCCTTCAATATTTTGAAGTTGTCTTTTTCGTTACGGGGCCGTTATTCCAGTCCGTGCATCATTTTTTTCAGAATGCCCGTCAGGCAGAACAGAATTACCGCCGCTACGGCACTCATGATGGCAAAGAGCATGAAGAAGTCAAACAGATCGGCCACATGATAGCCCAGCAAGTGCTTGTCCACTCCTTCCTCAGGATAATAGCTGCTCAGCATGCCGGCAAATTTGTTGGCCGCTGCCGTACTCATGTACCACACACCCATCATCAGTGAGGAGAAACGTGCCGGAGAGAGTTTGTTTACCATAGACAGACCGATGGGGGAGAGACAGATTTCGCCCATGGTGTGCAGCATATACAGACTGGTGAGCCACAACATGCTGACTTTGACATTCGGGTCCAGATCCTTCACTCCGAAAGCGATGACCACATAACCCACAGCCAGCAGCAACAGACCGATGGCCTGTTTCATGGGCGACGACGGTTCCAGACCGCGCTTGTCCAATGCGCCCCACAGAGCGGTGAAGAGCGGGGTGAGGCACACCAGCATTACCGGGTTGAATGACTGGAAATAAGAAGCCGGCATTTCCCAGCTGCCCAGATGGCGGTCGGTCTGCTCGTCGGCAAAGAAGGTAAGCGAAGCGCCTGCCTGCTCGTAGGCCGACCAGAAGAAGATCACGAAGAAGGCAATGATATAAATCACTCCGATGCGTGCTTGTTCGATGCGGGTGAGCGACTTGTCCGTGATGATAATCACCGGCACCACGATGCTGATGGCATAGATGGCCGTACCGATCAGGTCAGCGCCCTCGAAGATGCGGTTCCAGTCGTGCAGATAGTTCCAGTTGATGGAGAAGAGCAGAAACAGCACGACGGCCGACAGAATGCCCAGAATGGTTTTACGGCTGGAACCCGATTTCGTCGGAGCGGCTGCAACTTGCTGTGTGCCGGTTCCTGTCTGCTGTGTGCCGGCCGTAGTCTGCTGCGCGTTGGCTTTGGCAGCCGGAACCGTTCCGATGGGTGCTCCTTCAGGAGTCACGATATATTTGTTCTTGAACGCACAGAAAAGTACCGTTCCCAGAATCATACCGACACAGGCCGAAAGGAATCCCCATTTGAAATCGTCCGGATTGCCCGTGTCGCCTACGAAGCCACACCACAGCGGCGCGATGAAGGAACCCACGTTCACACCCATATAGAAGATGGTGAAGGCCGAGTCCTTGCGGTGGTCTGTCGGTTCATACAGGTCGCCCACCATAGTCGAGATGTTCGGTTTGAAGAAACCGTTTCCCATAATCAGCGTGAAGAGTCCGAGGAACATGAGCGGCACCGACAGTCCGGTCTGCTGATGGAAGCACGCGCTCAGGAACATGAAGAACTGTCCCAGAGCCATGATCACGGCACCGAACACGATGGATTTCCGGTTGCCCCAGTAGCGGTCGGCAATGTATCCGCCGATCAGCGGGGTGAGGTAGACCAGTCCGGTGTAGCTGCCGTAGATTTCCGAAGCCAGTTCCTTGTTGAAGAGCAGCGCCTGCGTCATATACAGGATGAAGATGGCGCGCATGCCGTAATAGCTGAAGCGTTCCCACATTTCCGTGGCAAACAAAAGATAAAGTCCTTTAGGATGTTTTGCTGAAAAACTCATTTTTGTTCTGTTGTTTTTATGATCGTTTTGTTTTAAGTTTCGGTTCGGACAGATATAAACAAAAACGAGAAAGTGGCGTCTGCATGAGGCGCACCTTCTCGTTTGTTTCAGATACAATCTCTTGTATTATCTGATGAACAGAAGTTCTCTGTATTTCGGCAGTGGCCACAGCTCGTCGTCCACGATCAGTTCGAGCTTGTCCACATGATATCTGATTTCCTCCAGTTTCGGTGCCACGGTGTCGTGATAAGCGATTGCTTTCTCGCGCTCGCTCTCAATCTGGTTGGCCACCTTGCGGGCTTCGATCAGTTTCTCCACATTTTCGGTGATGAAGCTGGAGTGTGCGGCGATGTTACGGATCAGTTCCACGTTCTTGGCGCTCAGTCGGGCTGCCTCCTCTGCCGGGAAGATCTGCTGCATCTTGTGCACATTGTCAATCAGTGTGCTCTGGTAGCGGGTAGCCACCGGAATGATGTGGTTCATACACAGGTCGCCGAAGATGCGGGCCTCGATCTGAACCTTCTTGGTATAAGTTTCCCACTTGATTTCGTTACGTGCTTCCAGTTCCGAGCGGGTAAATACGTGTGCTTTTGCAAACATATCCACAGAACTCTGGTCCAGATAGCGGTCGAACACCAGCGGACAGCTGGATTCCACATCCAGTCCGCGGCGTGCAGCCTCCTCTTTCCACTCGTCGCTGTAACCGTTTCCGTCGAAGTGGATCGGCTTGCAGGTCTTGATGTCCTCGCGTACGATCTTCAGGATAGCCTTGGTCTTTTCCATACCGCCGGCAATCAGCGCGTCGACACGCTCCTTGAAGTTGATCAGCGCCTCGGCTACGGCAGAGTTCAGTGCAATCATTGCGCTGGCGCAGTTAGCCTCAGAACCTACGGCACGGAACTCGAAGCGGTTTCCGGTGAAGGCGAATGAAGAAGTACGGTTGCGGTCTGTATTATCGATCAGCAATTCCGGGATTTCCGGAATATCCAGTTTCATTTCATGCTTGCCGGCGATGGTAATCAGTTCGTCGTCGCTGGCGTTCTCCAGATGACTCAGGATTTCTGTCAGCTGGTCGCCGAGGAAAGAAGACACGATTACCGGAGGAGCCTCATGACCACCCAGACGGTGTGCGTTTGTGGCGCTCATGATGGAAGCCTTCAGCAGACCGTTGTGCTTGTAAACCGCCATCAGGGTTTCCACGATGAAGGTTACGAAGCGCAGGTTGTCCTGCGGGGTCTTGCCCGGTCCGTGCAGCAGCACACCGTTGTCGGTAGCCAGTGACCAGTTGTTGTGTTTTCCGGAACCGTTGATTCCGGCAAACGGTTTCTCATGCAGCAAGCAGCGGAATCCGTGTTTGCGGGCCACCTCTTTCATGAGCGACATGATGAGCATGTTATGGTCGATGGCCAGGTTACACTCCTCATAAATCGGAGCCAGCTCAAACTGGTTCGGAGCCACCTCGTTGTGGCGGGTCTTGCAAGGAATACCCAGCTCCAGCGCCTGAATCTCCAGGTCAGACATGAAGGCAGCCACACGGCTTGGGATAGAACCGAAATAGTGGTCGTCCATCTGCTGGTTCTTGGCCGAGTCGTGTCCCAGAAGCGTACGGCCGGTCATGAGCAGATCGGGGCGGGTGGCATACAAGCCTTCATCCACCAGGAAGTACTCCTGTTCCCAACCCAGGTTTACGATGACCTTCTTCACTTCCGGATCAAAATAGTGGCACACATCTGTGGCCGCCTTGCTCACTGCGTGGATGGCCTTTTTCAGCGGTGCCTTATAATCCAAAGACTCACCGGTGTAAGAGATGAAAACGGTAGGAATCATCAGCGTGTCACCGATGACAAACACCGGCGATGCATGATCCCATGCCGAGTAGCCGCGAGCTTCGAAAGTGGAACGGATACCACCGTTCGGGAAAGAAGACGCATCGGTTTCCTGCTGTACGAGCTGCTTTCCGGAGAATTCTTCGATCATTCCTCCCTTGCCGTCGTGCTCCACAAAAGCGTCATGCTTTTCGGCAGTACCTTCGGTCAGAGGCTGGAACCAGTGTGTGCAATGGGTTACTCCCAGTTCCATGGCCCATTTCTTCATACCTTCGGCCACCTGATCGGCTGTTTTCAGATCCAAAGAGGCACCGTTGTCCATCACGTCGCACATTTTCTGGTATGCCTCTGCCGACAGATACTTATACATTTTCTGACGTGTAAAGACATACTTCGCAAAAAATTCCGACGGACGCTCTTCGGGTTTGTTAAACGCCACGGCCTTTTTCTTAAAAGCCTCACCGACTACTTCAAATCTTAATGATGATGACATATAGTAATTCTGTTTTATTGGATTGTTGTTCCTAGTGTATAGTACTTCTTTTTCGCGTGCAAAGATAAGATTTCCTTATGAAAATCCCTTTTGTTTTTTCTATTTTGTTTTCAAAAAGTCTGTTTTCTCCTTTATTGAAAGCATATTTCTTGCTTTTTGCCCGAATAACTGTTGAAACGTACGGCAAATCCTGCTTTGTGGAGACAGAATGCTTTTTCGTTCTCAGTCAATGAAACGGCGGGTCAGATCGCCGAACTCGTCGATGCGGCGGTCGCGGAGGAACGGCCACCAGCGGCGCACGTTTTCCGATCTTTCCAGATCCACTTCCACCACCACATTTTCCTCCTGGTCCTTGGAGGCGCGGTACAGGAATTCGCCCTGCGGTCCGGCAATGAAGCTGCTGCCCCAGAAGGTGATTCCGTTGGTCTGGCCGGACGGGTCCGGCTCCCAGCCCACACGGTTCACGGCGATGACCGGCAGTCCGTTGGCCACGGCATGTCCGCGCTGCACGGTGGTCCATGCCTCGCGCTGTCTTTCCTGCTCCTCTACCGGGTCGCTGCTCTCATAGCCGATGGCTGTAGGATAGATAAGCAGTTCGGCACCCTGCAAAGCCATCAGGCGCGCTCCTTCGGGATACCACTGGTCCCAGCACACCTGCACGCCCAGTTTTCCCAGCGAAGTCTGAATCGGCTTGAAGCCCAGGTCACCCGGAGTGAAGTAGAACTTTTCGTAATAAGCCGGGTCATCAGGGATGTGCATCTTGCGGTATTTTCCGGCGATGCTTCCGTCGGTGTCGAACACCACAGCCGTGTTGTGATACAGTCCGGCCGCTCTTCTTTCAAACAGCGAGGTGACGAGCACAATGCCGAACTGCTTGGCCAGTTCGCCGAAGAAGGCGGTCGACGGGCCCGGTATCGGCTCGGCCAGATCGAACAGGTTCGTGTTCTCGGTCTGACAGAAATAAAGCGAGTTGTGCAGTTCCTGCAACACCACGAGCTGTGCTCCCTGCTTGTGTACGGATTCTATGTTTTTGGCCAGTTTCAGAAGGTTGTCTTTGGTATGCTCTGTATTGGCCTGTTGGATAATGCCTACTTTGATTTTTCTTGCCATAATGATTTGTTTATGAAATGATGATGGGATAGGGGGTTACAACACACCGGCCGGATATTGCATGGTGCAGCAGTGCAGCGATCCGTGCTGTTCGATGAGCACTCGGCAGTCGATGCCCACGATGCTGTGTTTCGGGAAAGCCTTCTGCAACTGCTTCAGGGCCAGTTCGTCCTTGCTCGGCTGATTATAGGTAGGCATCAGCACGGCATCGTTCAGGATCAGGAAGTTGGCGTAAGTGGCCGGCAGGCGTTGTCCGTCCTCGTCGAACGCCGCGTCCGCCATCGGCAGCGGCACCAGTTTGTAGGGCTCACCCTCCAGCGTGCGGAACTCCTTGAGCTGCTCTTCCATGCGGAACAGCTCCTCATAGTGCTCGTCGTCCTTGTCGGTGCACTGCACATAAGCGATGGTGTCGTTCGGGCAGAGGCGCGCCAGGGTGTCCACATGACTGTCCGTGTCGTCGCCCGCCAGATAACCGTGGTCCAGCCACAGCACCCGTTTGGCATGGAACGCCTGTTTCAGATACTCCTCGATTTCCTCGCGGCTCTTCGGCTCATTGCGGTTCGGTGCCAGCAGACAGGGAGAAGTGGTCAGGATGGTACCCTCGCCGTCGCTTTCGATGGCGCCTCCTTCGAGCACGAAGCCCAGATGGTTCCGGTAGTCGCCCCGCACCATCTTCGCGGCAAAGAGGCGGCGGTTGATCTGGTTGTCGTGGTTGGCGGCAAACTTCATGCCCCATCCGTTGAAGCGGAAGTCCAGCAGTTCGGCACCCTGTTCGCTCATACACGTGATGAAGCCGTGGTCGCGCGCCCACGTGTCGTTGGTGGGGCATTCCATCCAAAGGATATTTGGCAACACATTTGCCGGCAGTTTCTCGGAGAGCAGCTTCTCCACCGCCTCCTTTTCCGGAGTGACGATGAGTAGCTTCTCGCGGCTGGCAATCTCGTAGGCCATGCGCACATAGCACTCCGTCACCTGCGGCAACAGGTCGCACCAGTCGGTGTCCTTATGCGGCCAGGTGAGCTGCACACCGCTCTGCGGATACCATTCCGCCGGCAGAAACGGCCCCTCAGCCTTCGGTAACTTCACGACGTGTCCCTCTTCGAACTTCAGTTCCAGAGTGAGGTTATCTTTTTCCTGACTTCTGACATTGAATTGTAGTCCCATTCTATTATGCTTTGTTTTCTTTTGGTTTACGATCAAAAAACGGATTCTTGGACGCGGCTGCCACCGGGATGGCAATCACGTTGCGACAGTCTGCGGCGGGCCATCCCAACCGCTGGGCGGCGCTTCCGGCCGAGTACATCACCCGGGTGTCTACATGCAGGCGGGCTGCTGTGGCGCAGGCCGATCCCACGGCGATGCCCACATCAATGGAGTTGAAGGCACAAGGCGCGTCCGCACCCTTTTCCGCACAGGTGGGCGCTCCGCAATAGGCGCAGTTCAGTCCCAATGTCTGCTCGCGGGTGCCGATGAGCACCACCGCTTCCGCCTCGCGGATGTTTCCGGCGTCGCGCAGGAAGAACTTGAACCCGTTGCTCTCGTACATGGTTTCCATGGTGGAAGCCAGCAGTTCCAGTTCCTCTTTCGTGTCGCACAGACCTATTTCAATCAGATCCATGCCCTTGGCCTTGGGAGCGGTGCGGGCGGCCCGCATCATCTCTTTTGCCGCGCTTACGGCCAGTTCATGTCTGAGTTCTCTTTCATTCTTCATATTGTTGGAATTCTATTCGCAAAAACAAATGCAAAGATAGTGAAAAAGCTAAAAAGGATTTTCACTATCTCACACGAAAAATAAACTTTTTCCTAGAAAAAAATACCCTCTGCATTCAGGGATTTGATGATGGCCGCGCCGTGGAACGCCAACAGCATCAGGTAGAGCAGCAGACCGCAGGCAATGCCTATTTTGATCAGTCGGCCCGTGTCCTGACTCATGATGCGCGCTTCGGCAATTTTTCCCTCATGATAGAGGTCCTGAATGCGGTAGGCCCGGAGCAGTCCCACAATGCCGAAGGGCAGGCAGATGAATACGGTGATGAGCGATATGAGCCACCAGGTGCTGGGCATCGGCACGACTGTTCCCTCCAGTTCCCGGCAATGATCGGCACGGACCCACTCTTCGGAGTTTTCCGTGCGCACCAGAGCCGTGGGCAGGAGGGTGCGCGCCTTGAGTTCTTCTTTGCTGAAAGGTCCCTGAACCTTATTCTTTCGTTTGATATAATATTTCATAACCGTCCGATGTTTTGAAAGTCTATTATCAAAGATAATTGTTTCCCAAATAAAATACAACGAAAGGCGCAAAAAAATGTGAACGCTTGCCGGGGCATTATGACAGACGGTTCTGCTTATCCGCTTGCATTCTGCTGCCGTTTGGCCGGAATCCCTGACAGACACCTTTTTCAAACCGAGTGTTTTAGAAATCTTCCTGAATAAATATGCGGTATAATGGGCTAAGAAAACTGCATATATACGGGGTTTATACAAAAATGTTACGAAAATGCGGAGCGCTTACCGCGCTCCTTCGCCCCAAACAGCACGGTGGTTGCCGGAAATCACCACGGTGGTTTTCTGAATTGCCCGGGATGAAGTGCAAGAATCATCGTGATGCCTGCTTTTGAAGGCTGGAAAAGTAAAAGTTTTTGTCTTTCTTTTTCCGGATGAGGCGTGCGTGAGTGTGCGGGTTTTGTGCTTATCTGTTTGGTGTATAGTTTGTTGTGGGGATATTTGCTTGTTGAGAATCGTGTTTTTGAGAGTTTTGTGGGTTGGGGTGTGAGGAATGGAAGTTTCAGAGGGTGGTTTTGACAAAATGACAGAAGAGGGAGTTGGGGGAGGTAAGTAAAGTATATATTGGAAAACAATAATAATTCGCAATGGGAAATAGGACATTACTTTAATGAGTTCTGTCCTATTTCCTTGTAATATTACTTTCTTTTTACTTTACTTGTCACATGGGCTTTTATCCTGTATTTTTGTCATAATCGTATTAATGTTTATATTGATGATGGTAGAAAACGAATGGTGATCTCTATAATCTTATTGATTCTGAAAAGAAATATTTGACTTGTTATTACCATGTTATAATTTTGTCGACAATCTCTTGTTGTTCGGCACTACTACGTCTCAGATAAATTCGGGTAGTTTCTATGCTTTCATGCCCCATTAAATCTGCAAGCAAAGAAATATCGTTGAATTTTTCTAAGAAATTTTTGGCAAAGCGATGTCGGAATGAATGAGGGTAAACTACTTTCTCATTCAAGCCATATTTGATTGCATAGTTTTTTAATTGTTGCGCTATTCCTCTGGTAGTGATACGTTCACCGAAGCGATTAAGAAAAAGATACCCAGTAGCTCGATTGGCTATACCAAGCCATTCTGTGGCTTCTTTACGTAAGGTTTTCGGAATATAGATACGGCGTATTTTGCCACCTTTGGTGTAGATGTCAAAATAACCGATTTGAACGTGTTCCACCTTCATTTGTATTAATTCGCTAACTCTGGCTCCTGTGGCTGCAAGGAAACGAACTACGAAATACCACTCTTTGTTCTCCTCTTTTTTGAGTTTATTCTTGAAAAAAATATAGTCGGCATTGCTGATTACATTTTCCAGATAGCTACGCTGTTGTACCTTGACGGATTTTAATCTCAAACGAGATTTTCCTATGCTTTCAAGATACTTGTTTATTGCCTGAATACGAAGATTTACAGTTTTAGGCTTGAATTTTTCAATAAGGTAAGTTTTATACACAAGTAGGTTACGCTTATTCAGTTCTTTGTGTCGGGAATAGTATTCTCTTACGGTATAGAGATAAGCTGCAATCGTGTTCTCCGCCATATTTCCTTGATGGAGATACATTTCAAAATTTTCAATATTCATGTTTGATACATTATTAGTTAAACAATTCACTATCAATAATAATGTATACTATTTACAAATCAATAATTCCTATTATGAGAAGTTTCTTGCTACTGGGAAGGTGAAATGTATTGATGACGAGATTCCGTTTGAAATTCCCCAGGGGTGGGAATGGACGCGTATCGGTAATATTTTTAATCATACAAGTGGAAAACAGCAAAGTAGTAGCAACAAAAATGGCGGAACTCCACAGAAATTTATTACTACATCCAATCTTTACTGGGGGTATTTTGTCCTTGATAATGTAAAAGTTATGAATTTTACAGAGAAAGAGATAAAAACTAGTTCTGCTACTAAAGGCGATTTACTTGTTTGTGAAGGAGGAGCAGGTTACGGTCGTTCTGCGATTTGGAATTATGATTATGATATTTGTCTTCAAAATCATATTCATAGATTGAGACCGCTTGTTGATGGCACTTGTGAATATGTATATTATTTTATATATCTACAAAAGGAGAGTAATAATCTAGCTTCTGTAGGAACAGCTATGCCAGGACTTTCTGCCAATAGGTTGAAAAATTTACTGATACCACTACCGCCTATAGTAGAACAGAATAGAATTACAAATAAACTTAAAGAAGTATTTACTGTGGTCGAGAAATATGATAAGGTGCAAGAAGAACTAAACCTCTTAAACTCTTCGCTCAATGAAGTTATCAAAAAGAGCATTTTACAAGAGGCAATCCAAGGAAGGCTTGTATCACAAATTATAGAAGAAGGCACAGCGCAAGAATTGGTTGAACAGATACAGCTGGAGAAACAGAATCTTGTTAAAGAAGGCAAGCTTAAAAAGTCAGCTTTGACAGATTCCGTTATCTATAAAGGTGACGATAACAAG
>NZ_QUEM01000035.1:31443-32165 GCF_003477995.1 Bacteroides sp. OF04-15BH
ATTCCGTTATCTATAAAGGTGACGATAACAAGTATTATGAGAGGATAAATGGGCAAATCTTTGAGGTTGAGCTTCCTTTTGAATATCCCAACAGTTGGGCTATATTACGTTTGAAAGATATATGCCAGTTGATAGACGGTGAAAAGAGAAACGGAAAAGGTATTTGCTTGGATGCAAGGTTCTTACGTGGAAAATCATCTGCAACCATTATAGAAAAAGGCAGATTTGTCTATGCTGGAGATAATATCATTCTTGTGGATGGTGAAAATTCAGGAGAAGTTTTCTCTGTTCCACAGGATGGATATATGGGAAGCACATTCAAACAGCTATGGCTTTCTTCAGCTATGTGGAAACCATATATTTTGGCTTTCATTCTGTACTACAAAGAGGAGTTAAGAAATTCAAAAAGAGGTGCGGCTATTCCGCACCTATATAAAGAGTTATTCTACAATTTGCCTATTGGTATTCCACCTTTAGCAGAACAGAAACGTATAGCAGAACGCATTAATGAATTATCGCAGTTGCTCAAATAGTTTTTCAATTTGGGCTACAATACGATATTGCTCTTTTAACGGAGGCAAAGGCATAAGAGTATTATGTAAAGCTTTAGACGAAAAACCTTGAATACCTATGCCTTTGCCTCCAATTAATCCCATCAATTTGTACAGATTAAAAATATAAGAGACTGTCATATAAACTGTGTCATGACAAAAAAAGCATAA
>NZ_QUEM01000036.1 GCF_003477995.1 Bacteroides sp. OF04-15BH
GTTACCGCCGATGAGACTACATTTGCTTTGGCAATGGCCGATGATACCGTTCAGTCTGATACAATTATTGTTGATACAGAGAAGGTAGCTCTTGCTAAGAACGACGATGAAATTGAGCCCGATACAACAACCACAGAAAAGAAAAAGGTAGAAGAAGTAATTGAAAAAGCTGAGAATAAGATTCGTTTTATGGCATAACCCACTATTTTGGTTTTAGAGGATAACATGATATTTATATATTCGTTAGGTATGTTTTGAGATTCTATTCTATATTAAAAATCCTCAGAGAAAGGCCTTTCCTGTGAAGGAAGGGCCTTTCGCCGTTTATATACCTTTCTGTTTTTGATATTTCGGAAAAGGCTTGTGCGAGGTGTACGGTATCTTGTTGGATAGCGAAGAAGCTACGAAGCGTAAACTGTGCCTGATCATGATGAGGCTGCTTATCGGAAATTATCATCCCATTGATAATTTATTATCGCCCTGATGATAATTTATTATTTTCCCATTGATAATTGGGATTGATAACTTCCGGCAGCTTCCAGGATCGGCCGGAGAAATGGGAAAATCTGTGATCTTAGAACCCGATGATGCTGTGGATTGTGGACTTTTTCCACACTTTCCCACAAATTCCCCGCTTTTCCCCAGTGTGGATTTTTGGTGGTATTTTTATTTTCCA
This sequence comes from Bacteroides sp. OF04-15BH, assembly GCF_003477995.1. Taxonomy (GTDB): domain Bacteria; phylum Bacteroidota; class Bacteroidia; order Bacteroidales; family Bacteroidaceae; genus Paraprevotella. The sequence continues at coordinate 677 of NZ_QUEM01000036.1, forward strand.
TTGATTGTCAGTGAATTATATTGAATTGTTGTTTTTGGCACGCTAGTTGTATTATTATAAGTAGAAAGTAAAAGCAATCATAGTTAGTAAATTAGATTAAGTGTAAAAGTGGAGGCTAAGCGTAGCACACGTCTCAAATATCTCTCTCGTGAGAAAGGGGTATTTAAAAAAACATCCTTAAGGTTAGTTTTGTTTTGGAAATTTGGGTTTATTAAAGGATGTTTACCGAGCAGGCTGTCTTCTTCTATAAAAAGAGGGCAGCCTGCTCTTTTTTTATTCCTATAGATCGGATTTGTTTTCTCAGCCTCTTCTGCGGTTCGTAAGAATTTGCCCGTGCGGTAGAAGCCCGGATACAGTAATCCCCTTATTCTGTAGGCGCTCAGACCGGAATAGGAGTCTGTTGCCACGGAATAAGGGGATTGTTGGTTATTGGTCTGCCTCTTGCTGTTCCTGTTGGTCTCTCAGGGCCAGGCGACGGCTTTGACGGATCATGTAATAATAAGCACAGGTTGCCGTGAAGAAATACACTACAGTCTGAATCCACAAAGCGTAGTATTCTTGTTGCACGTCATCCAATAGGGCACCCATTGAGTTGATGCGGATAAAACCGTTCACCCCGAAGGTTGAAGGGGCTATCCACGAAAGGAGGTGCCATACTTCGGGAATCGCTGCTCCCGGCCAGGAAATGCCCGAAATGAAGAGCAGAGGTATTGACGTGAAAACAAACAGAGGCATACAGCTCTCGCGCGAGAATACCAGGATGGACAGAGTCATGGCAAAGAAGATGCAGGCCAGAAGATAAGGAAGCATGAAGGCCATCAGATCCCAGATTTGCGGAATCTGCGGCAGACTGAATATCTTGGGCACAGCCAACAGCAGCCAGCTGCTCATCACGGCGTAGACCATGAAATAACACAGAGATTTTCCGATTACGATGCGGAAGGTTCCGTTTCGTTTTCCGGGAGGCAGCTGCAAATGGAAAGTATGCAGTTCGCGCGCCGTTCCGTTTATCTGTCCGATACCCAGCAGCAGTGTCTGCTGGATGATCAGAATCAGTACGGCCGGGATAAGGAAACTGGCGAAACCGTTCTGCGGGTTGAACATCGGCACATATTCATATTCCAGTGGGGCCGTGCTGATGTTGTCCTGTTCGTCGGTTGTGTTTCCCAGACGCTCAATCTGGATTTCCTTGTTCATGTCGAGCGACACATCGGTGCAGACCGACAGAATGGCCTTATAGTAAAGCAGTCCGCTCATGTCCGAATAGGCAGCCACAGTGGCCTGTTTGCCCGAGTTGAGGCGTTTGCTGAAGTCGGACGGTATCAGGATGGTGCCGTAGGCTTTCTGCTTTTTCATCAGCGTCTTGGCTTCTTCCACATCCGAAGCATAGGCCACAATGCGCAGGTCGGGCGCAGCGTCGGCACGTGTCAGGAACTCGCGGCTCAGAGCCGAGTGCGACTGGTCTACGGCTACGACAGGTACCTCGCGCACCACCTCGCCGGTGTAGATAAAGGCATACAGCAGCGGATAGAGCAGGGGCACCAGAATGAAGAAGATCAGCACACCCTGATCGCGGAACACACGTCCGCATTCCCGGCGCCAGATGAGGAAGGTTTCGCTCACCGTGCGCAGAAACCGCTGATATAAAGATGTATTTTCTTTCATAACTTAAGGGATGTAGTTAAATTCACGCAATGCTTTGTGCAGGCGCCCCAGGAAGGGGAGCGGAAGCAGGATGAAGATGACCAGAGCCAGATAAGGTTGCCAGGCATATTCGATGGGGTATCCGTTGAGGATCTGGTTCACGTAAATCAGGAAATAATGGCGCAGCGGAAACAGGTTGGCGAGCATCTGCAAGGACGGGTGCATGGCCATGACCGGAAAAGTGAATCCGGAGATGGAGAAAGACACCACGCCCCACAGCGAGCAGGCGCTCAGCGCCAGACGAAGTGTGGGCAACAGGGAGAATACCAGTACTCCGAAGCCCTGCGAAGCCAGAACCATGACCAGCGTAGACAGCATCAGGGCGCCCACACTGCAGTGGAACGGGAATTGCAGCACTCCGTAAAGATATACGTTGATGCCCAAAGCCACAGCATAGAAAATCAGCGTGTGCGGTGCCAGTTTGCCGAGCAGCGCCCGCATGATGTTCTGGTCGGCCATTTCGAGCCATTCCTTTCGCGTGTTGTATTTGATTTCGCTGCCGATGGAGAATACCGTCATCATGAAGATCATGAGCATGAGTATGCCCGGCAGAATCGTATTGTTCAGATAAACCGAGTAGTTGAGCCACGGATTCTGCAAGGCATGCGTGTCGATCACGATCGGTTGCAGAAAAGCCCGTGCTGCGGCTTCGGGGATGCCGCGTGCCTGCATGGTCTGAAGCCCCACGGCTCCTTTGGCCAGCTCCGACATGGTGCGCATATCCCTGTAGATCAGTGAGCCGGCAATCAGGAAGGTGTTGTTCGTATAGAAAGATACCTTGGGCTGACGGCTGGCCATCACATCGTCGGTCGTTCCTTTGGGGATATAGTAGAAGGCATAAATCTTGCCTCGCTGCATGTCTTTTCTCGCTTCGGCGATGTTGGCATATTGCTTGCTGATTCCGGTTTGCGTAAAGGCATCCAGATTGCGGATGATGTTGCGGGTGGTGGAGGTGTTGTCCTGATCGACCACGCCTACCGGAAGGTTTTTGGGCAACCCTTCATTCATCAGGGTTGTGAAGAACAAGCAACAGCATAAAGGAGCGATGACCATGCAGAACAGATACAGCGGGCGGGAGACGAGTATTCTCAGCTCCCGCAGCATGATTGCTATGATTCCTTTATTGCTTTGCATGATGTGTGGATTTCCATTATTTGCGGATGATTACGGACATGCCCGGGCGCAGTCCGGCGATTTTCTCTTTCGGAGTGGCTTTTACCTCGAAGGTCTTCAGGTCAAACTGACCGGTAGTCTTGGTGGCTTTCCAGGCAGCGTATGAGCCCATATCCTTCATGGAAGACACCTTGAGCTGTACTTCTTTGTTGAAAGCCGGCACGAAGGCTTTGAATTCAGAGCCGACAGCCAGATTGCTCAACTGGTCTTCGCGCACGTTGAAGGTCACCCACATGTCCTGAAGCATACTCACGTTCATAATCGGGGCACCGGTTCCGACCAGTTCACCGATTTGCGGGAAGATTTCGGCAACTTCACCGTCCATCTGGGCAATGAGCACGGTCTCCTTGATATAAGAGTTCACTTCGTCTACTACACCCTGGGCCTGACGTGCCTGAGCGGCAGCAGCCTCTTTATCCTCTTTCTGGGCACCGTTGCGGGCCAGGTCATATTGAGCCTTGGCAGCTTTCTCGGTAGCCTGCATGGCTTTATAGTTGGCATACACCTCGTCGCGCTTCTGCGCACTCATGACGCCCTCTTCAAACAGACGGTTGATGCGGTTGTATGACTTTTCTGCAATCTCCAGTCCGGCTTTTGCTTTCTGCCACATTTCATAAGCGGCCTGAATCTGCTCGCGGCGTGCGCCCTTGTCAGCCTTCTCGCGAATGGCATTTGCTGCATTCTGCACGGCTTCGGCTTGTGCCAGCTTGGCCTGCACGTCCGGAGCTTCCAGTATAGCCAGCGTGTCACCGGCGCGTACGTGGTCACCTTCGTGCACCAGGATGCGCAGGATGCGTCCCGGCACCTTGCTCGATACGCGGTATTCGTTGGCCTCGGCCTGTCCCTGGATGATTTCATCTTCATTGCCTAAAAGGAACATTCCTGCTCCGGCAACCAGGGCTACAATGACAACCAGACTCACCAAAGCCCAGATAATGCTATGTTGTTGTGCTTTCTTTTCCATAATTCTTTAGGTTTAAATATTTTGTAATAGATTCGTTTTATATGTTGTTCTTTGGTTTATTGTACTTGCAGACGTCCGAGCGCTTTCTTCAGATAAGTGTCAGCCAGACGGATGTCAATCTGTGCATCAATCTTTTCGGTTTGGGCGGAAAGCCAGGCGGTCTGCGCCTCCATCACGTTCGATGTCGGGATGACTCCCTCGCGGAATCCCTTGGTGGCGATTTTCAGATTCTCCTCAGCCTTTTCCATGCTCCGGTTGGCCAGAGCCAGGCGTTTCTGGGCCTCTTCGGTCTTGAACTTGCTCTGGCTGATTTGCAGTTCTATTTTTTCTTTTACCTCTTCCTTTTGCATTTTGGCAATGGTGGCTTCAGCTTTGGCAGCTTTTACCTTATAGAATCCTTCGCCCCAGTGCAGAATAGGCACTTGCAGCATGACGCCTACATTCCAGGTGCCGCGGAATTTCTTTTCAAAGCTGTTGAAAACCGATGGGCTGGTTGCGGCATATCCGCCGATGAGTGCCAGTGACGGCAACATGTCCGAGCGCACAACGTTGATTTTCTGCTGGTAAATCTGATTGGCGATTTCCAGACTCTGGATTTCGGGACGCTGGTCGGCTCCCTGATTCAGTTCTTCTTCGCTTACGGTTTCTGCCAGTACGTTTTCCACGCTTTCATCGGCCAGCGTGATCTCTTCCGTCAGGTCCAGACCGCAGAGTTGGCACAGAAGCATCTTGGAGAGGCTCAGTCCGTTGTCCACTTTCGTCAGATTCATTTCCGCTTCATTGAGTTTCACTTTCACGGTAAGTCCGTCGGCTTGGGTGGCCACTCCCTCCTGAATCATTTTTTCCACATCCTCGTCCAGTTTGCGGATCAGGTTCAGATAACCTTCGGCCAGCTTCTTTTTATTACTGAGCGACACGGTCATCCAGTAGGCTTCATCCGTACTCAGTACCAGATTCTGTGTTTCGGTGTCATATTGCTTGCCGGCCAGTTCTTTCGACAGTTCGGTGATTTTGTTGTAGGCCCGTATCTTTCCGCCCATATACAGCGGTTGGGTGAGCATGACACCGGCCACCCAGGTATTTCGCGTATCGGTCCGGAAGGCATCAGCCAGGTCTTTTCCGGCCTGATTCAGGGCTTGTTCCACACCCTGCAATTTGCCCGACTGGATGAACTGCTGGGCCATCTGTCCCAAAATCGGGTTAATCTGTCCCAGTTGGGTGACAAACTCCGTGAGTCCCGGCATCAATGCCTGTCCGATGTTGGTACCCAGATTTCCCAGGCTGTTCTTTTGTGCATCGCTGAGCAGTGATATTTCATCGCCGAAGCGCATATAGCCTCCGGAGGCTGAAATCTTGGGGAGATAATTTGTAAAGGCTGCCTTGTCCTCGTAGTGTGCCTTTTCCATCTTCAGTTTGGATATCTGCAAAGTCTTGTTGTTGGCTATCGCCAAGTTTCTGCAGCTGTCTAAAGATAGAACCCGTTGTGCCTGAATTCCGGTGATGAATCCAGACAACATTAAAATAACGATTAGTCTTTTCATTATATTGTATTTAGTTGATATTTCTTTTTGTTCGTGAATGATTGCATAGGCAACGATACAAAAGTAATATCTTTGCAGAAAGAAGCAAAGAAAAGACATTTTTTTTATTGAATATTATCATCTTAGAAACAAAAAAGCCTGCTCGAAAAGGAGCAGGCTTTTTCTGTTTATTTTTCAAAGGTTACAGATGCGTTTCCGATATTGTTTCCGTCAGCGAAGATGGATACCCGATAGGTTCCGGCGCTGAGGAACTCGTTTACGTCCCAATACAGAGTGACGTTCTGTGCGTCTCCCGTGTATTCGATATCACGTTTCATGGAATATTCCAGATTCTTGTTCTCGTAGGGGAATGTATTTCCGTTGGTCAGCACTTCGTTGGTTGGCTTCAGGATGCGCACATAAATGCTTTTCATTCCGGTGGTAGCCGTGATATTCTTGGCAATGGTAAAGTTTACGACCAGCTGTTTGGCATCTTTGATTTTCCGTGCGTTCTTGCCTCGCTTGTTTTTGGCAGACATGGAAATGCCGGTAGCATCCAGCTGTGAGGCGATGGCCACCTTGTCGCTCAGCGATGCCTTCTCGCTTTGCAGGCTGGAGATATGGGTCTGTGCCTGTGAATATTGTGCCTTGATTTGCTGGTTCTCTGTGGTCAGCGCCTGGTTCAGGCGGTTCAGAGAGTCAATTTCCAGAATATATCCACGCATGATGGCACGCACTGTGGCCAACTCCTTTTTCAGTCGCGCAATCTCTGCGGCATCGGTTGACTTGACGCGTTTCAGTTCGGCCAGCAACTCCTCGGTGCGCTGCTGTTCCTTGTCCAGCTGGGCGATGAGGGAGTCGTTATTGATTTGCGTTTTCATTTCGTTGTATTGCTTGGCAAACTGTGCATATTCGTTTTCCATTTCCTTTTTGTCCATTTCTGCCAGTTTGACCATTTCCTCGTGTTCTGCGCTCTTTTCACTCAGAGAATAAATGAGGTAGCCCACACATCCGCACAGGATGACTACTACGACGCTAGCAATTACAATGATTTTTTTCTTGTCCATAGTCCTAAAATATTTATCGTTTTTGAGGCTTTCGTTTTCAAAGCCGCAAATATAATTCTTTTCTATCGAACCATTGCAAACAAATCTTATTTTTCGTTGGGGTTTTTAATTTTATTTCCGGCGAATCAGGGTTGCAGGGTAAATGCTTCCTCGTTTTTATTAAAAAAACGAATTACTTTTTCTCCTTATTAAAAAAAAACGTACCTTTGAAAACCTAAACATTCAACAAGGTTTATTAAGAGTACATTATTAATAACATTATATATTTATGAAGAAACTGATCGGAAAACTTTCTCAAAGCAAGGCCGCACTGTTGGCCATGGGAGTTCCGGCCGGAGTAGTTCCTGCTGTAGCCGCTACAGCAGATGCCACTGTTTCGGTTCAGGAGAACGCCCAGCAGTCTTTGAACATTGTGGGTGCGTGCATGATCAACCCGACAACATTGGAGATTCTTTATTCAAACGGTACCCGCATGAGTATGGATTTTTACGGAGAGAACATCTTCCGTATCTTCCAGGACAATCAGGGCGGTATCATCCGTGATCCGCAGGCTACTCCCGAAGCTCAGATTTTGGTGGACAATCCCCGAAAGGCAGTTTCTCAGATTGAACTGAAGGATCAGAATGGAGTGATTACGGTACAGACCAAGGATGTCAAGATTGAATTGGACAAGAAAACCACACTCTTCAAGGTCACCAGCCTGAAAACAGGCAAGGTGGTTGCTGAGTCTGTGGCTCCCGTTCAGTTTGAGAAAGGCCGTGTTACAGTATCTCTGAAAGAGCAGAACAAGGAATATTTTTACGGTGGCGGTGTGCAGAACGGACGCTTCTCACACAAGGGCCAGGAAATTGAAATCGTGAACACCAATAACTGGACCGACGGCGGTGTGGCTTCTCCGACGCCTTTCTATTGGTCAACCGAAGGATACGGTATCATGTGGCACACCTTCAAGCCCGGAAAATATGATTTCGGCGCAGCCGAGAAGGGCAAGGTTGTGTTGCAGCATGACGAAGACTATCTGGATATGTTCCTGATGGTGAACGATACTCCGGTGGCTTTGCTGAACGATTTCTATCAGCTTACCGGTAATCCGGTGCTGTTGCCTAAGTTCGGTTTCTACGAAGGACACTTGAACGCTTACAACCGTGACTACTGGAAGGAAGATCCGAAGGGCGTGTTGTATGAGGACGGAAAGAAATATGTAGAGAGTCAGACCGACAATGGCGGTACCAAGGAGTCTCTGAACGGTGAGAAGAACAACTATCAGTTCTCTGCTCGTGCGGTAATCGACCGTTACAATGCACACGACATGCCATTGGGATGGGTACTTCCGAACGACGGTTACGGAGCCGGATACGGCCAGACCGAAACCTTGGACGGTAACATCCAGAACTTGAAAGAGTTCGGTGACTATGCCCGTTCGAAGGGAGTGGAGATCGGTTTGTGGACTCAGTCTGACCTGCACCCGAAGGAGGGAATCAGCGCCCTGTTGCAGCGTGATATCGTGAAAGAAGTGCGCGATGCCGGTGTACGTGTGCTGAAAACCGACGTGGCTTGGGTAGGAGCCGGATATTCATTCGGTCTGAACGGTGTGGCTGATGTAGGTCATATCATGCCTTACTACGGAAACAACGCCCGTCCGTTCATCATCTCACTCGACGGTTGGGCCGGAACACAGCGTTATGCCGGTATCTGGACCGGTGACCAGACTGGTGGTGAATGGGAATACATCCGCTTCCATATCCCGACTTATATCGGTTCCGGTTTGTCCGGTCAGCCGAATATCTGTTCTGATATGGACGGTATCTTCGGTGGAAAGAACCTGCCGGTAAATATCCGCGACTTCCAGTGGAAGACCTTTACGACTATGCAGCTGAACATGGACGGATGGGGATCTAATCCTAAGTATCCGCACATTCTGGGCGAGCCGGCTGAATCTATCAACCGCTGGTATCTGAAGATGAAGTCAGAGTTCATGCCTTATACCTATAGTATTGCCGAGGAGGCTATTGACGGCAAGCCTATCAACCGTGCGATGTTCCTGGATTATCCGAACGACTATACTTTGGGAACCGCAACCCGCTACCAGTTCCTGTACGGTCCGTCAGTGCTCGTAGCTCCTGTTTATCAGAACACCGCTTCCGACGACAAGGGCAACGACGTGCGCAACGGCATCTATCTGCCGGAAGGCAAGTGGGTGGATTATTTCACCGGCGATGTTTACGAAGGTAACACCATCATCAACAACTTTGATGCACCGATCTGGAAATTGCCGTTGTTCATCAAGATGGGAGCCATCATCCCGATGACTGCGCCGAACAACAATCCAAACCAGATAGACAAGAAACTGCGTATCTACGATCTGTATCCGTGTGGAACCACTACTTTCACCGAGTATGATGACGACGGTATCACCGAACAGTATAAGTTTGGCAAGAGCGCAACTACCAAGATCGTTTCTGAGGAGAAGGACGGCAAGGTAGTCGTTACCGTTGAGCCAACTCAGGGAAGCTTCGACGGCATGGAGAAGAACAAGGTAACTGTGTTCCGCGTCAATGTTACCGCTCAGCCTAAGAAGGTTTCTGCGAAACTGGGAAAGAAGGGCGTGAAACTGACCGAGGTTTCTTCTTTGGACGAGTTCAACAAGGGAGAGAACGTATACTTCTACGAAGCAGAGCCAAACATGAACCAGTTTGCCAACAAGGGTTCTGAGTTTGCAGCCCAGAAGGTCATCAAGAATCCGGTACTGCACGTGAAGCTGGCCGAAACCGATGTTACAGCCAATGCTGCCACCCTGGAGATCAAGGGCTTTGTATTCGACACTACAAACAAACTGTTGTCTCAGACCGGTGCTCTGACTGCTCCTAAGGCTCAGATTACCGAAGAGAATACTCAGGCATACACGCTGACTCCAAGCTGGGAGAAGGTGGCCAATGCCGACTATTACGAAATCGAGTTCAACGGCATGCTGTATTCTACGATTAAGGATACGAAGCTGTTGTTCGAGGATCTGGTTCCGGAAACCGCTTACAGCTTCAAGGTGCGCGCTGTGAACAAAGACGGTAAGTCTGAGTGGACAACCGTTGAGGCTACTACCAAGTCTAATCCGTTGGAGTTCGCAATCAAGGGCATCACTGCCGAGACTACTTGCGAGAACCAGGGCGGTCAGGGTGTAAACAAACTGTTTGACTTTGACGAGAGCGCCGGCTGGCACAGTAAGTGGGGCAAGGGCGAGGCTGTACCGTTCGATATGTTGATCGACCTGAACAGCATCAACCAGCTCGACAAGTTCCAGTATATGTCTCGTCCGGACGGTGGAAACGGTTGCTTGCAGGAAGGTACCGTTTACTACAGTATGGATAAAGTAAACTGGGTTGAGGCCGGAAAGATTCAGTGGGAGGCCGGTGGCACTCACGAGTTCGACTTCAAGGACAAGCCGACTGCACGCTATATCAAGTTGTCTATCACCAAGGCTGTGGGTAACTTCGGTTCCGGTCTGGAAATGTATGTATTCCGTGTACCAAACACAGAGAGCCTGATACCTGGAGATATCAACCGTGATAATAAGGTAGACGAGAACGACTTGACTTCATACATGAACTATACCGGTCTGCGCAAGGGCGACGGTGACTTCGACTATGTAAGCATCGGTGACCTGAACCGCAATAACCTGATCGATGCCTTCGATATCTCGGCAGTAGGTATCAAGCTCGAAACCGGAGTAAGCAGCCGCAAGGTGGATCCGATTGCCGGAAAGGTAACCGTTACTCCATCGAAGAAGACCTACAATGCCGGCGAGGAGGTTCAGTTCATTGTGAAGGGTACAGGACTGAAGTCTGTCAACGCATTGAGCTTCGCCTTGCCATATAATACCGACGAACTGGAATACGTGGGTGTAGATGCTAAGGGCATGAAGGAAATGACCAACCTGACTAAGGATCGTCTGCACACCAACCGTCAGAAGGCTGTATATCCAACCTTCGTCAATCTCGGCGAGAAACCATATCTGGAGGACGGCGAGCTGATGGTGGTTAAGTTCAAGGCCAAGAAGAAGGTCACTATCGATACGAAAGCCATCGATGGTATGATTGTGGATAAGTATATGAACAGCTTGAAGTTCTAAGCTGACCTTACATAAAAAAGAAAGCAGCCCGATGCGGGTTGCTTTCTTTTTTTGTGATGTTCCGAAAAAACGGTCCCAATGATTTTCTGAAATCATCGAAATGAAATTCAGAAATCATCGGGACCGTTTTTATAAGTGTATCCGTACTTGTTTATTTCTTACGTTTTCTTCTGCTCTTTACCTTCTCGACGGCGTGGCTTACGATATCCGGCTTGTTCTGGAATCGGTTGCTGTAAGAAGAGTAGTCCGGACGTATCCGTTCGTAAGTCGGATCCGTGAAGAGCGGGCTGGTGATGATGTGGTCGGCTGTAGAACGGTTGCAGCAGAACACGATGTTCTCCACTCCGGCCAGTCGGGTCAGTGCCTTTACATCCGTGTCATGAGGTTGCAGGGTCATCGGGTCGGTGAAGAAGAACAAGTAATCAATTTCTCCCTCCACAATGCGGGAACCGATCTGCTGGTCACCTCCCAGCGGACCAGATTTGAGCAGGGTGATGTCCCAAGTGATGTCGGGATGCTTTTCTTCGAGTGCTTTTTTGATGAGTGTTCCGGTGGTGCCGGTGCAATAAAATTTATGACCGATAAGGATTTCCGAGTTCCAGAGAACCCATTCAATCATGTCAGCCTTCATGGCATCATGTGCCACCAGACCTATTTTTCTGACTACTTTTTCCATAATAAACTTAATTAAAAGTGGTTGTTTGATAATAGAGATGGATGCAGAATCTGCTCCCACTTCTGTGACAAAGATAGTCTTTTTCTCGGATTCTTATGTTTATTTCTTGTTAAAAGCATCTTTAAGTATGATTCTTCCTCTTAATAAGAGTGGGAATGTTTATATTTGCATCTGTTATGTATTAATTATTAATCTAACCCAGAAAAAAACATGAGTCAAAAGTTAAGTTATTTAAGATTTTTGTTGCTTCTGTTGGGTATTGTAGCCACCAATGTGTATGCTGCAGTTCAACCCGAAAAGGTGTATCGTGTGATACATGTAGAAAGCAACAAAGTGTTGTCCACGAATGGGGCGGTTGCCAATGATGCAGCTCTTGTTCTTGCAGCTTCCGATAAGGCTGATTTGTCGCAGGAATGGACTTTGGTAGAACACAGCGGTATGGATTCGGAGTATAAAGTGATACATACTTTGTCTGGAAAGGCTGCTGATATGGCTCCTACACAAGGACATCTGGTGTTGTGGGATGCGAACGGCAACGAAAACCAGATTTTCAAAATCCGTGAAGTAGCAGGACAGGAAAATGTTTTCCAGTTCTGTAATGCGGCGAATCCGAGTCAGGTGTTGCTTCCGACTGATAACGGACAGGTATCCATGCAGACAGCTGATGAGACAGCTGAAAACAGTTATTTCCGACTGGAAGTTTTGGACAAAGAATTGTCGCGTCCGATTGTTGGGCTCTATTACACACTGACACTTGAGGGCAGCAGCAAGGCGTTGAGCAACCAGAAGAGCAATCAAAATGACACCCGAATTGTAGCTGAGCCTTTTGTTCAAGGTGATGCCGGACAAATCTGGCTTATTGCGTTGGGGGCAAACAGCTATGTGCTGAAAAACTCTCTTTATACGAATATGGCGCTCGATATGGCTGTTGCTTTGAAGACACCGCTTCAGTATGCCGTGGACACAAAGAATGCCAATCAGAACATTTACTTTGAACAGGTTGGTGAGCAGGAGGGAGTTTATCACATTTACTGCCTGAATTCCAATAAGAAATATTATATGAAAGCCAATGAGGACGGAACAACAGTCTTGACGGAGAATGCCGAAGATGCAGGAACGTCATTCCGCATGGCTGTTGCCCAAAAGCCTGAGATTGTCCGTGCTGATTGGGAGAATCAGGAGTTCTTTGAAGAAAACAAGGAGCCGGGGCATGCCACTTACATGCCTTATGCTTCGACCGAAGCCCTGAAGTCAGACGCACGCTTCAAACAGGCATGGCTCACTCCGGAACGTGCTGAGTTTCTGGATTTGAACGGAACCTGGAAGTTCAAGATGGTGCCCGATACCTTGGATCGTCCCGGTCAGAATGACTTCTATGGTGATGAGGCGGATGTTACAGCTTGGGATGACATAGATGTTCCTTCGTGCTGGGAGATGAAAGGATATGACAAGCCGATGTATATCAATGTGGAGTATGCTTTCTATGACAATCCTCCTTATGTAACCAATAAGGTTGAGGGAGTCGGTAACAATCCGGTAGGTTCCTACCGCAGAGATTTCACGCTTCCGGAAAATTGGACTGACAAACGTGTCTTTGTGCATTTTGAAGGTATCTACAGCGCTGCCTACGTTTGGGTAAACGGAAAGTATGTAGGTTATACCCAGGGTGCGAACAATGTGGCCGAATTTGATTTGACTGATTTTGTGCGTACGGGAAAGAACAACATCAGTGTGCAGGTGTTCCGCTGGTCAGACGGTTCTTATCTCGAAGGTCAGGATATGTTCCACATGAGCGGTATTCACCGTGACGTGTATCTGTTTGCCACTCCGAAGACATTCGTACGTGACCATTATATTACTTCAACTCTTGATGCTTCAGCCGACTATCAGAATGGCTCAATGAATGTGGCTCTTTCTTTGGATAACCGCAGCAAAGAGGCCGGAACCAAGACTTATGAAGTGGAGTTGTGGGATGCCGACGGTAAACTGTTGGCCAGCAAATCACAGTCTGTTACTTTTGCGGAAACAGATACGGAGAAGAATATCGATCTTGCTTTTGACGGTCTGACGGGGTTGCATCTGTGGTCGGCCGAGATACCTTATCTTTATGACGTACTGGTGCGTCAGAAAAATCAGGATGGTCAGGAAGAATCTGTCTTCGCTACCAAGTATGGCTTCCGTGATATCCGGATTACCGACGGACTGGTTTATGTTAATGGCAAGCGTGTGTTCTTTAAAGGTGTGAATACACAAGATACTCATCCTCTGTATGGCCGGAGCATCGATGTGCCGACAATGCTCAAGGATATTGAGATGATGAAGCAGTCAAACAACAATACGGTGCGCACCAGTCACTATCCTCGCCAGGCCAAGATGAATGCCATGTTCGACTATTTCGGTCTTTATATTATGGATGAGGCGGATGTGGAATGCCATAAGAACTGGAATGACTTTAAGGAAAATGGTATCAGCAATGATCCGACCTGGAGAGCACAGTATATAGACCGTACCGTAAGAATGGTTTATCGCGACCGCAATCATCCTTCTGTTATCTTCTGGTCATTGGGTAATGAGTCGGCTACCGGTTCCAACTTTACGGCAACTTATCAGGCTACCCGTGCTTTGGATCCGCGCCCGATTCACTATGAAGGCTGTACTTATGCCTGGAAAACCGATCAGTCGGATTTGCATTCCAAGATGTATCCCGATTTGAATTATGTGCGTACTTATGCCAATGCCAATAATGGCAATCAGCCATTTTTCATGTGTGAGTATGCCCATGCTATGGGTAATGCTGTTGGTAACCTGAAAGATTTTTGGGATTTGATTGAATCCAGTCGCTTTGGTATCGGTGGCTGTATCTGGGATTGGGTAGACCAGTCTATTTACGATCCGCAGGATATCAAGAATGGCACTTTGGAGAAGAACGGATTCAATTATTATCGTACCGGTTATGACTATCCGGGTCCTCATCAGGGTAATTTCGTGAACAACGGATTGATTACAGCCGACCGTGCCTGGACTTCCAAGCTGACAGAAGTGAAACATGTATACCAGTATGTGAAATTCCTTTCCTTCAGCGAGCAGGACAAGGTGCTGAAGTTGCAGAACAAATACAATTTCCTCAACTTGCAGGTATTCAATCTGAAATATACTGTCTTGAAGGATGGTCACATTGTAGAAGAAGGTACAGTGGAGATTCCGTCTGTTGCTCCGGACGCAGAGTGTAGTCTGACCATTCCGGTAAAGACTGATTACAAGGCTGGCAGCGAAGAATATATGATTGATTTTGCTCTTTGTTTTAAGGAAGCAACAACCTGGTGCGAGGCCGGTTATCCGATTGCCGACCAGCAATACGCCTTGAAAGAGCGTAGCAATATGCTGCCTGCTGTCACCGGATTGAGCGAGACACTTGAGGTTAAAGGTGAGTCTGGTGGTGTGCTTGTGAGCAATCGTAACATCACCTTCCAGATTGGTTCCGACGGATTTATCCGTGAATGGACCGCTAAGGGAGTACAGATGACAGGAGCCGGAAGCAAGAATCCTATTTACAGTAACATTCGTTGGATTGAGAATGAAAGTCCGTATGGAGAGCATCAGTTTGGCGACCGAACTGCACAAAACACTTCTTCACGTGTGTCTTACGGTACCAACGCGGAATTAACAGAATGCCATATTACCGTCCGTGCAGAGAATGACAAATGTCCTTATGACGTAGAGTATACGGTATATAGCAATGGAGTGGTAGATATGAAGACAACCTTCCGTCCGAAAGCAAATGGATTGCGTCGTATCGGTATGGATATGACCTTGCCGGGAGGTTTTGAACAAGTGGCTTATTATGCACGCGGACCGTGGGAAAACTATGTGGACCGTCAGACCGGTTCATTCCTGGGTTATTATACAACTACTGTAAATGACATGTTTGAAAACTATACTCATCCACAATCAATGGGTAACCGAATGGATTTGCGCAGTCTGACTCTGGAGAACGAAGCTAAAAAACAGAAGATCCATATTCAGACTGCCGGTCAGGTTTCTTTCAGCCTGTCACATTATGACCAGACACAGTATCTGACTCCGGAATTGCATCCTTGGGATTTGCAGGCTTCTGAAGATATCTATGCTACTTTTGACTATATGCAGCGTGGTATCGGTAA
The DNA here is from genome assembly GCF_003477995.1 of Bacteroides sp. OF04-15BH. Lineage (GTDB taxonomy): Bacteria > Bacteroidota > Bacteroidia > Bacteroidales > Bacteroidaceae > Paraprevotella. Next base: position 16,064 of record NZ_QUEM01000036.1, read on the forward strand.
TGGTAGTTGCGGTCCGGGTACTGAGCCTGCTTACCAGTGTCCGTCATCGGGTTCGTATACTTACACACTCCGTTTCGAGGCTGAGAACGAAGACGAGCCTACTCACGTGGAAACCGTAGAAGGGGCCTTTGAGGATTGCAGCATTTATTATGATGAAGCCACTGAATCAGTTGTTTGTGCAGGTTTGCCAACAGAGAGTTTGTCGGTTAGCTTGTATTGCCCAAGTGGTGTTTGTCTGTCCAGCAAGAGCAGCAATGGTGCGTCACAGGTATCGTTGTCGCTTCAGGGACATCCAAAGGGAAGCTACATCGTAGTATTACGCGGTGCGCAGGGAGTGCGTCAGCACAAATTGTTAAAGAAATAACCTTTAAGGGGTCTGTTACATAAAGATGACACGCATGGAAATGATGAGCATTCATTTTCCATGCGTGTCTTTTTTGTATGGTCCTTATGAATATTACAGAAATCTTCCTGATTCCTTTGAGGTTATCTTGTTTTTTATATTTTTGCACATGATAAGAGTTTGTAGCATCTTCTGGCTACAAGCGGAATAGAATTGCTTTTTGTTTCATTTAAATTTTTGGGTTATGGAAGACAGAAAGAAAAAACAGATGTTTTTGCAGATGCAGTTTTCTTTGTTGCTGTTATCTTGTGCTTTGATTCCGGATATGACTTCTTTGGTCAGTTCGTTTTTTGAGGTGTCGTCTCTGGATGTTCCGGTTCTGATTTGTCACATTGTCGGTATTATAGGAAGTGGCATGGCCCTGTATGCTTTTTACAGCGCAGACAACTCGTTGTCGCGTCCTTATCTGATTGTGTCGGGAGTCGGATTGCTTTTGGCCATTTTGTCTCTGTTTATGGATATGCCTGTCTGGTCAGACATTATCAGCATCATTCTTCTGATGATTGCCTTTTTCATGGGAAAGGGATGCTTGCAGGTGAACTGGAACAGTATCGGGGCTCAAGGAGCCTACATGATTCTGCTTTCCATCCTGTTGCGCCTTTATGAGGGCATCGGCGATTCTACCATTCATGGAATTCTCGCTTTCGTCGGAGTCATTATGTTCTGGATGGGGCTGGGAAAATTGCGTCAGTCCTTGGATGCTGAAGGAGCTGTGGGCATATCACGACTCAAAATCGCTTTGGTTCTGAATCTGATTGCCATTATTTTTGGATGGATTCCTCTGTTGGGTTCCATCATATCGGGTATCCTGCTGATTATTGCATTCATTCTGGAGTTTGTCGGTTACGGAGCGATGAAGCGTTCGACTGCTATCGGTGAAGAAGGACGCATCGGTGCAGGCCGGTTGCGTACCAGTATGATTATTCTGCTTGTGGGAACGGTCATCAGTATCATTCCTCTGTTGGGAACAGCGGTATCTGCGTTCATCTCCTTGGTAGGACTTGTGCTTGTTTATCAGGGTTGGAGAGGCATTTTCTTTGGTGTAGACAAAAACTAATGATTCATAGGAGTTTCTGGTCCCGGCTTTCTGGAAAAAGAATAGCCGGGATTTTTGTATTCTTTTTCTTTCAAAACGGAACTTTATCCGGCCTCAGGGTGCCGTATTTCCGAATTCCGCCAAATGAAAGCGGTACGCTTTTAAAAAAAATCACTATCTTTGCAGCGTTTTTAGAAAATGGCGAGTGCTGATGGGCAAATGGTTTACTGCAATGATGGCGCTCATGTTGTTCCTCCTACTTCAGGTATCAGGCTATATGAGTTACGCTCCGGAGAATCCGGAACGCCAGGAAGCAGTGGTCCGTTTTAATAAACCCGAGCGCGAACAGACCTCCTGGTCGGCTCCCCTTTCTGATTATGAGAAAGGCATCCGCCATATCCTTGCCAACAATTATGCCCAGCCGGCTTCCACAGCAGGGTGGGATGTCAGCCAGTGTAAGGACTGGAAGGCGGGCAAGTTCTTTTTGACTTCCTTACAGAATCATCATTTTATTTCGGACCGGAAAGAGAATCTTTTCCGTCTTTATGAACCTCCGCTCTGTGATCGGGTGGTGGACTACTACGTATATACGCTTCGAAAAATCCTGATTTGATTGTTTTCAGTATTTGTTTTTCAGGAGTGATTCCGTCGTAAATTCCTATATGCGGCGGAATGGGATGTTTTGTATATCTATAAAATCTTATTTTTATGTTTTTTACTTTTTTGATTGTCGTGATTCTCACGGCTGTAGCTTTGGTTGTGCTGGCCATGACCGTGGCCAATCTGATTGGTCCGAAGTCGTACAACAAACAGAAAGCGGAGCCCTATGAGTGCGGTATTCCTACGCGCGGACGTTCATGGGTTCAGTTCCGTGTGGGCTATTATCTCTTTGCCATTCTGTTTTTGATGTTCGACATTGAGACCGTGTTCCTGTTTCCTTGGGCCGTTGTGGTTCAGGAAGTCGGTGCCTACGGACTCATCAGCATCGCCTTCTTCCTGTTGGTATTGATTTTAGGCCTGGCATACGCCTGGCGGAAAGGAGCGTTGGAATGGAAATAAAGAAAAAGACGGCCATACGCTCCATGCAGTATGACGAGTTCAAGAACAATGATTATCTGGAACAGATGGTACGCGATCTGAATCGCGACGGAGCCGGCATCATTCTCGGATCGGTGGACGATCTGATCAACTGGGGCCGGAGCAATTCGCTGTGGTCACTCACCTTCGGAACGAGCTGTTGCGCCATCGAGTTCATGGCTCTGGGAGCTGCACGCTATGACATGGCCCGCTTCGGTTTTGAGGTGACCCGTAACTCTCCCCGTCAGGCCGATATGATTATGGTGCTCGGAACCATTACCTATAAGATGGCTCCGGTGTTGCGCCGACTCTACGACCAGATGGCCGAGCCGAAATACGTGGTGGCTGTAGGTGGCTGTACCATCAGCGGCGGTCCGTTCCGCAAATCCTATCACGTGGTGAACGGTATCGACCAGATAGTGCCGGTGGATGTGTATATTCCGGGATGCCCTCCGCGCCCCGAAGCTTTCTACTACGGCATGATGCAGTTGCAGCGTAAAATCAAGGTGCAGAAGTTCCTGGGCGGTGTGAACCGTCAGGAAAAGAAGCCTAAGGATATGGACTCAAACGACTAAGACAAGATGACAGTTATAGAAAAAATACAGAAGATTTGTCCCGAGGCGCAGGTCAGCACTTCGGGCGATACCATCGTGACGGTGCCTTCCGACCGTCTGGCGGCAGTGGCCGAGGCGCTCCGTAAGGACGAACAGGAGCCGATGGACTATCTGCGCGACATCGTGGGAATGGACTGGAGCGAGGGACTCGGTGCGCTTTATTATCTGGAGAGCAGCAAGACCTATGGCCGCGTGGTACTGAAAACCGTTGCCCGCGATCGTGATGAGGCCTGGTTGCCCAGCGTATGCCATTTGTGGCGCACCGCCGAGATCAAGGAGCGTGAGATCTACGACTTCTTCGGCATCCGTTTTATCGGTAACCCCGACATGCGCCGCATCTTCCTGCGCGAGGACTGGAAAGGCTATCCCCTGCGCAAGGATTACGACATGGATTCCAATCCGCTGAACATGGAGAACGAGGAGAACGCCGACGACACCGTGGAATATTACCTCAAGCCCGACGGCACGGTGGAGGGACACCGCAATATCCTGTTCGACCAGAAAGACTTTGTAGTAAATATCGGTCCGCAGCATCCGTCAACCCACGGTGTGCTTCGTATGCGTACCTCGCTCGACGGTGAAACCATCAGCCGCATCGACCCGATCCTGGGATATATCCATCGTGGCATCGAGAAGATGAACGAGAGCCTGACTTATCCGCAGACTCTGGCGCTGACCGACCGTCTGGATTACCTGAGTGCCCACCAGAACCGCCATGCACTGTGTATGTGTATCGAGCAGGCTATGGGACTGGAGGTAAGCCGTCGTGTGCAGTACATCCGTACCATCATGGACGAGTTGCAGCGTATCGATTCACACCTGTTGTTCTACTCCTGTCTGGTGATGGATATGGGCGGACTGACTCCTTTCTTCTACGGATTCCGTGAAAGAGAGATGATTCTCGACATTTTCGAGGAAACCACCGGAGGACGTCTGATCCAGAACTACAACGTCATCGGCGGTGTGCAGGCCGACATTCATCCCACCTTCCAGCAGAAGGTGAAGGAGTTTATCAAGCATTTGCGCTCCGTCATCAAGGATTATCATAATATCTTCACCGGCAATGTGATTGCTACAACCCGTTTGAAAGGTGTGGGTATCCTCACCCGCGAGCAGGCCATTTCGCTGGGAGCAACCGGAGGAACCGGTCGTGCCGCCGGATGGGCCAACGATGTGCGCAAGCACCATCCGTATGCCCTTTACGGTGAAGTGGACTTCAAGGAAGTGCTCTACACCGAAGGTGACAGCTTTGCCCGCTATATGGTACGTATGGACGAGATCATGGAGTCCTGCCACATCATCGAGCAGCTTATCGACAATATCCCTGAGGGAGAGACACGCCTCAAGACCAAACCGATTATCAAACTGCCGGAAGGCAACTTCTCGGCATCGGTCGAGACCAGTCGTGGCGAGTTTGGCGTGATGCTCGAAAGTCATGGCGACAAGACTCCTTACCGTCTGCATTACCGTTCTACCGGTCTGCCACTGGTACATGCCATGGACACCGCCTGCCGCGGCAACAAGATTGCCGACCTGATAGCCATCGGCGGAACCATGGACTTTGTAATCCCCGATATTGACAGATAACCCAAAAATCCGAACGTTATGAACAATAATTCGTTTTTAGACTATTACAACATACAGGACCTCAATATGGCCATTCATGAAGCCCTGCTCGGCGTGATGCCCCAGTGGCTGGCCATCCTGCTGGAAGGACTGGCTGTGGGACTGCTCATCATCGTGCTTTATGCCGTGCTGGCCATTATCCTGATCTATATGGAGCGCAAGGTCTGCGCCCGTTTCCAGTGCCGTATCGGTCCGAACCGTGTCGGCGGAAAAGGCGGTCTGTTGCAGGTGCCGGCCGATGTACTCAAGATCCTGACCAAGGAAATCATTTCCTTGAAAGGTTCCGACCGTTTCCTTTATAATCTGGCTCCTTTCCTGGTGATTCTGGCCTCTATCTTCACCTTCTCGTGTCTGCCCTGGAACAAGGGTGCCGAGATTTTGCGCATGAACATCGGAATCTTCTTTGTGCTGGCCGCCTCTTCTATCGGAGTGCTCGGTATTCTGTTGGCCGGATGGAGCAGTAACAGCAAGTACACCATCATCGGAGCCGTGCGAAGCGGTGCGATGATCATCAGTTATGAGCTGTCTATCGGTCTGACCGTACTGACCATGGTGCTGCTCAGCGGTACGATGGATATCCAGGACATTGTGATGAGTCAGGACCGCATGTGGAACATCTTTCAGGGACATCTGCCGGCGGTTGCCGCATTTATCGTCTATCTGATTGCCGGTAACGCCGAGGCCAACCGTGGTCCGTTTGACCTGGCCGAGGCTGAGCAGGAGCTGACAGCCGGATACCACACCGAGTACTCCGGTATGCACTTCGGATTCTTCTATCTGGCCGAGTACCTGAACCTGTTCATCACCAGCGGTATTGCCGTAACCCTGTTCCTGGGCGGATGGATGCCCCTCCACTTCCCCGGACTGGACGGTTTCAATGCCGTGATGGACTATATCCCGGGTGTCATCTGGTTTGTGGGCAAGACCTTCCTGGTGGTATTCCTGCTCATGTGGATCCGCTGGACCTTCCCCCGTCTGCGTATCGACCAGGTGCTTACCTTGGAATGGAAATACCTGATGCCGCTGTCTTTGCTGATCCTGCTGATCATGACCGTGTGCGTCGTATTTGGAATAACCCTCTAAAATGATGGAATGATATGAGTAATTTCAGTGAATATATTCAGGGCTATGTGCAGGGCGTGAAAAGCTTGCTCATCGGTATGCGTACTTCTATGAAAGTGTTCTGCCAGAAGCCCGTTACGGAACAGTATCCCGAGAACCGTCACACCACGCTGCACATTCCCGAGCGCCATCGTGCGCGTCTGGTCATGGTGCATGATGAGGAGAACCATCATCATTGCGTGGCCTGCGGTATTTGCCAGATGGCATGTCCCAATGACACCATCAAGGTGGTTTCCGAAACCTATGAAGACGAGGACGGCAAGAAAAAGAAACGCCTGGTGCGCTACGAATACGATCTGGGTGCCTGCATGTTCTGCCAGTTGTGCGTCAATGCCTGTCCGCACGACGCCATCCGCTTCTCCAATGATTTTGAGAATGCCGTGTTCCAGAGAGAGAAACTTTATATGGTGTTAAACAACGAGGGCTCATCCTGCGCCCCTAAAAAATAAAGATTATGGACATATCACTATTAGACATCGCGTTTTATGTCGTTGCGGCAGTCATCATCTTCTTTTCGGTGATGGCGGTCACCACAGGTCGTATTGTCCGTTCGGCCACCTACCTGTTGTTCGTGCTTTTCGGCACCGGCGGTATCTATTCCATGTTGGGATATACTTATCTGGGTGCTGTGCAGCTCATTGTCTATGCCGGCGGTATTGTGGTGCTTTATGTCTTTTCCATTCTGCTCACCCAGTCCGACCGCAATATGCGCTATAAGATTCCGTTGGCCAAGTTCCTGACGGTGCTGCTCACCTGTCTGGTGGGCGCGGGACTGGTCATCTTCTTGCTCGTGAGCAATCACTTTGCTCTGGTTACCATTCCGCAAGGCGTGGAGCTTCCGGCCACCGAGATCGGCCATGCCCTGATTGGAGCTGACAAATATCAGTTTGTACTGCCGTTTGAGGTGGTGAGTGTGCTGCTGCTGGCCTGTATGATCGGAGCCATCATGATTGCACGGAAACAGAAATAAAAACAAAGACACAGATTTATGGAAATACATGTTATACACTATCTGATTGTCAGCACCGTGATGCTGTTCTGCGGTATTTACGGTTTCTTCACCCGCAAGAATCTGCTGGCCATCCTGATTTCCGTGGAGTTGATTCTCAATGCCACGAACATCAACTTTGCCGTGTTCAACCGTTATTTGTATCCCGACGCGCTCGAAGGTCATTTCTTCAGTCTGTTCGGCATTGCCATCGCGGCAGCCGAAACCGCTGTGGCCATTGCCATCATCATCAACGTGTACCGCAATGTGAAGCACGTGCTGACCGATGACATCAACGAACTGAAAGGATAACCAATCTGAACTGTTAATTGTAAAAACAATATGGAATATACAATATTAATTCTCGCCCTGCCCGTTCTGAGCTTCCTGCTTCTGGCTTTGGCCGGCATGAAAATGTCGCACCGGCTGGCCGGCACTATCGGAACTCTGGTGCTGGGTGTGGTGGCTGTGCTCAGTTATCTGACAGCCTACCAGTATTTCAGTGCGCCCCGTACGGCCGACGGTACGTATGCCACACTGATTCCTTATCATATTACCTGGCTGCCCTTCACCGAGACGCTGCACATTGACATGGGCATTCTGCTCGATCCGATTTCGGTCATGATGCTGGTGGTCATCTCCACCGTGAGCCTGATGGTGCATCTTTATTCCTTCGGCTACATGAAGGGAGAGCGCGGTTTTCAGCGTTACTATGCCTATCTGTCGCTGTTTACCTTCTCCATGCTCGGTCTGGTGGTAGCTACCAATATCTTCCAGATGTATGTGTTCTGGGAGCTGGTGGGTGTTTCTTCCTACCTGCTGATCGGTTTCTATTACACCAAGCCTGAGGCGATTTCCGCTTCAAAGAAAGCCTTTATCGTGACCCGTTTTGCCGATTTGGGCTTCCTGATCGGTATTCTGATTTACGGATACTACATGGGCACCTTCACCTTTACTCCCGACCAGCAGATGCTGATGCAGGGAGGCATGATGCTGCCTTGGGCACTGGGCCTGATGTTTGTGGGCGGTGCCGGTAAGAGCGCCATGTTCCCGTTGCACATCTGGCTGCCCGATGCCATGGAAGGTCCAACTCCGGTGTCCGCACTGATTCATGCCGCAACCATGGTGGTGGCCGGTGTCTATCAGGTGGCCCGCATGTTCCCGTTGTATATGGGCTATGCTCCCGAAACCATCCACATCGTGGCCTATGTGGGAGCCTTCACCGCTTTCTATGCCGCAGCTGTAGCCTGTGCGCAGAGCGATATCAAGCGTGTACTGGCATTCTCTACCATTTCGCAGATCGGTTTCATGATGGTGGCTCTGGGTGTCTGCACCTCGGCACACCCACACGAAGGCGGACTGGGCTATATGGCTTCCATGTTCCACCTCTTTACACACGCCATGTTCAAGGCACTGCTCTTTCTGGGAGCCGGTTGCATTATCCATGCCGTGCACAGCAACGAGATGAGCACCATGGGAGGTTTGCGCAAATACATGCCTATCACCCACTGGACATTCCTGATTGCCTGTCTGGCCATTTCCGGTATACCTCCATTCTCCGGTTTCTTCTCCAAAGATGAGATCCTGACCGCCTGCTTCGCGTTCAGTCCGGTTATCGGATGGGTGATGACCGTCATTGCCGGTATGACCTCTTTCTATATGTTCCGTCTGTACTACTGCATCTTCTGGGGCAAGGAAAACAAGGAACTGCATGCTGCCCACACGCCGCATGAAAGTCCGCTCACCATGACCCTGCCGCTGATGATTCTGGCAGCCATCACCTGTGTGGCCGGATTCATTCCTTTCGGACATTTCGTTTCTTCCAACGGAACCTCTTACGACATCCACCTCGACTGGAGTGTGGCCGGTACCAGCATTGTCGTGGCTCTGATTGCCATTGCCCTGGCCACCTGGATGTATCTCCGCGAGGAGCAGCCTGTGGCCGATGCCCTGCAGCGCACCTTCCCGAAGCTGCACCGTGCCGCCTACAAGCGTTTCTACATGGACGAGCTGTGGCTCTTCGTGACCAAAAAGATTATTTTCCGCTGCGTATCTACTCCGCTTGCCTGGTTTGACCGTCATGTCATTGACCAGTTCCTGAACTTCCTGGCTTGGGCTACCAATGCCTTGGGAGAAGAGGTACAGCCGTTGCAGAACGGTCGCATCCAGACCTACACCCTGTGGTTCCTGGGCGGAATTGTTGTATTAACTCTTATGCTGTTACTCGTATGAATATATTAAGTCTTTTTGTATTGATACCCCTGCTCATGCTGCTCGGTCTCTGGATCAGCCGCAGCGTGAACCAGGTTCGCGGAGTGATGGTCTGCGGTTCGTCCGCACTGCTCCTTCTGGCCGCCTGGCTGACCTATACCTATGTGACCGTGCGTCAGGGCGGAAACACCCAGGAGATGCTCTTTACCGACAGCATCAGCTGGTATGCTCCCCTGAACATCTGCTATTCGGTAGGCGTAGACGGTATTTCGGTGGTGATGCTTCTTCTGAGTGCCATCATCGTGTTTACGGGAACCTTTGCTTCCTGGAAGATCCAGCCGATGACCAAGGAATATTTCCTTTGGTTCACCCTTTTGAGTATCGGAGTGTTCGGATTCTTCATCTCTACCGATCTCTTTACCATGTTCATGTTCTATGAAGTGGCCCTGATTCCGATGTATCTGCTCATCGGTGTGTGGGGTAGCGGAAAGAAAGAATATGCCGCCATGAAACTGACGCTGATGCTGATGGGCGGTTCCGCCTTCCTGCTGATGGGTATTCTCGGTATCTACTACGGTTCCGGAGCTACCACCATGAACCTGCTGGAACTGGTGAAGCTGCACATCCCGACAGAAATGCAGCGCATCTTCTTCCCGATGATCTTTGTGGGATTCGGTGTGCTGGGTGCCTTGTTCCCCTTCCACACCTGGAGCCCCGACGGTCATGCTTCCGCGCCGACAGCCGTATCCATGCTCCATGCCGGAGTATTGATGAAACTGGGAGGCTACGGCTGTTTCCGTATCGCCATGTATCTGATGCCTGAAGGAGCTGCCATCTGGGGAGACTTCTTCCTGGTACTGACTACCATTTCCGTGGTTTACGGTGCCTTCAGTGCCGTGGTGCAGACCGACCTGAAATACATCAATGCCTACTCATCTGTGAGTCACTGTGGTCTGGTGCTCTTCGCCCTGCTGATGATGACCCGTGTGAGCTGCGCCGGAGCCATCCTGCAAATGCTGAGCCACGGATTGATGACCGCCCTGTTCTTCGCCCTCATCGGTATGATCTACGGCCGTACGCACACCCGTGACGTGCGTCAGCTGAACGGACTGATGAAGATCATGCCGTTCCTGGCAGTGGGTTATGTCATTGCCGGTCTGGCCAACTTGGGATTGCCGGGTCTGAGCGGTTTCGTAGCCGAGATGACCGTGTTTGTCGGTTCCTTCCAGAATGCTGACCTGTTCCACCGCGTATGTACCATCGTCGCCACGATGAGTATTGTCATCACTGCCGTGTATATCCTGCGTGTGGTCGGAAAGATCCTGTACGGCACCTGCAAGAATCCGGAGCATCTGAAGCTGACCGATGCCACCTGGGACGAGCGCTTTGCCGTGATCTGTCTGGTGGTTTGCGTTGCTGGCCTCGGTCTGGCCCCATATTGGGTGAGCAACGTGATCAGTGAGAGTGTAGAACCGATTATTTCACAAATCATACCTTAAAAGAAAATGGATTTAGCAACTATCTTACATATGCAGCCGGAGGTGATGCTTTCGTTCATTATCATCATCCTTCTTTTAGGCGACCTGATTATCCGGCAGCCCAACCACCGCATCCTTCAGTTTATGGCTTTCGGACTGCTGGTGGTGCACATCGCAGCGAATCTGACGATTTCCGATGAGGTGCTGTTCGGTGGCATGTATCATTCCACTCCGATGGCTTCCGTGGTGAAGACCATTCTCACGGTGGGTACTCTGCTCGTGATTCTTCAGGCCGGTCCGTGGATTCGCCGCGAGGACACACGTCACAAGGCCGGCGAGTTCTATCTGCTCACGTTCAGTACCCTGTTGGGTATGTATTTCATGGTGAGCGCCGGCAGTTTCCTCATGTTCTATGTCGGTCTGGAACTGGCCAGCATCCCGATGGCCTGTCTGGTGGCTTTTGACAAATACAAGCACCACAGCGCCGAGGCGGGAGCCAAATTTATCATGAGCGCCATGTTCTCTTCCGGACTGATGCTCTACGGTCTTTCGCTCATCTACGGTACTGTGGGCACCATGTACTTTGCCGACATCGAGAATGCCTTGACCGGCACTCCGCTTCAGATTATGGCCATGGTGTTCTTCTTTGCCGGACTGGGCTTTAAGTTGAGCCTGGTGCCTTTCCACATGTGGACCCCCGATACCTATCAGGGAGCGCCTACTCCAATCAGTGCCTACCTGTCTGTCATTTCAAAAGGAGCCGCAGCCTTTGCGCTGATGAACATCCTGCTGCGCGTGTTCGGTCCTATGGTAGAGGACTGGAGTCTGCTGCTGAGTGTGGTGATTGTGGTGACCATCACCGTGGCCAACCTCTTTGCCATCCTGCAGAGCGACTTGAAGCGCTTCATGGCCTACAGTAGTATCTCGCAGGCCGGTTACATCATGCTGGCTGTGCTGGCGGGCGACGAGCAGGGAATGGCTTCCCTGGTTTATTACATCGTGGTCTATATCGTAGCCAACCTGGCCGTGTTCGGAGTGATCACCAATGTGGAGCAGCACACCGGCGGACTGGTAGACCGCGAGGCCTACAACGGACTTTACAAGACCAATCCGCGTCTGACGCTGGTCATGACACTGGCCCTGTTCTCACTGGCCGGTATCCCGCCGTTTGCCGGATTCTTCAGCAAGTTTTTTGTATTTGCTTCCGCCTTCCATCAGGGCTATTATCTGGTGGTATTCCTGGCGTTGGTCAACACCATTATCTCGCTGTACTACTATCTGCTCATCGTGAAGGCCATGTATATCACCCCGAACGACTCTCCTGTACCGACCTTCAAGAGCGGTCCGCTGAGTACCGTTTGTCTGACTGTTTGTGTGGCCGGCATCGTGGTGCTGGGTCTGTGCAGTGGAGTGTATGAGCTGCTGCAACATGTGGCCGGGCTGTAATCTTTGATAAGAAGAAACAAAAAGAGTTGTATCAATTTCTCACTTGAGATACTGATACAACTCTTTTTGTTTTAGATACCTTGTTCTTCAGAAACTTGTTCTGTACCCGGAATTATCCCATCAGCCATTTGCCCATGCGTCCGCTACGGCGCACCATCACGACAAATCCCCATGTAATTCCCAATAACAGAATGGAGCAGAGGAGCATTTTGACCATCGTGTGCAGTGGCCATGAAGCGATGAGATGATAGCAGGGCCCCAGAAACAGATAGTGCGACATCCAGATACCTAACGTGGATGTGGAAATGCTGCGAAGCGTACTTTTCATTCTGTCCGAGCGAATCTCCAGTTTTTGTACTCCCAGGAATATGGGTAGACTCATCAGCAGTACGTTGGGAGAGCAGTATGTATAGAACAGTTCTGTCATTTCTGCCGATTGTCCGGGTATGCTTGTCACGCTTTTGAACCCGAAAAACGTGATGCAGAATCCTATGACAAAAGAACACGCTCCCCAAAAGACCAATGTACTTTTCTTGCAGGATATCGGATTTTGAGTCAGGTAATGTCCGAGCAACAGATAACCGTTGAATCCGGCAAAGTAGTAGAGCATGTGGAATTCGTTCCAGGAACATGTGCCCCAAAGATCGTGGGTAAGATATTGCCGCAGATAAGGGATAAAGAGCGATACGAACCAGAGAGCCAGAAAGAACTGCTGCTCTTTTGCAGAGGACTGCCGGATCCATGCCGAAAACACAGGCATATACAGATACAGTCCGATAAGGAGATAAACATACCACATCTGTACGGCGAAGGCTGAAAAATTAAAGGGAATCATCAGGATGTTATGCCACGCGTCTTGAAATTCCTGCGAAGGCACGGCCCAGACAAAGAAGTCGTTGATGATTTCGGGTGAGAGCCCCAAAAGGCCGGTGAACCATGGGAAAAGATTGTAGAACACAGACCAGATCAGAAAAGGTACGATCAGTCTGGAGAGTCTTTTTCCATAGAAAGTCCGCAGATTTTCCCGTACAGGCAGGAGTAGTGCTCCGGTTACCATTACAAAGAGCGGAATAGCCGGTCGCATGACCGAACCGTAGAGACTTCCCCACAGGTTGTACCAAGGTTCGGAGCGTTCTGCGGGAGTGACATTGTCGGTGCAGTGTACGGCAATCATCATAAAAATGGCGATTCCTTTGAGCAAATCCATCCAGACGATTCTGGAGTTTTGTTTGGAGCAGGTCATATTTTCCATAGCTTTTTTGTGGCAAAGTTATGTTCCGATTTTTTCTTGTTTTTTGATTTAAGTCAAAAAATGAATCAATATTCTGCTCGGATTCTGCTTAATGTGGAGGGTGACATACCCAGAAAAGAAGCAATGTGTCCTAGCTGAAGGCGATGACACACATCGGGAAATGTCTTCATAAACTTCTCATATCTTTCTTTTGCGGAGAGTGTGAGGCGGTCTATTCGGGTACACTGCAAGGCCAGGAGGCATTCCTGATGGACGACACGCCCCCAATTGGCCAGTTCTACATTTTGTTCATACAAATGGTTCAATACCTGTATGGGTATGGAATAGGCCCTTGTATTTTCCACAGTTTCTACAAATTCAAATCCGGCCTTGTTGTGATACAGACAAAGCAAGCCGAAAGTAATGTCTCCCTCTCCCGAGAACCAGGTGGTGTGCTCCTGTCCGTTGATGATGCAATAAGAGCGGGTCAGCCCTTCTTCGATGAAATATACCTTGCGGTCTATGATCCCCGCCTGGATTACGGGATATTTGGGAGGGAAACGATGTTCGGTCAAGTGTCCGTATAATTCGGAAAGAGACTTGTCTGATACGGGATAATAGCCTTTGATTTTACGGCTTATATTTGTAAATTCCATGCATTTTCCATGCTTTTATGCTTTTGGGTCACACTTTTGTTTTGAAGTTGGCTGTCAGTACGGACTATTGGATGAAAATCTCTTTCAGTTGGTACTGCGGGATGTCTGCCTGCATACGGATCAGTGTATAGCGGTCCTTGTTGTCGTAGACTAAGGTATAGTCGCGGCTTCCTTTTTTATAGACCGATATCTTTCGGTCGCCTTTATTGATTTGCATCAGGACCTTATTGTCCGATCCTAGAATCTTTTCCCGGACAATTCCTTGTGCGCTTCGGCTTTCTACCCAAGAGTCTTTCTGTTCCTCCTCCAGTCTCTCTTCCTGAGCCTTTCTCAGTTTACGGATGGCTCTGCCTTTTGTGGCTGAAAGATACTCCAGAGAGTTTACGCGTCCCCAGAACAGACTGGAAAGATTGATGTCTGGATTATCAATGCTCTTCCAATCGGTATTGCGTATCATATCCTGTGTGTAATAGAAAGATTCAACGCCCGATACCTGAGACATCTTGTTATAAAGTTCACTCTGCGCCTGTGCGGTCAGTGAAGCAACCAGAGCGCAGACAAAAAATGCAATCTTTTTCATGATAGGTTTTAGTTTAGCTCGTTTGTTGTATATCTACAAAAATAGAAAACATTCTTTTAATAAACAATGAATGGATATGTTTTTTGAAAACTCATTTTCTTGAAAAATGAGTAAAGTGAAGAGGTTGCTGTCAGAACAGATTTTGAGTTTTCTAGAGAATGAAAGATTAAAAAAAGTAAAACTTCCAACCATTTTTTTATCTTTGAGGATTTCCTTATACTTTTGATTTCTGTTTGCCAATTCCGGCTGTCGTAAGGTTTTCCGGATAGGCGCAGACTGTTATCGTCATTAGCTTTCGTTTGGATAGCCACGGAAAGCAGGTGATTGCTTTGTTTCTTGTAGTTCATTTTTCATAATCGTCCTGTCGGTTATGAATTATTGTGCTGTCGGTAATAGATTACTGTCCCGTCAGTAAAATATGGAAACACGGATAAAATAAAAGTTTAGATAACCCGTTGGCGGAATTAATTTAGCGCATACTTAACCCT
>NZ_QUEM01000037.1 GCF_003477995.1 Bacteroides sp. OF04-15BH
GTTGCTAACTAATATGTAAAGTAAAGCAGGAAGAGTTTTATTAACATGTAAAGTGAATCAGTAAATATAAACAAAAATGTGTGAAGTAATTTTAGGCATAGTCAATCGTCAGCATCAAAACAAAAAATCATCCTGATGATTTTTGAAAAACATCAGGACGATTTTTCAACGCAATATCTGTCCCCCCTCTACATAATCAATCTGGATCTTCTCTCCCGAGCGATGTTCTCCCAGCAAATGCAGATAGGACACCCCGTGTTCGGTCGGGCAGACAACAGGAAGTTCGGCTTTCTGCTTTCCGTCAACAAACACACGGGCTGTTTTGTTCTTGTGCCAGAATATCTGAAGCCGGTGCCACTTCCGGTCCTTTATACCCAGCACTTTCCTGCTGAGCGGCAAACGGTACATGGCTTCGTGCCGCGCCACCGTATCCGTAGGATTAAACCAACGGTCATTCAATACTAATGTTACTGCCGATTCGTTTTGCGGAATGCGCAGATGCAGAAGCAAAGAACCGTCCTTTGCCGCCGGAAAGTTCCACACGGCTCCATCATTATCCTGCACCAGGGAATCATTGGGTGTGTAACCCAACTGAAGCACTTTTCGGGTGGAATCATCAGGATGCGCACCCAACAAATTCTCTGCCTGACGGTGATAGGCGCAATGTCCGACGATTCCTTTATAATATCTGAAGGCCGACCAATCGGACAAGCCATTGCTGAAATCACAACTGCGACGAGGCTCATACAGCCAGCGCACATCAAAAAGAAGCAGACGACGACACGAACGGTGCTGTCCGGCCGATACGAGAATCTTTCCGGGAGCCACCTCTACAGCCTGCACCTGATGCACACTTTTATCCTCACCACCACGTGTATTTCCAAAAACCGGACTGTTTCGTTCCGGATTCAGCAACAGTTCACGAAAACCCTTCCAGGTACGCCCGTCATCGCTGGAAATGGCGACATGCAAGGCATCACGGTTTGTAAAGACATCCTCCCAAACTCCATCCGTACCGGCACGCTCCGGCAGAGGAGTGGTATTGCACCAGAAAAACAGCAGCCGTCCATCCCCCATCCGATAGAGCGTAGGCATCGTTATCGTTCCATAAAAGGGGGATGGAGTAGCCTCGCTCCAGGTTTCTCCTCCGTCTTCAGAGAAGGCCTGATAATGACGGTCCTGAGACGTACGCATCAGCATCCACAAACGCCCGTCGTTCAGCTCCACCACCGTGGGCTCCACAGCTCCGTGATTCCAGCGTACTCCCTGATGAAATCCTCCTTTACGGTGAGGCGGTACCGTAACCTGAGCCGAAGCTTTCCAGGTTCTTCCGTCATCGTCAGAATAATATACATAGGCACCGCTACGGTCGGTGCGATGGGCACCGGAAATCACGCGTTTTCCGTTACGGATCCATACGGGCGGTTTGTTCATGATGCCGGGCCGGTCATCAATCTTCACTATCGTGCGCCCGCCATCCAGACCACCCTCCGTACGCATGGCATATACTCCCTTACTGTTACAAAACACCCGCACATATTCTCCGCTTACCGGTGAACGCTGGTCGGCATAGGGTAACTCTTTCGGCAGGGATACCGTTTTCCAGGTCAGCCCGTGATCGCGGCTCGACAAATACATCGGAGCGGTCTGCGCGGCATGTTCTCCATAATTATAATGACGCAACTCTCCGTCGGGCAGCAACGACAGACCAATATAGGCATCGCTGGGCGGAGTACCGACCACAACCGGTTCATAGACCTCATCGAGCGAAGCCGGCTGGGCAAACAATCCTGCACAGACCCACAAGGCTGCCCACATCACAAAAGGTTTCTTTTTCATATCATGCTCTATTCTACAACATTTCTATTTTACAGCGTTCTCTGCGGCAAACAGATTCACAAAGATATTCCGAAGCTGCTCTTCGTCTTTCAGAATCGTGCGGATTTCCTGCAATCTCTCCGCATTGTCCGACTGCGGAATCCAAAGTTTCAGATAGCCGCCTTCGCCGTATTTCGTGATCAGATGATCCCGAAAACGGAGATAATGCTCCTCCGGACTCATTTCGGGGTAATGCGAAAGTCCATACTGCACCGTGCGCCGGAACGTGGTCTCGGCATCGATTACCCGGTCGGCCTCGGAAACAATCTTGCCATAAATGCTGCGCGGCTCGTGCTTGTTCGAAGCCCGGTGATCCTCCACGGCTTCCTTCATCACTCGGATTTCCTCCTCGGAAAACCAGTTGCGGAGCTTCCGGTCGGCCTGCAGCAAACAGCCCGAAACCAGATGATGACGCTCCCGCCCTTCCACCAGTCCCACATCGTGATAGGCGGCAATGACATAAACCATGTCGGGATTCACCTCATAATACTGTGCCAAACGAAGACTTTCCTGAATCACCCGCTCCACATGATCGTTCTGATGGGCCTTGTCGAAAGAGGCATATCGGGGCAATATTTCTGATTCAATGTAATCAATACATTCCTGATTCATATTCTATAATTTATGGGTCCACATTGCATCTGACGGCTGCAAAGTTAAATCACCCGCATGAATCTGACGACTTCCTACAATCATTTTTTTCAGTTTCAGCGTTCCTTTCAGCACCTGAAGCTGAACACGGTCCTGATCCACCACACAAATGCCCCATGCCGAACCGTTGCTCCAGAAATACCGTCCGGGCTTGTCCGTAATCTGCATTTGCCGGTTTACTGCCGAATAATGGAATCCGCTATAAGCCAAAACCGTGGCCCAGCTGGCCATGGAGCGGGCATAATGATGTCCGCATTCCGCTTCGCTGAAGGGATTGCGTTTTGCCCCGTCATGGCGGTCACGGATTGCCTTGATGCAGGTCAGGGCTTCCTGTTCCATACCTTCATACAGCATTTCCGTAGCAGCACAGTATTCAAAGCCGGTCATCACCTCCGCAAAGTACGGGAAAGGCACTTTCAGACGTCCTTTGGGCCAGGATGCCATCAGCAATCCAGCCTCATCGCCCATGACATAAGAACGCATGTTGTTGAAATGACGGCTGAAATCCCGGACAAAATTATATTTCATCACACTTTGCATCGTGGTGCGGATATGGTCTTTTTCCGCCAAATAGCCCAGATTACAGATATGGGCCATATATTGGCCGACCAACTGATCCACCAGACAGCCCTTACCCAACTGATAAGGCGGGATTTCAGTATCCGGATTCTCCAGATCAAGAAACTCAAAAGAAGAAGGAGAAGTTATTTTCTGCTCATAGTATTCTCCATTGAACAAGTGGGCATCCATCCATTGGGAACCACTTCGGAACAAACGGCGGCATTTCTTTTCAAAAGCCCGGTCACCCACGGCTTTGGCCATCTCTTCTCCGGCTCTCAATGCTCCCAGATACCAGAATCCCATCTGAGGATTCGGACCGAAGTAGTTCACATCCATGGTGTTATGCTGCGATCCTTCCATCACACCGTCCTGATTGCCATCCCATCCCTTTTGAATCCAGGCATATTCCAGCACTTTCTTCACCCGGGGCCAGTTGGCGGACAAGAAAGCAAAGTCGCCCGACAATTGCCAGTCTCTATAGAATTTCATCACACATCCCATCTGACCGTCTGCGGCAGCCGCTCCGCCCTTGGCAGCCTCCGAAAGAGGAAGAGCCGCACGAAAGTTCATCAGACCGTCTTCGCGGGTGGCATAGTTGAACTCCACATCGCGCATCGTACGGGCAAGCTCCCCAAACAAAAAGGCAGTGGCCATTTCATAATTCCAGACATGGGTACACGATCCCATGCAGGAACCGTACCGGTCCATCACTCCTTCCCATCCCATCAGATGACCGCTGGGCAAGCGGAAAACAGTCTGTGAGCGCAAGGTCGCCAGGTTGAACAGGGCGGCTTCCTTTATGACATCGGGATAAGTGCTCTGCAAGAAACTCTCCACAAACAAAAGGGTTTCCTTTTCCAGTTCCGGAATCTTCGGCACAATACATTCGGCAGCCTGCCAGGCATCCGGAAAAATCTTGGTATAATAGTTTCCGACTACGGTTGTCGACCAGGCTTTCCGGTTCGGGAAACTCCACGTCAGAAAGAAAGAAAAGGTTTGGGTTGCTCCGGGAGCGATTGTTTTGCTTACTGCCAGCGATGCCATAGGATCATCATCCGCCGGCTTGCCATTCTCGGTCAAAACACCGTCAGCACTAAAATCATCCCAAAAATCCAGAATGGCATTATTCCAATCATCGGGTACAGAATTCGTACGATAGCTGCCCCCCTCCTGAGCCTGGGTAGTCAAAGCCATCGTGCCGAATGCCGGATCGGCATGGTCTACCCCTTCGGAATAAAAATAGATGCCCTGCAAGCCGTCGGTCTTTTTATAAAGATTCCGATTTGCCTTGGCTCCCAAGGGAACATAATCTCCTTTCCAGTTACTGGTAAATTTACTGCCGTCCTTACCGATAAAGTTGCGCATGCTTCCGCACACGGCCACTTCCAGAGGTTGTTCGGTCCGGTTGGTCACCTCGTAACTCAATACGGCAACAGGCAATCCGCTGTTCTCCGCATCACCGGGAATCAGAGGGTTGAATCCCTTCACGGTCACCGCTACCGGCAATTCGGGGTCTGACAGATGAACCTGCCCGAACGGATAAGCCGCATCGAACGTAGCCGTTGAAAAACGCGGAAATCCATGATGGTCCACGGGACGGCCTTCGTAATGCAGATACTCATGGTCATATAAAGGACCGGTCAGAAGAGTGGTTTGAGCCTCCTTACCGGGTTCCTTGGTGTAAATGGCAAAGAAAGGCGCATTGTTTCCCGGCGTCACAGTACTGAACTGCTTGGCGGGCACATTCATGATTTCCCAATCGCGCAACTCTCCGCGTCCTCCCAAGGACACGGTTCCTGTACCGATACCTCCCAAAGGCAAAGCAATCCGGTGAAGATGCTGCTGATCATAATGTTTCAGAACCGGCCATTTCAAAGGTTTCCATTCCTGGGCATGTGCCAGCCAACCACCCAAAAGACAAAATGCAAATAAGATAAGTTTCTTCATTTCTGTATGTTTTTCATTCAGTATTCATATATTTTTTATCTCAGGTTATTTCTTCACAAACGAAGCAGGACAAGTCAGTTCATTGATTTTCTCGCCGGTTTGCAAACGAATCCAGGTCTTGAATGAGGAATCGTTTTCAGACAATTCAATAACTCTTGCGCCACAAGACATATTGTTGTACACAGTGTTTCCACCGGAATAACGTCCGTAAGCCAACAAGACTTTGTTCCAATAAACGGCATAATCATTGTCGTGATCGTGTCCCACAAAAACACCTCGCGCATCGCCCCGTTCTTTCATCATGGCAAACAAGCCGGAATTCAAAGCGGGTGCACAGACCTTTTCGGTCCGGCTTCCAACCAAAGGAACCGATTCTGTAGATGCGGCAACGGCATATTCCGGCAGCGGTATATGGAAAAAGAAATAGGAAGGAACCACTGCCCCACCGTTCTGTTCCTGATACTGGCGGCTCATGCGGGCATACCAGGCAATCTGATCCTGCTTGATATAGTCATATCCCTTTATGTCCTTTATCTGGGAATAGGAATGAGAGTCGATGCAATAAATCACAGCTGCCGGTATCTGACCGTCCTGACGATAGACCGGAAGGGTATAATTGGTTGTTCCGGAAATTCCTTTTTCAGTGGCCGTACGGTTCATCGGATAGCTTTGCGCAATCTCCAGCAGCTCCTGACGGGACATTCCCTGTTCGTCGTCGTGATTACCGAAAGTAATGGCGAAAGGTATCTTATAGGAAGACAACTTGTCCAGCACCGTGCGGAAACTTTTATCGGCCGGCTTGCCATAGATGACATCGCCCGTCAGAACCACCAAATCCGGTTTCTCGGCCTGCATCACCTGATCGATGCACTCCAAGGCTATGGCCGCCCGCTTGTCCTCATAAATATAATGCAAATCCGTAAACTGCACGATTTTAAAGTTTCCCTTGCTGTTGAATTTCAACGGTTGTGCCCCAAGAACAGAAACACAGATACAGGCCACAACCCAAAATAAAAATCTTTTCATTGTACTTTCTTTTTTGGTTAATATGATTTCGGAATAAAAGCAAACGGTTATTTAAAGATGTCGGAAAGCTTGATTTTCTGAAAGACAATTTGTGCTCCACTGCCTTCATAAACTACTCCCAGAGTTTCCTGGTCTATGGACGTGATGCAGGAATAGCCGAAACCGCCCCACTCGTCCAGCAGCAGCCAGTATTTTTCCGGCCAGGTCATCCCTTCGTCCAGACTGAACTTCAGGGTAAGCTGGTTGCGGGCCCGATAAGAATTCGGATTCATAAAGGCCAGCAGGCTTTTCTTCTTATAGTCATGTCGGTGAATGGAAGCCATACAGGTCGGTTCGGTCAGTACCGCATGCGAAGTCGGATGCTCCGTCCAGGTCTGTCCCAAATCTTTTGTCACGCAAATGCGACGGCCGTTCGGACTCTTCACCCCATGATTCCGGTTATCTCGCATGTTCAGCATCAGCGAGCCGTCGGCCAACTCCACCACCATGCACTCCGTTGTATTGGAATAAGCGGGATTACTGGTTGTCCAGGTCTTTCCACCGTCTTTACTGTAAGTAATGTTGGAGAATGGTTTTCCTTCCTTATCGCGTCCTTGTGTCGGGAACACCAAAGTTCCGTCTTGCAGCGTGATGCCATGACCGGGAGCCGGTGCCAGCAACCACCATTCCGGACGCTTGGTCTGAGCCGTGATATTGACCGGTTCGCTCCAAGTCTTTCCGTCATCCTCACTACGGGTAATCAAGAACTGACAGGTTTCCTTCACTCCGGTTCCCGGTTGCGAACCGCGGGCATGCCACTGGTGAATCCATTGCGGGCTGTCTTCCGTAAGTCCCTCAATCCATTTTCCGGTATTTCGGTCCAGAATACCGTGCATCCACAGTCCGGCCACAAAGATGGTTCCGGAACGCTTGTCTGCCAGAATACAGACATCGCTCACCCCATTGAACTTTTCGGGCAGACCTCCCCATTCCTTCTGGTCCAGAATCCGTTGCATCGGTTGCCAGGTCTGTCCCCCATCCTCACTTCGGTTCAGGGCGATATCTATATCACCCTGCAAATCTCTTCCGGAATTCCAGCGGGCATCGTAAATAGCCAACAAAGTTCCTTTTTTCGAAGTCGTCAGGCCCGGAATGCGACTTGTGTTCACACCGTCCTGACCGGCCATACGCAAGGGGTAGCCCACGCGCAACCCTTCTGCATAAACCGGCTTCAGAACGATTTGTTCAGAACCATTGACCTCCACAGCCGTACAATTCAGATTGATGCGGTGCAACAAATCAGCCTGAGCATCCAGTTTAACGGTAAAGGCCCAATAAGTCGTGTCTTCCTTCAAAGGAACATACAGACGAAAATGATTCTCCTCACTGAGATGCGATGAAAAAGCTGTTGCCTTGCCGGCCAGCCCTCCGCCGTATGCATTACATTTCTTAAACGATACGCGCTCTACTTCTTTTATATCTGTTGTTCCCGAAAGACTGTAAGAAATACCGGTAAGCGCCACCTTCTGCCCCTGAGGCTTGATTACCCGAATAAAACCGGTAAGATTGTTTTCCATTCCGGCAAGCACCGGCAGTACCGGGCGCTGAAACGTAATCTGCACCTTCTGGGCATACAGTCCATGAATTTGAAAAACAAGTAAAAGCAATAATTTTAATGGTTTCATAATATTTGATTTATGAATATATGATTCATTCTTTTTTCGTTCATAGTCTTCTTTCAGCATCGCACAAACGGCAACATGAGACGTAAATATAACGGCAAGCGCTCTTCAATCTGATCAAGCAGCGTTTTCGTTCCGCTTTGTCTTCTCAACGCTTCCATTATTCATTTCATGTTATTTGCAGGATAAAAATAGGAAGAAGGAACGAAAAAGAAAAAAGTTTCCTCTATTTTATAGGTTTACTTTCAAATTACGTACATATTCCGTAGGCGTAAGTCCGGTATATTTTTTAAACAGTCTGCTAAAATGCTGGGGATAATCAAAACCTAAATCATAGGCAACCTGCGAAGTCGAAGCTCCACTTGCCAACTCATTCTCGGCTTTCTGAATAATGTACTGACGAATATAATTACTCGCCGTTTCTCCGGTAGTCTTCTTGATCAGATCACCAAAATAATTGGCAGACATACATAGTTTATCCGCACAATACTGCACTGTGGGCAAACCTAAATCCCATTGCATATTCGTTTCATAATAATGACGCAAAAGTGCATGAAACCTCATCAGTACATCCGTATTCTCCAACTTGCGGGTAACAAACTGACGATTGTAAAATCTCTGGCAAAAATTCAACATTAATTCCATATATCCAACCAGAATCGCATTCTGCAACTCATCATGCCTTTTCTGTAATTCATCTTTCATCTGAATCATCAGAGACACCAATATATCATGTTCTTCCTCGGACATGTGCAAGGCTTCATGAATACGATAATCAAAAAAGGTATAATTTCTGATTGTCTGTTCCAATGAAGTACCGTGCAGAATATCAGGATGAAACAGAAGAGCCCATCCCGTCAGCATCACTTCTTCACCGTTATCTTCCTTACCTCCTATCTGCCCGGGAGCCACACAAATAACCGTTCCTTTCTTATAATCATATTTGCCGCAACCGTAAGCCAAATCAATCTCCGCCTCATCATGAAAGAAGATACCATAAACATTGTAGTTTCCCAGACAATGACGCACCGGAGACACTTCTTCGTAATTAATGACACAAACCAACGGATGCTGACTGACGCAGCCAAGCCAGCGGCAATAATCATCCACATTTCTTACTTTCAGAATCTTGCTCATAACATCACCTTAGAAAATCATACAGACAAAAATAACGTTTTCCGATTAATATTCAGATGCACAGGGTTCAGAATCCGTAAAACAGGTACAAACATCCCACTTATTGTTACTCTTCCATTGAAGCAAGCATCTAATTTTGTTTTGTCGAAAAAAATAACTGATAAAGTCTGAAAACAAATGCGAATATAATATTTAAAAGTATGGATCGAAGAGATTTTTTGAAAATGTCGTCAATGGCTGTGTTGTCTGCAGCCGGCGCATGGACCGGTGTATCCAAGATTTTTGCACAATCTGATTCTTACCGGAAAAACGAACTCAACAAAACAAAAAAACAACCAGACAATAATATGGAGTTTCGTAATTTAGGGAATTTGGAAGTTTCGGCTATTGGTCTTGGTTGCCTGCCCATGGTGGGCTACTATGGCGGAAAATATGACGAAAAGGAGATGATAGCATTAATCCGACGGGCTTATGACAAAGGAATAACATTCTTTGATACAGCAGAAGTTTACGGGCCTTATACCAGTGAAACGTGGGTAGGCAAAGCCGTGGCCCCATTCCGTCATCAGATTAAAATCGGAACAAAATTCGGTTTTGGAGTAGAAGAAGGCCAACCCACGGCATTGAACAGCCGTCCCGATCATATCCGACGGGCAGTAGAAGGTTCTCTCAAACGACTGAAAACCGACTATATCGACCTGTTGTATCAGCATCGGGTTGATCCGAATGTCCCCATGGAGGAGGTAGCCGGAACGGTTAAAGAACTGATGCAAGAAGGAAAAGTCCTGCACTGGGGACTGTCAGAAGCCAGTGCACGGTCTATCCGAAAAGCTCATTCCGTATGTCCTCTTTCAGCCGTGCAAAGCGAATATGCCATCTGGTGGCGCGAACCGGAAACCAAGATTTTCCCCACCCTGGAAGAACTGGGTATCGGCTTTGTGCCTTACTGTCCATTGGGACGGGCCTTTCTGACCGGTGTTATCGATGAAAACCGTATCTTTTACCAAGGAGACCGAAGATGGAATCTCCCCCAGTTCACTCCGGAGGCTTTAAAACATAATATGCCTCTCGTAACACTGATACGCCAGTGGGCACAACGCAAGGGAATGACTCCGGCCCAATTTGCCTTGGCCTGGATTCTGTCACGCAAACCATGGATTGCTCCCATTCCGGGTACAACCAACCCCAACCATCTGGATGAACTCATCGGGGCCGGTAATCTCCGGCTGACTTCCTGGGAAGTGGAAGAATTCGACCGGGACTATGCCCAAATACATCTGATGGGACATCGTGCAGACCCATTTACAGAAAGTCAAATAGATAAATAACATAACCATGCAATTTACAACATTAAACAATGGAGTCCTCATGCCGATGCAGGGGTTCGGAGTTTTCCAGATTTCTGATCCTCAGCTTTGCCGCAAGGTCACCATGCATGCCATACAGGCCGGATACAGACTGATAGACACAGCATCGGTATACGGCAATGAAAAAGCAGTCGGCCAAGCTATCTGTGCAAGCGGTGTTCCCCGCAATGAATTGTTTATTACCACCAAAGCCTGGATTTCCGAGATGGGATATTCCCAAACTCTGAAGGCTTTTGAAGCTTCCCTTGAACGTTTGGAATTGGATTATCTAGATCTCTATCTGATTCACATGCCCTTCGGGGACTATCATGGAGCCTGGAGAGCTTTGGAGGAACTTTACCTACACGGCCGTATACGCGCCATCGGAGTCTGCAATTTTGAGCCGGACCGGCTGATTGACCTGTGTCAGAGCGCCCGCATCATTCCGGCAGTCAATCAAGTGGAAATACATCCTTATCTTCAACAAACAGAGGCTTTGCAGATCATGCAGTCACTCGGCATTCAGGCTGAAGCCTGGGGACCACTGGCTGAAGGCAGAAACAATCTGTTTTCTGATCCGGTAATAACCGGCATCGGACAAAAATATAATAAATCTGCCGCGCAAGTCGTGTTGCGCTGGCACCTGCAAAGGGGAATCATTGCCATACCGAAATCCGTACATCCGGAACGGATTATCGAAAATTTCAATATCGAAGATTTCGAACTGACTCCCGAAGATATGGATACCCTTTCAGTCATGAATGCCACTCAAGAACGAATTCTTGACCTCCATGCTCCCCGAGAGGTGGAACGTCTCTACAGCATCAAATGCGAAAACTGACCGCATCAGCACTCTATTAACAAAAAGATATTTTACGGATTAAATTTAAAATGTAAACCACATGTTTGGAATCGGAACACAAGAAATTCTTTTTATCGTTCTCATCGTCCTGCTATTCTTCGGTGGTAAAAAAATACCGGAACTGATGAAAGGACTGGGAAAAGGAGTACGTTCCTTCAGAGAAGGAATGAATCAAATAGAAAATGATCCTGAAACAACAGATAAAAAAGAACAGTAATGACACAAGATAAACAATCCTTTTGGGATCATCTGGACATCTTACGTGCGGCGATTATCAGAATCGCCGCCGTAACGGTTCTGTTCACCGCTCTCCTGACTTTCGCGGGTAAAGAGGCGCTGTTCCACATCATTCTGGCTCCACAAAAGGAAGATTTTATAACTTACCGGCTGTTGAACATAATCAGCAAACAATTCACCGGTTCGGAACTGCCCGCATTTTCCATCCATCTCATCAATACCGGATTGACCGGTCAGATTCTACTTCACATGAAAACGGCATTGTTTGCCGGCATTTTATGTGCCTCGCCTTATATTCTGTATCAAATTTTCCGTTTTATCTCTCCGGCTTTGTATCACAATGAAAAGAAATATGCTCTTCGAATGATTGGTTGCGGATATATGATGTTTATCGGAGGTATCTTGCTCAGCTATTATCTGATATTCCCGCTGACTTTTCGTTTCTTAGGAACTTATCAGGTCAGTGCAACCGTACAAAACATGATCACTTTGCAATCCTATATTTCTACATTACTGATATTGTCCTTGACAATGGGCATTGTCTTCGAAATGCCGGTGCTGTCCTGGTTGTTTGCCCGGCTAGGATTTCTTTCTGCTGATTTTATGCGCCATTATCGAAAACATGCGGTCGTTGTCATCCTGATTGTTGCAGCCATTATTACACCCACCTCGGATATTTTCACTTTATCTTTAGTTGCATACCCCATTTGGTTATTGTACGAAGTTAGCATTCTTCTGGTTCAGGCCACTTCTCACAAATCTGTATCATAACTAATTTTAATACTAAACAACTTTTTACTTAAGAAACCCTAAGCAAAGATTCAAAATCTTTATTTTCCATAACAAACCTTTGTGTTCATTTATAAAGCTATTAAATTTGTTTGCAATAAATCTAATATACCCTTAAAAACGAACATCACATTAATCTAATAAATATCTAAAACATCATGAACAAAATCAGCAAAACCTTATTGCTTTTCCTGATTTGCAGTCTGGCGTTATTTCAACCTTTGTCAGCCACGACCTTTGAATTGGGAAATCGTACTTTTCTTCTGAATGGCAAGCCCTTTGTTATCCGGGCGGCAGAAATCCATTATCCGCGAATCCCCAAAGAATATTGGGAGCACCGCATCCAGATGTGCAAGGCTATGGGTATGAACACCATCTGTCTGTATGTGTTTTGGAATATTCACGAGCAGAAAATGGATGAATTTGATTTCAAGGGACAAAATGATATCCGCGAATTCTGTGAACTGGCTCAAAAGAACGGCATGTATATCATCGTGCGCCCCGGACCGTATGTCTGCGCCGAATGGGATATGGGCGGACTGCCCTGGTGGCTGCTCAAGAAGAAAGATATCAAAATCAGAAGCAAGGAAGACGCTTTCTTTATGGAGCGCACCCGCATTTTCATGAATCGTGTGGGTAAGGAACTCTCACCGATGCTCCTGAGCAATGGCGGTAATATTCTGATGGTGCAGGTGGAAAACGAATATCCGCTTTATGGCAACGACAAGGAATATCTCCGTCAGATAAAGGATATTGTCGTGGAAGCCGGATTCAAGGATGTGCAGCTGTTCTCCTGTGCCTGGAGCTCCAACTTCAAGGAAACCATGCTCGACGGCGTACTGAGCACCATCAATTTCGGTGCGGGTTCCAATATTGACGAGCAGTTCAAGATGCTGGCAGAAGATCATCCGACCATTCCGCTGATGTGTAGCGA
Source organism: Bacteroides sp. OF04-15BH (assembly GCF_003477995.1). Classification (GTDB taxonomy): domain Bacteria; phylum Bacteroidota; class Bacteroidia; order Bacteroidales; family Bacteroidaceae; genus Paraprevotella. Next base: position 13,030 of record NZ_QUEM01000037.1, read on the forward strand.
GTACTGGTCCGGATGGTTCGACCACTGGGGACGCCCGCATGCAACCCGCAGCGCCGACGTGATGTGCGGAAGTATGAAAGACATGCTCGAGAGAGGAATTTCCTACAGTCTGTATATGGCTCATGGAGGAACCACCTTCGGACAATGGGGCGGTGCCAATACTCCTCCCTACTCTACCATGGCCACTTCGTATGACTATGACGCTCCGATCAGTGAAGCCGGCTGGGCCACAGAAAAGTTCCATGCCGTACGCAAGCTTCAGGCTCAGTATCTGAACGAAGGAGAAAGCATTCCTGAAAATATTCCGCAGCCTTATCCGGTGATCGAAATTCCGGAAATGACTCTGAACGAGGTTGCCCCTCTCTTCCAGCAACTGCCAAAACCGAAGAGCAGCAAGAAAATCCAGTCTATGGAATTCTTCGACCAGGGTTGGGGACGCATCCTGTATCGCACCACTCTTCCGGCCGGAGAGAAAGGACGCCAGCTACTCATTGATGAGGTACACGACTGGGCATTGATTTATCTTGATGGAAAGGAAATCGGCAAGCTGGACCGCCGCAGAGGCGAAAAGACCGTCAAACTGCCGGCCACATCCCAAGAGCAAACCCTGGATATTCTGGTAGAAGCAACCGGACGCGTCAATTTCGGCGAAGGCATTATCGACCGCAAGGGTATCACCGAGGCCGTTTGGTTGTGTGACGAGGAGCAGAAGACCGAACTGGAAAACTGGCAGGTGTATAACTTCCCGGTAGACTATAAGTTCCAGAAGAAGCATGACTTTGTCAAAGCGGACAAATGCAACGGTCCGGCCTGGTATCGCACCACCTTCACAGTGGACAAGCCGGGAGATACTTTCCTGGATATGTCTACCTGGGGAAAAGGTATGGTATGGGTGAACGGTAAGAATCTGGGACGCTTCTGGAAAATCGGTCCGCAGCAGACCTTATACATGCCGGGATGCTGGCTGAAAAAGGGAAAGAACGAAATCATTGTCTTCGATCTGGAAACTCCGGCCTCACCGACCATCAAGGGACTGACCCGTCCGATTCTGGATGACCTGCGTCCGGAAGAGTCACTCTACCACCGTAAGAAAGGAGAAACCGTAGTTCTCGATGCAGCGGATGTTATCAAAGAAGGTACTTTTGAAAAAGGCAACAACTGGCAGACCATCAAGTTCGATCAGGCCAAAGAAACCCGTTATTTCTGCATCGAAGCCCTGAGCAGCTTCCGCAATGACGATATGGCTTCTATTGCCGAACTGTATATTCTGGATGAAAACGGCAAGGAAATTCCACGTACGGAATGGAGCACTACTTATGCCGACAGCGAGGAAGTGCTTTCGGAAAACTCAGACGGCGACAAAGTCTTCGACTTGCAGGAGTCAACCTTCTGGCACACCGCCTGGAGCCAGAACAAAACAGGATTCCCGCATCAGCTGATTCTGGATCTGGGCAAGACCTACACCGTGAGCGGATTCCGCTATCTGCCTCGTCCGCAGAAGGATGCTCCGGCCATCATCAAAGACTACCGGATTTACCTGAGAACACAACCTTTTCAAATGAATAAAAAATAAGCATCATGAGAAACAAGAAATTTTTCCTCTGGTCGCTGGCTATCCTGATGCATGCATCGGGATATGCCCAGCAGACGCCCATGAACGTCTTTTTCGATACTCCCATCGCTTCCGACAAACAGCCGGCCTGGGGAAACAATCCCGGAGTAGCCACCGGCAGCGGACACGGCAATCTGGATCCGGAATGGGAACAAAAGACTCTGCCCATCGGCAACGGAAGCATCGGAGCGAACATCTTCGGCTCTGTAGCTACCGAGCACATCACTTTCAATGAAAAGAGCCTCTGGCGCGGTGGCCCGAACACCGCCAAAGGTGCTGATTATTACTGGAACGTAAACAAGAACTCGGCACACGTGCTGAAGGAAATCCGTCAGGCTTTTCTGGATAAGGACCAGGCAAAGGTAACCCGGCTCACTCAGGACAACTTCAACAGTGAGGTGCCTTATGAAGCGGATGCCGAAGAGCCTTTCCGTTTCGGCAGTTTCACATCGGCAGGAACCTTCGACATCGAAACCGGCATCGAGGAACAAAATATCGGAGGATATTCCCGTTCGCTGTCTCTGGATTCGGCCCTGGTCAATGTATGCTTCGCTCAAAACGGCGTGCAGTACAAACGGCAGTATTTCACCTCTTTCCCCGATCAGGTGATGGTCATCCGTTATTCCGCTTCCGAAAAGGGGAAACAGAATCTGGTATTCAAATATACCCCGAACCCGCTTTCCAAAGGGGAATACAAGAGAAGCAAGTCCGGCAGTTTCTGCTATTCGGCCCATCTGAACAACAACGACATGCATTATGTGGTCCGCGCACAGGCCATTGCCCAAGGCGGAAAAACCTGGACGGACAAGGAAGGACGCATTCATGTAGAACAGGCAGATGAAGTCATCTTCCTGATCTCGGCCGATACGGACTACAAGATGAATTTCAATCCGGATTTCAAGAATCCGAAAACATACGTGGGCGTAAAACCACTGGAAACCACCCGCAACTGGATGGACAAGGCATCGGAAAAGAGTTTCGATGACTTGCTGCAACGCCACTATCAGGACTATGCCGGACTGTTCCAGCGCACGGTGTTCGAAGTCAATCCTTCTTTCAACACCGAGGTACGCAAACTGTCCACACCGGAACGGATTGCCCGCTACCGTACCGGAGCTCCTGACTATGAACTGGAGAGCCTGTACTATCAGTTCGGCAGATATCTGCTCATCTCCAGCTCCCGTCCGGGCGACCTGCCGGCCAATCTGCAAGGCATCTGGCACAACAACATCGACGGCCCCTGGCGCATAGATTACCACAACAACATCAACGTGCAGATGAACTACTGGCCAGCCTGCCCGACCAATCTGGCAGAATGCGAATGGCCGCTGATTGACTTTATCCGCACTCAGGTTAAACCGGGAGAGCGTACCGCCCAAGCTTATTTCGGGGCTCGCGGCTGGACCACCTCTATCTCGTCCAACATCTTCGGCTTCACCACCCCGTTGCGCGACAAGGATATGTCGTGGAACTTCTCTCCGGTAGCCGGTCCGTGGCTGGCCACTCATGTGTGGGACTACTACGACTATACACGCGACCTGGACTTCCTGAAGAATATCGGTTATGACCTGATCAAGGGAGGTGCCGAATTTGCCACGGATTATCTGTGGAAGAAGCCGGACGGTACTTATACCGCTGCCCCATCCACCTCGCCGGAACACGGACCGATCGACGAAGGAGCGACCTTCTCGCATGCGGTCATCCGGGAGATTCTGACAGATGCCATCGAAGCCAGCAAGGTGCTTCAGACGGATGAAGAGGAACGGAAAGAATGGGAAACGGTTCTGGAAAAACTCAAACCGTACCAGATCGGAAGATACGGACAGCTGATGGAATGGTCGCAGGACATTGACGACCCACGCGACGAACACCGCCATGTAAACCATCTGTTCGGATTGCATCCAGGACATACCATCTCGCCCGTCACCACACCGGAACTGGCACGTGCCTCACGCGTCGTATTGGAACATCGTGGCGACGGTGCTACCGGTTGGAGTATGGGCTGGAAACTGAACCAGTGGGCCCGCCTGCACGACGGAAACCGTTCCTACAAACTCTATGGTAATCTGCTGAAAAACGGTACGAATGCCAACCTGTGGGACAGTCACCCGCCTTTCCAGATTGACGGTAACTTTGGCGGAACAGCCGGCGTTACGGAAATGCTGCTGCAAAGCCACATGGGCTTTATCCATCTGCTTCCTGCCCTGCCGGACGTATGGCACGAAGGCAAGCTCACCGGAGTCTGTGCCCGCGGTAATTTCGTGGTCGACCTGTATTGGAAAGACAACAACCTGACCCGAGCCGTGATCCACTCCCGTTCGGGCGGCCCCTGCTCCGTACATTACAAAGGGCAACGGCTTACTTTCGATACCCAACGTGACCAGAAATACACGTTAAGCTATCAGAACGGAAAATTAGCCGTAGAATAGGCTTCAAAAAATCATCCTGATAAAATAAAAAAATCCTTTCGATGTTTTTTTCAATTCATCGAAAGGATTTTTTTCTATGCTTTCAACCTATTTTTCTCCCCGAATGATGGCATCAATACTTTGCAGTTCTTCTTCATCAAAAGTGGTCTGCTGCAAGGCTTTCAGGTTATCGGCCAACTGTTCCACCGAACTGGCACCCACAATCACCGAAGTGACTTTCTCGTCGCGAAGCAACCAGGCCAGTGCCATCTCGGCCAGTGTCTGTCCGCGGCGGGCCGCCAGATCATTCAGCTGCGACACTTTGGTGAGCAATTCTTCCGTGAGCGTTTCCTTTTTCAGGAAACCGCCACGTGCCACACGCGAATCCTTGGGAATACCCGCCAGATAACGGTCGGTCAGCACTCCCTGTGCCAAAGGCGAGAAAGCGATGAAACCGGTACCGTGATCCACCGCATCCTGAATGATGGACTCTTCTTCGGGAGCACGGTTCAGCAGATTATAACGTCCTTGATACAGCAGACAGGGCACCTTTTCGGCTTTCAGATAGCGGTAAGCCTCCAGCGCCTTCTCCCGCGGATATTTGGAAATGCCCACATACAGCGCTTTGCCCTGATGTACGATATCGGCCAGTGCCTGCATGGTTTCCTCCAGCGGTGTTTCCGGGTCATAACGATGGGAATAGAACACATCCACATAGTCCAGCTGCATCCGCTTCAGACTCTGGTTCAGACTGGCAAAGAGGTGTTTGCGCGATCCCCACGTGCCGTAAGGTCCTGGCCACATGTCGTGTCCGGCCTTGGTGGAGATAAACAGCTCATCACGATAAGGACGCAAGGAACTTTGCATCACCTGTCCGAAGGTCTCTTCGGCCGAACCGAACGAAGGACCGTAATTATTGGCCAGATCAATATGGGTGATTCCCTGATCAAAGGCAAAATGCAACTTGCGGCGACTGTTGGACAGCGTGTCCACATCGCCGAAATTATGCCACAGGCCCAAGGAGATCTCGGGCAACAGCACTCCGCTCCGTCCGCAACGGCGGTAATTCATGCCACTCTCATAACGGCTTTCCGAGGCCGCATAAACCGGTTCTGTCATCATATTCTTTTTCAATATTATCATCCTTTTAATCGGTCAGTTCCGCATACTCGGCACGTGCCTCACGCAACAGGTCGGCCGGATTGAGTTTGATCTGCAAACCGCGCTGGCCTGCGCTGATATAGATATAAGGATACTGCTCGGCCGTGTGATGTATGTAAGTAGGAAAATGTTTCTTCATTCCGATGGGCGAACAGCCGCCACGGATATATCCCGTTACGGGCAACAGTTCTTTCATCGGGAGCAGTTCGCATTTTTTGTTTCCGCTCACCTTGGCGGCACGCTTCAGGTCGATTTCATGATCGCCGGGCAGCACGCACACAAAATAGCCGCTTTTCTCCCCGTGGAGCACAATGGTCTTGAACACCTGTTCCACATTCTCGCCCAGACTGGCCGCCACATGCACGGCACTCAGGTCCGACTCGTCCACCTCGTAAGGAATCAGTTCATAACTCACTTTGGCCTTGTCCAGCAGACGGGCCACATTGGTCTTGTTAATCTTTTCTTTTGCCATAAAGCACTTCCTTTAAAAATTTCGGTGTGTATCCCACGGTACGTTCGGCCACTTCTTCCGGAGTTCCGAACGAAAGCAGTTCGCCTCCGCCACGACCTCCATCGGGTCCCATATCAATAATGTAATCGGCACTCTTGATCACATCCAGATTGTGTTCGATGACAATTACCGTATTGCCCTTTTCCACAAGACGGTTCAGCACACCGAGCAGCACACGGATGTCTTCAAAATGCAGACCGGTGGTCGGCTCATCCAATATATACAGCGTCTTACCAGTGTCTTTCTTCGACAGCTCGGTAGCCAGTTTCACACGCTGACTCTCGCCACCCGACAAGGTGGTTGACGACTGTCCCAGACGGATATAGCCCAAGCCCACATCCTGCAACACCTTGATCTTGTTCAGAATCACCGGCTGGTTCTCAAAGAACTCCACAGCCTGATTGATGGTCATGTCCAGCACATCGGCAATAGACTTGCCTTTAAAGCGTACTTCCAGCGTCTCACGGTTATAGCGTTTTCCGCGACAAACCTCGCAAGGCACATACACATCGGGCAGGAAGTTCATTTCGATGGTCTTGTAACCGTTACCGCCGCAGGCCTCGCAGCGTCCGCCTTTTACGTTGAAAGAGAAGCGTCCGGGCTTGTAACCACGGATCTTCGCTTCGGGAAGGCTGACGAACAGAGCACGGATGTCGTTGAACACTCCGGTATAAGTGGCCGGATTGGAACGCGGGGTGCGTCCCAGCGGCGACTGGTCTACATTGACCACCTTGTCAATATATTCAATGCCGTGAATGGCGGTATAAGGTTCCGGCTCGCGCAATGAACGGTAGAAATGATGCGACAGAATGGGTTGCAGCGTATCGTTGATCAGTGTAGACTTACCGCTTCCGGATACTCCCGTCACACAGATAAAGACTCCCAACGGAAAATCCACATTCACATTCTTCAGGTTATTTCCCCGGGCACCTTCCAGACGGATCACGTTTCCGTTTCCCTTGCGGCGCTCGGCCGGTATCTCGATCTGCTGCTTGCCGTTCAGATATTGCGACGTCATGGTGTCGGTCTGAAGCATGGCTTGGGGCGTACCCTGAAAGACTACATTACCTCCGTTACGACCGGCCTTCGGTCCCATATCCACGATATAGTCGGCCTGCTCCATCATCTCCTCGTCGTGCTCCACCACAATCACGGTATTGCCCGTGTCGCGCAGTTCCTTGAGCGAATGGATCAGCTTGCGGTTGTCCCGCTGATGCAGACCGATACTGGGCTCGTCCAGAATATAAAGCACATTGACCAACTGCGAACCGATCTGGGTAGCCAGACGGATGCGCTGACTCTCCCCGCCCGACAGAGATACCGAAGTGCGGTTCAATGCCAGATAATCCAGTCCCACATCGAGCAGGAATTTCAGTCGGGTGCGGATCTCCTTCAGGATTTCCGGAGCGATGCGCCGCTGGCGGTCAGTGAGCCGTTCTTCCAGTCCCTGCATCCATTCATAAAGCTCCGAGATGTCCATTTCCGACAGATCGGCAATATTCTTTCCGTCGATAAAGAAATGCAGGGCCTCACGGTTCAAGCGCTTGCCGTGGCATTCCGGACAGCAGGCCACCTTGGAGAACTGCTCCATCCAATTCTGGGCAGCCGACGAGTCATCGGCCTCATAGAGCGTTTCCATATATTTGATCACGCCATCATAACGCACAAAGTAATCCGAAGAAGTCTGGATGAGCGAAGCCTTGATCTTCAGTTTCTCCATCGAACCGTAAAGCAGTTCGTTCATCGCCTCTTCCGGCAATTCTGCCAAAGGAGTCTTCAAGGTGGCGTCATAACGCGCCAGCAGAGCTTCTATCTGCCAGAAGATCATGCAGTTCTTATATTTACCCAAAGGCAGAATACCTCCTTCGTGCACCGAAAGAGATTTGTCGGGACAAATCTTGTCCTCGTCAATCAGATTCACATATCCCAGTCCCTTACAACGCGGACAAGCTCCCTGAGGGGAGTTGAACGAGAAGTTATGCGGTGCCGGATCGCGATAGGCAATACCCGATACCGGACACATAAGGCGCTTGCTGTAATGGCGCACCTCTCCGCTGTCGGCATCCAGAATCATAATCAGACCGTCGCCGTGATGCATGGCTGAAGACAGACTGTCGCGCAAGCGCTTGTCGTCTGTCTGCTCCACACGCAGCTTGTCCACCACAATCTCGATATCGTGGTTCTTATAGCGGTCCAGTTTCAGTTCCTGAATCAGTTCGCGGATTTCTCCGTCCACCCGGGCATAAAGAAAGCCCTTGCGCCGGATCTGCTCGAACAGTTCCTTATAATGTCCCTTACGGTTGCGCACCACCGGAGCCAACAGATAAATCCGCTTGCCGGCATACTGTTCCTGAATGAGCTGCTGAATCTGCTCTTCGGTGTATTTCACCATCGGCTCACCGGACAGATAAGAATAGGCCGCACCTGCCCGGGCATAGAGCAGACGCAGAAAATCGTAAATCTCCGTAGTGGTTCCCACCGTAGAACGGGGATTTTTGTTGGTGGTTTTCTGCTCGATGGAAATCACCGGACTCAAACCGGTAATCTTGTCCACATCCGGGCGCTCCATATTGCCCAGAAAGTTACGCGCATAGGCCGAAAATGTCTCAATGTACCGACGCTGTCCTTCGGCAAAGATCGTATCGAAAGCCAGGGATGACTTGCCGCTGCCACTCATACCGGTAATCACGGTCAGACTGTTGCGGGGAATCTCCACATCAATATTCTTCAGGTTATGCACCCGCGCACCGAACACCTGAATCTTTTCCTGTTCCTGCTGTTCCATATCCATTATCCTATTCAGCCCCGGTTGTACCCTCTTCACTGGTATATCCGGTCAGCACATTTACATCTTTTCTTATATTGAACTTTCTTCCGTCGGCTCCTTCGGCCTGTACCACTACATAATAAACTCCGTCACGGACCGTGCGCCCGTTCACCTTACCGTCCCATCCTTCGGCCGGATTGGTCCAGGTGTAAATCTTCTGTCCCCACCGGGTGAAGATGGTCGCCTTGAACTTCACGATGGAACGATATCCGTCCTTGGCCTTATAGACATCGTTGAAACCGTCTCCATTCGGCGAAAAAGCATTGGGGAATTCCAGTTTTGACTCGCTGACAGTCACCACAAACGGCTCTTCTCCACCGTCGGGAAAACGAATGGTGTCCGTTCCCTGTACGAAAGTGGCATAAAGCTGCACATAGAAGGTTCCGCTTTGCGTAAAAGTATATTCAATCTCGGGGTCAAAACGATCAATCAAAGGTGAATTTTCCTCTCCTTCCTTAAAGATACGCCATTCATAATGAGCGGAGTAACTACCCAGATCCGTCACCTCGGCCGAGAAATATCCGGTAATGGGAGCCGACTGTTCTTCAGAAGCGTCATCAATCTCCTCACCTTCGGAAGTCACGTATCTGGCCTGCGGGGTCACACTGGGATAAAGAGTCTGCGCTTTCAGACAGAGAGGCCCTGAAAGAAGCAACAAAAAAACAATCCAATTCAAAATTCGATTCATAAGTCATTATATTTATGCAAAAATAGCACATCCCGTTGAATTAACCACTTTTTTTGTGTACTTTTGTCCGCATAAAATTTTGTTTTACATGAAACACATCAAATCGTTTTTCGTGTTGCTGGCATCCTGGAGTATGTATGCCACAGCCACTTGGGCCCAGACACCTTTCTTCACCCACACGGTTGAAGCGGGCGAAACGGTGTATTCCATTTCCAAGATTTATCATGTCACCACTGAAGATATCTACAAGCTGAATCCGGAAACCAGAAACGGTCTTCGCAGCGGTACCACTCTGAAAATTCCCCAGAACAAGGCTGATCAAAAATTTTCACGTTTTCATACCATTGCCAAGGGAGAGACCCTGTTTCAGCTCACCCAGCTATATCATGTCTCTGCCGAAGACATCTGTCTGGCCAACCCGGGACTGACCGCTTCGAATTTCAAGGCGGGGGAAGTCATCGTGATTCCTCCTTCCAATGGAAAAGAAGCCGAGGTGCAGAAAGCCACCGACGACAAGGGAACTTTGAGTGTGCTGAACTCCGGCTGTAAGGAAATGCACCGGGTAAAGCGCAAGGAAACGATATTCAGCATCTCCCAGAAATACGGACTGACCACCGAACAGCTGATCGAGGCCAATCCGGAAATGAAGGACCCGGACTACAAACTGAAAAAAGGCAGTCTGGTGTGTATCCCTTATCCGGAAAAAAAGACCGTAAAGAAAACTCCATCCAATCAGGAACTGTTCCCCCAGAAAAGCGGTCCGGAAAAGATGCAGCAGATCACTATGGGAGTTCTGCTCCCGCTGACTCAGCAAAACAGCGAGGGAGAAAAGATGATTGAATTCTATCAGGGATTGCTTCTGGCAGTAGAGGATCTGAAGAATATGGGCACTTCCGTGACGGTTTATACCTACGACTGCGGAAAAAGCATTGCTGACATGAAGGCCGTACTGACACGCCCGGGCCTGTCCAAGGCTGATGTGATTTTCGGTCCGCTGTCCTCGGCACAGATTCCTACCTTGGGCAATTTCTGCAGAGAGAACAAAATAAAGATGGTGGTTCCCTTCAGTTCACAATGTGATGAGGTCTACAAGAACCCTTATCTGTATGTGTCCAATGTTCCTAAAAGCGCGTTGTTCGAAGAAACCTACAAACTGCTTCAGGATCAGTTCTCCAACCGGCATTTTGTAATCTGGAACAGCGGCGAACAGCGTGAAGACGATCTGACCTTTATCAACGGACTGAAAAGAATGCTGAACGCACATGCCATCCCATTCCGGGAAGTATCTGCCGGAAGCAGCTCCCTTCAGGACTACCTGTCTCTGGGCAGAAAGAATATCATTGTGCCCAACTCAGCCAGCCTGAAGGCTCTGAACAAGCTCTGCTCAGAGCTGAACCTCTTCAAGGTGACTAATCCGGAATATCAGTTCAGCCTGTTGGGACACCCCGAGTGGCAGATTTACACCAACAGCCAACTGGAGAACTTCTTCCGCTTCGACACCTACATCTACTCTTCTTTCTATAAGAATATGAACAAGGTGGCCTGCGGACCGTTCGAAAACCGTTTTGAGAAAGATTTTCACACCGAACTGCAAAATACTTTCCCGAGCTTCGGTATGCTGGGATATGACCTGGGACGCTTCTTCCTGATGGGACTGGCCAACAAAGGAAACGACTTTGACAGCAACATCAGCACGTGGAGAACCGACCCGCTGCAAAACGACTTCTACTTCAAGCGCGCCAGCAACTGGAGCGGATTCATCAACAATAAAGCCGAACTGATCCACTATACCCCGCAAAAGAAAATTGACGTTATAGAATTTACCAAGAAATAATGAAAAGACGCACCGCATTCATACTATCGTGTCTGCTGGGCTGCCCAGCCATGCTTCAGGCTCAGGTGGGCGATGCCCGCAGGGATCTGGCCATCGGATTCAATGCCGGAGCAACACTGAACACGGTCAGCTTCACTCCCAGCATCAAACAAACGATGAAACCGGAATTTACCGGAGGTATCACCCTGCGCTACACATGCGAGAAATATTTCAAAAGTCTCTGTGCCATCCAGATGGAAGTCAACTATGCCAATCTGGGTTGGGAGGAGGTAATTGAAACCAGCAGTGACACCTACAGCCGCGACATGCACTACATTCAGGTTCCGATACTCGCCCGCATGGGTTGGGGCTATGAAGAGAAAGGTGCCATGTTCTATGTGGTGGCAGGCCCCCAGTTGGGATACTGCATTGCCGACAAGGAACACCGCGGAGGTGCATTCAGCGAAGAGACCCTGAACAAGCGCCCCAACAAGGTCACCCAACAATATGGCAAAGCCATAGACCGGCCGTTTGACTACGGTATCACCGCCGGACTGGGTCTGGAAGTCAATACCCGTAAAGCCGGACACTTTATGCTCGAAGGAAGATATTACTTTGCATTGAGCGACATATATAACAATGGCAAACGGGATCCTTTCTCACGTTCGGCAAACGGAACGATTGTAGCAAAAATCACTTATCTCTTTGATATATTGAAGACAAAAAAATAGGATGCAGGTCATGCATCCTATTTTTTTATGTATTAAAAAAACGCTTATCTCAGACGATCCAGGGAACGGACAATCATCTCATCCTTCATCACGGCACGGAAGGCCAGATAATCCAGAATCAAAGCGATGGCCGGCATACCGGCAGCCCATCCCAAAGCAAAAGTTCCCCAAGTCTTTCCCAACAGAAAAGCAAATACCCCATAGGCGATATAATAACCGACCAGCAACAGGGCATTGAAGATAATGATGCGCACCTGCAACATTCTTTTCTTGAACAGGAAAATACAACCGAATGAAGAAACAGCCACGAGCAAGAGCAGGGCGAACAAAGCCCACGGCGCATAAACCGATTCTCCATTTGCAGGAGTGAGATACAAGTTATACAGTTCGGCTGTCAGCACTCCATCCTGCAAGAAACGCCCGATGGGCAGACAGAGGGTCACCACAGCCAGGACTGTAATGAGGAACAGATAAACAGACTGTATTCTCTGAATCATAATCGTCCGTTATTCAATAGTCTCCTTTGCCGGATTGCGGAAATAAACCTTTCCTTCAATAAACTCCTGAGTAGCAATCAGAGTTGGCTTTGGAAGTTTTTCATAATAACGTGAGATCTCAATCTGCTCACGGTTCTCGAACACCTCATCCAGGCTGTCGCTTACAGAAGCGAACTCCTGTAATTTCTTAGACAGTTCATTCTTGATGTCTACAGAAATCTGGTTGGCACGTTTGCCGATGATGGCAACACTTTCATAAATGTTTCCCGTTTCATCACACAAATCCATGATGTTACGAGTCACTGTGTTGGTTGCTGCATTCGTTTTTTTGTAATCCATAATGATATTATTAATTGCTGTTTTATTCTTTTACCTGTTTCTGTGCATAAGCGAGCATCGAGCGGGCTTCCGACAGATATTTAGATTCGGGGAAATCGTTCTCAAAAGCGTAATACTCATCAATAGTGGCGCGATAGCGCTCTTCCTGTCTTTCCTGAACGCTCTGACGGGCCAGATGATAACGGGCGCGCAGCAGCATGATGCTCAGCTCTTCGCGGCGCTCCGGACTGGCATAAGGATATTCGTTCAGCGCATTCTGAGCCGTTACGATACAAGCTTCGTAATTACTGCCGCCACTGGTACAATTACCCATATAGGTACCCAGATCGTAATACAACTTGGCAGCAAGATATTCCTTCTCCACCAGCTTGTCCTGAAGTTTCAGAATCATTTCCTGGCTCTGAGGTTTCAGGCGGGTATAGGGATAAAGATCGAGAAAATCCTGAAACTCCTTGATGGCCTCCAGCGTATTGCTCTGGTCGAGACGGGCATCAGGCACTCCCTCAAAGAGAGATTTTCCGGAATAGAAACGGGCTTCTTCCACATACCGTCCCTTAGGATATGACTGATAATACTTCTTGAAGTATGCCGCAGCCGTCTCCACATTTCCGGAACAATATTCAGACATGGCCAGCATGTAAAGAGATTCCTCTCCGTAGACCGAGCCTTTGAGGATAGCCATCAGATCCGTCAGAATCTGGGCAGCCTTGGAATACTGTCCTTCTACAAAGAAAGCCTTGGCGGCCTCATATTTATATTCGCTGTTTGTCGTTTTCAGAACCTGATTGTATTCGTTGCACGAAGTCAACAACAGAGTTCCGCAAAGCACTCCTAAGAATATCCGTTTCATATTATACAAATTGAGTTGCAAAAGTATCAAATTTCAGTCACTTATGCAATTAAATTATGCAAAATTATCATGAAAAGAAGGATAATACGAACAGTCTTTTCAAAAATTCGTTTGCCGCTCCACCCACCTTTCATTAAATTTGCAGATTATTTGATCGTATCACGTAAATAGTTATAGAGATATGCCAAACTTTGAACTGACCGCAGACTACCGCCCCACCGGTGACCAGCCGGAGGCCATCGCACAACTTACCGAAGGTGTACTGCAAGGCGTTCCGGCACAAACCCTGCTGGGAGTAACCGGTTCGGGCAAAACCTTTACCATTGCCAATGTCATCAAAAACATAAACAAACCTACGCTGATTCTGAGCCACAACAAAACCCTGGCCGCCCAGCTGTATGGAGAATTCAAGAGTTTCTTCCCCAACAACGCGGTGGAATATTATGTTTCTTATTATGACTATTATCAGCCGGAAGCCTATATCCCCTCGACCGACACTTACATCGAAAAGGATCTGGCCATCAACGAGGAAATCGACAAACTACGTCTGGCTGCCACGTCGGCTTTACTGTCGGGACGAAAAGATGTCATCGTGGTTTCGTCGGTGAGCTGTATCTACGGTATGGGAAACCCGGCTGCCTTCTATGATAATGTGATTGACGTGAAGCGCGGAGGCATCATAGACCGAAACGTGCTGCTCCGCCGTCTGGTGGACTCGCTGTATCAGCGTAACGACTTGGAACTGAACCGAGGATGCTTCCGGGTAAAGGGAGATACGGTAGATATCGCCCTGGCCTACACGGATCATATCCTGCGCCTGACTTTCTGGGATGACGAAATAGAATCCATAGAGGAAGTGGACCCGATCAGTCTGCTCCGTCTGGGCAGTTTTGAAGAATACAAGATTTATCCGGCCAACCTGTTTATGACCACCAAAGAGAGTGTCCAGTCTGCCATTCATCAGATAGAAGATGACCTGCACAAACAGGTACAATATTTTGAAGAAATCGGCAAACCGTTCGAGGCCAAAAGAATCTATGAACGGGTCACCTACGACATGGAGATGATTCGCGAACTGGGCCACTGCAGCGGCATTGAGAACTATTCGCGCTACTTTGACGGACGCGAACCGGGCACACGCCCCTACTGTCTGCTCGATTTCTTTCCGGAAGATTTTCTGATTGTCATCGACGAGAGCCATGTATCTGTACCACAGATCAATGCCATGTATGGCGGAGACCACGCCCGTAAAAAGAATCTGGTGGAATACGGCTTCCGCTTGCCGGCAGCCATGGACAACCGACCGCTCAAATTTGAGGAGTTCCAGCAGTTGGCCAAACAGGTGATCTATGTATCTGCCACTCCGGCCGATTACGAACTCCGGCAAAGTGAAGGTATCGTGGTGGAACAGGTAATCCGACCGACCGGACTTCTCGACCCGATTATCGAGGTACGCCCGAGCATGAACCAGGTGGACGACCTGATGGAAGAGATTCAGCAACGTATCGAAAGAGACGAACGCGTCCTGGTGACCACACTGACCAAACGTATGGCCGAAGAACTCACAGACTATTTTCTGAAACATGACATACGCACCAACTATATTCACAGTGATGTGGACACCCTGGAACGTGTGCAGATTATGGACGATCTGCGCGCCGGAATGTTTGACGTGTTGGTTGGTGTCAACCTGCTGCGTGAAGGTCTGGACCTGCCGGAAGTTTCTCTGGTGGCCATTCTGGATGCCGACAAGGAAGGTTTCCTGCGCTCTCACCGTTCGCTGACACAGACGGTGGGACGTGCCGCCCGTAATGTGAACGGAAAAGCCATCATGTATGCCGACCGCATCACGGAAAGCATGCAGAAGACCATTGACGAAACCAATCGGA
Source organism: Bacteroides sp. OF04-15BH (assembly GCF_003477995.1). Classification (GTDB taxonomy): domain Bacteria; phylum Bacteroidota; class Bacteroidia; order Bacteroidales; family Bacteroidaceae; genus Paraprevotella. The sequence goes on from NZ_QUEM01000037.1 coordinate 28,356, forward strand.
GACGGGAAAAGCAGCTGCGCTATAATGAGGAACACCACATCACTCCGCAGCAGATCAAGAAAGCCCGCAAGATGACCGATCTGATTCAGGCCAACAACGAGGCACAGGCAGAAAACCGTGCTTATATTGTAGAAGAAAAGACTTTAAAGGTGGCCGATCCGATTCTGGAATACATGAACCGGGAACAACTGGAAAAAAGCATTGCCAAAACACGCAAGCAAATGCAGGAAGCAGCCAAGAATCTGGACTTTGTGGCAGCCGCCCATTTCCGCGACGAAATGCTGCGCATGGAAGAACTGCTTCGAGACAAAGAGGCATAAAACATTTGCCGCAAACAAGAACATCCCTCCGGGATATAAAAAGGGTCGTATCAAGCTCTGTGGAGTAATGATACGATCCTTTTCGTGTATTTTAGAAAGTCCACTTGCATGCCAAAGTAGGAATGGCATAGAAGCGGTTATTACGTCCGTTTACCGGATATACAAAGTTGTTGCTGATTTCCACCTCTGTACCCACGCTGAGCTTGAAATCATCGCTCACACGCTTCAGAGGAGCCAGATTGAACCAGAACTGAGGCTCACTCAATACAATCAGGTTGCCATCTACGGAGTTGTCATGCCATACATCCAGAAATCCGCTGAAAGTACACAGGCCCTTGGCAAAAGTATTGCGCCATACTCCGGTTACCTGCCAGGAATGCTTGCACTGGTCGTGCTTGGCCAGATACTTATACATTACCTGCAAAGAAACACCTTTGCTGAAATCCTTACTGTTCCAGTTGTAAGCCGGACCCACCAGATAAGCATCGTTGAACGAGCCGAAACCGTTCAGTCCACCATCGTACTCCACATGAGCAGCAACCGGTGCTTTCCAGAACTGCAACTCACGGGAAATTTCTCCATAGGCTCCCCGCATGGTCTGATCACCAAAATCGGCATCAATAAAGAAATAGGTACTACCCCACTTGTCGGCTGTAAAGTTCTCAATGGTTGCCGTCAGGCGCTGGCGGTTGTTCAAATCACCCCCATACATTGCATGACCCAGGTCGTAATGTAACTGGACATCGAGCTGTGCAGCACAACTGAGCGCACCTGCTACAAGTGCAGATGCCATAAAAAATCTTTTTTTCATTACTTTTGTTTAAAAATTAACGGTGCAAAGGTAGACTATTTATTTCAATAGACCAAAAATATAAGAACAGATATGGTCGACGATTTTTTCTTTGCACAAAAAAATCAGCCGCTTTTGTATTATTATAATAAGGAGTAAATGGGTCCTCGAAAAAAAAATATGCTTTTTTTGAAAAAAAATCGCCCGAAAATTTGCAGATTCAAAAAAAGTGCGTACCTTTGCACTCGCAATCGGGAAACAAACAATGAACAAAACAAAAACAACGAGTTCACCGAAAGCAAAAGAGGGCGTTTAGCTCAGCTGGTTCAGAGCATCTGCCTTACAA
>NZ_QUEM01000038.1:0-413 GCF_003477995.1 Bacteroides sp. OF04-15BH
TTCATTTCTTCGTCAATATCCCTGTATCGTCTGAAAGCTTTGCTTCCCTCCTTGTGTCCCGACAGTGCGGAAACAAGGTTCGGGTCTTTCACTTTTTTATAGATATTGCCGATAAACGTACGTCTTGCCAGATGGCTGCTTGCCACTTCATAAATAGGTCGTTTGATTTCGTTGTGCGTCAACGGGTCTAAGATTGTTACGATGCGGTCAACTCCAGCTAATTTGAATATCTTTTTTATGGCATCATTGTACTTTTGCTCGGATATGAACGGCAACAGTTTTCCCTCATATTCTTTGTAGCGTTCAAGGATTTCTTTCGCTTTGTCGTTAAGTGGAACACGTACCGTAACCGGATTCCCCTCTTTGGTTTTCTTGGGAATATATTCTATGGCTTCATTGACCACATTTAGTTT
>NZ_QUEM01000038.1:423-27513 GCF_003477995.1 Bacteroides sp. OF04-15BH
TATGGCTTCATTGACCACATTTAGTTTGGTCATTCGGTACAGGTCGCTCACCCTGCATCCTATCAGTGTCTGAAATATGAATATATCCCTCTGTATTGCCAGTTGTGGGGTGGCAGAAAGGTCTGCATTAAAAATCCTGTCCCTTTCTTCGAGTGTTATATAATAAGGTGTACCATATGTACACTCCTCTATCGGAAACTTGTCGAAAGGTCTGTTTGTGGTGCGTTTGTTATCGAAGCACCACAGGAAGAATGTGCGTATTCTTGAAAAACAGTCTATCAGCGTGTTCTTGCTTCTGGGCTGTGGTGTCCTCTTTTCGGGAATGGCTTCATAAATGCTCGGGTAAAGTTCATAATACTGGTATTCGTTCTGAAAGAAATCCCACATATCCCGAAGCGTGTCAGGTGTTACCAAATCCACATCAAGGATAAAGCCCTTTTGTCCTCTCTTTGTAGCCCTTACATATAGTTCATAACGCAGTAAGGCTCTTTTGACAACCCGGAAATTTTTCTTTCGTACTTCCGACAAAGGGTGCTTGTTTAGAAATTCATCGAATAGTTCTCCAATGGTAGGCTTGATAACCACTTCCTCCGGCAAAAAATATTTTTCAGGATGGTAAAATTTATCAAGTGTTGTTTTTAGCCATTCTTTGTCTATTGCTTCCTTTTCTTGTTGATATACCTTCTCGATATAGGTTTTCAACTGGCGTATCTCTTCATTTATATGGGTACGCATTTCTTCATTGCAGACAGCTTTCGTTTTTACACATTCGTCTTTATCATCCCATAGATTGGGATTGATGGCTAACTGAGTAGGAGCAACGGAGTCTAACTGCCTTCCGTTTCTAAAACGGACATAGATTGTAGCCATGGATTCTGTATCATATCGTTTGGCTGCTTTTTTAATGATAAAGGTTACTTTCATAGACTTTCAGGTTGAATTTTACTCTGCTGCAAATATAGATATTTTCCCCACATTTTCCCCACATCTGCTAAATATTTTGCAATTCGATTAACTTGGATTAAAATTTAATAGGATTATAACATATTGAAATACAGTGTAATTGTGGCGTTTTTCCGCATTTTTCTTTTTACCCACATTTTCCCCACTTTAATTATTTCAAATGCGGGTCTGGGTACACGGAAAGCTAAGTATTGAAATTCAATGCTTAGCTTTTTTCTTTTTATCCCCCTCTCTCAAAAACAAAGTCCTTAGACCATCTGTTTCCCCCTCCGTCACAGATTTGTAAGGCCCGAAGCAGGCATTTCTGCCAGAAACTATACCAAAAAGCTATATAAACTTACATTCTGAATGATAAAATAAATAAAACTGAGCGTTTTTTTGTTTTTCAGACTAATTAATGTTATTTTTGCAATCGACTAGGTCAATATACTGGTCAAATATACTTGAGATTAAAGAAAGAAGCGTTATGCTTATCTTGTAAGTTGAAAACCTGAGAATCTTTCAATAGTGTACAAAGATAGCATAGTGGTTCTCACGCTATAGCGTGGGCTGCTATTGTTGCATCTGTACACAAGGTTTTCTCAGGACCTCAACTTTAGGTGCCAATTTGCAGTTCCACGCTTCGTGGTTCTTGCAAATTCCCCTTTTACAATAAAAACCGTGCACCTGAAGTTTCACATAGACCATAAGAAACGATTAGGAAAGTATAATCTGATGTATAACATCGATGTAGGAAAGCAACACAAACAAGACACGCACCTTTATTCAATCTCATTTTACAAAGAAGAAAGAGCAACTCTGTTCAGTTCACACCCTGAAGAGAGTTGCCTTTTTCTTTTATCTCCACTGACCGGCAGAAGCAGAAACACAACAAGAAAAAATGATGGGAAATACCTATCATAACTATTAACCTCACAATTCGGAAGGAAAAAAGCCCAAAAACATAAGGATAGCAAAAAAGAATGCGCAGAAACAAGATATACTTAACAATTGAAGCTTGCTGAGGATTTTTATCCGGATAAATTTCCGCAATTGAAAGATATGCTATACTTTTGCAGCCCGAAAGTAAAAAGATGTTTTTAGACCTTATTTAAGTATTAGTTATGGTTAAGCAATGTACAATTCTGTTTGGATGTCTTGCTGCCGGTGATTTCTTAGTATGGATAACAGGAATAAAACTTCCCGGCAGCATTATCGGAATGTTGCTGCTCACGGCAATTCTCCAAATGGGATGGATAAAATTGGAATGGATTAAGGGTATTTCGGACTTTCTGGTCAGCAATCTGGGATTCTTTTTCGTCCCCCCCGGCGTAGCGCTGATGCTTTATTTTGATGTCATTGCAGCCGAATTCTGGCCGATTGTCATCGCTACGATTGTCAGCACCATATTAGTATTAGTTGTAACCGGCCACGTGCATCAATGGGTAAGAAAACATGGAATTCCTAAACGATAACTTTTTCATCATCGCACTGACTTTTGGTGTGTATTATGCAGCCAAGAAACTGCAGGCTTATACCGGATGGGTAATTTTAAATCCGATTCTGGTGGCCATTCTGGTTTTGATCGGTATCCTGAAACTTACCGGTATTTCTTATGAGAGTTACTCAAAGAGTGCCTCCATCATCGACTTCTGGCTCAAACCGGCCATCGTTGCTCTGGGAGTACCTCTTTATCTGCAACTGAAAAGCATCAAGCGCCAGCTGGTGCCCTTATTGGTTTCGCAACTGGTGGGATGCGTGGTAGGTATCGTTTCTGTGGTGCTCACCGCCAAATGGCTGGGGGCCTCAAAAGAAATTATTGTGTCATTGGCTCCGAAATCGGTAACCACCCCTATTGCCATGGAAGTTACCCAATCGCTTGGCGGTATTCCTTCGCTTACGGCTGCCATTGTCGTAATTGTAGGACTCTTTGGTGCCGTCTGCGGTTTCAAGCTGCTACAAGTGGGAAGGGTAAAAAGCCCCATCGCCCAAGGATTGAGTATGGGAACAGCCTCTCATGCAGTAGGAACTTCCAAAGCTATGGAGTACGGACGGAAATATGGTGCCTATGCCAGCCTGGGCTTAATCCTGAACGGATTGCTCACCGCCATATTGGCTCCGGTAGTATTGCATCTGATGGGAATCGTATAATAGCTTCTATTCATAAAAACCAAAATCGGGACGGTTGCTGTATGTTGCAGACCGTCCCGATTTTGGTTTATTCTCTGACGCGAAGGCTTACTCCAGCCAATCGCGAATCTCGTCTTTCCACTGACAATAAGGATGAACACGCATACAGGAATTATAGAAGCGACGGTCGCCAGTGACCTCACGCCCCAAAAACGACGGACGCGCAAAAGGCTCATCAGCAGACTCCAGTTCCACCTCGGCCAATACCAGTCCTTCATTCTCGCCATAAAACTCATCTACCTCAAACACATGCCCTTCATAAGGCACCAGATAGCGGGTCTTGTCAATAATTCCCGGTTCACAAATCTTCATCAGGTCGTGCGCGTCCTGAAGAGAAATCTCCTTTTCAAATTCGTAACGCACCAGACCACCCTGATCCGACGGTCCCTTTATTGTCAGATAACCTTTCTCGTCACGGATTCTCACACGCACGGTGCGCCCTTTCATGCTTGAGATATACCCTTGCATGATACGGCTTGAAGAAGAGGCCTGCTCTTTAAATGAGCCCTTGACCAGAAACTTACGCTCTATCTCAAAATGCATTTCCTACAATTGAAAAGGCAATCAGACTCAAGATGCACAACAAAATCAGTACACCGATCAGAGACCGGATTACACGTTTGCCCTGCTGCTCCTGCAACTCTGCACGATGAGCAGCTTTCTTTCTTCTTTTCTCACTCATACGGCTATCCGTTTAAAAGGTTTATACATTCTCCTCACCGGCAAACTCCATCAGGTATGCCTTGATGAAGCCGTCGATCTTTCCGTCCATCACGCCGTTGACGTCTGAAGTCTGGAAATTCGTCCGGTGATCTTTTACCCGGCGGTCATCAAACACGTAGCTTCGTATCTGACTGCCCCACTCGATCTTTTTCTTTCCTGCCTCAATCTTGGCCTGGGCAGCCTTACGCTTCTGCAAGGCACGGTCGTAGAGCTGTGATTTCAAAAGACGCATGGCGTTTTCACGATTCTCCAGCTGCTTACGGCTCTCGGTATTCTCAATGAGGATTTCTTCTTCCTCGCCGGTATCGGGATCTACATACTGGTAACGCAAGCGCACACCGGTTTCCACCTTGTTGACGTTCTGTCCTCCGGCACCACCGGAACGGAACAAGTCCCAAGACACTTTGGACGGATCTACATAAATCTCTATCGTATCATCAACCAAAGGAGTAACGAACACAGAAGCGAACGAGGTCATGCGCTTTCCCTGAGCATTATAAGGCGATACACGCACCAGACGGTGCACTCCGTTCTCAGACTTGAGATAGCCATAGGCAAACTCACCTTCAATCTGCATAGTAACCGTCTTGATTCCGGCTTCATCACCGTCCTGCAAGTTGCTGATCGTACATTTATAACCATGTGCTTCGGCCCAACGCATATACAGACGCATCAGCATGGAAGCCCAGTCCTGACTCTCGGTTCCTCCTGCTCCGGAATTGATTTTCAACACGGCATCCATAGAATCTTCTTCCTGACGCAGCATGTTGCGCAACTCCAGATCTTCCAGAGCGCTTATCGCCTTGGAATAGGCTTCGTCAACCTCTTCCTCGGTGACCATCTCTTCTTTATAGAAATCAAATGCCAGTTCCAGTTCATCGGCCAGCGTCTTCACTTCGTTGTATCCTTCAATCCATTTCTGCAGACCTTTGACTTTCTTCATCTGCTCTTCGGCGGCCTTGGCATCATCCCAGAAACCCGGGGCCTGTGTTCTCAGCTGTTCTTCCTCTACCTGCACCTTCTTGTTCTCGATATCCAGATACCGATACAGGGCGGCAGTACGTTCTTTTACATTCTTCAGTTGATCAATGGTTATCATAAATAAAAAAGCTTTTCTATATGCAAAGATAACGAATATTCATTACCCTGATATAGAAAAGCCTGACTTTTTATTTTTTAGCTGCCGCTACTCGGCATACATGGCATCAATCTGCTCCTTATAGTTGATGTTGATCACAGAACGTTTCACTTTCAGCGTATTGGTCAACTCACCTTTTTCCATGCTGAACGGCTCCGGAAGAATGGTGATACGCTTAACCTGCTCGTAATGGGCAAACTCCTGCTGCAAGGTGTTGATACGTCCCATCAGTACCCTCATAATCTCTTCCTTGGCACATAAATCTGCCATATTGGTGTACTGGATATCCTTCTTGGCGGCGAACTCCTTCAATACATTATACTCGGGTACAATCAGAGCCGATACAAACTTACGCTGGTCGGCAATGACCACTATCTGATCAATAAAACGATCTACCACCAGTTTGGATTCTATCATCTGAGGAGCTATATACTTGCCGTTCGAAGTCTTGAACAAGTCTTTGATACGCTCAGTCAGATAAAGTTCTCCATCCTTCAGATAGCCGGCATCCCCAGTATGGAACCAGCCGTCGGCATCAATAGCATTCCGGGTGGCCTCTTCCTTCTTATAATACTCTCGGGTAATTGATTTTCCACGTAACAGGATTTCATTCTGTTCGCCGATTTTAAGCTCCACGCCATCTATCACACGTCCTACGGAACCAATGGTCTTCACCTTACCCAGCCAGTCGCACGATACGGTTGCGGTAGACTCAGTCAGCCCGTAACCGGCCACCATACGGATACCGGCAGAATGCACGAACTCTTCAATCACCGGAGGAATAGCTGCTCCTGCTGTCGGGAAGAAGTTGGCACGCTCCAGTCCCAAGGTCTTTTTCAAGAGAGCAATTACGGTCTTCTCAAAAAATGCATAGCGCAAACGAAGCGGCAGCGGTGCCGGAATATTGCGCAACTTATATTTCACATTATATTCTTTTCCTACACGCAAAGCTTCATGCAGCAACTTGCGCTGCATCGGGTTGCTATGACGGATTTTTTCCTGTACTCCCGCATACACCTTCTCCCAAAAACGAGGCACAGCACACATACAGGTCGGGTGCACCTCCTGCAAAGATTGAAGAATGTCTACCGGACGCAGATTTATAGCCAACTGCACGCCTTCTGCAATACCCAGATACGACCATGCACGCTCAAAAACATGAGTGAAAGGCAAAAAATTCAGGAACACATCCTCTTCCGTAAGACTCAGCACCCGATCATTGGCCTGTATTCCGCAATGATACATCAAATGCGTGAGCACAACACCCTTACTGTCTCCCGTCGTACCGGAAGTATAAAGAATATTGGCCTTATCTGCCAGACAGGCGGTCTGGCTGCGCTCCTCAACTTCTTTCTGATGAGGTAAGTTCTCTCCCAAAGCCAGGAATTCATCAAAATAAATAGACACCTGATCCTGCGGATTCTTCACTACCGCACGGTCAAAGATGATGAGTTTCTGCAATGTATCACACAAAGGCATCACCCGAAAAGCAATGTCATACTGATACTGCTCTCCTACAAAAATATAGCGGATTGAAGCATCGTGCACCATGTACTTGACTTGCGCCTCAGAACTTGTTGCATAGAAAGGTATTGTCACTCCACGTATTCCATAGGCACCGAAATCCACAAACAGACACTCTGGTTTGTTCTGCGAAAAGACAGCGATATTTTCCTGAACCTCCACCCCCAGAGCCAAAAATGCGTTCGACACTTTTCGAACTGTTTCGGAGAAAGCATTCCATGAAATCGGAATCCACTTGTTCTGATCGTAGTCCCTGTAAGACAAGGCCGTACGCTCACCATATTTTTTTGCCTGTTCGTGAACCAGAACAGCAAAAGGACTCATGTTTACCATAACTTCAGTTTTTTCACTTCACAAAGATATACTTTTAACTGAATTTTACGCATAAGAATTCTAAAAAAATTTATCTATTTTTTTTATTCATTATATCTTTGTTCAAATAATGATGGATTTATGATGATAGATACAGATTTTTTGACGCAAGAAGCAGTGGAACTGCTGAGCGACCTGATCCGAACCCCGTCGATAAGTCGGGAAGAAACCCAGGCCGCAGACTTATTGGAAGGATTTATTCAGAGTAATGGCATCGAGACAACTCGCGACGGAAATAACATCTGGTGCATGGCGCCGTCGTACGATTATCGGAAGCCAACCTTACTTTTAAACTCACATATTGACACCGTAAAACCGGTAAGCACCTGGAAAAGAGCCCCATTTGAGGCAACTCTTGAAAAAGGCCGCCTATACGGACTGGGAAGTAACGATGCCGGTGCCAGCCTAGTGTCCCTCTTACAGGTCTTTCGTGAGCTTTCCAAACAGAACCAGCCCTATAACCTGATATTCCTGGCCTCAGCCGAAGAAGAGGTTTCGGGCAAGAACGGTATTGAAAAAATCTTACCACAACTTCCTCCCATTCATGTGGCTTTGGTGGGAGAACCCACACAGATGCAACCGGCTGTAGCCGAGAAAGGACTGATGGTATTGGACGTCACGGCATACGGCAAGTCCGGACACGCCGCCCGAAACGAAGGAGTCAATGCCATCTACAAAGCTCTGGAAGACATTCAATGGTTCAAGGATTATCAGTTTGCCGAACAATCGGAATTATTGGGACCAGTCAAGATGAGTGTGACCGTCATTCAGGCTGGAACACAGCACAATGTCGTGCCGGATCAGTGCCACTTTATCGTGGACATACGCAGCAATGAGAAATATAGCAATGAGGAAATCTTCAAGACAGTCTGCAAACACATCAAAAGCGAAGCCAAGGCACGTTCATTCCGCCTGAACTCTTCATCCATTGCCCTGGAGCATCCGATTATCCGAAAAGCAACGGATATGGGAAAGAAACCTTTCGGATCACCGACTCTTTCCGATCAGGCACTCATGAAATTTCCTTCCCTGAAAATGGGACCGGGGGCTTCATCCCGTTCGCATACGGCTGATGAATATATTGAAATCAAAGAAATCCGCGATGCGATACAGACCTATTATGACCTGCTCAACGGACTGGATATAAGCAGATAGGGACTTCCCTATCTGCCAATCCATTGTTCAGGATTCAATTTATTGCGTTCCTTACGCAACTGGAAATGCAGTACACACTTTCCGGCTCCATCCTCTGCTATTGCTCCGATGAGGTCGCGTGTACGTACCGTCTGCCCATTGCGTACAATAACGCTTGAGAGATTACAATATACCGAAATGTAATTACCATGACGGATCAACACATTGTAGGTTCCTCCATACTGGAACACCGCAGTCACTTCACCGTCAAAAATAGCACGGGCACGGGCACCCTTCTGCCCGATGTAGTTCGTACCTTTATTATCCAGACGCACATTCTTCAGCCCCGGAACATTATAGGTTCCGAAATGTCCCGAAATCATATAACTTCCGGTTATCGGCACCGGCAAACGTCCTTTATTCTTTTCGAAATTACTGCTCAGTGCATTATCAACCGGAGTACGCCATGCTCCGGCGGCAATATCTGCTTTTTTCTCCGGAACCGTTTTCTTGTCACGCGATTTCGTCTTTTTCTTTTGCGCGGCACGCGCCTGTGCTTTGCGGGCAGCCTCTTCGGCCGCCTTACGTTTGCGTTCCGCTTCGGCCGCAGCCCGGCGACGGGCCTTCTCAATCTCTTCGGCAATCACAGCATCAATCTTACGGTCCAGTTCGGCCAGTTCCTTCTGCTGGCGATTGATCTGGTCAACCAGTATTTTTTCGTGCTTCTGCAAACCGGCCACAACTTCCTTCTGCTGCTGTTGCTGTTCAATCAAAAGTTTGCGCTGCTGCAATGTCTCGCGTACCAAAGCAGCCATCTCTCCTTTTGCTGTCAGCAACTTGCCTTTATCAGCCAACAACGCTTTCTGTTTCTGCTGAATCTGTACCCCCAATGCATTCTGGTATTTGGCATATTCGCGAGCATAACGGGCTCGCCGATACATTTGAGTGACACTTTTTGCCGAAAAGATAAAGATCAGCGGACTCTGTATCGCCTGATTGGTGCGAGCATACAACAATGACTGTTTATAGCGTTTCTTTACCTTCTCCAAGTTCTCTTCCTGGGTCCGAATCTGCTGTTCCAGTGTTGTAATGCGTTGATCTACATTGGCTATTTTCTGTTCCATTTCATTGATGTAACGCAAACGGCTCTCCAGCTGCACATCAATAAAGTTTATGGTCTTGATTTTGGTATCGACATCTTTGCGGGTACGGTTCAGTTCTGTCTTTGACTGATTCATCTTTTTCTGTACCTCAGTCTTCTTTACCTTCAATGCCTTCACACGGGCACTGTTCTGTGCCGCAACATACCCCGGCAACAAGACCATACCCCAAAGCAACAACTTCGTTTTATCCATTACATCTGCAATAATTTCTTAAACAAAGTAGAAGGATCCACGCGCTTATACTTGCCTTCGGGAATCTCCGTCAGTGACCAGTCTGAATTATTCCGGATATTAGACAAACTCATAATCGCCTTGATCTCTTTTCCCATGCCCGATGCACTCATCTGCATTTTATCAGGAATACCACTGCCGTCAAAGTGCAGATAATGCCAGTCAAAACTCTGGCCTGCATTCTGAGGAGCGGCAATGTGCGTATTCAGCAACAGGTTTCCTTCCGGCTTCACAGCAAACTGCAAGGTAAACAGAGACACCTCCTTGGCAATCAGATACAGCAATCCGTTCTTCTTCTCCACCGTAAAGTCCTGATCCGTCAAAGCACTTTTTTTTCCGGGGACAAACAACTCATTCCAGAAAAGAGCCTGCAGAGAATAAAAATCCAGGCCGCTGCGTTTCAGGAAATCCACATCCCGATAAGCCGCCTTGACATACTGTTTTCCCATACGGTCGAGCACCAGCATATAGTCCGGAGTAAACTCAACACGTCCCACTTCCATTAAAAAAGCAGAAACAGACATCTGTATGGCCTCATCCTTCTTCATTTTCAGATTTCCGCCTACAGTAACTCCCTTGCTTCCCATCTGCAGTTCCAATGAAAGCTTGGCCGTCAGCGGCCGGCTGGACTCTACCTTTTTACCATTCAGGGCACTGACAATCTGCTCGGTGCGGGCTGTGCTTTCCGGAGTAACGTCCGTAATACTCTTGGTAGAACGACAGGAAGACAGCAACATTGCCAGGCACACCACCGTGCCTGCGATATATTTATTCCAACTCATGGTGCTATGTATTTTTTCTGTTTGATTTTCTGTTCCAGCAAATCGGAAGCTCCGTCCAGCTGACTGGCCTTTTTCCAATATTCCAAAGCCTTGTCAGGTTCCTCACAATGGAAATAGATGTCTCCGGCATGTTCCAACACACCTCCATTGATTGATTCACGGTTTTCCTTCTCCTTATCCGTCTGGGGTTCCTTATCGTAGTAGGCAACAATCTTATCCATATAAATCTTTGCCTCCGCATATTTCCCCTTCAGGAAAAGAATCCAGGCATAAGTATCCAGATAAGTCACGTTGTCCGGCTCAGCCTGCACTGTCTTATAACTCATTTCCTGAGCCTTGTCCAAATCCTTGTTCTCAAGCGACAGGAAATACGCATAATTGTTCAATGCGCCCAGATTATTGTCCTTATATACCAAGGCCGAGTCATAAGCCGCATAAGCCTTCTCGTTCTGATTCTGCTCGTGATAGAGATCGCCCAGAATGCTATACATGTCCGACACCATACCTTCATCTCCCGGTGCCTTTTCCTGCCGCAATCCCAGTTCAAAAGTCTCGATGGCCTGCTTCTGCTCATCCAACTGATAATGAGAAAGACCTTTATAATAATAAAATACCAGCATATCGGGATAATACTGCACTCCCTTCTGGCACAAGCGAATCAGTCCCTGAAAATCCTGCTTCTTGATATTAATCATGATCAGTTCCTGCAAGGCCAGCTTGTTGTCGGGTTCCAGCTCCAGTACCTTATTCAAGGTGACGGCAATAGAATCCTTACTGTCTTTCTTTACGGTCTGATAGGCCGCATACATCATCCACATGTCGGCACCCGAGCGCGGATCGGCCAACAGTCTTTGGAAAGTAGCCCGCACCTGGGCACTGTGTACACTGTCCTGCGGCTGCTGGCTGACATAATCCTTCATCACCCGCAGTCTGGTAGATGCGTCCGTAGCCTCCCCAAAGAGCAGACGGTCCAGATTAGCCTGATACAAGGAGTCATCCTTAATGGTCTGTGCATAGTCCATCAGTGCCAGACGCAAAGTCTGGTTGTCCGGTTCCTTCTGTTCCACCTCATCGAATATCTGCTTGGCCTTATCCAATTCGCCGTTAGACATATATTGGGTGGCCAGCACAACCCGATAGGACAAATCATTGGGAAATTCGTTGGCCAAAGCCTGCAATTCGGCATAAGCCTTGTCCTTTTCCTTAAGCTGCATATACATCCAGTACTTGTCCATAGAGATTTGCAGATTCTTTCCTTCCAGTGTCTCTATACGGTTCAGCACATCGATGGCCTGCGTATACTTCTTGTCATTCTGATACAGGCTCACCAAGCGCATCAGCACATCCGAACGCTTCGGATTCAGACGCATCATTTCTTCCAGACAAGTCTGCGCCTTGCCCCACTCGCTGCGGCTCAGATAGAATCCGGAGAGCATTTCGCGATACCAGATATTATCGGGTTCGAGCGCGGCGGCACGCTCCAGATACTGCACTCCAAGACTGTCGTTCTGCATATAAATGGCATACAAGCCAAGGTCATACAAAGCCTCGCCCGATTTCGGATTCAGATCCAAGCAATACTGCAACAGAGTATAGGCCGCGTCGTGATTGCCCAGAATCTTCTGCTTTACAGCTTCGGTATAATAATAGTCATACTGACGGTTATCGTAAGGAGACGGCGGTGTTTCTACAGCCACACTCTTACGGGCAGCCCCACAGGCAGCCATCAAGACGGCCAGGCCACAGCCCAGCATCATCTTTCCCAAATAAAAATATATTTTCTTCACTTGATTATTTTTGTCCTGAATGTCCGAATCCCCCTTCTCCACGCTCTGTTTCCTCCAAGGAGTCTACCGGCTTCCAACGAGCCTGCTCATAGCGTGCGATCACCATTTGTGCAATGCGCTCTCCATCCTGAATGACGAAAGGCTCCTGCGACAAGTTTATCAGAATAATGCCGATTTCTCCACGATAATCGGCATCGATGGTGCCCGGAGAATTCAGCACGGTTATTCCTTTCTTCAAAGCCAGTCCGCTGCGGGGACGTATCTGCGCCTCTGTTCCGGCCGGCAAGGCGATATACAGTCCGGTAGGAACCAGACAACGCTGCATCGGCTGCAAAACAATCGGTTCGTCCAGATTTGCCCGGATATCCATGCCGGCAGACTGCAAGGTGGCATATTCCGGAAGCGGATGATGAGACTTATTAATGACTTGTATTTCCATAACTTATTCCATATTTATCTTATAGATGCAAAATTAGGTATTTCCATAGAATAAACGGTTGTTTTTTCCGGGGAAAAGTCGTTTTCATTCTCTTTTTACATTACTTTTGCATATCAATCAATTCAGACAAAATGCCTATGAAATGGGAACAACTCATATCCAACAAACGTTTGGGACTGGAAGAGCTCCACTTGAAAAGAAAAGATGACCGCACGGAATTCCAGCGCGACTACGACCGCCTCATCTTCTCTGCTCCGTTCCGCCGGCTGCAGAACAAAACCCAGGTATTTCCGCTCCCCGGAAATATCTTTGTGCACAACCGGCTGACTCACAGTCTGGAGGTATCCAGTGTGGGACGTTCTTTAGGAAACGACTGCGCCCGGATGCTGATTGAAAAGCATCCCGAACTGCGAGACACCCATGTAACGGAACTGGGCGCCATCGTATCGGCAGCCTGTCTGGCTCACGATCTGGGCAACCCTCCTTTCGGTCATTCGGGCGAGGAGGCCATAGGCACTTTCTTCAGTGAGGGAAACGGTCTATGGCTACAGACCTATCGGGATGAGCTGGACCCTGCCGGACTGAGTGAGAAGCAATGGAATGACCTGATTCATTTTGAAGGCAATGCCAATACCTTCCGACTGCTGACCCATCATTTCAACGGGCGTCGTCCGGGCGGTTTCGTCATGACCTATACCACACTGGCCTCGATTGTAAAATACCCCTACTCCTCATCGCTGGCCGGGAATCATCGTAAATTCGGTTTCTTTGAAAGCGAACAGAAAGACTTTCTCAAGATAGCCCGCGAACTGGGTCTGCTTCAGAAAGACAGTCCCGAAGACACCCTGAGTTTTGTCCGTCACCCTCTGGTATATCTTGTAGAGGCCGCAGACGACATCTGCTATCAGATTATGGATATAGAAGACGCTCACAAACTGAAGATTCTCAGCACAGAAGAAACCCAGCAACTGCTGCTGGCCTTCTTTACCGAAGAGCGTCAGGCCAAGATACTGGAAGTCATGAAAAAAGTGACCGATATCAACGAACAGATTGTCTATCTGCGCTCTTGTGTCATCGGTTGCCTGGTTCAGGAATGTGTACGCACATTCATGGATCACGAAGAAGATATGCTGGAAGGCCGCTTCCACGGGACGCTGATCAGCCATATAGCCCTCCGTCCGATGGAGGCTTACAAACAATGCTCGGCTACCGCCTTCCGCAAAATATACCGGAGCAAAGCCGTTGTCGATGTGGAACTGGCCGGATTCAAGGTCATCACTTCCCTGCTCGAGTTGTATCTGGAGGCGGTAACCCACCCGCAGAAGGCACATTCCCGACTGCTGATTGATCTGGTGTCCCCCCAATACGAAACAACAGCCACCACACTGTATGACCGTGTAATGGCTGTTCTTGATTTTATTTCCGGAATGACAGATATCTATGCTTTGGATCTTTATCGCAAGATTCACGGCATCAATCTGCCCCGTGTATGATTTATTTCTGATTGTCCTTATACATCACCTGAGTCGGTCCCGCTTCGGGAAAGACCGCATGTGCGTGCTTCTTGACAAAGGAGTCGATATGACGGACACGCTTTTCGGTCAGAATCTCGTCCACGGTAATCAGGATACCTGTTTCCTCCACATCGCCAAACTCATCGTTGATGGCCGTACCGAACATACGCATCGTGGGCGACAGTCCCATGTAGGCATTGACCAGCGGCGGAATGTTATATCCCAGTTTGCGTACTTCCGTATTCAGAATGCGATAGTCTTCCTTAAAGTTATCCTTGCAGAACAACTGCTTGAGATAATCCGGATCGGTTTCGAGCAGCAATGGCTGAATCGGAGTCACCAGACCGTCCTTGTCTGCAAAATGCTTGTGCAGGAAATACAGAATCATATCGCGTCCCTTGCGGCTGTAGGAAGGATACATGGTCATCTTTCCGAAGAAATACTTGATGTGCGGGCGCAATACGGTCAGAGCTCCCAGTCCATCCCACAGATTGTCCAAAGCAAACAATCCTTTGGAACCGGCACGCGTGCTCTGATATTCCAGCGTCACGAAAGAGCGTCCCAGCTCTATGGTATAAGGCATATAGTCGCGCACGAACTCTTCAGAGAAATGGAACATGTGTGAGGTGGCCAGAATCGGCTGTCCCTTTTCATCTAGCTGCACATTGGACCCCAATATATAGCGGTAGCCACCCAGAATCTCTTCAGCTTCGGGATTCCATACAATCAGCTGCTTGTACGGATTCTCCATCACGTCAAACTCATCCAGATCAAGCGCTTTTCCTGTACCTCCTCCGGCCGCACGGAAAGCGATTTCGCGGAGGCGTCCGATTTCGCGGACCACATTCGGAGAATCCTGCCAAGTAACTATATAAATCTCATTATTACTTTTGTTGGTACCCCTCAATTTTTTCTCTTCGGTGAGCTCGGCTTTCAACACGTCCTTACTTACCGGATCCATTATTTTTTCCATACAGAACTGTTTCGCTTGATTATTTCAATTTATATACCTCATTCTGAACATACTCGGCCCACTGTGCCGGCGACTTGGAACGGTCGAACTTCTCCCACGATATCGGTTCGCCGATAATCACCTCATAGCTTCCGTGCTGGCTCTTATACATCTCGTCGGGAAGCAGAAGCATGGCGAAATTAAATTTCAGCCCCAGTTTCTTGCAAAGACGCGCAATACGATAAAAACGCGGTGAATTCTGTCCGATAAAATGAATAGGAACAACCCAGCGTTGGGTTTCTATGCTTTTTGTAATGAATGTCTTTTTCCAGGGAATATCGCGTATCTGTCCCTCGTCGTTCTTACGGGAACACAAACCGGCCGGAAACATGATGATATGGCTGTCGGACTGGAATCCGGCTTCGACCACCTGTGGAAAGTTTCGCGCCTGCTTTCCAATCTTATTTATAGGAATACACAAAGGAGCCAAACCTTTAAGGTTCATCAGCAGGTCATTGACCAGATATTTTACGTTTCCGTTAAATTTACGTCCGAGAATCATTCCCAGTGTCACTCCGTCAATGGCACCGAGCGGATGGTTGCTTACAAAAGTATATTTCCTGGAATCATCCGAGAGATGCTCCAGACCTTTAACCTTTATTTTTACATCGAGATAATGAATACATTCTTCGCAGAAATCCACACCCACATAACCACGTCGCAGGAATTCATTGATAAAGTCCTGATGAATAAGGCGTTTTAGACCACTAATAACCCATTTGGGAACATATTTTGCCTTTTTTCCAGCACGTGAGCGGACAATCTGATCCAGATCAATCTCTGATATCGTGTTATCTTGCATACTAAATAATTGTTCTTACGATATGCAAAAATAAAAGTTCTTTCTCAAACTACACAAGAAATATAAATTTTTTTTAAGGAATGGACACCTTTCGGTTGTTTATATAATAAACACCCTTCGGCAGACCGCCGATCCAATTTGTGCCCTTATTCAAACGAAACATGCCATAGAAGACTCCTCTTTCATTATAAACCGGGAGTAGCTGCACATATTTACTGGTAATACATAAACGGGTGCCCTTCAACTGAATGGTCACAGGAAATGCTGAATTCAACATTTTTGTCTTCAAAACGTTGCTTCCCTCATCCCCACTGCCATCAGATACAATCATGTTTGCACGCACGGCATGATTTACATTCTGTGCATACAGATTTCCCATGCAAAGCACCAAACCTGCCAGCAGGTATAAAACTGATTTTTTCAATGTTAAGAAAGATTTCATAAAGACTACGTTTATCGAAAACAATGCAAAAATAAATTGTTTTTTTTAAACAACAAAGCTTTTTCGCGTTTATTTTTCTAAAAATATAAATTTTATTTTGTATAAGAAGTTTATGCCGCCATATTTATATCGTTCTGACAGAGAAAAACAAATTTTCGCATCAAAATGAAAAGGCAACCACTTCCGTCCTCCGGAATCCGAAGGGGGAAATGATTGCCCGGGAAATACTATTACGTCACTAAAAATTCTATTGGGACAATATCTGTTCGCCCGACTCCCAGATGGTGTTGAAACCACTCTCCTGATTTGCATCGGCCTCCCAGACTCCTTCTTCATGATCTACAGAAACGGTATTGCCACTTTGACATAATAATGTTTCAATCCGTATGTTGATACAACGTAAAGAAGGACGAATATATTTTGAACGAGTCATAATATTAACTTATTTTATTATAATCTTCTGTTTTCCTACGATATATACTCCTTTGGGCAAATGAGTACGGCATTGTGCCCACGCTCCCAAATAAACACCCTGCACAGTGAATACAGGCATATCGTCATGCTGTTCCCGAACCGGCTGCTCCACTCCTGTTTCTTCCTGATACAGAGTAATCCGCAAACTTCCTTCGGGCTGTCGGCTCAGCAAAGGCACTTTTTCCAAATCCACATAGGCTTTATTTTCTCCTACGGAAGAACCGGCAGCACAACGACGCAACTGATTTCCCGAGAAAACATATTTGCCTTGCAGAGTAGCGTCATCCGAAACCTTATCCGTATTCACGCCCTGAAATGTTCCTTGCAATCCATTATGGCTGAAAGCTTCTGCTACGGGCTCTCCACTGTATAACAAAGCCAACTGTGAAGACTCTCCATAAATGACATAAGGCATACCGGCTTCCAGCCGGTCAAGCGGACCGGACAGTACCACAGAGCGCACCACTCCGTCCTCATCCTCCAAACGTCCGGCAATTTCAAAGAACAATGCTCCGGCCTTATCTCCCGACTGTATGCCGTAAGGCACACAGACTGTGCCCCAGCGTCCCGGATTAAGCGTGCGCAGATAACCTTTATAAAGAGGCATATCCACAGCCGGTATCTCCGAATAGTTTTCCTGGCCGACGTTGCTCAGAGCATAATTACGGATGTCTTTCTGTTCGTTTGAGCGTATCAATGCCCGTTCCGTGTTGTTATTGCTCTTCCAGTAACCCTGTTTCGCATCTTTGGTCCATCTGCTTCCTTTGGTACTGACTGTTGACGAGAACTGCAAACCGACACCAGATTCTGCCGGACACAAATATTCCCCAGAAGGATTTCTCAGGTATCCCTTATCCAAATCCACTTTCCAAAGCAGATCAGGAATTGCTTCTTCAGAAGCCACCGCACGCCCCTGCAAAACCGCAACCTGCGTACAAGGCAGTACATTATTTTTCAAACTCGAATGCGCCGCATAATAGATTGCACCGGCATCGGTCACCACCAGCGCTGTACCCACCGACTCTGCCAGATCCTGCTGCTCCAGATCAACAACCTGACTGGCTTCGGCAATCCATAAATATAATCCGGCCTCATCACCTTTCAGTACACCACGAACGCACATTCGTGCAGGCCAAATCCAATTTTCATCCAGACTCCAGTCACCGGTCTTTATCCGCAATGTTTCCGAACCGTCTTCTACCGAAGCTATCTCTCCCAGTTCCGGATGATACTTCATCTCATCAAACTGCAACAGGCAGGAGGTATAACCATCCGGCTGAAGTGTAACGTCATGTACCGTAGCAATACGTGGAGTCGGAGCCGATGTACCGGCTGCAACTGAAAGTCCGCGGAATACTCCTTCCTCGACATGCACAACACCATACTGTACCGCTGGTTTTCCAACCAGGAAACCTGTCAGGATATCCCCCATTCCGGCATCTACAGCATCTTTGGGCAGCAACAAACCTCCATCCGGAGTATGTACCCAAATTCCCTCGCTGTCTACATCCACCACTCTGGCATCGGACAGATCCAGACGTACACGCTCCGAAGTATCTCGGAATGCCGACAGATCCGAAACAGTAGTAACCGGATCAATATCATAGTGCGCTGTGCTCACCTCACTGCTCCCCGCCTCGGAAATTGCCACCGCAGATACCGTCACGGTCTGATTCAGTGTAATGGGAGCCTGATACAACAAGGAGGTTTCCGTAGGTTGTGTACCATCCAGCGTATAATAAATCCGGGCGTCCTCAGCAGCGGTAAGCGTCAGTTCTACCGGAGCCGTATAATAACCGGAGACTGGTGTAAAGACAGGTTTTTCCGATACTTGAGGCGCATCAGGTACTCCGAATATTTTAAGATCGTCCAGATACATCGCCTTATCTGCCACTGCATTGGAAAATCTCAGTTTCAGGTCTTTTCCTTCGGGTATCTTATGAGGACCGGACGAAAACCAAGCGTTCGTATATGACAGAGTAGGATTGTAGGAAACGATTTTCTTGTTATCCACCCAGACTTCAATCGATAGTTTTCCATCGTAAACCTGAGCTTTCTTTAGATTATAAGTGAGATACAGGTCGTGAAAACCGGAGATATTGATCTGTTCTATAATCAGATCATTGATTGTTGCGGAAGAAAAGTAGGCATATCCCTTACCGCTACTTTCCGGTAAATCGCAGATATGAGTCTGACCATTTCCTATTCGGCCGCTCCCCGTATATATGCAACTCTTGCAATCCCAATCTTGATAGTCGGTAATATTGGTTGCCGATGCACCAGGGCCAAAGCCCTCCTGATAAACCGTTACCTGTGCTGCCGTTTTCAACATAAAGGCAAAAATTACGCCTAAAAATAGTAACCCCCTTTTCATAACTCATAATATCTAAAGATTTGCATGCAAAACAACATTTAAAATACCCAAATCACAAAAGAAGTTATCATAAAACCAATAGAACGCTCCATATCTGCAAGAAATCCAAATAAAAGCAAAATAAGGCTATAATGTTTCAGGTTTTATCTATATTTGTCCCATGCAAAACATATTACTTATTTTCATCGTAACCTATACAGTAGTTCATCTCATGATGAGCGCCGTGCTGTTTCTATATTCACGCTATAAGGTGGAATATCTGGCTCCGGCCTGGATTACCTCCATCTTTGGTATTGGCGGATGCATCAGTATTCCTTTCATTCTGCATTATGAAGGAAAGGAATTCGGAATCCTGCATCCCTACATGCTGATGTTGCTCGTAGCCAGTTCTTTCCTGCAAAGTCTTCAGCCGCTGAGCATCGCCATGCCGGGCTATCTGCAATGGGGACGCATGTGGCGTTATGCCACTCCAGCCTTAACCGTTTTGTCCATTTATGCCTTGGGACTACTGATGGACAGTGAACCGGTCGTGCTGCAAAATTTCTCGGACATCCCCGAAAAGCTGCTCCAAAGTGATATTCTACTGCGGGTCGCCTGCCTTGGAGTTTCCATATATTATATTGTGAACATCTTCCGTCTGCCCCATCTGTTGATCAAACACACTCAAGTGCCCCGATATGTCAAGGCTTACGGCAGTGCCATCGGTATCGTAGCCACTTATTATGTGGTGGCTACCATTTTCTTCAGCATGATCAACATTCTGATTTATCTCGGCCTGTTTACTCTGCTGAACATGTATATCTTCTTCAGAACTCTGGAAACCATGGCCATCCATCTGCCCAAACCGGCCATAGAACAGGTGCAGGAAGCTCCTACTCAGGAATGGATTGCCGAAGTCGAAAAAGAGGACTTCAACCAGGCCAATAAACAGCGCTTTAACCGGATGGAATTCTTCATGCAACAGAAAAAGGAATGGACCGACAACACCTTTGGCCGTGACCGTCTGTGCGAAGCAACCGGCATCAACCGGCATCTGATGCTGCAATGCCTGCGCAGTCAGGGCTACAACAACATTCACGATTATATCAACTCCTACCGCATCAATGCTTTGAAGCAGAAAATCAGAAGTGGAGAAATCAGGACGGCGAACGAAAGTGTCATCGTAGGATTCGGCTCCGGCAAAACAGCCCGCAACTGTTTTGAACGCATGGAGGATCAGTCGCTGGACGATTATATCAAAGAAAAAGGGCCGAAAGCATAATCCTTTTTCAGCCTCTGCACCATACAAAAAAAATCATCAGCATGACTTTGGAATGAGATCGAAATGAAATTCCAAAATCATGCTGATGATTTTTTTATGCCTTAATAGGCCTTGAATGTTACTTGACCAGAACCTTCTTACCGTTCTGGATATAAACTCCGGCCGGCAATCCTTTCAGGCTGTCGTCTTTGCGCACACAAACGCCCTGCAAAGTATATACTCCCTGCTTTTTCTGTGGAGCAACCTGTATGTTTTCAATACCCGTTGTGCCACTCTCCTGCTGATAGTTTATACGGAACACGGCCTGTGTTTCGGGCTCTGCATATTCAAAATAAGCACGCGTACCGTTGACTGTTGCGTTTGCGCCTCCCTTAATCAGTTTATTCTGTGCCACCCCGTATTTGCCATACATACTGAATCCCAGCTCATAATTACCGATAAAAGTCATCCCATTAAAGGATACCGGCTGTGGTGTGGCCGCATAAATCTCACGACCTGTAAAGGTGAGTGTCATGGCCGGAATCTCTGTCGGACAATATACCATATAAGGTTTGTTGGCCTCCAGCTGATCCACAATCGCGAAGTCCAGTCCCGTATTCGGATCATAAGCCACGAACTGCTGGGCAACGACGCCCTCGCCTAATTCAGAGACGTTGCAATCGAACGGAAGACAAAGAGTATTCCATCCGGCAGACAGCTTGCGGTCAAGCTGAATTTCTTCAGCGTAAATACTTTCTTCGGCTACAAAAGAAGCCTTATCTTCTATTAAAAGCTCTGTGATATAAACAAAAGGCTCGTATTCCACTTCTATCTCATCCACACGAATACCATTGGTAATAATAGAGAAAACGACTGGCTCATCACCCCAAACGGAAATCTGCCCTGTATTTGCAACCTCATGATACAGAGAAGAATGCCATTTCCCTTCATAACCTCCGTTCACATATTTTACCGTGGAACCAGAAAAGAAACCACCCTGACTATGTCCTCCAACTTGAACTGATTTGATTCTGGTTCTTTTTCCTTCGGGTGCTAAAATCTCAAAGTACATCTCTCCCTTATTGATATACAACTCGGATTTAGAGAAAAAAATAGCACCATTTCTAGAAGTCAGTTTCAATGTTCCTGCTCCATCAGGAAGTTCATAAGTAAAAACACCATTAACTAAACTATTCAACTGATCCTTTGAAAGACTCAGACTCTGCGCAACCATAGAAACGGTCATCAGCGCACAAACAAAGAAATAAACAAATCTTTTCATACCTTATAGTCACAAAAAAATAGGGGAACATAAACTCCCCTATTTTTTTGTCATTGATTAAACGACTTTATTACCAAATATCTGCTCCACTTTCTGAATTAGAGTTGAACTCACCGTCAAACTCACCGTCACCCGGCAGAATTCCTGTTGCAGGACCGCCATCACCCGGCAAGATAGATGATGCCAACATATCACAAGCTTCTACTGCTACAATCTCACAAACCGGAGCTGAATAAATTTTCTTCATTTTATTATCGAGTTTATTGTATTCTATAATTTATTTATTAATCACTACTTTCTTACCGTTTACGATATAGATACCCTTCTGCAAGCCATTCAAAGAAGTAGCTCCCTTCAGCACCTGAACACCCTGCAAGGTATATACGTCGTAAGTCTGTGCAGCGCCATTGTCAACCTGACCGATACCGGTAGTTCCGTTGCCACCTTCACCATACAGGTTGATGCGAACCTGTGCCGGCTGTTCACCCTGCTTGGTAAAGTAAGCACGAGTTGCCTTCAAAGTAGAGTTTGCACCACCCAGAATGATTTTCTGAACGTCATCAATAGTCGCAATACCATACTTGCCGCTCATAGACATCACAGCATCGTATGAACCTACGAAGGTATAATCACCCTTAGTTACAGAAACCGGAGTGGTTGAAGTAATCTCTGTACCAAAGTAAGTCGGAGTTTCTTTAGCTGCCTTAAAGTAAATCAAGTAAGGTTTGTTTGCTTCCAAAACCTCTACTTCATCAAAGTTCAAGCCATTCTCGTCTGCGCTGATGAGTTCCTGAACAGAAGTTGCATTCTCACCAAAGGCCACAACCGGAGTTGTAAACGGCAAACAGATGGTACTCCAGCCTTCTGAGAAGGTACGATTATAAGCAATATTTGTCAAACCTGCATTCAAACTCAGAGCCTGACCGTCTGTATAAGTCTGTGTTTCGGCAAAAGTTACCTTAATGATCATATTCATCAACGTAAATGGAATATCAATCACAGCTTCCATCTTATCTTCACCGATGATTGTAGCATTTAAAGTAACAGGAATCTCTCCCAAGAATGGTCCGATAGCCTCAGGATTATCACCAGCCGTAATAGTAATAGTCTGGGTTGTCTGAATCTTACCCTCTACAATCTCAAGATTAGTCAACTTAATATTACCAACAGGAATAGCCTCAGCTCCACTACCCAAAGTAAAGTTATTCAATGCCAAAGAAGTTGTTCCGTCAATTTCCTTGATCAACTGAATCTTTGCAGGCTGAGAAGGCATAGACTGATCGTTAATCGTTACAACCAGATCATTTTCATACTCTGTAACTACAGGCTGTGGTTTTGCAAACTGCACTTTGTAAGTATGCACATTGCTTGAATTCACACTGAAATCATTACCCTTTACAGTAATAGTCAATACAGCAGAAGCCTCATCATAAGACTTTTCAATTGTAGCTCCTTTACCATTAGAAGTACAAGTCAGTTTGCTTTCATCATACAATGCATCTATAGTATAGTTTGTGTTGCCCTGCTGGAAATAGTCTTGACCGTCGTAGTTCAAAGAAGCTAATTCTGAATAGTAGATCAAACGGATGTCATCAAGAATCAACTCGTCATTAGCAGATCCTCCTGGAGTTGGATTCGTAGTAAATGATGCTAACATGTACTGTTCTCCGGCAGGAGCGACATTACCTGTATAATCAAATTTAGCTTCAAAATACTTCCAATCAGAAGTTTCAGGAATTACAATTGCAGCCAACGCTATCTTATGATTTTCATAACCGGCTTCATTGGAAGTTTCTGGATCCTTATAGTCATATTTATCATGCAGAATAAACTGACCACGACCATTAGGACTACCACCAGACTTAAACTTTGCCATACAAGACACTGCATCTGGAGTTCCTGCAAACTGCAAACTATGAGCACCACTAGAGAGATCTGTATAATTATAGTTCTTTGCATTAGAAGGAGTTGTGGAGCCCATGTTGATTTTACCAGTCGTTAAATTTCCATTCGCTTTTGCTCCCACAATACTCTTTGAATATAATTTTACACCTACTGTGCCGTTATACCCCTCTACTTTCTGTGGGTTCGGAGATTGTCCTTTGGCAATACTTCCTATAAATCCCCCTAAATCATCAGTTCGGGCACTGTTAAAAGAGTTCCATCCATTGCCTGGCTCCTTATCACTAGCCCAAGTTTCAAAATCAGAATTTGGAATCTGATACACCCCCTGTGCATTCATCCATGTAGCACATAAGAGTGCCGCAAAAGTAAAAATTTTCTTCATTTCAAATATTTAATTATTCCTGTTTACGCAATCTTTTTATGTAAAGAAAAACATATTTTCTTATTTTCTGCGATGCAAAATTACAAAAAAAACAGAACTCGACTAAAGAAATTGGTATAGATTCTGTCTTACCTGTTTTTTTATAAGAAAATTTCGGTAATTTCTTAATACCGTATTTTCTTTTATAGATAGATACCTATAAATCACAGATTTATAATTCCCTTCTACGAAAATCAGGAAACGAAGCAATTTTGAGAGGATCACCTAAAAATCCGGCTAGGAACCAGTTTAAAAGGCATACAAACCCTATTTCAAAATAATCAGAAGTCCCAATAAAAAAGAAAATCATTCTATCCTCTCCTGCAAAATAAAGTCATGACCTGATATAAAAAGTCTCTATGATGAAACGAGGCGGAAAAAACAAATATAAGCAGAAAAAATATCGGGGTGAATACCTAACCGTATCCACCCCGACATTCATTTATCTGATATTACCAGATTATTTCTTAATCACCTTTTTACCGTTTACAACATAAACACCCGGCTGCAAACCGTTCAGTGCATTTTCAGGAGCAACGTGGCTACGCAACAAAGCACCAGCCAAAGAGTAAACATCTACCAACTTATCTGTAGTTACGGATACATGAGTAATTCCTGTCATAATATCACTACCGAAAGTTACCTCTATAGTCTGTCCCAGAGTACTAGTCATGTCAATATCAATAGTACAATACAACTGATCTTCGCTGATTTTACCCTTCATATCAATAGGCACCTGACCTAACAATGGACCCAACCAGTCCTTGCTGGTATCATCACCAGGCTGAATGGTAATGGTTTGCTGCACACTAAAAGTGTTATATCCTTCGCCAGCAGTCAAAATAACATTCTTCAATTCAATGTTACCAACGTAAACTTCCTCGCCCAAGCAGAAATTCTTCAGAATAAAATCACAAGTTCCATCCTCATGATTTACAAAATCAATATTAGATTTCTGAGCAGGTGTAGAAACCTCATTAATTGTAACAATCAAGTCGTCAGTGTAAGTCTTTGAAGTCTGGGCAAAACCTGCCAGAGAGAAAAGACCGAAAGCGGCCAAAAGTAAAGTTTTCTTCATACTTTATTAATATTTTAATTTTAAGTTAATACAAATAAGCGATACCAAAAGTTGCATAAAGCGGATACATCGGGAAATCAATAGTTTTAAAGTCGCTCTTGAACACACTGTTCATACCCCAATCCAGATTGGCAAACGCTGTAAAACGACGGGTAATCTTCCAGTCGGCACCCAACTCCACGCCCCAAAGCACCCGACGCATATCATCGGCAAAGTTATAGGTAGCCGGATTCTCTTTAGAGATTTCCACTTTTTCTCCTGTCGGATCTCCTACACGAAGGTAACCATCGTAAACAGAGCCTTCAAAATCGCGATACATCAGGAAAGAAACATAAGGACCGATATTGATGTTCCAACGCGGGCTGACCCGGAATGTGGCCATGACGGGCACTGTAAAACCACTCATAAATGTCTTGGTTTCATCAGTTCCTGTAAACATACCTTCCAGATAGTCCTCTCCCATCTGAATACCCATCTTATAATTCTTCACGGTGGCACCGGTATTCATACCTTCCATAAAATAATGGACACCGGTCATAATACCACAGCGCTTGTTGAACATATTATAAAAATCGGCGCTTATGGCCCATCCACCCTCTGGATTGAAACGGCCGATACTGCGAATCTCTGCCGGCAACGGCATCGGAGAAGTACCTCCCAAGACATATCCTGTACGCAACAGGAAACCCCAACTGGTGCCTCGCGGTGTATTCCACTTTTCATATAAATCCTCGGCCTGTGCATTCCAAACTGTCAACGACAGGACCAACAATAACAAATACTTTATCTTTTTCATAAATCGTTTATTCGTAAATAATTGTGGATTCATCAACTAATAAAGTGCTGCCCACAGCACCGCAGAAAGTGGCTCCGTCAATACTTGACGTGAACACAACGGCCAGATTATAACCAAAATTACGCAATCGGGCGATATCCAGATTTTGTCTGTACTCGAGCGGCAAATCAAAATGTTCCCAAGCACAAGTATCTGCTACTCCCGTAACCTTAAATTCCGGAACACGGGCTATGGCCACAATATTCTCATGAGTCAGCACATCATCTCCATAAAGAGTAACAGGCTGACCGTTTTCATCGGTATTCTTATAAAGTACCGCATAAGCATCGGGAGCATCTACACGTCCAAGAACCTCCATGCCATAACGGTCCTGAAACTTTTCACCGGGCTGAAACTTATAGTATCCGGTAAAGCGCAATGGTTTCTGATTGACAGGAACACCAAAGCGAGTAGCCTTCATGGCATCCTTCAATGCATTCTGTGTATCAAACGAACCCAAGAAGAGGTTTCCGGCTGCAATACGCATATTTACCATCGCACCAAAAGCACCCGTGCTGCAAGTTTCCAGTTTCACACCTTTACCACTCACTCCCTTCTCCAACATGACAGAAGGATATTCATGTGGTTTGGCAGAAGAACGGCTCAAAGCAAAACCGGAATTACCGGTTGCCCAAAGATCCTGACGCACATTGCCACGACCATAAGCAAACCAGTTATAGAAACGTTCTTTAGGCTGCTCCAGTTCTACTGTTTCAAAATCAAAATTCGGATTCAAGACCGTCATCGGAATAAAACGTACCTTATAAATACGGCTCCACTGCTTGTCTTCAGAAACTACGGTATAAGTAACATCCCCTTTGCTGAAATCCTGTACCGAACCGTTTGCAGGTGTTACTGTCGCTCCCGGAGTCGTAGCCAAAGTAACTCGAACCTGAGACAAATCTTCTCTTCGGACATCAGGACGAATAGAATAAATAATTACAGAATCCGTTGAATTTACGTTCTGGAGTGTATCAGAAACTACATAAAAAATAGTATCTGCTGCATCGTGATGCACTTTACAAACTTCTATATCGCATTCTGAATTAAGTGGTTCATCCTTGATACAAGAAGTGGCCAGACAGGCACAAAAAGGAATTAATAAAAAAACATTCTTTTTCATTCTAAGTTCTATAGTAGATAAGATGGCGCAAAGTTACACCAAAAACAAGGAAAAAGGAAACAGAAAACGGTATAAAATAATGAATTACCGTTTTTTCTTACCTGAAATGAATTATATAATCCACCTGTTGGCGGAATTAAAAAACCGCCTGAAAATTAGTATA
>NZ_QUEM01000039.1 GCF_003477995.1 Bacteroides sp. OF04-15BH
CCTTCAGAGAGCAATCTCCGGAGGGATTCTTTTTTTGTATTGTTTTTTGCACTCTTTCATCTGAAAATCTTTTCTTTCTTCCCTGAAAATCTCTTTTTATTAAAATATCTTTCAATAATTTTGGCTTTTTAGAAAAAAAATAATAACTTGCCCGCAGTAACTAAGATCTTTCCTTTGTTAACTTGTTATCTAGACTAAAAGATGGTCAAATTGGTAATACAACTATAAATATGAATATTCGATTTCTGAAAACTCTTTTCTTTTTGTGTTTCCTTTTCTTTCATGCTCAGGTAAAAGCCCAATTTGATTGGTCGCGGATGTTGGGAGGAGTCTCAAAGGTGGTGCAGGCCGCAACTCTGACGGATGAACAGATGGCAGAGTATGTCAGAGAGTATGTGGCTAAAATGGATGCAGAAAATAATGTCTGTCCAGAGAACAGTCCCTATACTATCCGTTTGAGAAAGCTGACGAGCGGACTTACAGATGCAGAAGGTATTCCTTTGAATTTTAAAGTTTATCAGGTAAAGGATGTCAATGCTTTTGCTTGTGCTGATGGTAGTGTTCGGGTGTTCTCCTCACTGATGGATGTCATGACGGATGATGAACTGTTAGGGGTAATAGGACATGAAATCGGTCATGTTGCTCATCGTGATTCCAAGAGAAGTTTTCGCACTGCTTTACTGACCTCTGCTTTGAAAGACGGAATATCTTCGTCGCATGAGAAAATAGCCGCTTTGACAGATTCACAATTAGGAGCACTGACAGAAGCCATGGTTAATGCACGTTATTCTCAAAAGCAGGAATGTGCTGCCGATGATTATGGCTATACCTTCTTGAAAAATGCAGGGAAGAACCCGTGGGCAATGGCTTTGTCCTTCCGAAAACTGAAGCAGTTGCAGAGTAACGCTCAGGAGTCACAAGTCGGTGCATTCTTGAATCAGCTATTCTCCAGTCATCCGGATTTGGATATGCGTATCGAGCGAATGGAAGAAAGAGCGACAAAAGAAAAGATTGCGAAACCAACGGTTACGAAACCGACAGCCACGTTTAGATTTAAATAAAAAGAAGTCGTATCATTACTCAGAAAAAGAGTTTGATACGACTTTTTTAGTGTTCTTGTCTCAGTTTGCGTTTGTCGGGAATCCTTGTTGGGATTTTGATAGACTTATTCTTCTTTTGTCATTTCTTTTTTATAACATGCCCTTTATAATTTTGTATGTTACAAAGCATGTTTCTGTATAAATATTCTATTATATTCGCTATTTTAGAAAGAATCTGTAATATTTATGGGGATTTTTCTTTCTGATTATTTTGTTATATGGCATTTTCCTCTTAATTTTGCGTTATCAATAACATAAAAAATAAAAATATGGTTACTGCGAATACAGCTATGTTGTCAACTCTATGTTTCCGACTGCAAAAAGTAGTGGGAAGTGTGCTTTGTGCGTAATTGTGTCGCAGAGATATAAAAGCCTTTCCCACTTCCTAGTGTGAAAGGCTTCTTTTTTGATAAACAAATAAAACATAAGATATATGAGTGACAGACTTTTTATTTTTGATAC
Source organism: Bacteroides sp. OF04-15BH (assembly GCF_003477995.1). Taxonomy (GTDB): domain Bacteria; phylum Bacteroidota; class Bacteroidia; order Bacteroidales; family Bacteroidaceae; genus Paraprevotella. The sequence goes on from NZ_QUEM01000039.1 coordinate 1,563, forward strand.
AACACTTCGTGATGGAGAGCAGGTTCCAGGCTGCCAGTTGAATACGGTTGAGAAAATTCAGGTTGCCAAGCAGCTGGAGGCTTTGGGAGTGGATGTGATTGAAGCAGGATTCCCGATCTCCAGTCCGGGTGATTTCAATTCCGTAATAGAAATATCTAAGGCTGTGACCTGGCCTACCATTTGTGCTTTGACCCGCGCTGTGCAGAAAGATATTGATGTGGCTGCCGAAGCTTTACAGTTTGCCAAGCACAAACGTATCCATACAGGTATCGGAACATCGGACTCACATATTAAATATAAGTTTAACTCCAATCGTGAAGAAATCATTGAGCGTGCTGTGGCTGCAGTAAAATATGCCAAGCGCTATGTGGAGGATGTTGAGTTTTATGCAGAGGATGCCGGACGTACGGACAATGAATATCTGGCCCGTGTGGTAGATGCTGTCGTTAAGGCCGGAGCAACTGTAGTTAATATTCCGGATACAACCGGTTATTGCTTGCCACAGGAATTCGGTGCCAAGATCAAATATTTGATGGAGCATGTAGACGGACTCTCTGCCGGCAAGGCAATTCTTTCTACCCATTGCCATAATGATCTGGGTATGGCTACAGCCAATACCATTGCCGGTATTATGAATGGTGCCCGTCAGGCTGAGGTTACCATCAACGGTATCGGAGAGCGTGCCGGTAATACTTCGCTCGAAGAAGTAGCCATGATTCTGAAATGCCACAAGGGAATTGATATTGATACAAACATCAATACGCAGAAGATATATCCGACCAGCCGTCTTGTTTCCAGCTTGATGAATATGCCGGTGCAGCCTAACAAGGCAATTGTAGGACGCAATGCTTTTGCACATTCCAGCGGTATCCATCAGGATGGAGTCTTGAAGAACGTGCAGACTTATGAGATTATGGACCCTAAGGATGTGGGTATCGATGATAACGCCATTGTATTGACCGCCCGAAGCGGACGTGCGGCTTTGAAGCATCGTTTGAGTGTATTGGGTGTTGAACTGGAAGGCGAGCGTCTGGATGCCACTTATCAGGAGTTCCTGAAGCTGGCTGATAAGAAGAAAGAGGTAAACGACGATGATATCCTGATGTTGGCCGGTGCGGACCGTGCTGCAGCGCATGCCATTAAGTTGGATTATCTGCAGGTGACAACCGGTATGGGAGTGAAATCCGTGGCTTGCATCGGTTTGGATATTGCCGGTGAGAAGTTTGAGGCTTCTGCCAGTGGTAACGGACCGGTTGATGCCGCCATCAAGGCTTTGAAGAACATTATCAAGCGCCATACCGTACTGAAGGAGTTCACTATTCAGGCTATCAGCAAAGGATCAGACGATGTCGGTAAGGTACACATGCAAGTGGAATATGACGGACATGTATACTATGGCTTTGGTGCCAATACGGATATTGTATCCGCTTCGGTAGAAGCATATATTGACTGTATCAACAAGTTTAAAAAGTAATTTCAAGACAATGGCTAATACTTTATTTGATAAGATATGGGACGCACACGTGGTGCAGAATGTGCCCGATGGTCCTACCCAGCTTTATATTGATCGTTTATATTGCCATGAGGTAACCAGTCCTCAGGCTTTTGAAGGACTGCGTGCCCGCGGTCTGAAATGTTTCCGTCCGGAACGTATTTACTGTATGCCCGATCATAACACACCGACTCACGATCAGGACAAGCCTATTGAGGACCCGGTGAGCAAGACTCAGGTAGACACCTTGGCGCAAAATGCCAAAGACTTTGGATTGACTCATTTCGGTATGATGCATCCAAAGAATGGTATCATTCATGTGGTGGGACCGGAGAATGGTCTTTCTTTGCCGGGCATGACTATTGTATGCGGTGACTCGCATACCTCTACCCACGGAGCTATGGGCGCTGTGGCTTTCGGTATCGGAACCTCAGAAGTGGAAATGGTCATGGCTTCACAGTGCATCTTGCAGCAGAAACCGAAATCCATGCGTATCACCGTCAAGGGTTCTTTAGGAAAAGGGGTTACGGCAAAGGATGTGGCTTTGTATCTGATGAGCAAGATGACCACTTCCGGAGCTACCGGTTACTTTGTGGAGTATGCCGGTTCGGCCATCGAGCAATTGACTATGGAAGGCCGTCTCACCTTGTGTAATCTTTCTATCGAGATGGGTGCCCGCGGTGGTTTTATTGCTCCTGATGAAGTAACCTTTGCTTATCTGAAGGATAAGGAATATGCTCCGAAGGGTGAAGCATGGGATAAGGCTGTGGCTTACTGGAAGACATTGCGCAGCGGTGATGATGCTGTGTTTGACAAGGAGATTGAGTTTGATGCGGCCGATATCGAGCCTATGGTAACCTACGGAACCAATCCGGGTATGGGAATGGGTATCACCAAAACGATTCCTTCTTTGGATCAGATTGAAGCGGCCGGTCAGGCTTCTTTCAAGAAAGCACTCGACTATATGGGATTTGCACCGGGAGAGCAGATGATCGGAAAACCGGTAGATTATGTTTTCTGTGGTTCTTGTACGAATGGCCGTATTGAAGATTTCCGTGCTTTTGCTTCGATTGTGAAAGGACGCAAGAAAGCCGATCGGGTGATTTGTTGGTTGGTTCCGGGTTCTTGGGCTGTAGCCCGTCAGATTCAGGAAGAAGGCTTGGATCAGATTTTCAAGGAGGCCGGTTTTGAATTGCGTCAGCCGGGATGTTCTGCCTGTCTGGCTATGAACGATGACAAGATTCCAGCCGGAAAGTTGTCCGTATCCACTTCAAACCGTAACTTCGAAGGACGTCAGGGCCCTGGAGCACGTACCGTATTGGCCAGTCCGTTAGTGGCAGCAGCTGCGGCGGTAACGGGAGTAATAACAGATCCAAGAACATTAATGTAAAGACGATTCCATGAAACAGAAATTTGACATCATAACAAGCACTTGTGTGCCCTTGCCTTTGGAAAATGTGGATACCGACCAGATCATTCCGGCACGTTTTCTGAAAGCTACAACTAAGGAAGAGAAGTTTTTCGGTGAAAACCTGTTCCGCGACTGGCGATATAATCCGGATGGTTCGCTGAATCCGGACTTTGTATTAAACAATCCCAAGTATAAGGGAGAGATATTGGTTGCCGGAAAGAACTTTGGAAGCGGTTCCAGCCGTGAGCATGCGGCATGGGCCATTGCCGGATATGGTTTTCGTGTAGTGATCAGCAGTTTCTTTGCCGATATCCATAAGAACAACGAATTGAACAACTTTGTCTTGCCGGTTGTTGTTTCAGAGGAATTTCTGGCCGAGTTGTTTGCTTCAATCAATCAGGATCCTGCCACCGAAGTGGAAGTCAACGTTCCGGAGCAGACTGTAACGAATAAGGCTACCGGCAGACAGGAACATTTCGAACTGAACGGATATAAGAAGTACTGTCTGATGAATGCATTGGATGACATCGATTTCCTGTTGGAGAATAAAGACAAAATTGAAGCCTGGGAGCAAAAGAGCGTTTAGACTTCTGAAGGTGAAACATAACATTTAATCCACAAGTATTATGGAACAGAATAAAACCGTTCGGGTAGAAATCATGGATACCACTTTGCGAGATGGTGAACAGACCAACGGAGTGAGTTTCCTGCCCCATGAGAAACTGATCATAGCCAAGGCTTTGTTGCAGGATTTGAATGTGGACCGGATTGAAGTTGCTTCGGCTCGGGTTTCCGATGGAGAAATCGAGGCTGTGAGTAATATTTGCCGTTGGGCTGCTCAGGTGGGGATGCTGGATCGGGTAGAAGTCCTGGGCTTTGTGGATGGACATGCTTCGCTCGATTGGATTGCTCGTTGCGGTTGCCGAAATATCAATCTGCTGTGTAAGGGTTCCCTGAATCATTGTCTGAATCAGTTGAAGAAGACTCCGGAAGAGCATATCGCCGATATCCGAAATTCATTGGCCTATGCCGAGCAGTTGGGAATCAAGGTGAATGTCTATCTGGAGGACTGGAGTAACGGAATCAAGAATTCGCCGGAGTACGTCTTTCAGATAGTAGATGCCTTGCAGCATGAGCGCATCGAGCGCTTTATGTTGCCGGATACGTTAGGCGTGCTTAACCCGCTTCATCTGGTGAGCTATATGCGCAAGATGGTGAAACGATATCCGCATCTGCGCTTTGACTTTCATGCGCACAATGATTATAATTTGGCCATATCCAATGTGCTGGCTGCGGTTCTGGCCGGGTGCCGGGGTATTCATACTTCGGTAAACGGACTGGGAGAACGGGCCGGAAACGCACCGCTGGCCAGTGTGCAGGCTATTCTGAAAGACCAGTTTCAGGCTGAAACCGAAATTTGCGAGGATCGCTTGAATGAAGTAAGCCGTTTGGTGGAGAGTTATTCTGGAATCGCCATACCGCCCAACCAACCGATTACTGGTGAGAGTGTGTTTACTCAGGTGGCCGGTGTGCATGCCGATGGAGACAATAAGGCGAATCTCTATTGCAACGCCTTGCTGCCGGAACGGTTTGGCCGCAAGCGTGAATATGCTTTGGGGAAGAACAGCGGTAAGGCCAATATCCTGAAGAACCTGGAGGAATTAGGTCTGGAACTGACTCCGGAGCAGACACGAAAGGTTACTGAGCGCATCATTGAATTGGGAGACAAGAAAGAACTGGTTACTCAGAATGATTTGCCTTTCATTGTGGCCGATGTATTGAAACACAATGCTCCCGAAGAACATGTACGTTTGTTGAGCTATATGGTCACCACGGCCTATGGTTTGAAACCGATGGCTTGTGTCCGTCTGGAAGTGAACGGGCAGGCTTACGAAGCACAGGCTTCGGGCGACGGTCAGTTCGATGCCTTTATGCGGGCCACGATGTTTATTTATAAAGAACGTCTGCATCGCGAATTTCCCTGGCTGGCCAATTACAATGTAACGATTCCTCCCGGAGGACGCACGGATGCTTTTGTACAGACCGTTATCACCTGGAACTGGAATCAGAAGACCTTGCGTACTCGCGGATTGGATGCGGACCAGACCGAAGCAGCCATCAAGGCAACCATCAAAATGCTGAATCTCATAGAGAAAGATTATGTGTGTGAGGCCTCTGCTGAAACATGCGAATAAATCGTAGTGCTTCCAAGGAAGCATTGTTTGTAAATATAGTGATAAGTAAAAGAAGAAAATAAATAAAACGAATAGATTATGGATTTGAAAATAGCCGTATTGCCGGGTGATGGAATCGGACCTGAAATTTCAGAACAGGGAGTAGCTGTCATGACGGCCGTTTGTGAAAAGTTTGGTCACAATGTATCTTATGAATATGCCCTTTGTGGAGCTGCTGCCATTGATGCAGTAGGCGATCCGTTCCCGGAAGATACTTATCAGAAATGTATGGCAGCGGATGCTGTCCTCTTCTCTTCTGTAGGTGATCCGAAGTTTGACAATGATCCTACTGCCAAAGTACGTCCGGAGCAGGGCTTGCTGGCCATGCGCAAGAAACTCGGACTTTTTGCAAATATCCGTCCGGTAGAGACCTTTGAATGTCTGATTCATCAGTCTCCTCTGAAGGAAGAACTCGTGCGTGGTGCTGATTTTATCTGTATCCGTGAGCTGACCGGTGGTATGTATTTTGGAGAAAAGTATCAGGATAACGAGAAAGCCTATGATACCAATGCCTATACCCGTCCGGAAATCGAGCGTATCCTTAAAGTGGCTTTTGAATATGCCCGTCGCCGCCGTAAGCACCTTACCGTAGTGGATAAGGCCAATGTTCTGGCTTCAAGCCGTCTGTGGCGTCAGATTGCCAAGGAAATGGCTCCTCAGTATCCGGATGTAGAGACAGACTATATGTTTGTAGACAATGCGGCTATGCGCATGATTCAGGATCCCCGTTTCTTTGATGTGATGGTAACCGAGAATACTTTTGGTGATATCCTTACTGACGAAGGTTCTTGCATTACCGGTTCTATGGGATTGCTGCCGTCTGCTTCTACCGGTGAGCATACTCCGGTTTTCGAACCGATTCACGGTTCATGGCCTCAGGCCAAGGGCTTGAACATTGCCAACCCGTTGGCACAGATTCTTTCTGTAGCCATGTTGTTTGAGTACTTTGATTTGAAGGAGGAAGGAGCTATGATCCGCAAGGCTGTCAATGCTTCGCTTGATGCTCACGTTCGTACCCCGGAAATTCAGGTTGAAGGAGGCGCCAAGTATGGTACGAAAGAGGTCGGTCAGTGGATTGTTGATTATATCAAAAAGGCTTAACCTCAAGTAATAAAAGACAAAAAGTTCCTGCTCTGTTCCGGAGCCAGGAACTTTTTTTATACATTTGTCCCGGATCTGTTTGTCTGTAGTTGGGCCATCCCTTTTGAAAGAAGAAAAGCAGATCGGGTTTCTATGTGAATTAATTTCCTAATGTTGGGATATCCTATGATGAAAAAAATATTATTGGCAGTATATCTTCTGGCGGGTGCGCTTTCCGTATCGGCACAGAGTTATCAGGATTTGGTGAAACAAGGGCTCGATGCCATCTCGCGCGACAGTCTGCTGCAGGCTGAGGAGTACTTTCGGGCAGCCTTAAAGAAAGAACCGGCTTTAAAGTCAAATGCGTTGTTGTTTAATTATATCGGTCAGATACAGGAGAAGACCGGACGCGATGCCGAGGCATTGGAATCTTATAACCTGGGGATCAATCTCTCGCCGCATACGATGGGTATTCTTTTAAATCGTGCGGCATTGTATATGCGCACCGGCCGTAAGGAGAAGGCTTTGACAGATTACAGTGACATACTGGATCTGAATCCGGATCATCGGCACGCCCTGATGATGCGGGCTTATATCTATTCCTCCCAGAATCTTTTCAAGAATGCGCGCTTGGACTATGAACATCTTCTTCAGCTGGAACCGGACAATGAAGATGCAGTATTGGGATTGATTCTGCTTAACGAAAAGGATAACCGTCCGAAGGAGGCGATGGATCAGATCAATCAGCTGATTCAGAAAAACTCCCGTCGTGCCGATTATTACGTGGTGCGTGCGGAAATGGAGATGAACCGCAAGGCTTATGAATCGGCTGAGATCGATTATAAGAAAGCCATAGAACTGGAGCCCGGGAATGTTATCTATTATCTGAATCGTGCCTCATATTATATAAAGACTGGTCAAAAGGATAAGGCACGCCAGGACCTGAAAAAAGCCAGCTCTTTGAATGCCGACCCCGGCGAGCTGGCTGCTTTATACGAAGAACTTGAAAATTAGTTTTTGTTTTCAGGCAATGCCTTGGACGGGCCTGCTGTCTTGGAAATGATTTTCTTTAAAGTGTAGACGTACTTTGAGGCATCTTGAGGAGGATTCTTACGCTCTGTACGTTGCAGGAGTAGCTGATATTCATATCCGGGTTCATATTGGAATCCCTGAATTTCAGAATAGAAGTATTGCCATTTTTCTTCCGGTTTATATTTAATCAGGAAGCAGGATTGTGGTCCGACACCGTAGCCGGTTCTTTTCTCCGATGCGATAAACATACGGATTTCTAAGCCTTTGTCTGCTGTTTTGGATATATTTTGTTCGGCGTTTGTTTTTGTTGTACTACAAGAGACCGAAGAACACAGAGTAGCTCCTAGAAGTAAGAGTAATGAGATGTATTTCATACGATAAATAGGATTTAAAACAGAAATGTCAGCAGACTTTTGAAGATATGGAAATCTTTCATCAGTCTGCTGACATTTTTTATTGATGAACAATTCTTTATTATGTGAAATGCTCCAGTTCTTTATTTATTGCGGATAATTGTCTGAGCACGGTCTGGACCAACAGACAGAATGGTAATAGGAGTTTCCAACTCGTCTTCCAGGAACTGAATGTAGTTCTTGAATGCTTCCGGGAAGTCCTTCTCGTCAGTTATGCCGGTCAGATCACACTGCCATCCTGGGATGTCCTTGTATACAGCCTCGCAGCCTTCTGTCTCAAACGGTACATTTTCCAGAATAACACCGTCCTTCTTGTAAGCTACGCATGCCTTGATGGTTTCGAAGCTGTCCAGAACGTCGCTCTTCATCATAACCAACTGAGTTACGCCATTGATCATGATGGCATACTTCAGGGCAACCAAATCCACCCATCCGCAACGACGGTTTCTTCCAGTCACAGCACCATATTCGTGACCGATCTCACGAATCTTGTCACCGGTTTCGTCGAACAGTTCAACAGGGAACGGTCCGGAACCTACACGGGTGCTGTAAGCTTTGAAAATACCGAATACTTCACCTATCTGCTTTGGTCCGATACCCAGTCCGGTGCAGACACCGCCGCTGGTGGTGCTTGAAGAACTGACAAAAGGATAAGTTCCGTGATCAATGTCCAGCATTGTTCCCTGAGCTCCTTCTGCCAACACGCTTTTTCCCTCTTTCAAATACTGGTTGATTTCCACCTCTGTATCCGTAAGCGGGAAGGTGCTCATATAGCGGATGCCTTCCATCCAAGCTTTTTCCTCTTCGGTGATATCATAGTCTGTGAAGTTCAGATCCTTGAGGATTTGCTCATGTCTGGCCTTCAGAGCCTGATATTTTGCGTCAAAGTTTTCCAGGATGTCACCTACGCGCAAACCGATACGGCTGGCCTTGTCGCTATAGGTCGGTCCGATACCTTTTCCGGTAGTTCCCACTTTGTTCTTGCCTTTTGCAGCCTCGTAAGCACGATCCAATACTCTGTGTGTAGGCAGGATCAGATGAGCACGTTTGCTGATGTGGAGTCTTTTCTTCAGGTCATATCCGGCATCCTCAAGTTCTTTGGCTTCGGCCATGAACAAGTCGGGTGCAATGACACATCCGTTACCGATAATATTGATCTTATCTTCAGCGAAAATACCTGAAGGAATAGAGCGGAGAACGAATTTCTTACCTTCGAAAATGATGGTGTGGCCTGCGTTTGGTCCACCTGCGAATCTGGCAACAACATCATATTTCGGAGTAAATACGTCTACTACTTTACCTTTTCCCTCATCTCCGAATACGATCCCAAGAAGGGCATCTACTTTTCCTTTTACCATGATTGGATATTTATATTTGTTGTTTGTTTGATTTCCTTATTGCATGCGCATTTTACATTTGGCGCAAATTCCGTATAAAGTAACTCTGTAGTTGTGAACCTGAAAGTCTGCACAGCCGATATGTTCCAGCAAGGATCTGATGTGCTTAAGCTCTGCCAGTTGGGTTTCCCGGCAACTGTTGCATACAAGTTCTATGAGATTCCGGTTTCCGAATACTTTGCAGTATACGGTGCTGTTTTTGTCTTTCAGTTCATTGATTACATGGGCTTCAAGCAAGATATTAATACAATTATATACAGTAGACCGGCATATATGTATTTTAGGAAAAAGTTCCTGATGCTTACTGAGGATTTCTTCAATGGAAACCTTGTCTTTCATATTATAAATGGTTCTCAACACGGTTTCCCGCTCCTGAGTTTTTCTCAGCCCCTTTGTTTCAATAAAATGAAACAGGGCCTGTAATGCCTGTTCTTCTGCACTTTCTTCTTGCATGATAGTCGTTTAATTGTTTTGCAACAAAGTTAGTGCTTTTTGCCGAAAGCACGCATATCCCTAAAAATATTTTTCAGAAAAAAATAACAGACGGCTTATTGCAGAAGCATATTTTCAATTTCCTGAGTGCGCTGTTTATTAATTTCTTCGTATTTGAGCAATGCATTTACAATGGCTTTCTTGAGGGTACCTTCCGCATGGGCGATGGTGGCACCGGCCTGATCCAGAAATTCATTTTCCGCCCGTTCGTTCAGAGGTTCGCCTTTCATGAAAAGGCGTGCCAGCAGCAGGTAGCCGCAGAGTTGGAACATTTCTTCTTCGCGGGCGATCCACTGGAATGCTTTTTCTGAGGCATAGGGCAGTTTCTGGAACAGATTCATGACCGTGAGCTGCGCTATTTCTGCTGTAGGCATGCCTTCAATCCAGATTTCTGCAATTTCCGGATAAAAAGAGTCTACCGGTTGCAGCATGCCGGCCAGAATCTTGCATTCCCGGATATTCTCTTTCCACAAGGCTTGTGCCAGTTCATGATTCGGTTGGAATTCGCTGGCGATGCTTTGCAGTCGGGGAATCTCCACTCCGAAGTTTAACTTATAGTTCAGGCCGTTTTCTCGCATAAAAGCCGACGCCACTCCATTCATGGAGAGGCGCAGCTCTTGTTTTATTTTTCTGATTTCTTCTGCTATATTCATGGATTATAGTGTTGCATAGTCCTTGCTGTAGCGGAGCATCTGTTTGTCGTATGCTTCGCCATAGCTGATTCGGATGTCAGTAATATTGTTCTGTTCGTCAATGACTGGAGTGTATACCGGATTGATGAATCCCTTGTATGGAGCCAGATTCAGCTGATTGTACCGGGCCAGGATTTCCTGGTGCAGGGACGGATCTACTTTCACGCCATAGCGCTCTACCAGCTGACGGGCTGCTTCCAGATCACCTTCGCTCTTGATGCGCTGGATTTCGGCAAGTTGTTTTCCGAATATCTCCCGCAGTTTCTGGTAGTCGTTGATTTGCACATAAGTCTTTCGGTTGAGGCAGATCATTTCGATAATCTGCTCTTCCTTTCCCATTTCCAGAGCCCAACGGGCAATGAGAGCTCGGTTTCTCATGTGTGCTTCTTCAATATCCTTACCCGGATTGATGCGTACCAGCTGGGTGAGCAGTCCGTTCATCAGATAACCGTAATATTGTGCTTTGTAGGCCTCGGAATCCGGTGTAAGTCCCAGTTCAGTCAGTTTCGGGTCGGCCAGATAATACAGTCCGAACAGGTCGGCACGTGCCTCTTCAATGGTTGCTCCATAGGCTTTCAGACTATCCGGATCTACTCCCGGAAGCATCTTTCCGCTGCCATGACCCAAACATTCGTGCAAGTCAGTATGCAGATCATCGCATACATCCTCGTATTTCTCCATCAGTTCCAGAACTTCACGGTTGATGACAAACTCTTCCTTGAAGCCGTTGCCGTGGGCTGCCTGATTATAGGCATGTGTCAGGTTGCCGATGGTGACGCTCTTGCTTCCATGCTCGGCGCGTATCCAGTTAGAATTGGGCAGATTGATACCGATGGCACTTGCCGGATACAGGTCACCACCCAATATCGCAGTTTCAATGACTTTGGCAGAAACACCTTGGCAATTGTCTTTCTTGAAGCGGGCATCCACTGGAGAATGGTCCTCAAACCATTGAGCGTTCTCACTCAGTTTGCGGGTTCTTTCGGTAGCTTCTGCATCTTTCAGGTTTACATATCCCTCCCAGCTGGCTTTCATGCCCAGCGGATCACCATACGTCTCGATAAATCCGTTGGTAAAGTCAATAAAGCCGTCCTGTTCCTGAATCCAAAGGATGCTGTATTCATCGAATGTTCTCAGGTTACCGGTTTTGTAGAATTCTACCAGTTTCAGGATAACCTCTTTCTGTTTCGGGTTTTCGCTGACTTCGGCAGCCTTTTCCAACCAATATACGATTTTTTCTATGGCCTTGCCATACATTCCGTCAATTTTCCACACCTCCTCGGCAATCTTACCGTTTTTCCGAACCAATTGGCTATTGAGTCCGTACATGACCGGTCGGGGATCCTGTTCCCGGTTTTTCATTTCCTGATAAAAGTCCTCGGCCTCTTTTTGAGTGATTCCTTCGGCATAATAATTACATGCAGAGGTCAGCAGCAGGTCTTCGCCGTCGGCCTGGTTTACCCGTTTGGCCATAATGGCCGGATTGAAAATGACCGGAGCTATTTCGTTGTATAATGTTTCTGCTGTTTCGCCTGCTTTCAGGGGAAGTTTTTCCGGATTGATGTTCAGCAGTGCTTCTTTAAAGAAACTCTCGCTGAACAGAGCCGGGAATTTGTCACAGGCATAGTGATGATGGATACCGTTAGAGAACCACACCCGTTTCAGATATACGGTCAGTTCCTGAAAATTCTTGCTGTTTCTGTCCCCGGAGTAATCTGTATAGATTGCCTCCAGAGTCTTTCGGATTTTTAAATTGAACTTGCCGTTCTGATCCCACAGAATATCACGTCCGTAGAGTGCTGCCTGCGACAGATAATAAACCAGTTTCTTCTGGCGCAGATCCAGATTCTCAAATCCATTAACACGATATCTCAGCAATTGCAGATCGGCAAACCGTTCGTCGCAGTATGAAAAATCAGTTGTATTCATTAAATCGGAAATATATTAGTAACTGTAAAAGGGATAAAACCCTTTCGGATTTATCCCTTTTTCTTTTAAAATTTATGCTTTGTTATTTTCTTTTGCCAAGTGATTTATGCGATAGCTTCTCGGCGTAATTCCGTTCAGTTTGTAGAAGGCGGCATAAAACGACTGTCGGTTGGCAAATCCCACCATAGCGGAAATCTCTTCCATGGTTTTGTCCATGTACCGCTTGTCTACAAGCAGATATTGTGCATCCTTGATGCGATACTCATTCACAAGGCTGGAATAATTCTGTCCGAAGCGGATATTGACCACCGCACTGATGTAGCGGGTATTGGTGCTCAACTCTTCGGCCATCTTTTTGGCTGAATAATCCGGATCCTTGTACTTCTTCTGTACGACGAAAATATGCAATATTTTCTCGTAAAGTTCGTCTACTAATTCAGCTCTTACCAGTGAGCGGTAAGCAGCATTTTTTTCTTTTTTCTCCGTTAAATTATACTTTCCCATACTTCCTATATATTACTCAAAAATAAAATCACATCCAGTGTCTAGAACTCCTTGTGCGATTTTATTAACTTTACATGATAAGGCAAAATTCGCTTTTTTTTCTTGTTCGTACAAATTTTTCTCTCTTTTTAATGACAAAAAAAGTTAACTTTGCGTTTGCTAATATAAATAGAACCGTTTTTGCATGTATCAAACACTGAAAAAATATTTTGGATACGATTCTTTTCGTCCTCAGCAGGAGGCCATCATCAGGAGTGTTCTGGCCAAGAATGACACGCTGGTGCTGATGCCTACAGGAGGTGGAAAAAGCTTATGTTATCAGATTCCAGCCCTGATGATGCCCGGTACGGCCATTGTCGTATCTCCGCTAATCTCTCTGATGAAGGATCAGGTAGAGGCTTTGCAGGAGAGTGGTATTTATGCGGCAGCACTCAATAGCAATAACACAGACCAGGAGGCCGTGAGCATCCGAAGGGATTGTATATCCGGTAAAGTTAAAATACTTTACATATCCCCCGAGCGCTTATTGTCCGAAATTCCTTTTTTGCTAAAATCCATGCAACTGTCTCTTTTTGCCATCGACGAAGCACATTGCATTTCTCAGTGGGGGCATGACTTTCGTCCGGAATATACGCAGTTGAATGTCTTGCATCAGTATTTTCCGGAGATACCGGTCATTGCACTGACGGCTACAGCCGACAAAGTCACCCGGGAAGACATTGTGCAGCAGTTGGGACTGGTGCGTCCTCAGATCTTTATTTCCTCGTTCGACCGTCCGAATCTGAATCTGGTTGTCCGTAAGGGATTAAAGAAGAAAGAAAAGACTCTGGCAATTCTGGATTTTCTGTCCCGGCATGAGAATGACAGTGGTATCATTTATTGCATGAGTCGCAAAACGACCGAGGATGTGGCAGCCATGCTTCAGGAGCACGGTATCAGTGCTGCAGTTTATCATGCTGGTCTGTCGCCCGAGGAGCGTAACTTTACGCAGGAGGAATTTCTGAAAGACCGCATTCAGGTGGTTTGTGCCACGGTTGCCTTTGGTATGGGAATCAATAAGTCGAATGTGCGTTATGTCATTCATTATAATCTGCCGAAAAGCATTGAATGCTTTTATCAGGAAATCGGTCGTGCCGGGCGCGACGGGATGCCTGCCGACACGTTACTGTTCTATTCTTACGGAGACATTGCACAGCTGACCCGTTTTGCCGAAGAAAGCGGTCAGCAGGGCATGAATAAGGAGCGTTTGCAGCGCATGCAGGAATATGCTGAGGCCTCGGTTTGCCGCCGTCGTATTCTGCTGAATTATTTTGGAGAACAGAGTGCACATGATTGTGGTAATTGTGATGTGTGCCGTAATCCGCCTTTGCGTTTCGACGGTACAGTTCTGGTGCAGAAAGCCCTGAGTGCCATTATGCGCACCGGGCAGCATGCAGGTTTTCATTTGGTGGTAGATATTCTTCGCGGCAATCAGACGCAGGAAATCGTGCAGCGTGGGTATGACCAACTGAAAACTTATGGTGCCGGGCATGATGTACCGGCCCGTCACTGGCACGATTATCTGCTTCAGATGTTGCAGTTGGGACTTCTGGAGATTGATTATAAAGAGAATCTGCATCTGAAAGTCACCCCTGCCGGAGCTCAGGTGCTGTACGGAAAAAGCACTGCCACACTGGCTCAGATCCGTGAAGAGAAGCCACAGGTTGCTCTCCGTAAACGAAAAGCGGTTGCCGTGCCCCGCATCGCCGGACAGCCGTTGTTGTCCAGGCAACCCTTCTTCGAAGAAGAGAGCGCTGACGGACTTTTTGAGGCGTTGCGTGCGTTGCGTAAGCGACTGGCTGACGAACAAGGTTTCCCGCCATATATCATAATGTCGGACAATACCTTGCACCTGTTGTGCAGCATCAAGCCGACTACGGTGGATGCCTTCGGTATGGTAAGCGGTATCAGTGATTTCAAGAAACAGAAATACGGAGAGGAGTTTGTGGCTCTGATCCGCAATTTTCTATAAAACCAATCAGGAGTGGTCAGCGATGGTGCTGCCACTCCTGATTGGTTTATTTCAGAGTTTCCAGATACTGTTTCACAGCCTGATAGATGCAGTATGCCAGTTTTCTTCGGCCGCGTCTTGACCGCAAGTACTTCTCCTCCTGAGCATTGGAGATAAAGCCAACCTCAGTCAGAACTGCCGGCATATTGGTATTTCTTAATACCGCAAAATTGGCTTTTTTCACACCTCTGTTTTTTCTTTTTCCCCGTTCGGTATATTCCTCCTGAATCAGTTGTGCCAGCTTCAGGCTCCAGGGATTATGCCTTTTGTTCCATACAAATGTTTCCGTGCCTTCGGCATATCCGCGGGCAGAATTGGCATGGATGGAAATAAACAGGTCTGCCTGACAGAAGTTGGCGAAATTGGCCCTTTCGTTCAGCGAGATGAATTCATCTTTGTCTCGGGTCAGGATAACATCCACGCCGCGGGTTCTTCTTCGGATATATTTGCCGGTTCGTTGGGCAATTTTCAGAGTGATGTCCTTTTCTTGCGTTTTTCGTCCGGCAGCGCCCTGATCCCGTCCGCCATGTCCCGCATCAATCACGATTTTGAATCGTCCTTCAGCCAGAGCGGGTACCGAAGTGCAGAACAGAGCCAGAAGCACTCCCCACATTATAATATAAGCGTATTTTCCGTGTCTCATTCTGTGATTTTGTTTTTGATTTCCTCTTCGCAGAGTTTGATGGCATCCAGCTTTTCCTTCTGGTTAATCAGCTGTGCCTGACAGGCTGCAATCATGCCAATGATATTCTTACGTTCCTGCTCCAGCATCTCTTTCCGTTCTATCAGCATTGAGTGAACCTCTTTTTCGCTGCTTTCGCCCGGTCGGTTACCGTCTGCCTGATGAGCTGCCAGTTCGGCCTGCAGCAGGTCCACTTTCTTCTGTGCCATGCTCAGCTCAAATTTCAGATGGCGCGTAAGTTGCCGCATCTGTTGCCAGTCCGTATCAGCAGAGAAAAGCTGTTGCAGCTCCGAGAACTGTACGGGAGAATGGGATGCATTGTATTTTCTCATCCAGAGATCCAGATCCGACTTTTCCTGCATGATCTCTTGCTCCAGTTCCTTGTCTCGGGTCTCTATGGCTTCTATGGCTCCCGTCTTCAGGCACAGTTCCTGTTTGGCCTGTTCTTTCTGTTTCTGCAATTCCTCTTCCTGTTTTCGGGCTTCTTCCAGATTGCAGGTTGCGTTGTCATACACCTGTTTGGCTTCCTGATTTCCGATGAGCTTTTGCAGGGTGTTGCCGCATTCCTTTTTCAGATTCTGCACTTGTTCCAGTCTTTTTGCAGAAGCTTCCTGTGCGTTGACCATAATTTTCAGTCTGTCTTCGAGCAGGTCCTTTTTCTGTTGCAGCATCAGTATCCGTTCCTTGTTTGCTTCGGTATCTGTAATCAGACCGCGATATTTTTTCAGGATATTCTGAATCTGTATCTTCAATCCTTCCTGATTGTTCTGCCAGGCCTTGAACCATCCGGAAATGGTTATGATTTTTTCCAGATCATCAAAAAGTTCGCTGAACCGGTCATTCAGCATACTGATTTCCTCTTGCAGATGGCTGATGCGGTATGCCCATACCTGACAGCCGGTGTTCTGCTCGTTGAAGCGCATCATGATGTCATTCTTCTCGTTCTCCTTTTTGGCAATCTTGCCATTGATGCTGTTGATGTTGCTTTGGTGGAAATTGAAAATCTCCAGTTCCTTAGCAGCTTCTTCGGCATCCTGACCGGTACGTTCGATGAGCTGTTGCAGCATGCTTCGGCGGGCTTCCTGGTTGGTCGAGGCGGAACAGTCGCGGAAAGAGCGGTCCAGATCCTCGAATTTCTTCCATTCCTGGATATTCTGTTGGTGCATGTTGCGTATCATTTCCAGATGAGTCTGTTCTACTTCCAGGATACCGGTTTCCCGGGCATATTTCATGCGCAACTCCTGCAACTGCCGGTTTTTCTTGTTATATTCCGCTTCCAGCATCTCCAGATCGGTTTTCATTTCCGAAATGAGTTTGCTCTGTTCCAGCATCGTATCGGAGTGGTAAGGATGATGTGTCGCGCCGCATACGCTGCAACTGCTTCCTTCCTTCAGGTCACTGCGCAGCTGAATCACGTTCTGGCTCTTGCTCACCGTGAAGGAATATTTCTTTTCCTCGGTCTTTTCTTTCAGGATATTTACCTCGGTGTTCAGTTGCTCCAGAGCGTTGTGGGTGCTTTCGGCCTGAGTCTGCAAGCGATATATTTCCTGCATCTTTTCGTCAATCCAGTTATATCCTTGGGAGATGTGATTCCACAGGACCTGAGCACTGAGCAGCATTTGCATTCTTCGCTTCAGCTCCATTGTTCTCGACTGGAGTTTCTCTCCGTCCATACCGTAATTGCTCTTCAGGTGCATGGCCAGCTCGTTCTGTAGACTGCTGATTTGCGATTCCAGTTCTTTGATATTGGTAAAGAGTTTGTTCAGCTGTGCGTTTTGTTCGCTCTGTTTTCTCAGAGAGTTGTCCAGCTCCTGCTGAGTCCGCTCTTTCCGGAGCAACAGGGTATAGAGCAGATCCAGTTTTACCAGAACACCTTCGCCCTTGTCAATCATTTTCTGATGCACATCCGTTTCCTGACGGATCAGGTTCAGGCTTTCCTGTTTCCGGTACTCTTCTTCCAGTTCCAGTCTGATTTCACCAATTTCCTTGGTGAGCGAGGTGATGTTCATTGCCCATTGTGCAGACACTTCGCTTTCCTTACCTTCGTTCAGTTCCAGAATTTGCAGTTTGCCGTTGGTCAGATAAACCTCGGTCAACAGGTCGTCGGTGCGTTTCAGTACCGCCTCATATTCCTTGCGGCTCAGTGTCTGCTGCTCATATTCCTCCTTAATCTGATGATAATGCTTTTCACACTGTTCCTTATCCTGATACAGCTGTTGTATCAGAGACTTAAGAGCCTCGCGCATCTGTTTGATGAGCTGTATTTTCTGAAAACTTCCCTGTCGGGATTCAAAAGTTTCGAAACGCTCCAGCTCCTGTATGCTTTTTTGCATCGAGGCATATTGTTTGTTCAGCTGATACAGTTCACCCTTTTCTTTCTCCAGAGCATGTGAGAGGGCGATGAATTTTCTGTACCATTCCTGTTGCTGATGAATCTTGTCGATAGAAGTTTCTATATTCCGAAGTTTGGTTTCGTTCAGGCGCAGGGTCTCGTTCAGTTTTCCGGTTTCCGTAGCGCTGAGCAGGCTGCTGTCAGCCTGACGGCGTTTGAGTTCTGTGCGGATCAGAGATTTGAACAGAGCCGTTACACTATCTGGCATCGGAGCGCCGAACTTGTGCTCAAACCACAGGGCGGCAGCTTCTTCGGCTGTCAGGTTCTGTGGCAGGCTTTCCGGTGACAGAGGTTCGTTGTTACCCGTAAACTCAGTCTTTTCCGGTGTCTTTTCTTGATGTGATTTTCGAAAAAATTTCATACTAATGAGCGATTGCTTGTTTGGTTGCAAAGTTAGAAATAAAAAGCGTTGGTCGGTGCAATGCTTATGCCTTTTTAGCAGGAATCTGTGGTCGGAATAGAAAAAATAATGTACCTTTGTGGGCAGAAATAATTTATAAACAGAACAAGATGGCAACGAAACCAAGTATACCAAAGGGAACCCGGGACTTTTCACCCGTGGAAATGGCTAAACGCAACTATATCTTTGATACAATCCGCAGCGTCTATGCGCTCTATGGATTCCAGCAGATCGAGACTCCGGCCATGGAGAATCTGTCTACTCTGATGGGTAAATATGGCGAGGAAGGAGATAAACTGCTGTTTAAGATTCTGAATTCCGGAAACTTCCTTTCTGGAGTAGATACAGCCGACTTGTCTTCGGAGAACACCAACAAACTGGCCGCACAGCTGTGTGAAAAGGGTTTGCGTTATGACCTGACAGTACCTTTCGCACGCTATGTCGTGCAGCACAGAGAAGAGCTGACCATGCCGTTCAAGCGCTATCAGATTCAGCCGGTATGGCGTGCCGACCGTCCGCAGAAAGGACGCTACCGTGAGTTCTATCAGTGTGATGCCGATGTGGTGGGCAGTGATTCTTTGCTCAACGAGGTCGAGCTGATGCAGATTGTGGATACCGTATTTACCAAATTCGGTATTCGTGTTTGCATCAAGATCAACAACCGTAAGATTCTTACCGGAATTGCCGAAATGATCGGCGAATCGGACAAGATTGTGGATATTACTGTGGCCATGGACAAACTCGACAAGATCGGGCTTGAGGCTGTGAATGCTGAATTGTCAAAGGCCGGTATCAGTGATGCCGCTATTGAGAAACTGCAGCCGATTATTCTGTTGCAGGGCAGCAACGAGGAGAAACTCGACACCATGAGAACCGTTTTGGCCGAGAGCGAAACCGGCTTGAAAGGTGTGGAAGAGTGTGCATTTGTGTTGCAGACCTTGCAGAGCCTGGGCCTGAAGAATGAGGTAGAGCTTGACTTGACTCTGGCTCGTGGCTTGAACTACTATACCGGCTGTATCTTTGAGGTGAAAGCTCTTGATGTGCAGATCGGAAGTATCACCGGAGGTGGCCGTTATGACAATCTGACCGGTATTTTCGGTATGCCGGGATTGAGCGGCGTGGGAATCTCTTTCGGAGCAGACCGCATTTTCGATGTGCTCAATCAGTTGGATCTGTATCCTAAGGAAGCTACAACCGGCACAGAGCTGCTGTTTGTCAACTTCGGTCAGGCAGAGACTGCTTACTGTCTGCCTATCCTGGCTGCCGCCCGTCAGGCTGGTATCCGTTGTGAGATTTATCCCGACAGTGCCAAGATGAAAAAGCAGATGAGTTATGCTAATGCCAAGAACATTCCATTTGTAGCCATTGCCGGTGAAAATGAAATGAACGAACAAAAGGTAACGTTGAAAAATATGGTTACCGGTGAGCAGATGCTGGTTTCTCAGGAAGAGCTGATTGCCGCCGTGAAGAAATAAAAAAAGTATTTCTTGATAAAGGATCAAGTGCAGGTTTTCGGGATGTCATATTCAGGCCCGGAAACCTGCACTTTTTTTGTTAAAGTTTGTTTTAATGGAAAATAATATACATTTATCCAAATTCTTTCCAGATTTGATCATTTTCTTTGCTTACGAAAATGATTGATAACCAAGAAAACCAAATCCTAATTATGAAAAAGAATCTATGGCTCGCCGCGGCCTTGTGCTGCGGCATATTCGGATTTTCATCCTGTAGTGATGATAACAGTGGTAACGGTGGAACTGTGACAGTGCCGAAAAATATCGAAGAACAGTTCTACATGAAATATCCTAATGCAAAATCTGTGCAGTGGACTTCTAAAGACGGGTATTCCGTAGCTTCCTTCTATACTTCGAATGACAGCGTTCAGAACAAATGTTCCGCATGGTTCTCACTGGCGGATGGTTTCTGGGATATGACGGAATATGAGATTCCTTATTCTTATCTGCCTGACTCCGTACGTACGGCCTTTGAAAGTTCGGAGTATGCTGCTTCGCCGTGGGTGACCGACCGCGAGGTGGAGGTTTTGGAGCGCTCCGGCATTGAAACCCTGTATGTAATTTCTGTAGAAAACCGGACTTCTTCTGTAGAAATGGAACTTTTCTATTCGAGCGACGGTATTCTCCTGAAAGAGGTACTTGATGATGTAGACGGAGATGATCATTTTGAAGACTTTTTGCCACAGACACCGACAACCAGCATCGGACAGTGGCTGGATACCAACTTCCCGGGAGCACGCATCATTGATGTGGAAACCGAAAACGGAGGAACGGAAGTTGAGTTGGTTTATAAGGGATCTGTGTATGAGGTGCTTTTCAGCAGAGAGCATAACTGGATCTACACCAAGCAGGAAATACCTGAGCGTCAGTATGCCGCCTTGCCACCCAGTGTGTTGAGTGCTCTAAGAAATCTGGAAGGATTTACCAGCCTGAATGCTTTGGATGATGTGGACTATTACAAGACTGCTGCAAGCGGAAACTTCTATTGCATTGAAATGGAGACCCGTTTTGATGACGATTGGAAAGTTTATATCAGTGAAGAGGGATTGGTCATCGATAAGCCGGCGCTCGGCGGTGGTGACGGACAGAATGTTCCGGTAGAGACTGAGATCGGACAATGGATCGCAGAAAAATATGCAGGTGCAGTAATCGTAGGACGAGAATATGACGACGGCCTTCTGGAGGTTGATTTCCTGCATGAGAACCTGAAAAAGACAGCCTACTTTAATGGAGCCGGTCAGTGGGTTTGCAGCAAATGGGATACGTATTATTCAGCTTTGCCTAGTGCTGTGTTGAAGACCTTGCAGGACCGTTATGCTTCTTATTCTGTAGAACGTGATGATATAGAGGTTGTAGAGAACGCCTCAGGACTTTGCTATGAGATTGAAATGGAAATGCGTGGCGGAGATCGTGAAGTAAAGGCGATTATCAAAGCCGACGGAACTGTCATCAGTGAAAAATTTGATGATTGATTTCAGACAGGAAGTTATCGGATAACCATCCGGTAACTTCTTTTTTTGTTTCTGTCAGATTGACAGCATGGCCGCGGGACCGTTTTTTGTTTTTCCTTATTTTAAACTTATTCAATAAGTTTTCAGTTCCCTTCTCATTGGAGGTATTTGATAAATTGCCTACTTTTGTTTTGAAGATACTGGTCGGATACTCCCGATAGAAAAACAACAGAACTATGAAACGGACTCTCTTGATACTTTTCCAAACCTTGCTGTTCAGTGTGTATGCTGGCAGTGTATGGGCACAGAATGCGGATGAGCGTTTTCTGCGCGGCAAAGTGTATGATGCCGACCGTTTGGATCCTTTGCCCGGTGCCACCGTGCAGGTGTATGATTCTTTGGGGACATTTCTGGGAGGCGGAGTGACGAATGAAGAAGGAGTTTTCCGGGTAGGAAAACTTTTACCCCAGAGATATAATCTGAAAATATCTTTTATGGGATATAAACAACAGTCTCTTCGAGTTGATCTTAGCGGCAAGCGTAAGGAACTGCGTCTGAAAGATATCCTGTTGCATGAGGCAGTGTATGAAATGGATGAGGCTCAGATCACGGCACAGGGACGTGAGCTGGTGCTCCGTGACGATACGTTGGTTTATTATGCCGATTATTACAGACTGCCGCCCGGAGCCCGTATGGCCGAACTGCTGCGTCGTATGCCCGGTGTTTATGGTTCCGATGATCAGGATGTGCGGGTGAATGGAAAGAAAGTGGCCCGAATCCTGATTAACGGTAAGGAATTCTTTGGGGATGATCTTTCCATGGCATTGAAATATCTGCCGGCCGAACTGATCAAGGAACTCAAGGTGTATGACAAAAAGAGCGATGAGTCGGAATGGATGGGAGTGGACGACGGCAGTCGTGAAACCGTGATAGATCTGACCGTAGCTGATGATTTTCAGAACAGTTGGGTGGGTGAAGTAGAGGCCGCGTATGGCAGCAGCAACCGTTACATCGGCAAGGCTTCGGTGAATAATTTTCAGGATAAACGCTACACGACTTTGATGGCACAGGCTGGAAACGACAGCCAGATGGGAGATGAAAACAACCAGAATGTGGGCTGGAGTTTCAACCGTTCGGGGAAGAAACTGGATTTGGGAGGAAACCTTTCTTATAACCGGAATGAAATGAAGCAGGATATGGCTTCGAGTATGGAGTCTTTCGAAAATACAACGGCTGCCTTTACGGAAACGATGAGCCGGATGTATAACCGGAATCAGAATCTGCATGCCGGTCTGAATGTGGAATGGCGTCCCGACAGTATGACCGTAATCCGGGTGGCTCCTATGGTGAGCTGGACCAATGGGTGGAACACACAGGAGTCTTTCTCCGCCTCGTTCTCTTCCGATCCGTATCGGGTGCCTGGAGTGGAGCA
The DNA here is from genome assembly GCF_003477995.1 of Bacteroides sp. OF04-15BH. GTDB lineage: Bacteria > Bacteroidota > Bacteroidia > Bacteroidales > Bacteroidaceae > Paraprevotella. The sequence goes on from NZ_QUEM01000039.1 coordinate 24,160, forward strand.
TCCGCTCGAGCAGATGGACCTGCTGACAGATACGGTGGCTGTGAATGCCAACCGGGGACTTAATGGAGGAGAGAACAATTTCTGGTCGGCACAAATGAGTCTGAACGTGACGCGTCGTTTTGCCAAGAAAGGGCGTAGCCTGATGCTCGGTATCAATGGCGGTTATACCCGTTCGGACAACAACCGTGATGAATTCCGTCAGATTGACTATTATCGGTTGAGTGCCATTGCGGGAGGAGATTCCGTCTATCATCAGGTGCAATATGACAAGACTCCGAATACGAATACCAACTGGGGCAGCCGCCTCACCTATTCCGAACCGTTAGGGCGTGATCTGACCCTGTTGCTGACTTATCAGGTATCTTTGCGTCGGCAGGAAGACCGCAGGGAAGTGGCATCGATTCAGGATCCTCGGGTACTTGCTCTGGGCGTGAATCACACTAATTATTCGGATTTCTATCAGGATGCCTTGCCCGACACGCTGCAAAGCCGGAACACTTGCAATGATTATCTGGAGCAGCGCGGAGAAATCGGGCTGAATCTGAACAAGACCAAATATCAGCTGAATGCAGGACTTTTGCTGAACAGCCAGCTGAACCGTTTCACCTATCAGACTTCCGGACGAAACTTCGAGGCGGAAAACAGTACGATAAACTGGGCACCCCAATTGAATTTCTATTATCATCTGACCAGCCGCGAGCAGATAAACTGTTCTTATTATGCCATGGCGCGCCCGGTAGATGCCCAGAAACTGATACCCGATACTTTGGATTTTTCCAATCCGCTTAATCTGGAACTGGGAAATCCGGACCTGAAACCTTCGTTTACCCACATGATCAGCATGGGGTATAACCGTTTTACCGAAGAGACCATGCGCAGCTATAATGTGCACGTGAGTTATATGGTGACTCAGAACAGTCTCAGTTCCCAAAGTACGTATGACACACAGACCGGTCGGCGGACCATGATTCCGGTGAACGTGGACGGTAATATGAACGGAACGGCGGACTTTATGATGAATGCTCCGTTGAAAAACAAAAAGTTCACATTCCTCCTGCAGACGAATGTGAACTATATGCGCTATGTGGGTTTTGTAGTAGGCGAAGGAGCGGAGCAGACCGTCCGGAATGTGACCAATCAGGTGACTTTCCGCCCTACGTTGCGTTTGAGTTACCGGGATGATCTGTGGGACTGCTTCGTGTCCGTAGGCGGTAATTATGACCATTCGCGCAGTACCGCGCTTTCTGCCGGGAATATGGATACTTACGGGCTGGAAACCCGGTGTGGCGGTATGGTACAGATGCCTTGGGGCATGGACTTCTCGACCGATTTTACGTTGAATGCCCGGTGGGGATTCAGCTTTCAGGATATGAATAATAATGAGTGGATCTGGAACATGCAACTGTCTCAGGGATTCCTGAAAGGGCGTAAGGCACGTGTGGCGCTCAAGGTTTATGACCTGCTCAACGGGCGTAACTACGTGAGTCGTTCTTTCTCGTCTTCCATGCGTTCAGATGTGCATTATGAGGCTTTCGGCCGTTATGTGATGCTGCACCTGAGTTATAACTTCAGTCTTTTCCGGAAGAAGAAATAAGACGGCGGAATTAGGGTTCGTGATCCAGCAGATACTCCTTGCGGAACATTTCCAGGAAAAGCAGGAAAAGAGACACAAGCAACGGACCGAAAATAACTCCCATAAAACCGAAAATCGGCAATCCGGCCACCACACCGAAGATGGTGATGAGCGGATGGATATTGGCCATCTTCTTCTGAAGGATGAAGCGGATCAGATTATCCGACTGGGAAATGATGATTCCTCCATAGGCTACCAGAACCAGAGCCATGACCCAATCTCCGATAATGGCCAGATAAGCGGCCAGCGGAATCCAGATAAGGGCGGTTCCTACCAGCGGAACGATAGAGGCTACAGCCGTGAACAGGGCGGCCAAAAGAGGATTGGGCACATTGCAAATCCAGTAGCCAAGCAGGGAAATACATCCCTGGATAACGGCCAGAAGAGGGATTCCGATGGCGTTGGAGCGCACAATGACATGAATCTGCTGTAGTACTTCCTGTTTGTTGTCTTCCTTGAAGGGCAGGAGGGTGGAGATATAGTGTTCCATGTTCTTGCCACCGGAAAGCAGGAAATAAAGCAGCATGATGGCTACGGCCACATTGATGAAAAAATCGCTCACACCACTCATGATGGACTGGCCGATGGCGGGAATCTGACCGGCCAGAAAAGTCAAGGTACTTTCCGACAGAACGTCGAAACCGGTTTTTTCCTTGATGAAGTCTATCGTGGCCAATGCCGGGCGGAGCAGCTCTTTGGGATGAATGTTGATGCTGGTGATTTCCGAAACCAGAAGCCATCCCAACAGACTGATGGGGATGACGATAAACAGCAGGGTGCCGATGGTAACCAGCCATACGGTACGGTTGTAGGGAATCTTCTCGGCAAGGCGAAAAGTGACTTTGCGCAGAAGCAGATAAAGAGTAAAGGCACCCAGGATGCCGTTCATGAATGGCTGTGCCTGCTGAAACAGGATGACCCCGAGAAAAAGAATCAGGGCAATCAGGGAATACTTCCAGTATAATTCTTTCATAATAGGTTTAATTAGTGTTTTGAATGTGCGTCCAAAAATACATTCTTTTTTGTTTAGAATACCCGTTGGCGGAATTAATTTAGCGCATACTTAACCCTG